>MDLC01000011.1 GCA_001723645.1 Candidatus Endobugula sertula | reverse complement strand
CGAAGATTTTGAATGCTTAGGAAGAAAAAGCGATCATGTTTAATCGTTGGCGGTGATCATCTTCAGTGGAATACGCATCGTGACGATATTCCTCGTATTCGGCAGTTGGTTCGGGAAGTGTCCAAGGAGATTATTGAGGGAGCCAATGGCAAGCTTGAAATAATTAGTCAATACAGTCGTATGGTGCCTGTCATAATGGTACAGAAGTATTTTGGCTTGGATGGGGTTGATCGGAAAAAGATGCTGGAATGGTCATATTGGAGTCAATATGACAGTTTTTATAACCAGCATTTTGATTTAAATGCTGAAGAGAAGTACGAGTGTATTGAGATTGAGCATAAGCGGTGTCATAAGGAATTTAGTGAGTACATAAAATCACTGATTATCAGGAAACTGATAGAGGTTAAGATTAAAGATCGTGGTCGGAAAGTCTGGGTTACATTAAGCAACGCCTTGCGTGTCAAAATGGGGATGGAACCTAGACAATTAAAAGATGATATTGTTAAGCGTATGTTGGGTACGTCTTTTGTTAAACAAATAGGGTTCCCTATGCAGCGTTTGGGAGCTAATGTTGGTGGCTTGCTGGTTGGTTCTGTAGAAACAAGCTCTAAAGTTGTTGCCCATGTGGTTGACTTTTTTATTAAACATCCAGAATTACTTAAAAAAGCTAAAGCTGCTGCGGTAAAAGAAGAGACGGCAGAGATTGATAGTATGGTATGGGAGGCTCTACGCTTTGAGCCGGTTAGCCCATACCTTTTTCGGCAACTATCAAAAGACTATACTTTTGGTCGAGGGTCTGAGCGGGAAGTTACCCTCCCGAAAGGAACCACTATACTAACGTTGATTCAATCGGCTATGTTTGATTCCCGAGTTTACGAAAATCCTGATGAGTTTAATCCGGAGCGCGATTGGTCCCATCATTTGACCTATGGTTTGGGTGAGCATGAGTGCCTTGGAAAACAGATTGGAATGGCAATGATTCCTGAGATGGTACGTCAGCTCATATTCCGTGAAAATCTACAAGCTGTATCCAGCCTGGATTATAAAGATGGTCCATTCCCTGAAGAATATCATCTTCTTTGGAACGATAGTAGAATCAACGGGTGTGTTTAGTTTTAATTGTTTGATTCATGGGAATATGTTCAAAATTAAAAGGCTCTTCTCCGGTTTCGTGAGATAGATGAGTGGATGGCGTAGAATATAGATTGACCATCTGGCATCACACACCGGTGTTTGAGAGTAGCGTGTAACGATTACTTGTATCGATAAACTCACTAGTCTCCAACCATTGTCTGCCATGAGTCGCAGCTACTCAATGTCCAGATAACAATCAAAACCATACAGCGGCCGATTACGGATAGTTCTATGTTGATAGCAATTAACCGTAGCTGCTTTGCCGTTTGTTGGGTCAATCACTCAATAGCGGCGGTCACGATCACAATAGATTATCAGTCTTTGTGGTTCCACATCGTGTTGAACGAGTTTGATACGCTGTTCAGGAAGGCTCAATATTTTGCTGGAGATGTTAAGGCTCAAACTGCCTATTAAAATTGTGAGAAACCTTTATTTGCATAGAATGATTGACATTGAAAGTTTAGCAATGACGGTTATTGAGTCGACGATTGAATGATTGCAAATGCTATGGCTATATATTTACTTTTAACAATCAGGGGTGCACATGAAAATTATTCTAGTGGCAGATCATGCCTCTATTGATTTTGGTGGTGAAGCGGCGTTGCCTTGTCATTATTTTCGAGTTTTATTGGCAAGAGATATTGATGTATTTTTAGTAGTACATGAACGATCTCGTAGCTTTTTAGAAAAATATTTCAAGGGACACAAGCATCGTATTTTTTATGTTCCTGATACTAAATTACATCGATTAATCCATTTTGTTCAAAAGCCACTACCAGACCGTTTGGGCTATTTAACCTTCGGGTTTATGTTAAGAGTATTAACCCAAATTCAACAAAAGAAAAGAATTCGCGCCTTAATTACTAATAAACAAGAGACTATTATTCATCAGGTCATTCCTGTTTCTCCTAAAGAGTCTTCTTTAATGTATGGATTTGGAGTTCCCGTTATTTATGGTCCGTTAAATGGAGGGATGAATTATCCTGAGCATTTTTCTGGTTATGAAAGTCGTTTTGTCTTTTGGGTTAACCGTATTGGCAGAAGCTTTTCAGGTATAATGAACATTCTCTTTCCAGGGAAGAAAGAAGCTGCTCTATTATTAGTGGCGAACAAACGCAGTGAAGCTGCGCTCCCTAAAAACCTAAAAGGAGCGACTCGTTTATTGGTTGACAATGCGGTTGATTTGTCTTTGTGGAAACCTTTACCGGATAAGGTAACAACGACACCGACCTTTGTTTATGTAGGACGTCTAATTCCCTTAAAAGGGGTTGATATATTATTAGACGCTTTTTTTAATGCCTGCGAACAATATGGAAAAATGATACTGCATATTATTGGTGACGGCGTTGAAAGGAAACACTTGGAGCAGTTCGTTAATAATCATGCTTCGTCGGTAGGTGAGGTTAAATTCGAAGGTTGGTTACAGCAAGTTGAAATTACTGAGTTTTTAAGTGGTGCAAGAGCATTGGTTTTGCCCAGCTTACACGATTGTGGTGGTGTAGTTTTACTCGAAGCGATGGCATCCTCTGTGGCGGTAATTGCAACCAATTGGGGTGGCCCCGCTGATTATTTGGATGATACTTGTGGTTTTTTGGTTGACCCAATATCCAGAGTCACCTTGGTTGATGGCTTTTCGAATGCTTTACTATCACTGGCCAAAGACCCGGAGCTTGCTAGGAAAATGGGAATTGCTGGACGTTGTAAAGTAGAGCAGGAATACGATTGGGAAAGAAAACTTGACGAGATGATAGAAATTTATCAAGAGCAACTGTCTAATGTAATAGGGTCAGAGTAACGTTTACTCGTGCGAATACGAAATATGTTGTTGTAAATATTTCTCTGACCTTGTTGAGTTATTTGCGTTTCATTGATAAGAAAAATTCATCATTACTTTTGAAGTCTTTCAGTTTATCAACAAGAAATTCCGTCGCAGAGACATCTTCCATATCATTTAATAGTTTACGCAAAATCCAGATACGTTGTAGTTCATCTTCTTTGGTCAGTAACTCTTCACGGCGTGTGCCTGAACGGCGAACGTTAATTGCTGGATAAATACGTTTTTCTGCAACTTTACGATCAAGGTGCAATTCAAGGTTGCCAGTACCTTTAAATTCTTCGTAGATAACCTCATCCATTTTAGAGCCAGTATCAATTAATGCGGTCGCTACAATTGACAGGCTACCACCTTCTTCGATATTACGGGCTGCACCAAAAAAGCGTTTGGGTCTTTCTAATGCATGAGCATCAACACCACCAGTGAGTACTTTACCGGATGATGGGATAACGGTATTGTAGGCGCGAGCAAGACGAGTAATCGAATCTAATAAAATAATGACATCTTTTTTGTGTTCAACAAGACGTTTGGCTCTTTCGATAACCATCTCTGCGACTTGTACGTGACGTGAAGGGGGCTCGTCGAAGGTCGATGCGACCACTTCCCCACGCACCGAGCGTTGCATTTCTGTCACTTCTTCAGGTCGTTCATCAATCAGTAAGACAATAAGGTGACATTCTGGGTTGTTACGGGTAATGGCCTGAGCAATATTTTGCATCATAATGGTTTTGCCCGCTTTGGGTGGAGCAACAATTAAGCCACGTTGCCCTTTACCTATAGGGGATACCAAGTCAATAATTCTACCCGTTAAATCTTCTGTAGAACCATTACCCGTTTCTAGAGTTAGGCGGTCATCAGGAAATAATGGTGTCAGGTTTTCAAACAGTATTTTGTGGCGAGAGTTTTCCGGCTTGTCAAAGTTAATCTCACTGACTTTTAGCAAGGCAAAGTAACGTTCCCCCTCTTTTGGAGGGCGAATTTTACCGGAAATACTATCACCTGTACGTAGGTTGAATCGCCTAATTTGACTGGGTGATACATAAATATCATCGGGACCGGCAAGGTAAGAGCTATCCGCTGAGCGTAGAAAGCCAAAGCCATCCTGTAGTATCTCTAATACTCCGTCACCGTAAATATCCTCTCCACTTTTGGCATGTCGTTTAAGGATATTAAAAATAATATCTTGTTTACGTGAACGGGCAACGTTATCTAGGCCCATTTCCTTGGCGATATTGATGAGTTCTTCAATGGGCTTGGTTTTTAGATCGGTTAAATTCATAAAAAGTGCTTTGATGTTAAGGTATGTGACCACAGAATGTTTATAGCCGGTAGGCTACTGTCGCAGAATTCATTGTTAAGCTATGTAAGTAGATAGGTAACTTGCCTAGTTTACTTTTACTATTGGTTTAAAAATAAAATATTGTTTATTATCTGGGCCAGCACCTGCTGGCTGTGAAGACATACTTGTTAAGATACACAAAACGCGATCTCGGGCGTCAATGGTAAAAACGAGAAAGTATGGGCGACATGCCAGTAGTGATTGATATGACCCTAGAATACAGTTTTTTAGGGCAGAAAAAATCACAGATAATATTGAATTACGTTTAAGTATAGCGAATTTATACAACGGTGCAAGCTTCTTAAGGGGTTTTTCAGTAAGAATAGTCATCATTTTATAAAAAGAAGCACTTTTTTGCAGAAGGCAAAGTGCTTCGGGCGGTGTTTTAGAGATTTGATTCAATAAAGCTAACTAAATCAGGCTTGGATAATGCGCCAACCGTTTGGGCTTCCATATTGCCACTCTTAAAAATCATTAAGGTTGGGATACCACGAATACCAAACTTAGCCGGTGTCTCTTTATTCTCATCTACATCCATTTTGCAAATGGTGATTTTGTCTTTGAACTCGTTGGAAATAGAGAGTTCTTCGAGTACAGGAGCAATCATTTTGCAGGGGCCACACCAAGCTGCCCAAAAATCCACCAGCACAGGTCTTCCTGCTTTTAACACATCTTCGTCGAAGCTTGCATCTGTCACATGGGTGATGGCGTCGCTCATAGTTGACCTCTTTTCTTGGTTGTTTCGGATAGTATCAGTTAAGGAGGGGAAATGATAAGGATTGTTGCTTAAATAGACAAGACCTTAGTGCTGATATGCATCATTTTTTATAGTTAATTAGCGCTAGTGCTAAAAATTGATGGTAAGTTGAGTCGCGCTTTCTTGCTTTCACGGTTTCTGTGCCATCTGATGGTAAAAAATTATCATTTTTAGAGATGGCTTAATAGAGTATATAATCTATTTATCGAACGTCATTTGCTTAAACCTCTGCTAATAACCTATGTTTTTATATCGCAATCTCATTTAACTCTAATGATAACAAGTAGCCTTTTATTATGATGCTTAAAAAAACCCTTATTTTTTTTACTGTTGCTGTGCTTGTGGGTGCTTTTTTCTTTTTTGATGGTAGCCAATATTTGTCATTGGATATTCTTAAACAATGGTTTGCTGAAGACCCATTAAGGACTGCTCTGGTGTATTTCGGGCTCTACATTTTAGTGGCGGGTTTATCGTTACCTGGAGCAGCTATTATTACCCTGTTAGGGGGGGCGGTATTTGGTCTCTGGTGGGGAGTGTTAATCGTGTCTTTTGCCAGTAGTTTAGGGGCGACCATCGCATTCTTAGTTTCCCGTATCTTATTGGCCGATACTATTTATCGGAAATTTGGTCATTATTTAGAAGAAATCAATAAAGGGGTCGAGCGAGATGGTGCTTTTTATTTGTTTTCTTTACGGCTAATACCCGCTGTTCCTTTTGTGGCTATTAATGTGGTTTTTGGCTTAACTAAAATAAAAACCTGGACATTTTATTGGGTCAGCCAGTTGGGTATGCTGGCAGGAACATGTATTTATGTTAATGCGGGTTCTCAATTAGGTAGTATAGAAGAGTTTAATGCTTCGAGTATTTTAACCGGACCCATTATTGGCGCTATTGTATTTTTGATTATTTTCCCCTTTGTTACCCGTTCTCTTGTTAATCAGTATCGCTATCGAAAAGCTTATAAACCCTATACCAAACCGGAGAGTTTTGATGCTAATTTAGTGGTTGTGGGTGCCGGTAGCGCAGGCTTAGTCAGTGCCTACATAGCTGCTGCAGTAAAAGCTAAAGTGGTGTTAATTGAAAAGTATAAAATGGGTGGTGATTGTTTGAATACGGGGTGTGTTCCCAGTAAGGCACTGATTAAAGCCGCAAAGACCTATTCTTTGATAAAAACAGCAAATGATTTGGGTATTGAAAACGTGTCTGGAGAAGTGAATTTCCCACGTGTTCTAAAGCGTATTCATAAAGTGATTGAAACCATTGAGCCTCATGATTCTGTTGAGCGTTATACTACATTGGGTGTGGAATGTGTTCAAGGTGAAGCAACCCTATTATCGCCCTACGAAGTGAAGGTGGGCGAACGAATTATTAAGACCAAAAATATTATCATTGCCAGTGGTGCGAGACCATTTATGCCCCCTATTCCCGGGTTGGATGGGGTCGACCCACTAACCTCAGATAATTTATGGGAAATAGAACAGTCGCCAGGACGCTTATTAATTATGGGCGCTGGACCTATTGGATGCGAACTGGCTCAATCATTTCAACGCTTGGGTGTTGCAGTGACTATTGTCGATATGGCTCCCCGTATAATGCCTCGTGAAGATGGGGATGTCTCTGAATATATGTTGAAAAGGTTCCAACTGGAAGGTGTTAGAGTATTGCTGAACCAGAAAATTGTTAGCTTTGAGAAAAGTGATAATGGTTATCTCGTCCATTTGCTTAATAATAGTGGTCAGCAGTCAATAGAGTGTGATCGTGTTCTGGTGGCTGTGAGTCGTAAGGCGAATACGGATCATCTAGGCTTGGAGAAGTTGGGCATTGAAGTAACGCCACAGGGTACGGTAGTGGTTGATGAATATTTGCGTACACGTTTCCCCAATATTTACGCCTGTGGTGATGTGGCAGGCCCTTATCAGTTTACTCATACTGCGGCTCACCAGGCGTGGTATGCTAGTGTGAATGCATTATTTGGAAAACTAAAAAAGTTTCGGGTAGATTATCAAGTGATTCCTTGGGCAACGTTTACTGACCCAGAAGTGGCTCGTGTAGGACTGAGTGAGACAGAAGCTCAGGAAAAATCGATTGAATATGAGATGACTCGTTATGATATTGATGACCTGGATCGTGCGATTGTTGATAATGAAGCCAAGGGATTTGTGAAGGTATTAACAGTCAAAAATTCTGACCGCATCATAGGGTGTACTATTGTGGGAGCTCATGCTGGAGAGTTGATCACCGAATTTGTTACAGCGATGAAACACAATATTGGTCTTAATAAAATACTGGGTACCATTCATATTTACCCAACAATGAGTGAGGCGAATAAGTATGTTGCGGGTGAGTGGAAGCGTTCTACGGTGTCTGATAGGACTTTGCGTTGGTTGGAACGTTTCCATCACTGGATGCGATAATGGTACAAATTATTAGCAAGGCCAGAGAGAGGGGTACTCCGCTTTAGTAACAGCCCTCATGCAAAAAATTAAATCCATTTTTTGTTGCCAATTCCAATGCAGATGTTTGCCCTTTTCCGCTAACGACTACTTACTGGTAAGTGTAGTGAGTTGCTTCTGTTTGAAAGCAGATATAATGCTTAAAAAATATCTTCCGGTGCTACTTTGTCTTCTTCTTTATGGATATGTGTATTATCCGCTATTCCAGTGGGCACAGTTTCTTTTAAAAACATTTCATGAATACCATTAGGGTTTCCTGGTGTGGTGAGTTCTCCTGTTTCCGGGTTTATGCGAACGGTGACAATGCCATCTGGTTGTTTAGGAAGTTGTTCTGGAACGTTTTCAAGAGCAACCTTCATAAAATCTATCCATATTGGCAGGGCGGCAGTACCACCGTACTCTCGTTTGCCAATTTTGGCATTGTTATCAAAGCCAACCCAGGATGTGGCAACAATGTGATGGTTAAATCCTGAAAACCAAGCATCAGTGGGGCCGTTGGTAGTGCCGGTTTTTCCACCGATATCTTGTCTGTTTAGTTGTTTTGCTCTTTTGGCTGTGCCGCGAGTGACCACATCTCGCAGAATGGAATTCATAATAAAGACCACCCGCTCATCCATGATTTGGGGAGCGGGTTTCTGTTTGTTATGTGGTCTGATTTTTTTCAAGGTTATTGGAGTAAGTGGAGTTTGATCACTTTTCATGGAAGATACAACGGCTTGTGATATTTCTGGATTTTCCTGTGGTGCATTGGGCATAACCGTCAAAGGCGTTTCGGTGAAAATGACCTCTCCTTGGCTATTGGTAATATGATCCACTAAAAAGGGTTTGACTTTATACCCATTATTGGCAAATACGGTGTAACCTGTAGCGATTTCCAGTGGGGTCATGGCATGGGTGCCCAGAGCTATCGAGAGCTCTTTTGGTAGATGCGCACTATCCATACCAAAGCGTTCCATGCCTGCAATTACCTTTTCTATCCCTATACTACGGAGTAAACGAATAGAGACAATGTTACGAGAAAGATACAATGCTTTGCGTAAGCGTGTCAGGCCAAAGAATTTACCGTTAGAATTTTCGGGTCGCCAAACATTTTCCAGTCCATTATTTTCGATGACAATGGGGGCATCGTTAAAAACCGAGGCGGCAGTGAATCCATTTTCCAGTCCGATACTGTAAATAAATGGTTTGAAATTTGAACCAGGCAGGCGTTTTGCTTGGGTGACCCGGTTAAAAGAACTTTGTTTAAAATCAAAGCCGCCGACAATGGTTTGGATGCTTCCGTTTTTTGGATTGAGTGCTACCAAAGCACCTTGTATCTTGGGTATTTGTGATAAATGCCATGTTTCTTCACCTTTTATCGGCTTTTGATACACACGAACCACATCACCTAACGTGACAATAGCTTCCGCCTTGTGGGGGGCAGGGCTGTGAAAATTTTCGTTAACGTAACGACCCGCTGTGCTTAAGCCATTTTCCCAGGTAACAGTAACAGACTTGCCTGAGGCGAGAAGGGCAGTAAAAGACTTCTCTTGAATCGCAATAACGGCTGCGGCCTGTAGCCCGCCATAATTTGGAATATTTTTTAGTTGTTTTATCCAAGGTAATAAATTGACCTCTCCCAATTGTGCTTCTTCGAGGGTAATGGTCTGGTTTATTGCCGGAGTTGCAGTGGTGGGTGTTGGCAACAGATTTAATGAATCGATACTCAATGTTGCTTCAGGTCCTCGATACCCATGCCGTTGGCTGTAGACAAGTAAGCCGTTAATGACGGCTTTTTGACCCGCGGCCTGTAAGTGGCTATCGACTGTCGTCACAACATTATAGCCTCTTGTATAGGCGCTTTCACCGAATAATGTAATGGCTTGTTCTCTGGCAATTTCTGCAACATAGGGGGCGTTAAGCTCAAGCTGTTGGGTGTGAAACTTGGCGGTTACAGGTTCTTGAGTCGCTTGTTCATATTCTTTTTTGGTTATTTTGCCTAAAGAATGCATGCGTCTGAGTATCCAATTGCGGCGAATTAGCGCGCGTGTAGGATTAACAATGGGGTTAAAGGTTGAGGGAGCTTTGGGTAAACCAGCAATCATTGCTGTTTGAGCCAGAGAAAGCTGGTCAAGTTCTGTACCGTAATACACTTTGGCTGCAGCTTTGAAACCATAGGCGCGTTTCCCCAGATAAATTTTGTTAAGATAAAGTGCTAGTATTTCCTTCTTGCTGAGTTCGTTTTCAATTTTTAAGGCCAGTAGAATTTCATTCAACTTACGGGAAAAGGTTTGGTTGCGAGATAAGAAAAAATTGCGCGCGACTTGCATGGTAATGGTGCTGCCGCCAGATTGTATTGAACCAGTAATGACCAATTCGGATGCTGCTCTCAGAAGGCTTTTAATGTCAACGCCTTGATGAGAATAAAAGCGATCATCTTCTGCTGATAGAATAGCGTTAATCAGTGGCTGGGGGGCATCGTTGAAGTCTATGGGCTCGCGTCTTTTTTCACCAAATTCACCAATCAGCTTACCGTCTGCTGAAAATATGCGTAATGGAGTTTGAAACTCAATATCTTTCAGTGTCTCCACGTCAGGTAGAGAAGGGCTAAGATAGATAAAGAGGCTGGACAGTGCAATGATAGTAACGCAGATACCCGTAAATGTAGACCAGACAATGAAGGAAAAAAGTACTTTTTTCAAAATGAATTTTCCATGTAGGTAATGATTTAACCTGAAATAGGTGCATAATAGCCCCTATTATACGCCACTTTAGCGTTTGATATGTGAGATACTGAATTTGTGAAGTAGTTGCGTTAACAAGTTAAAGTGCTATAACATAAACTATAGCTAAGTTACCGTTATAGATAAAAAATCTATATTTGCTACAAAATATTAAAAATAAATAAATTATGGGCCTTTTTAAACGTAAAACCAAGCAGATAGTCGGTCTTGATATTAGTTCAACTGGTGTGAAATTGGTGGAATTGTCGCGTCATGGTAGTGATTATCAGGTAGAAAGCTTTGCTATCAAGTCGTTACCAGTGGGGTCTGTCGTTGAAAAGAATATCAATGATATTGATACAGTCTCTAATATTATCAAGCAGACGGTCACTGCTGCTCGTTGTCGAGTGAAAAATGCTGCTGTAGCCGTAGCAGGTTCTTCTGTGATAACCAAGGTGATCAATATGCCTGCTGGGCTAAGCGATGATGAATTAGAATCGCAAATCACCATTGAGGCTGACCAGTATATTCCCTTTCCTCTTGATGAGGTGTCTATTGATTTCGAAGTACAGGGGCAGGCAGAGGGAAACTCTGATCAGATGCAAGTATTGCTGGCCGCTTGTCGACGAGAGAATGTTGAGCTGAGGTCGGCTGTTTTGGAGCAGGCGGGTTTACACCCCAAAGTTGTTGATGTTGAAGCTTATGCGGTAGAAAGGGCTTTACCACTCATGATTGATGACTGGGAAGTGGATGCTGAACAATTGATCGCGGTTATTGATATTGGGGCTACCGTGACCACATTGAGTATTTTGCAGGATTACCAGACGATTTACACCCGTGAGCAATTATTTGGTGGAAATCACCTGACAGAAGAGATTCAGCATCGCTATGGCTTGTCTCCTGCAGAGGCGGAATTGGCAAAAAGTCAGGGAGGGCTTCCTGATGATTATGTTAATGAGGTTCTGGAGCCCTTCAAAGATATTGTTTTGCAACAAATTACACGTTCTCTACAGTTTTTTTATTCATCGAGTGACTATAATCAAGTCGATCATATTATGCTCGCAGGAGGTGTCGCTAATATTGAAGGCTTGGGGCCTTTAGTTCAGGAACGTTTGAATATTTTGGTGACCATAGCTAATCCTTTTATGAATATGTCAACATCTTCTAAAGTCAATGAGTCTGATTTAGCGGTTGCTGCCTCATCATTGATGATTGCTGCAGGTTTGGCCATGAGGGGGTTTGTTTAATGGCGACTATTAATTTATTGCCTTGGCGTGATGAATATCATAAGGAAAAAACTAGGGAATTTTTCTCTATTCTCATATTATTGGTGATTTTAACGATACTAGTAGGTTATGTTTGGTATGCGTTTATACACGCTGAAATTAGTACTCAGAGGTCACGCAATGCATTGTTTGAAAAAGAAATCGCAATACTTGAATCAAAAGAGAACGAAATTAAAAAACTAAAAAAACAGCGGGCAGATCTTGAGTCTAAAATGGAAATTATCCAGAATTTACAAAATGAGCGGCCATTAATCGTTCATTATTTTGATGAGTTGGTGAAGGCTGTGCCTGATGGAGTGTATCTCAAACAGTTACAAAGAAAAGAACATCTTTTTAGTGTAAAGGGGCATTCTGAATCCAATAACCGAGTGTCTACACTGATGCGTAACATTGAACGTTCTGACTACTTTCAATCCCCTAATTTAAAGAACGTTGTCAAAGCAGATTTTGAGTTAACGTTTAATAGTGAAAGAGAGTTTGGCTCTAAAAAATAGAAGTAAGCAAAGATTATTATGTCATTACAGGATACGCTAGAACAGCTGAATAATTTAGACCTCAATGATATTGATTGGTCGAGAATGGGGGGATGGCCTTTGCTGGGACGCCTGTGTGTTTGGGGCTTGGCAATGGTTGGTGTGTTGGGTGTTACCTATTTCCTGTTTGTGCAAGGACTTCAGGATACATTACATCGTGAGGTTAGAAATGAAAGTCAGCTGCGCCAGGCATTTCAGCAAAAGGTTTTTCAGGCAGCAGCACTGGATCAATACCGTACACAAATGGGACAAATGAAGCAAGATTTTAAATTCCTTCTTGCACAGTTACCGAAAAAAACACAGGTCCCAGGACTGTTAGATGATATTGATGAAAAAGGAAGCATCAGCGGCTTAAATATTTTAAGCATTAAGTTGAAGTCAGAAATTGTCGGTGAGTTTTATGTGATTTTACCCATTGAAATTTCAGCGGAAGGTTCCTATCACAATATTGGGTCTTTTGTAAGTGGTATTGCAGGGATGTCAAGGATTGTGACCTTGCATGATTTTAACATTACAGCGGGAAGTCACCCCTCTAAATTAAAAGTGGTGATACAGGCAAAAACCTATCGTTCAATTGATGAGGGGAGTAGTTGATCATGTTGTTTAGGTACGGTCGATTGCTGGTTATTTTGCCATTTAGTGTCATACTGCTTGCTTGCGAACCCGCCTCTCATCAGGATGTGATTGATTTTATTGCTGAAAGCAAGCGTAAGCAGCCAGGTAAAATAAAACCTCTCCCTGTCTATAGGCCCTATAAACCTCACGTCTATGATGCAGCAGTTTTAAGAAGCCCTTTTGAACCTCCTGTTGTTGAGCAGCAAAAAAAAATTGCCGCTAAATCAAATGTCAAACCTGATCTGAATCGACAAAAGCAACGTTTGGAAAGTTTTGATTTTTCAGCCTTGTCGATGGTTGGAACAATTGAAAAAGATAATGTGTTATGGGCTTTAATTCGAGACCCTAAAGGTTCTATAGAAAGGGTAAGGCAAGGCTACTATCTGGGTAAAAATCATGGGCGTATTGAGGCGCTTACTGAGCAGAAGATCGATGTGATCGAAATTGTTCCGAATGGGTCGAATGGCTGGTTAGAGAGACCAAATGCTATGACTATTAATGAGAAATAATGCGGAAGTTAGCTTCCCGTAAAGGTTTACAAATGGTTTACAAATATTTAATCAGTTTTTTAACTCTTACATTATTGAGTAGTGTGTCTATAGCAATGGATTTGCAGGATATCCGTTTTACTGAATTACCGGATAATCGTATTGAAATTAGGTCGATTTTTTCATCGGCTCCAGATAAGCCTAAAGGGTATGCTATTGAAAAGCCTGCCAGGATAGTATTTGATTTTCCTGGGGTCCAAAGCCAACTGCAAAAAAAGAAACATGCTTTAGGTTTAGGTAATGTTAAAAGTGCTGTCATCTTAACCGCTAAAGATCGAACACGTGTTATTGTTAACCTATCATCTCCAGCAACTTACTCTAGTACGGTAGAGGGTAACACTCTGGTTACTATTATTGATAGTACGTTAACTACGAGTAAAACTTATGACCGAATTCAGCAAAGAGAAGACGTTAATCCGAATGTAGTCGCTCAAGCGGGTAATGTCATTACTGGCATTGATTTTCGGCGAGGAAAGGATGGAGCAGGGAAAATTTTATTATCGTTGTCTCATCCTAACATCTCTGTAAATATCGAAGAAGGTGTCAATAGCATAAACATGACATTCCTTGAGACGTTTGTTCGTGAAGAATTGCAAAGGCATTTGGATGTGATTGATTTTGCAACTCCCGTTCAGTTTATTGAAACATCGGTTGATGGTAAGAATGTTACTATTTCTGTTAAAGCTGAGGGACAATATGATTATCTTGCTTATCAGGCGGATGGTTCTTATGTGGTTAGTATCGCTCCGCTTTCGAAGCAGGAAGTGGCTGAACAGCAGACTCGCTTTGGATTTGTTGGGGACAAGTTGTCTCTAAACTTTCAGGATATTGAAGTACGTAAAGTGTTAGAGATTATAGCCGACTTCACTGACTTAAACTTGGTGGCCAGTGACACGGTGGCGGGGAACATTACTTTACGTCTGCAAAATGTACCCTGGGATCAGGCTTTGGAGCTTGTGCTTAAATCAAAAAGCTTGGGTAAACGTCAGGAGGGTAATGTATTACTAGTTGCTCCTGCTGCCGAACTCGCTGAGCAAGAACGTCAGGAGCTGGAGTCCAGAAAACAATTGCAAGAGTTGGAGCCGCTACAAACAGAATTTATTTTGCTTCGCTATGCTAAAGCAGAGGATATATTGACTTTATTGAACAGCGACACCTCGTCTTCTGACAGCATTGAAGAGGTGTCGGGTAGCATGTTATCTTCGCGGGGTTCAGTGGTGATCGATACGCGCACTAACTCGGTTATTTTGACTGATACGGTGAGCAGTATCAAGGGCGTACGGGAACTCATTGAAAAAATTGATATCCCGGTACGCCAAGTAATGATAGAGGCGAGAATTGTTTCAGCCAATGATAATTTCCGTCGTGAGCTTGGTATTCAACTAAGAGGCACAGACCCTGTACTCGTAGGGACGGGTGATGATCTTGGTGGTGAGGTTACTGTTGCTACACCCACTCTGTCTGCGGCTGCGGGTACTTTTGGCATTACTTATCTTCCCGGAGATATTTCTCTTAATCTGGAAATTACTGCTTTGGAAAATGCAGGCTATGGTGAAGTAATATCGCAACCGAGAGTGTTAACTGGTGACAAGCAGACAGCTAAAATAGAAAGTGGTCAACAAATCCCCTTTACTTCCAGTGATGGCGATACGGTAACGACCATTTTTCAGGATGCAGTATTGAGTCTGGAGGTAACGCCGCAAATCACCCCTGATAATAAAATTATTATGGAATTAAAAGTTAATCGAGACTCACTAGATAATAATACGGTAACGGTCAGTGGTTCACCGATTAATGTAACCGAGCTGACGACGACTGCATTGGTTGGGGATGGTGATACCATTGTTCTTGGTGGTATTTTTGAGCAAAGCAGATCAGAGTCGGAGAGCAAAGTGCCCTTGTTGGGGGATATTCCTGTTGTGGGTCGATTGTTTCGTCGTGATATCAACATCGATGAAAAAAGTGAGTTATTGATATTTATTACCCCTCGTATTCTTTCAGATAGCATATTTGATTAATAATGCGCTTTTTTCAGAAAATTGTTTTGGTTGGCCCCATGGGAGCCGGCAAATCGACCATAGGTCGTTTATTGGCTCATCATTTGTCTTTGCCTTTTAGAGATAGTGATCATGTTGTTGAAGAAAGGAGTGGCGCAGATATTTCGTGGATTTTTGATATGGAAGGTGAAGCTGGCTTTCGTGATCGGGAAACAGCTGCTTTAGAAGCATTGGTAAAAGAGGAGCAGTTTGTTTTAGCCACTGGTGGAGGTATTATTCTTCGACAGAAAAATCGTGAACTTATACAACAGGCAGAGGCTGTTATTTTCCTTATCGCCGATCCAGAGCATCTTGTGCAACGTACTTATAAGGATAAAAAACGACCTTTGTTGCAAGTTGATAATCCTCGCGAAAAAATTCTGGCTCTGTTAGAGGAACGAGAACCTTTGTACCGTGAGGTTGCTACCCATAGTGTAGTGACAGATACTCAAAGCCCTAAGGCTGTTGTGCAACGTATTGTGTCTAATCTAAAAGGTGATAGCGCGGATGATGAGAAATAATAGGCTGACAGTAGAGCTGGGTGATCAGCATAGCTATCCTATTTATATCGGTCAAGAACTGCTGTCGGATGCAGATAAACTGCGCTCTTATATTCGTGGGCGTCAGGTCTGTATTGTCACCAATGAAACTATTGCACCTCTTTACCTTGAAAAAGTAAAGCGGCACCTTGATGCTTATCAGGTGAATGTTGTTATTCTCCCTGATGGGGAATCATTTAAAACGCTGGATACAGTAAAAGGCATTTATGATTGCTTGTTGGAAAATAATCATAATCGTACCACCACATTAATCGCTTTGGGTGGCGGTGTTGTGGGTGATATGACGGGTTATGCTGCAGCGACCTACCAACGAGGCGTTGCTTTTATTCAAATTCCTACCACACTATTGTCCCAGGTAGATTCTTCTGTGGGAGGCAAGACAGGTGTTAATCACCCTCTTGGCAAAAATATGGTAGGTGCATTCCATCAACCACAATGTGTCATTATCGATACGGACGTATTAAAAACGCTTCCGGCAAGAGAACTGTCAGCCGGGATGGCGGAAGTGATTAAATATGGCCTGATTGCTGATCTCCCATTTTATCAATGGATTGAGGAAAATATAACGCCACTTATGTCTTGTGATGAGCACCTGATGGTCGAGGCAATTACTCGTTCGTGTCAGAATAAAGCCGATGTTGTTTTGCTGGATGAAAAAGAAGACAATATTCGCGCTATTCTTAATTTAGGACATACCTTTGGACATGCCATTGAGACGGCTCAAAGCTATGGTGTGTGGTTGCATGGTGAAGCCGTTGCTGCAGGCATGGTGGTGGCGCTGGAATTGTCACACCTAATGGGTAACATTGCTCGCGCTGAAGTGGAGCGTTTGTGTAATTTGCTGACCCGCGCTCATTTACCCACTAGATTACCTGATAATATGTCAGTTGAGCAATTTCTAGCACTCATGTTAAGAGATAAAAAAGTGCTGGATGGTCGTTTACGACTGGTCTTACTGGAGTCGGTTGGTAAAGCGGTAGTGACCGACAAAGCATCCATTGAGCAGGTAACACAAGCCATTAAAAATTGTTTCTAAACAATCTTGAAAATCGGCAGGAGTCCTTGCCTTATGTCCAAGCTAGCCCTAGAAGAGTATTCAACTGCTGATACTTTCTTTATGGGGGGAGACCGCCGAGCTGTTTTAGATGAAATACTGCATCTGTGCCAATTTAGCAACAATGTAGTAGCAGTTTTAGGTGAGAGGGGTGTTGGCAAGACAGCGTTTGTGCACCGAGCTATGACTGAATTACATGACACTGCTAAGTGTTGCTTGGTTCAGGCTTCAGTGATGTCAGATGTGGACGATATCATTCACCATATTGCAGACCAACTGGGTGTTTTCCTGTCTGAGGGGGCAAGTATTGAACAGATGCTGGGAGTGCTTGGGCAGTATAAACCTTCGGGTTTACAACAGAGGGTTGTTATTGTTGTTGATGACTCCCATCAGCTCAATGATGTGGTTTTAGCGGCTTTCATCTACTTACTTCAAAACCAATCTTCTTATTACCTCCATCTTTTACTGGTAGGTGATGACTCATTGTTATTGCGTCTTGACCAAATGGAAAAAGGCGAATTACTGGTCTACGATATTTCCTTGCGTCCATTGACGGTTGATGAGCTTGAGCAATATTTGGCCTTTAAATTGGCTGCGGTAGGGTATCAGGGAGTTGAACTCTTTGATTATGACACAGTGCAGGCTATCTGGAGAGATACGCAAGGTATTCCTGCCTCAGTGAATAATATTGCACGTAATTTATTACTCGATCAGTCCTCGTTAGAGGATAATGAAAAGATATTGGGGTTGCCCATATGGCATATGACTGCAGTTGTTATGTTATTGGCTGCTTTGATTATGGTGGTTTTTTATAGGGGAGATAGGGGGGACGAAGTTGTTGATTCTCAACCTACCAATACGATTGATTCGGTCCCTCCATCGATTAAACCAGATATTATTCCTGAGCCTGATGTAAAAACGATGTTGCCAGAAGTGTCAAATGCAGACGTTCTCGTTGCTGAGCCTGAGCTTAAGGTTCAAGAAAACGATAGTACTAGTGAGAATTTAGCGAAATCGAATAGAGTGGAAAATGAAGTGGTGTTGGTTAACCAGCCGGATACTCCTCAGTTGCCAGTTGAGGATAAAGAAGCTAAACAATCAAAAATACCCAAAGATAAAAGCAGTGATCATTCTGTTGTTATTACTCAGCCATTAGAATTAACTCCAACACCTAAAAAATCCTTTTTTACACAAGATGAAGAAGCGGTGCTTTTTTGGGATTCTAAGAGTTATACTTTACAGCTATTGGCGGCGAGACAGCTACGTGGTGTACAGCAATTTGTGGCTACTCAATCCAACCATCATTTACTGCGAATTGTGAGTTTTGAACGTGATGGAGTGCCGTGGTTTGCTGTTTTGGTGGGAGTGTATCCTACGTTGGATGAAGCTCGTAATGGGATCAGATCACTGCCCGCAAGTCAAATTAAGTCGAAGCCATGGCCAAGAAAGATCGAAACAATTCAGCAGGAAATTAGGGGATTTCGACGAAAATAGAAGATTTTTTTAGTGAATGTAGCCTTTTACATACAATTTTTATTGCCAAAACGTCCTTAAACAGGTAGTATTTCTGTCCCATTTTTAAAGCCCCTTGTACAGGGGCTTTTTTATCTGAGTCTAAAGCTGGGCCCGGATCACCTACGTAAATTACAGTAGTAATTACGTAACAAATGGCGGTTAGAATGGTATAACGGAATGTATTTTGGGGGATATACTCAAAGAATAGGCTCTGTGAATAGCATTTGACCGTATAATCAAGACGCTTAATGATGCCGAATGTTAGTAGGAATCGTATTTACGACGCTCCTATTAGCCCATGTTTGGTGTGCTCTACCTGATATCAGCGTCATGTGTTTAAGCACTTAAATTATAAAGCGGTAAGCAAGAGAGACTGAGTATGACAACAGGCCTCTATCGAATAGATGAGTTTAAGGATAATTGTGGCTTTGGCCTTATTGCCCACTTAAAAGGTAAGGCGTCCCACAGTTTATTGGAAAAAGCGATTGAATCATTAACGTGTATGACACACCGCGGTGGTATTGCCGCTGATGGTAAGACCGGTGATGGTTGTGGCTTGTTAATTCAAAAGCCTGATCGCTTTTTTCGTCAAGTAGTGCGTCAATGCTGCGGTGTAGAGCTTAGCGAGCGGTATGGTGTCGGTTCTATTATGCTCAGCAGGGAAACTAAACATGCAGAAAAGGCGAAAGCAATTTTCGCTAAAGAAATGGCTAATGAAGGTTTAGAAGTTGTTACTTGGCGTACCGTTCCCACTAATAGTGACTGCCTGGGTCCAATTGCGTTGGCCTGTCAGCCTGCATTTGTTCAAGTGTTTATTAACTGTAATGGTTTGTCCAGCCCCGAGCTGGCTGCCAAATTGTTGATTGCCCGCCGTAAAGCGAATAAACAATTACGTAATGATGATCTTTTTTATGTTGCTAGCCTGAGTGAAAAAGTGGTTTCCTATAAAGGTTTGATGATGCCGATAGATCTACCGCGTTTTTTCCCTGATTTAGCAAACTCTGAGTTGGAAACAGCGATTTGTGTTTTTCATCAGCGCTTTTCCACGAATACGATGCCACGCTGGCCTCTGGCCCAGCCTTTTAGAATGCTTGCCCATAACGGTGAAATTAATACGATAACGGGAAATCGTAATTGGGCAACTGCGCGTACTCCCAAATTTGTCTGTGATCTATTACCTGACCCCAATGCTTTGTCTCCAATGGTGAATCGCTCAGGCTCTGATTCATCCAGCCTGGATAATATGTTGGAGTTATTGGTAGTTGGCGGTATGGATTTGCATAGGGCTATCCGTATGTTAGTACCACCTGCTTGGCAAAATATGCCTAATATGGATCAAAACCTGCGTGCGTTCTATGAATATAATTCCATGCATATTGAGCCTTGGGATGGCCCAGCAGGCTTGGTGATTACAGATGGTCGCTATGCGGTTTGTACGCTTGATCGTAATGGTTTACGTCCGTCTCGTTGGGTGATTACCAAAGATGACGTGATTACGGTGGCCTCTGAGATTGGGGTTTATGATTACAAGCCCGCAGATGTGGTCGCAAAAGGTCGGTTAGGGCCGGGGCAGATTCTTTCGGTAGATACTGAAACAGGCCAATTATTTCACACAGATGATATTGATCATCAAATGAAGTTGTCCAAACCCTATAAAAAGTGGATGCATGAACAATCTTTGGTGCTGAGTGCTGAGGAAAAGGCCATAGAGGGTCTGAAAGGTAGTGAGTTAGATGTTGCTATGAAGATGTTTGGAGTATCTAGCGAAGAACGTGTCAGTATTCTGCGACCACTGGCGGATAAGGGACAGGAAGCTATTGGTTCCATGGGTGATGACACACCGATGGCTATTTTGTCGCAGAAACAGCGTCCGCTTTATGATTATTTCCGTCAACAGTTTGCACAGGTCACTAATCCGCCAATTGACCCTTTGCGTGAGGCGATTGTTATGTCGCTAGAGACCTGTTTGGGTTGTGAGTTGTCGGTTTATACTGAAACAGCCGCTCATGCGAATCGGGTCATTCTGCAGACACCTATCCTCTCTCCAGCCACTTATGATGCTATGTGTGGTTTAGAGCTTTATCCTGGGCGGAGCTTTATGCTTTCCTATAGCCCGAGTGAGACGAGTTTACATCAGGCAATTATCGACTTAACGGATAAAGTGGTGGCAGCGGCAAAAGCAGGTACGGTAACGATTATTTTGTCCGATGAAGGCGTAGAACAAAAGCAGTTGCCCATACATGCTTTGCTGGCAACTGGAGCTGTGCACCATCGTCTTGTTGATGAAGGCTTGCGTTGTGATGTTAATATTATCGTTAAAACTGCAACCGCTCGTGACCCTCATCATATGGCCGTTCTTATTGGCTATGGTGCAACTGCTATTTATCCTTACCTGAGTTTTAGTATTATTAATGATCTGATTGCTGATGGTGAAGTAGTCAGTAATACTTTACAGGCATACAAAAATTACAGTAAAGGTATCGACAAGGGGATCTATAAAATTCTCTCAAAAATGGGGATATCGACTATTGCCTCATACCGCGGATCACAATTATTTGAAGCGATTGGCTTAAATAAAGAAGTGATAGATTTGTGTTTTTGGGGTACTCCAAGTCGTATTCAGGGTGCTGGTTTTAGTGAACTGGAAGCCGATCAAAAAATCATTTCTCAAGCTGCCTGGAAGGCTCGCAAGCCGATTTCTCCTGGTGGTATTCTAAAATACGTTCATGGTCAGGAATACCATGCTTATAACCCAGACGTGATTCAGGGTATGCATAAAGCTGTACGTTCTGGTGCATACAGTGATTGGTTGGATGTTGCTGAACTCATTAATCAGCGTCCAGTGGCTACTTTGCGTGACTTATTATCTTTGCGTAAAGATGTAACCCCTGTTCCTATTGACGAGGTTGAACCGATAGAATCAATTATTAAACGTTTTGATTCTGCAGGAATGTCACTAGGTGCATTATCTCCAGAGGCCCATGAAGCGTTGGCTGAAGCGATGAACCGCCTGGGTGGCCGCTCAAATAGTGGTGAGGGGGGGGAAGATCCTGCTCGTTATGGAACGGTATGCGCTTCAAAAATTAAACAGGTTGCTTCTGGTCGTTTCGGTGTAACACCACATTACTTGGTTAATGCAGAAGTGCTGCAGATTAAAGTGGCTCAGGGCGCTAAGCCTGGTGAAGGTGGTCAGTTGCCAGGGGGTAAGGTGAATGGGTTGATTGCTCGTTTGCGCTATTCACTACCTGGTGTGACTTTGATTTCACCACCACCGCATCATGATATTTATTCGATTGAAGATCTAGCACAATTAATTTATGACCTGAAGCAAGTGAATCCTGATGCGTTAATTTCAGTAAAACTCGTTTCTCGCCCGGGTGTGGGCACCATTGCTGCTGGTGTTGCCAAAGCCTATGCCGATTTGATTACTATTTCTGGCTATGATGGTGGTACGGCCGCAAGTCCACTAACATCTATTCGTTATGCGGGTTCCCCTTGGGAGCTAGGTCTTAGTGAAACCCATCAAACATTATGTGTTAATGATTTACGCGATAAAGTGAGAGTACAAACCGATGGCGGTCTAAAAACCGGGCTTGATGTGGTTAAAGCCGCTATGTTGGGCGCTGAAAGTTTTGCCTTTGGCACTGCTCCTATGGTGGGCTTGGGTTGTAAATATTTGCGCATTTGTCATTTAAATAATTGTGCCACAGGTGTTGCGACTCAGCGTACAGACTTACGCAGTGATCACTATATCGGTACGGTTGAAATGGTGATGAGCTTTTTTCGTTTTGTTGCTCAGGAAACTCGAGAGTGGATGGCTAGGTTGGGTGTGCGTTCAATAGAGGAGCTGATTGGCCGGGTAGACTTGATAGAAGTGGTAGAAGGAAATACAGATAAGCACAAAAGCTTGGACTTAAGCCCCATTATTTATACGGATGAACGGATTAAGAATAAGCCACAATATTGTCAAGTGGAGCAAAATAATCCTTTTGACAAGGGGGACCTAGCCGAACGTATGGTAGCAGAAATATTGCCTGCCATTGAATCTAAATCCGGTGGTCAATTCAGTTATCAATTGACCAATTGCGATCGTTCAATTGGCGCACGCTTATCAGGAGAAATGGCTAAACGTTATGGCAATCAGGGAATGGAAGCTGCCCCTATTGTGCTGAAATTAACGGGTATTGCAGGCCAAAGCTTTGGTGTTTGGAACGCGGGTGGCTTGCATATGTATCTAGAAGGTGATGCTAATGACTATGTTGGTAAGGGGATGGCTGGAGGTAAACTGGTTATACGTCCGCCCCAGGGTTCTGAATTTAAAACGCAGAAAACCAGTATCATTGGTAATACTTGTTTATATGGTTCAACGGGCGGTAAGTTATTTGCTGCTGGTCTTGCTGGTGAACGCTTTGCTGTACGGAACTCGGGAGCAAAAGCGGTTGTTGAGGGAGCGGGTGACCATTGTTGTGAGTATATGACTGGTGGACAAGTGACGATTCTGGGTGAAACTGGGGTTAACTTTGGGGCGGGAATGACAGGTGGTTTCGCTTATGTGTTTGATCAAAAACAGCAATTAGCCAAATGTTATAATCCAGAACTGATTGATATTCATCGTTTAGGTAGTGCTGAATTATCGGTTCATGGCGATCACCTGCGTGAAGTGATTACTGAGTTTGTTGAAGAAACTAGCAGTGAGTGGGGACAATATTTATTGGATAATTTTACTGATATGGTGAGCTATTTTGTATTGGTCAAACCTAAAGGTGCAGATATTGCCAAATTACTCGAACCTACTGTTCAGGAACAGGTCGCGTAATCGTTTGCATAGCCGAGTTTTACGTAACGATAGAGTAGATGGCAATAGACTAGTCGAAGGTGAAGTTTTATGACACAGCGTTTAAATAATGATTTTCAATTTCTTGATGTGGATCGTCAGGACCCACAAAAGAAAGATATGGATGCGCGGACTAAAGAATTTGTTGAAATTTATCAACCATTCACCAAAACAGAGGTTGTTGAGCAGTCTCATCGATGTTTGGATTGTGGTAACCCTTATTGTGAATGGAAATGCCCTGTACATAATTTTATTCCTAACTGGCTAAAATTAATTTCCGAAGGCAATATTTTTGAAGCAGCTGACCTCTGTCACCAAACGAATTCTCTACCTGAAGTTTGTGGCCGAGTTTGTCCTCAGGACCGTCTGTGTGAAGGCGCTTGTACTTTGAATGATGGTTTTGGTGCAGTGACTATTGGTAATGCAGAAAAGTATATTACCGATACAGCGTTTGCTATGGGTTGGAAGCCCGATATGTCTAATGTAGTGTGGACGGATAAAACAGTGGCTGTTATTGGTGCGGGGCCTGCGGGCATTGGTTGTGCAGATATTCTGGTACGCAATGGCGTTAAGCCCGTCGTATTTGATAAGTATCCGGAAATTGGTGGTTTGCTGACCTTCGGGATTCCGGAATTTAAACTGGAAAAATCCGTCATGTCCCGTCGTCGTGAAATTTTTACAGAAATGGGTGTTGAATTTCGTCTTAACACCGAAGTCGGTAAGGATATTACCATTGAAGAGCTGTTGAAAAAATATGATGCTGTTTTTATGGGAATGGGAACTTATACTTATATGAGAGGTGGTTTCGATGGAGAGGATTTAGACGGCGTTTATGATGCTCTGCCTTTCCTAGTGGCAAACGTTAATCGCAATCTGGGTTTTGAAAAAAAACCTGCTGATTTTATTAGTGTTGCCGGCCAGCGTGTGGTTGTATTGGGTGGTGGTGATACTGCAATGGATTGTAATAGAACGTCTGTCCGTCAGGGTGCTACCAGTGTGACTTGTGCCTATCGTCGTGATGAAGCGAACATGCCGGGTTCCAAGCGTGAAGTAACCAATGCTAAAGAAGAGGGCGTTGAGTTTTTATTTAACCGCCAGCCTGTGGCAATTATAGGTGAAGGAAAAGTGGAAGGTGTTAAAGTGGTCACTACGGAATTGGGTGAACCTGATGAAAATGGTCGTTGCTTCCCTCAGCTTATCGAGGGAAGTGAAGAAATCTTGCCTGCGGATATTGTGTTAGTTGCTTTTGGCTTTAGCCCTAATCCAGCAGAGTGGTTTGCTGATCATAATATTGGTGTTAATAGCTGGGGGGGAGTTATTGCTCCCGAAGAACAGGGATTCAAGTTTCAAACCAGTAACCCTAAAGTATTTGCGGGTGGTGATACGGTGCGAGGTTCTGATTTGGTAGTTACCGCTATTTGGGAAGGTCGTCAAGCTGCAGAAGGAATACTGGACTACCTTGATTCACTATAAAGTGAAAGTGTAATATTTTTATTAGGGCCGATTTTTTTACACGTTCTTCTGGAAAGTAATATTAAGGATTTTTAATGCCTTTCTGCGTTCATGTTCGCTAAGCTTTTCTGTAAAATCGACAATGGCTTGGACTGATTTTCTCCGTGGTTTAGATTTGGTGCTACTACCTTCTGTGGCTTGCTTAATAGGGTCTCCGATACCTTGTAGTAGCCAATTGACCGAAACACCCAGTTCATCAGCTATTTTAACGGCCATGGCCATTCTTGGCAGTTTCTCGCCATTTTTGTAACTCCAAATCATCACCTCACTTACCCCAAGTAATTTGGAGAGCGCTCTCTGAGTATTTTTAACTCCAGCTAGGCTAACAGCTTGATTAAATCTCTTGGCAAACTTAGGGTGCTTCATGGGCCCCAATTTATCCATAAGTTATTTAATCTGCAGCTATTTTATTTTTTATCTATAAGTTATTTTTGGGGATAGATACTAAGTTTCAGCAATGCAAGCTTTGTTACCAACCTCTGAGTAAACACTTACTGTCCAAGTCAAGCAACTGAACACACAATATTAGGAAAAAAGTACTCAGTCGTTTTTCAGTTAGAATAGAGACGGAAGCCGTTTATCGTTCTTTGTTAAACACTAACATGACTATGGAAGAGGTATTATCCCTTCACGTTACCAGAAGCTCCCAGAGTGGGTAGCACTTTCACCGACTAAAGCCTATCAGCTTAATCCCTATGAGTGCCTAGAAAGGGGTTTTTAATACGCTGCCCAACGTTAATAGTGAGTTGACATTGAACAGAGAATCCAACCGACTAACTTCCTGTCGCTGGTTTCATGGTTATGGTACAACATCCGATGGTTTTTATGTCAGCAGATGACCTAGAGAAGCTTATTTTTTCTGGAAAGTAAGTTCGAGAATGCCTAGCGCTTTTTTCCGTTCATGTTCAGTGAGCTTTTCCACAAAGTCAACAATTGCTTGCGTTGATTTTCTTAGTGGCCTTGAGGTGCGTTTTGAAGGTTTACTGCTTGGTGTTCGATCAATTGGATCACCTACGCCTCGTAATAGCCAGTTAACCGTCACGCCAAATGCATCCGACATTTTAATTGCCATAGCCATTCGAGGTAATTTTTCCCCATTTTGGTAGCTCCAAACCATGACTTCACTGACTCCGAGTAGTTTGGACAGCTCTTGTTGAGTACTTTCAACTCCGGCAAGTTCAACAGCTTGATGAAAGCGTTTGGCAAATTTAGGATGTTTCATGCCACTAATACTCATAAGTTATTTAATCTGCAGTTATCAAATGAATGATCTATACATTTTTTTGCTAAATGATGGTTCTATTGGTTATAAAGCTAGGGCCTGTTGAGAGTTTATTGTAACTAGTTGAAATAAACAGGTAAATTCATGGGCTTGCGGTTCTAACACCCACCATAAAATGAGGTTACAGTGTCTAGGTTAATACTTAAAAATGAGTTGTGGTCGAAGCCGCAAATGATAATGTTCGAGCTTCGTGTTTATGATAAGTATAATCCTAGAAAAATTACCGAAGGGATTTTATATTAAATGATAACAGGCTGTCTAGGTGGATGGGATCTACCCAAAGCATTTGGGTGATTGCAACATCAATAATATCTTATGGCAAGATAGTCATGTATATTGTATCGGTTTTGAATGGCCCAGCCTATTGGTGTTACTCTCTGGTAACGCTGTTTACAGTGAGTCAGGTGTATTCTCTGGTTTAGTACCGAACTCTGTTGGCCAGAATATATTTTATTGCTAAGAGAGCAGCTATCTGTGATGCAGTAACCGCCTTTACAATGCTTATAGTGTACACTTAGCACTTTATTCAGCAATTGTTAACAGAGTATGAGCACAAAAAATACAGACAACGACCCGGTTTGGTCAGTGATGCGCCAAACTTCAGAGGAACATGCTGTTCAAGAACCGTTGCTTGCCAGCTTTTTTCATACGACGATATTAAACCATAGTACCTTAGAAGCTGCTCTTAGCTTTCACCTAGCCAACAAACTGGGCAGCCCAACAGCATCTGCACTATTAATGCGGGAAATTATTGAAGAAGCTTTAAAGGAATCGGAAAATATCAGTCATTCCGTACGTGCTGACATTGTTGCTACCTACCAACGTGATTCAGCCTGTGATTGTTTATCCACGTCCTTTTTATTTTATAAAGGTTTCCATGCTCTACAGGCTTATCGTGTGGCCAATTGGCTATGGGCAAACGAACGTTACTCTTTAGCCTCCTTCCTACAAAATCATAGTGCTACCGCCTTTAGTGTGGATATCCACCCGGCGGCTAAAATTGGTAAGGGCATTATGCTCGATCATGCAACAGGCATTGTTATTGGTGAAACCGCTGTTGTTGAGGATAATGTTTCCATTATGCAATCAGTGACATTGGGAGGTACCGGTAAAGAAACTGGTGATCGGCATCCCAAAGTTCGCGAGGGAGTGGTTATTGGTGCTGGTGCAAAAATTCTGGGGAACATTGAAATTGGCGAAGGCGCTCATGTTAGCTCAGGCAGTGTAGTGCTACACTCTGTACCAGCACGTACTATTGTAGCGGGTGTACCTGCCAAAGTCATCGGTGAAGCTACAACGCCTCAACCAGCGTTGGATATGTATCAGGAACTGCGTTGTAAGAGTATAAAGTTGTGAGTCGTGAGTGGGTCAGTGCAAGATACTTTAAACACAAGGCGGTTTTAGCTGGCCACAGGTGAATGAGAAAAGCGCTTCATATTGAATCTCCTGCTTCTAACAGGGTTGACAAGGAAAGCTCAAAACATCCTGTATATTTTGTGTTTGCAAACAACACATGAGTAAACGATCTATCCCTAAAGCCACACCGGCACATTCAGGAAAGTACCCTTCGTTCAAAGCACTCACTAGCGCTTGGTCATAAGGCAATTCAGGTAATTCATATCGTCGGCGATAAGTAACATCGGCTTTAAACCGTCGTTCCTGCTCGTTAGCATCTCTTAACTCCCAATAACCATTAACCAACTCCATACGATTAACATACATCTCAAAACGCCGCGCTACCTTCTGCTGCCCCAGGTTATGTTCTATACGTGCCAATGCCGCTTGTGACTCAGGGAAATCAAATACACAAACCAAAGCGTCAGGTAGTTGTGGTTCAATACAATGGGAAAATAATAAATCTAACCAAGTATTTTTATCATTTGAGTCTAACACCGTATCAAGCCGATGATGGGCAAGTTTCTTTAATTCATCAACAGAAACGTTATGAGGATCAAGTGATAGCTGTTGTTGAAATAACTCTTTGTAGCTAAATGCTTGGTAAGAAACTTCAGGTAAGCAGTGTTGGATCAGCTCTTTAACCTCGTTGATTAATTGTCGGTCATCCCAACCTACTCGGTACCATTCCAGCATAGTAAATTCTGGAGCATGTCGCTGTCCCTGTTCTCCTTGACGAAAGGCTTTCCCTAAATAATACATATCCTGTTGGTAAGCTGCCAGCAAGCGCTTCATAAAAAATTCCGGTGAGGTTTGCAGGTAATAAGTATCACCCATCATTAACGTCGACAAACTATCAATAAATGGGTCTACTGTAGCTGCTTGACTCAATATCGGGACATCCACTTCCAATACATTTCTTTGGGAAAAAAATAGACGAATCATCTGATAAAGACGAGCCCGAGCCTGCAACGTAGTTAACGATGCAGAAGGTTTCCAAGGATGTTTGAGTAAAGAAGTCGTTGTCATTGTTGTTACTTAGTGAAATATTTTCCGTTTAAGCGGTATCCTTTAACGGATAGTCTCAACATGACGAATCACGACTTAGGAGTCTTTGGCACGACTTAAGTACTCCCCCGTGCGAGTATCAACACGAATGGATTTCCCAATTGATAAAAATAAGGGAACTTTAACTACTGCTCCGGTAGAAAGAATAGCGGGTTTAGTACCGCCTTGCGCAGTATCACCTTTCAGGCCGGGGTCAGTTTCAACAATTTCTAATTCAACGTGATTAGGTGGGGTTATCACTAATGGAGAACCATTATACAAAGTCACCAAGACCTTATCTTGCTCTTTCAACCATTTTGCTGCATCACCTACTGCTTTTTCATCGGCTTGAAACTGTTCATAACTGTCAGGGACCATAAAGTGCCAGAATTCACCGTCAGTATACAAATATTCCATATCCTGGTCTATCACGTCTGCACCCTCAATGGACTCCCCAGACTTAAAGGTACGTTCCCAAACTCGACCTGTGTTAAGATTACGCAGTTTAACGCGGTTAAATGCTTGACCTTTACCTGGCTTTACAAATTCGTTCTCTAAGATTGAACAGGGTTCACCATCCAATATGACCTTTAAACCACTGCGAAATTCATTGGTAGAATAATTACCCATTGCTTCCTCAACTTAAACAGAAGTGATAAAAGCTTAATGATACATCGAACTGCACCATCATGGCAGCGTATTGACGCGACAGACAACGATTCAACGATAAAAAACAGCGTATTGGCGACAAATACCTGGCAGCAGGCTATGCAACAATGTATTACTAGCCCAGAAGAGCTCTTTAATATACTGGACCTGGACCCTATTCACCTGCCTGCCACCAGGGCAGCCAATAAACAATTTCCTCTACGGGTGCCTTTATCGTTTATCAAGCGCATGGCTAAAGGAGATATTAATGACCCTTTGCTTAAACAAGTCTTACCCATAAAGCAAGAACTACAACACAGCCCAGGCTATCTATTTGACCCCGTCGGTGAACAGCAAAACCCCAGCAAAGGGATTATTTACAAATACCATGGCAGAGCGCTACTGATAGTAAATGGGCACTGCGCTGTGAACTGTCGCTATTGTTTTCGTCGTCATTTTCCTTATGCGGATAATCGCTTAAGTCGACCAGAGTGGGAGCAAGCCATTAGTGAACTGGCTGCCAACCCTCAAATTAGTGAAGTCATCTATTCTGGAGGAGATCCTTTAAGTGCCAGTGACAGGCAATTACGTTGGTTAACGCAAAAAATAGCGGCTATTTCACATATTAAGCGCCTACGTATTCATACTCGTTTACCCGTCGTTATACCAGAAAGAATAACAGTGGAGAGCTTGAAATGGATGACGGAATCCAGGCTACAGACGATTGTGGTACTACATATAAACCATTCGAACGAGCTGAAAAGTAGTGAACTATTACATGCCATACAGCGCATAAAGGCATCAGGTATTACACTATTTAATCAGGCAGTATTATTAAAAGGGGTGAACGATACGGAAGAGCAATTGATCCAACTATGTGAGTCATTGTTTACTGCCGGGGTTATCCCTTATTATCTCTATACACTGGATAAAGTGGCCGGGGCTACGCATTTTAACACTGAACTTAAGCGAGCAAGGGCGCTGCACCAAGCCGTCATTGCTCGTTTACCTGGTTATATGGTACCCAAACTAGTGAGCGAAGTTGCAGGCCAACCCTCTAAGAGCCCCGTTTGATATTTATTCAACATATACTATGACAAAAATGATCTGAGACGAGTATGATAGAGGTCCATGTTAACAATAACCCTTAGTAGTAAACGATGATCGATTTCCAATGAATACAGCGATGACAACTTTTCGATTGATTATTGTCAATAACTCCCCCCAAGAAGCCAAAAGGCTGAGTAGTATGTTCCAAAACGCGGGGAAACCTTGCCGTGCACAGCATATTACTTCAGAAGACAGTTTGAATAAGATTGTCGAAGAGCAGGACTGGGATCTAGTCATTGCTTATGATAATTGCAAGTCATTATCACCTGCAACAGTAATACGCAATATGCGTAAACTGGAAAAAAATACAGCCACCATTTTATTAACGGATGACATCAGCAGCCAGTCTATTATTGATGGAATGAAACTGGGTGCCTGTGATGTGGCTCAGTTGGATGATGATCAGCATCTGCTGCTTATTGTTAACCGTGAATTGGAAAATCATCGTCAACGTAAATTGACAAACGTTATCCAAAACCGTTTGAAAGAAGTCGAACGCCGCAACCAGAAATTATTGGATAGCTCTCGGGATGGCATTGCTTTTGTGCAGGATGGTATGTATCTCTATGCTAATGACTCCTTTGCCGAGATGCTGGGCTATGAAAGTAGAGGTGAAGTTGAACTCACCCCGATTATGGACACGATTGATGAAAGCAACCATCAGCACGTTAAGAAGGTGCTAAAAGATTTCAGCTTACAAAAAGATGTTTCAGAACACAATGAACTGAAGTTTACAGCTGTTTTATCTGATGGTAGTAAGAAAAAAATGGCTACTGAACTCTTTATCGGTGAACACGAAGGTGAACAGTGTATTCAACTCATTTGTTATGCCAAATTAGAGACTCAAGAAATCATTGAAGCTGAGTTACAGAATATTAAATTTAATGATGCGACTACGGGCTTATATAACCGAGCATTTCTGATCGAAGAAATTGAGCAATCTGTTCTTAGTGTAGAAAAGAATAAACAACCTAAATCTTTTATTTATATTGATATCGACCGATTTTCCAAAAAGGTAAAATCAGTCATTGGTATCACAGAAAGCGATCAACTGTTAAAAAGAGTCGCCAACTTTATCAAAGAACACTATACAGAAAATGATATTGTGGCGAGAATTTCTGACCATGCCTTTGGTATCATCTCTCATTCTAATGATCCGGGAGCACTACTTGATCAAGGTAATCAACTTTGCAAAAAAGTGTCGGACCATCTTTTTGAAATAGATAAAAAGACATTGCAGGTTACACTAAGTATTGGTATCTGCCTGATTAACGAAAATACTATTGATTACCATTCTGTCATTAATCATGCGATACAAGCAGCAGACGCATTGAGAAAAAGCCAAGATGGAAATGGCTCAAATATTTATCAGAGAGATGCCCAAGAAAGTAAAATTTTGGCCAGTAGCCTAAAAACGGCATTGGAAAATGATGATTTTCGCCTATTATTTCAACCTATTCTTAGTCTCCGTGGAGAAGATACGGAGCGTTATGAAGTATTACTCAGAATGATTGTTGATGATCAGAGTATCTCCCCAACACAGTTCTTTATTATTGCTGAGAGCTTAAAACTCAGTAAGAAAGTGGATCGATGGGTTATTGTTGAGTCCATACGACATCTAAAAGCCAGCCAGAAACAAAAAACGAAAATACAACAATTCATTAATATTACCAATGCAAGCCTTTGTGATGAGTCGTTATTGCCTTGGCTAGAAGTGGCTATCAACACGGCAAAAATTGATCCCTCGTGTATTATTTTTCAAGCTAAAGAAGTGGATATTATTCAACACTTAACAACCGTTAAAAAATTTGTAGGTCAAGCGAAAGCAATAGGAATTGACTTCTGCATTACCAACTATGGGTCCTTGCATATGGAAGACCAGATTGACATCCTGGACCACATTGATGTTGGATATGTCAAAATTGATGGTGCACTTTCCCAAGAGTTACAAACAAACCCCGAAGATAGTGAAACCTTAGAAAGGTTGGTTTCTGAATTGCATGAGAGAGATAAAATTACCACTATCCCATTGATTGAAAAAGCCAGTGTGTTATCAAAACTTTGGCAATTGGGTGTACATTGTATACAAGGCAATTATCTACAACCGCCTAATATCGCAATGGATTACGAATTTATCACTGAAAACTAACCTTTGTTAACATCTGTTATCAATCACTGAGTGGACAGCTTTAATTACAAAGATGGTTTTTGATAGTAAACAACTATATCTCGTTTAACGCATCCCTATCACGATAGCCAATTAAATATAAAATCCCATCAAGACCTAACTGACTAATAGACTGTTTAGCAGATTGCTTTACGACAGGTTTTGCTTGAAAAGCAATACCTAAACCTGCGATTTTCAGCATTGGCAAATCATTAGCACCATCACCGACAGCAATCACTTGTTCAAGGCTAATATTTTCCTTGGCAGCCAATTCACGTAACAATTCAGCTTTACGCTCACCATTCACTATCGTACCTGTCACTTTTCCGGTGACCTTGCCATCAACAATCTCCAGTTGATTGGCATAGACGTAATCAATATTCAGCTTTTTCTGCAGATATCGACCAAAATAATCAAAACCGCCTGAAAGAATTGCTGTTTTGTAACCCAGCTTATTCAAATAATAAACCAGTTTTTCCGCACCTTCTGTTAATTTTAACCGAGCAGCAACCTTCGCTAAAACAGACTCATCTAAGCCTTTTAGCAAAGCCATACGTTGTTTAAAACTCTCATTAAAATCAATCTCACCACGCATAGCCATATCAGTAATTTCAGAAACCCTTTTTTCAACATGAGCCTCTTTAGCAAGTTCATCAATAACCTCCGCATCAATCAGTGTCGAATCCATATCAAAACAGACCAAGCGTCGATTACGACGATAAAGATTATCTTCTTGGAAAGCGATATCAACATTCAAGGATAATGACAGCTCCATAAAAGCTTGTCGCAACTCGCTCAAATCAGCCACTTCTCCACGAGCAGAAAACTCAACAGAGGCTTTGGTTTGCTCATGTATTCCGTCTAAAGGGATACGTCCCGATAAACGTGTAATATTGTCAAAATTCAAACCAAATGCCACACCGACATCACTCACTGCAGCAATATGCTCTGCGGTAATTTTTCTTGCCAACAAAGTGACAATATGCCGCGGTTTACCTTGTTGTGCGACCCAATGTTCATAGCTCTCCCAAGAAATATCTTCAAAGATAGCAGCAATTTCCATCGATTGAGCACACTGCTCTACATCGTTTAGGAAGGCCGCTTTCGTATTTTCACAATCTAGTTCTAGCAACAAGCCGAGATTAAGGTGATCATGAATGACTGACTGGCCAATATCCAGTACATTCACACAGTAATCAGCCATAATATGACTGATTACTGACGTAATACCTGGCTTATCAATGCCAGAAAGACTCACCAAAATAATATATTTCACAAATTGTATATCTCTCTAAATGCAGCAATAACCGAATGAATACCTATTATAGCGATTATTATTGCGCTAAAATACTGTCTTAAAGAATAATAACTCATAGTAAAGTACGTTTAATGATGATAAGCAGTTACGTTCAGGCAAGATGTTAACTTTTTTTACGCTCTATTTACCCACCCATCCACGATATCGCTGTTTTATTCTATGCATCATTTTTGCATTATCACTGCTATGCGTGGTGGCCTATCTGACTCACAAAGACTCACAAGAAAACACGCAGTACATGGCCCGCTTATACGGGGAGACACTGGTAAAACTGGCTGCTGAACAAGTTTCAGCCAGCGTATTTCATAAAGATTCCATTAGCTTACAGGCGATTGCTCGCTATATTACGGATCAAAACATGATAACGTCTGTTATTATTTATGATATCAGTGACAGTATTATGGCTCAGGCTAGCGACGCTACACCTCTTCAAAGAGGGCAGGAACAACGTTATAAATCACTCATTAATAGTGGTGGCAACCGTATTGGTTCTATCACTCTGGGCATTATTCCCTCAGAAAACATTCATCCCCAGAGCAATATCCTACTGGCTATTATAGCGTTGTTATTATTAGCGGTTATGATGATTACGTATATAAAGTATAGAACCACAATATCCAAGCCAAAAGATAATACTGAAGACCCGTTGCCACCTAGCGTTGTAGAAACTATGACTCAAGAAAAGGTCAATGATGGTGCTGTAGAGATTAGTTTATTATTGCAAATCAGTAACATTGACTTTCTTTATCAATACTTAAACGGAGAATTGAGGAGTCAGCAGTTAGACAAGTTCGATGATCACTTGCAGCAGGTTGCCGCATTGTACAATGGTAAAATTATTGCAGCTGCTGTAGACAGTTTTCTATTATTATTTACTGATCAATCCGACCGTTGCATTCAACAGGCCCTTTACTGCGGAGAATTAATTCTAAAACTCAATCAACAAACCGAAGAGTCTATTATTACACTCAATGGCTTTATCCAACAACCACAGAAAAATCTTACCCATTCTTCCATGATAAGCACGGTTAGGAAAAGCCTTTTGGGTAAAAAAAACCAATGTTTTATTGAAAGCTCGTTGATAAAAAGCTACGAGCTAGAAGAAAAACTTGAATTGGAAGAAATACAAAAGACATCGGGCGCTATGCTCATTAAAGGCTTTACTGGAAGTGATGCGACCTTATTGGAGGACCAACTAAAACTATTGAAGCATAATACTAAAAGAACTGAACCAAAAGATCTATAGATCTTCAAAACCGTTCTGTTAAAACCAACACCCCGTTTTCTGTACGCATATCGACTCCTCTTAAAAAACTATTTCCCAACAGCGCAACAGGCAAGCTATCATCGATCATGACCGCTGCTCTCACTTGATGTTGTGTGATAGAACCAACGCTGACTTTTTTGAGAGTAACTATACGAGCTTGGGTTGTGCCATTCGCTGTAACAACGGAAACAAGCCCACCCTTTTTATAGTCCAGCCCTAAATGTTTTGCCATTGATACACTTATAGAGATATTGGTAGCCCCTGTATCCACCACAAAACGTATAGACACTCCATTCACATTCCCTGGCACCCAATAATGCCCACCGTTCCGACTGGAAATCCTAACACTATTTTTAGTCGGTTTTTGGTAAGTACCACCGATTTGCTTTGATAAGCCAATCCTATGCTCGCTACCATTAAAATAAAGCACCGCTTCTTCAGAGGTCGCTTCCAATAAAGTAACTCCGAGTTTTGTTTTGCCAACTTTTATTACTGTTTGTTGACCATCAACTACCAACACCGCCGCTCTTTTATTAAACAACCCTTTAATCTGAACACTATCTACTGCCGCAGCGGGAAATGATAGTATAGATAATAAGAGAACATATAAACGCATCCGACTCATACCTAACTCCCTGAAAAAATAATCAGTAACCATAAACACAAAGCAGCTACTATTCCAGCCACGACATCATCCAGCATAATACCAAGACCACCACTGATCTGTTGATCAAACCAACGAATCGGCCAAGGTTTTATGATGTCAAAAAAACGAAATAAAATAAAGCCTGATACCAGCCAATACCATGTAAAACCAAGGAAGATAACAGGTAGTAGTGTGACCCATAAACCGACAAACTCATCCCAAACAATGGCGGGGTGATCGTGTACACCAAGATCATCAGCCGTACTTTGACATAAATAAATACCTAAGGCAAATGTGATAAACAACACAGTAACGTAGGCCCATATCGGCAAAAGAAGCAATAAGAAAAAAAAGGGAATAGCGGCAACAGTGCCAACAGTACCTGGGGCCTTAGGCACTAGGCCACTGCCAAAACCCAGAGCGAGTAGCTGGACGGGGGTTGTTATCAACGTCTGAAAATCAGGTAGTAAAGTGTTGGTATCCACTTTCATGGCATTTTCCTATATGATATCGTTGCCCTTGGTCAAAACAGCGAACGTGGTATTGTCCACTATTATCGGCCCGAACTTCTCCAATACAATACGCATGAATGTGCTTTTGCGATATTAAGTCAGCGAGTTCACCAACTCGTTTCGCCGCTACTGTAAACAACAGTTGATAGTCATCCCCCCCCGTTAACAACCAGCGTAAGCGACGCTCCCGATCAACATTTTTCAAGGCTTTAGCAGTGGGTATCCGGTCTATATGGAGAACTATTGCAACACCACTAGCTTTGGCAATATGTGCGGCATCTGCTAGCAAGCCATCAGAAATGTCAATCGCCGAGTGAGCCAGAGCGGCAATGGTTTGTCCCGCTATAATTTGTGGCTCAGGAGAATAAAAACGTTTAGAGAGGTAGTGGTGATCTTCTAAACTTATCGATATCTCGTTTTGCAATGCTGCAAGTGCAGCAGCCCCATCCCCCAAAGGCCCGGTCACAAACACCTGATCTCCTGCAACCGCCCCATCACGCCTTAGTATCGTATCAGGAAAAACCTCGCCATGTACCTGAATGGTAATGGTTAAGGGACCACGGGTTATATCCCCACCAATCAATTCACAGTGATAACGGTCAGCAATAGAAAACAGACCTGCACTGAACTGTTCTAGCCACTCATTGTATGACTCAGGTAAAGTCAGCCCTAGCGTGAACCATAACGGCTTCGCTCCCATTGCCGCCAAATCACTTAAGCTGGTACATAGGGCCCTTGAGCCGATATTAAAAGGCGATGTATTTTCAGGGAAGTGGCAACCAGCAACCATTGTATCTACTGACATCACGAGTTGCTTTCCTACGGTAGGCGAGACTATAGCACCGTCATCACCAATCCCTTTAATCACTGCTGATTCTGGTGCGATAGCTCGGTTGAAATATTGGTTGATGATGTCAAATTCATTCAGAGGCATGGGTTTATGGTTTATTGGCTTCTTGGATTTCTATTGTACGCAATTTGGCTGCCAACTTATCTAATACACCATTAATAAATTTATAACTATCAGTTGCCCCAAATTTTTTGGCCAGAGAAACTGCTTCATTAATCACCACTTTATAAGGCACATCAATACGGTAAGTCATTTCGTAAGTTGCCAGTCTCAATAAGGCCTGAGTAATAGGGTCTAATTTATCCTGATGACGATTGTTTAAATATGGCTGATAAGCTTCATCTAACTCAGTCACATGAGCAGGCACCTCATGAACCAGTTCATGGAAATATGCCGTATCCGTATGTGTCATATCATTATCGGTATGGAACTCCGCTTCAATGGTATTTAAGGATGCGTTGGTCATCTGCCATTGATAAAGTGCTTGCATCCCAAAGTGGCGGGCTTTACGGCGAGTGGCAGGAGAAACAGTGGTCATGATGATTGATACCTTGCAATTCTTTTCATGGGTGAAAAGCTTAATTTTTTTACTTTATTGATTAGTGAGACGTTCAATATGCGTTCTAGGGTGCTTTTGGGATAAACCAGAAAAGCGCTTGGTATTGGACGTGCTACACTTTATTCATAATGTACTTTTCCAGTGCAATAATTCCGTCAGTGCAAATACCGCCTCAACACCTTTATTGGCAATACTGTCATTAGAACGTTTACGTGCATCTTCAAGGCTATTCACACCTATGACTTCATTGATAATGGGCTTATGAAAACGATCACTAACACGACCAAAGCCATTAACAACATGTTGCATCACATGATCATCATGGGTGGTATCGCCTTTTAATACAACACCAAAAGCGATCACCGCATCCAATGACGGATCTTTTTCAAACAGGCATCGGGCAGCATAGGGTAGCTCCAACGAGCCTGGTAAATAGTGGGTGGAAATATCAGCCGCTTCAACACCGGTTGCCAGCAATTCTGTCATCGTTCTTTTCACCATTGCATCAACACATTCTGGATGCCACATAGCAGCAATAATGGCGATACGAGCCCCAGGAATTTTATGGAATTCTGTAATCGGTTTTGGTAAAAGACCTGCCATGTATTCTGCCTTTCTCTCTGCTTGTTAAAGTGTGTTGGTATTCATCAGTAAATAGGAATAAATAACAACGTCAAGTATGTTTATTCCTTTTTTGGACTGGAAATCACTTCGACGACTTCCAGGTCAAAACCTGACAAAGCGGAAAACCTCAAAGGTGCAGACATTAGGCGCATTTTGTGAATGCCCAGATCACGCAAGATCTGGGCACCAGTACCCACCTGTCGATAGGTTGTATCCTGGGATACTGGTATGTGCAAACCGGTTACCATAGATTCAATTCGATGTTCAATATCGCTGCTGGTTTCTCCATAACACATCAATACAACAATACCCCTCCCTTCTTTGGCAACATAGGTCATTGCGTCATGAAATGTCCAGGATTTAAAATTGGCACTTTCTTTTTCAATAGAAAGCAAATCCCGAGCCGTATCTAATAAATGTACCCTGACCAGGATGGGTTCATCTGTTACCACCTCACCTTTAGTTAAGGCAAAATGAATATCACCACAAGCTACATCACGATAAGTCGCCAGGGAAAAGCGACCAAAACGTGTATTTATTTCGCGGTGGTTAATACATTCCACTGTTTTTTCGGTCACTGAGCGATAGTGGATCAAATCGGCAATGGTGCCAATTTTTAAGTGATGTTTTTTGGCAAAAATTTCCAGATCAGGGTGACGGGCCATTGTGCCATCTTCATTCATAATTTCAACAATAGCTGCTGCAGGTTCATAACCAGACAAACGGGCAAGATCACACCCAGCTTCGGTATGACCGGCACGACTTAAAACTCCTCCCGGTTGGGCCATCAGTGGAAACACATGACCTGGTTGAACAATACTGTATCTATCTGCATCACGGGCAACCGCAGCACGAATGGTTTTTGCTCGATCTGCTGCAGAGATACCGGTCGTTACACCGTCAGCCGCTTCAATAGAGACCGTAAAATTAGTTGAGTGCCGTTCTCTATTATCTCTCACCATTAAAGGCAAATCGAGCAGCTGACAACGTTGCTCAGTTAATGTTAGACAAACCAAACCGCGAGCATGAGTTGCCATAAAATTAATATCATCTGGGCGTACTTGCTCAGCAGCCATCACCAGATCCCCTTCATTCTCCCTGTGTTCATCATCCATCAGGACAACCATTTTTCCCTGGCGAATATCATCAATCAGTTCTTCAGTCGTATTGAGTTTCATAATGCTATTTGATTAAACGATTCCTGATAAAAAAATAAATATAGTGACTTGCCACGACTTATTCTATTCTTTACTCGCTATTAGAGTCTGTTGTTTAGCCGCTGCCTGATCGCCTAAAAGCAGACGTTCAAGATAGCGAGCAATAACATCCACTTCCAAATTAATCTTTGTCCCCGACTCATAGCCGCCTATCACTGTGTGGGTTATGGTATAAGGCAGAATATTGACATCAAAATCACAGCCATCCACACTATTCACTGTCAAGCTGGTGCCGTCCACTGTAATCGACCCCTTATGTGCAATATACTTGGCTATTTCAGAGGGAGCACGCATCATAAAGCGTTCGGAACGAGCATCCGGATGACGACTCAATACTTCTCCTACTCCGTCAACATGGCCACTCACAATATGGCCTCCAAGTCGACTTGCAGGTGTTAGAGCATACTCCACATTCACAGGAGTGCCTACTTCCCAATACCGAATGGTAGTTAAATCCAGAGTCTCCACCGATACATCTGTCCAATAACCTTGTGCACTTTTTTCTATTACGGTTAAACAAACGCCATTTGTTGCAATCGAATCTCCCAGCTGTATACCGTCCATCGGCAAATGTCCAACATCTTTACCAACAGTGCCTATATGCAGCCGTACATCACCCCCTCTAGGCTCTATTGTTAACACCTGACCAACCGCTTCAATAATACCGGTAAACATAATGTTTTGTTCCTCTTACTGTCCAACCATATCACCAAGACCGCGTCATAACATTGGCGACCCATCGCCAGTCATGGCCTATGGCACGTTGGTCTGTCATCTGTAGAGATACCTTGTCACTCATTGTATCAAGGGGCAAATCAAATAATGGGCGGGCACAACTACCCAGCAGTATAGGCGCTTGATAAATGATCACTTCATCCAAAAGGCCCGCTCGTAAGAAACTGCCTGACAGTGTTGCCCCCGCCTCAAGCAATATCTCATTACATTGATAATGATTGGCCAATATTTCTAATACTGCAGCTAAATCCAAACGTTCCTTGCAAGTATCCACACGTTCAACTAGGACCTTATCAGGCCACTGCTTGAGCAGCCTTTTCTCATTAGCCTCAGGGGCCTCCTTGCCGACAAACACCAACACTTTTCCCTCTCCTGCGAAAATAGCAGCATCAGGGGATATCCGTAATCGAGTATCCAATACAACCCGCAATGGCGCAAGCTTGATCACATCATCCACATTGTCAAGCGGCAATTCATCTTTACGCAGGGTTAATCGACTATTATCCTGTTCAATGGAGCCTATTCCCGTCACCAAGGCACAACTTTGTGCACGCCAGCGCTGTACATCACTTCTGGCAGCGGTTCCGGTAATCCACTGGCTTTCACCATTCGCCATGGCCGTTCCACCATCAATGCTGGCAGCCAGTTTACAGCGTACCCAGGGACGCTGCCGCTGCATACGAGAAATAAAACCCACATTGAGTGCTTTAGTCTGGGCTTCCAGTAAAGGGCCATCAGTAACAATACCTGCAGCCTCTAGCATGGTTAAACCCTTTCCCCCAACTAAAGGATTAGGATCCCTCATACCATAGATTACCCGGCTGACACCTGCGTCGATTAGGGCTTGAACACAAGGTCCCGTTTTCCCATGGTGGGAGCAGGGTTCCAGTGTGACATAAACAGTTGCTCCTGCAGTCGCTTCTTGATCAAGTGACTTAAGCGCCTGTACCTCTGCATGGGGTTCGCCAGCGCGATAATGCCAACCTTCCGCAAGAATACCTCCATTTTTAACAATGACACAACCGACCCTCGGGTTGGGGCGAGTGGTGAAGCGGCCTCGCTCTGCAAGCTGCACAGCATGTAACATAAAGTGTTGATCATCACTTGAAAACATAAACGTCTCACAAGCCTATGTGGGATCAATCAGGTGTTTTTCTAACCGATCCAGTTCTTCACGAAATTCACTGATATCCTTAAAGCGACGGTAAACCGAAGCAAAGCGCACATAAGCGACTTCATCCAGCTTCGCCAGCTGCTCCATCACTTTCTCTCCAATGACCAAGGCAGCGACCTCCCGCTCCCCGGTACACTGTAAAAAGTGTTTAATATGATTGATTAATAACTCGATAGACTCAACATTGACAGAACGTTTTTCTAGGGCTCTATGCAGGCCTGCACGCAGTTTATTTTCATCGAAGGACTCACGAGAGCCATCTTGCTTGATAACACGGGGCATTAGTAACTCAGCGAGTTCATAAGTAGTAAAGCGCTCGTGGCAAGCCATGCATTCACGACGGCGGCGAATTTGGTTCCCGTCCGCAACTAGGCGGGAATCAATCACCTTTGTGTCATCAACACTACAAAAAGGGCAGTGCATAAGCAAGACCTCTCTAAAAAGCGCACTATAGTAGCACAATGGCTAGACTGATCGCTCATTTACAGACTTTGCCCAATATTATTTGGCCAATGATAAAGTGAGAGGAGTGCTTGACTAGGTACTTACGTATTGCTAAGTGTCAATGTCATATTATCCGTAAACGGGATATTCCTTACAGACTGCTAGTACTTTCTCTTTAACCTCAGCAATCACTTGCTCGGAGTTACCATTCTCCAATGACTCCAACACATCACACATCCAATGGGTCAGTTCAACGATTTGCGCTTCACCAAAACCACGAGTGGTTACGGCTGGTGTACCAACACGTAAACCGGAAGTCACAAAAGGTGAACGAGGATCATTAGGGACCGAGTTTTTGTTCACCGTAATATTCGCGGTGCCCAATGCAGTATCAGCGTCTTTACCTGAATAGGCTTTACCAATCATATCAACGAGCATCAAGTGATTTTCGGTGCCATTAGATACAATCTTAAAACCACGTTCAATAAATGTTCTTGCCATTGTTTTCGCATTGACGACAACCTGTTTTTGATAGGCTTTAAATTCATCACTCATTGCTTCTTTAAAGCTAATCGCTTTGGCGGCAATGGCATGCATCAAAGGCCCGCCTTGCCCACCAGGGAATACGGCTGAGTTAAGTTTTTTCTCTATTTTTTCATTTGCTCTGGCCAGGATAATACCACCGCGAGGTCCACGTAGTGTTTTGTGGGTGGTCGATGTCGTCACATCTGCAATTGGTACCGGGTTAGGGTAAACCCCCGCTGCCACCAAGCCTGCTACATGAGCCATATCGACAAACAGGTAAGCACCTACTTTGTCAGAGATATCACGGAAACGTTGCCAGTTCATGACTTGAGAATAAGCCGAAAAACCCGCAATGATTATACGCGGTTTATGTGCTATGGCTAAACGTTCTACCTCATCATAATCTACTTCACCTGTTTCAGGATTTAGGCCATATTGAACGGCATTATATATTTTGCCGGAAAAGTTCACTGGGGCACCGTGAGTGAGGTGCCCGCCGTGGGCAAGGCTAAAACCTAATACCGTATCATTAGGTTCGCATAAAGCCTGGAATACCGCTGAGTTTGCTGAAGAGCCTGAATGAGGCTGTACATTGGCATAATCGGCACCAAATAACTCTTTGGCCCGCTCAATTGCCAGGGTTTCGGCCTGATCAACATATTCACAACCGCCGTAATAACGCTTATTGGGGTACCCTTCCGCATATTTATTGGTCAGCATACTCCCCTGAGCCATCATAACCATTGGGCTAGTGTAGTTTTCTGAAGCAATCAGCTCGATATGCTCCTCTTGACGTCTTTCTTCTGCTTTGATGGATGCCCACAACTCAGGGTCAAAATTTTCAATAGTTTGCGATTTATCAAACATGAGTGAATACCTAAAAGTTAGTTAATACCAGATGGGGAGGAAAATAAACGTATTTGGGTACTGACTTTACGCCTACCCTCCACCAAAAAGAAACTCAGTGAGAGCACCACAGCAAACATAACCCAAATACTGTCTATGTTTTGCTGGGCGGCCATTCTACACGAACAACTGAACAAAGCCTACCGAGAGTCTTTTCCCGTATGAAATAAGTGTGATCAGAACGCCGTGATTTCAGTATAAGATGATTTTCAACAATGGGCTTCGCTTCCTGAATCAGTAAAGCTCTTTGATGGGGTTGTCGGTTAATTCAAAAAGATCATTTAAACTATTAAGTGGTCTGATGTGTTACCTTTCTCAACTGCTTATTGTGGATGATTGGTAAAATAAGCACTGCACAGAATGCTCCTAGTAAAGCAAAACCCATATCAGATTGTGTATCCCATACATAACCTTGGGTACCCAAGAAAGCCTCTGCGTCCTCGCCTATAACTAAAGCGATTCCCCATTCCATTAGCTCATAAAATGCGCTGAAAGCTAAGCATATAGAGACGATAATAAATGTTTGCCAAATACTACCATTGACGACATGTTTTCGAATGGGTATTTCTCGAGCCAATAACGCGGGAACAAAGCCTTGGAAGAAGTGACCAACTTTATCATAGTTATTTCTTGCTGCACCAAATAATTCATCGAATAGTGGAACCTCAGCGTATGTGTAGTGGCCACCAACCATTAACACTATGCAGTGTAATAATATGAATCCATAGAGAATTGGAGTAAGCCTAAAGGAATGATAGGTGACTAGTAGCAGTATACTACCGATTATCGTGGGAACCACCTCAAGAAACCAAGTGAATTGATCTTTAGGATTAATGCCAGACCAAATCAAAACGGTGGAAAATATTGTTATCCATAGATATTTAATGTCTCAGTACTCCTGTGACAGGTAACGTCCACAGCAAGTGGACGTTAATAACAATAGGTGGATGAGTTTGCATTGCCTCATCAATCAAGTTGTAAAGTTTCGAACGAGTTTTTGTGACATTAAACCTTGTCATGATTCTCTCCGCATACGTTTGAAGCGTCTGTCTTTGTGTACGGCATGTCAACCTTGTGGTTAGGTGTCAGTATGAAGCACAGCGCAATCTCAGCTCCAGCCGTAGTATGGCTAAACCATCTTATTGTAATTGGTATTTAATGAATCAATGACTGTAGGGTGTCCTCTGAAGTGATTCTCCTATGGCTGCTACTGTAAAAAGTGTTAACAGACCCTCGCCCACATAGTTTAAATTTAGATACACCCATTATAACATTGCTTCTGAACAAGAACATCATACGAAGCGTAGGCCGAAGATGACATGGCACCTAAACGTGACATTCTGTCGTTGTTTAGCTGGGTTGTGCTTCATTATCAAGATGTTATGGCGCTACTCTCCTCCTTATTGAGCGTATGTCTTCCAGTCTTACCTGACGAAGCTAGTAGTGGGTTGACACCGCTAAATCAGGCATTATGATTGCTATGTAACAAAGAACTCTATAGAGAATGTCACGATCACACTGCAGGATTACCCATGCTCTCGACGGTTGAATCTCCATCTCCATCTTCTTCTGCAAAACCAGGCGAAGGGATACGTCATGATTGGCAGCGCCGGGAAGTGTCCGCTTTATTTACTCTGCCGTTTAACGATTTAGTATTTCGGGCGCAGACGGTACATCGTCAACACTTTAATCCCAATCAAGTTCAAGTGAGTACTTTGTGCTCAATTAAGACGGGAGCCTGCCCGGAAGATTGTAAATATTGTCCACAAAGCGCTCGTTATGATACTGGACTTGAACGCGAAAAATTGATGGCAGTAGAGAGGGTGATCGAGGAAGCGAAGGCAGCTAAAGTCAGTGGGGCTACACGTTTTTGTATGGGGGCTGCCTGGCGCTCGCCCAAAGACATCGACTTGCCCTATGTTGTTGCTATGGTCAAAGGGGTTAAAGCGTTGGGTTTGGAAACCTGTATGACATTGGGCATGTTAGATAAAAAGCAGTCGACCGAATTGGCCGATGCTGGCCTGGATTATTATAACCATAACTTGGATACTTCACCGGAATATTACAGTGAAATTATTACTACACGCACCTATGAAGATCGTCTGAATACCCTACAAAATGTGCGTGATGCTGGTATGAAGGTCTGTAGTGGCGGTATTGTTGGTATGGGGGAAAGTGAGCAGGATCGGGTGGGTTTACTCACTCAATTGGCGAATATGCCTGTCCACCCTGAATCAGTGCCGATTAATCAGTTGGTACGTGTAGAGGGTACTCCCCTTGAGGATCTGGAAGACATAGACCCTTTTGATTTTATTCGAACCATTGCTGTTACCCGTATCCTGATGCCAGCTTCTCACGTTCGCTTATCTGCAGGGCGTGAAGCAATGAATGAGCAGATGCAGGCATTGGCTTTCCTGGCTGGGGCAAACTCGGTTTTCTATGGTGAGAAATTATTGACTACACCCAACCCTGAAGCGAATCAGGATATACAGTTGTTTAAGCGTTTGGGAATCGAGCCTGAACCCTCTTCTACCGTAGAAGAGGGTTGCACTACGATGAGTAATAGTAGTGTGGAAATTTTTGAACCTGCTGCTACCCTACCGACCTCCACTTTATTTTATGAGGCTAGAGTTTGTTGATGTTTCATCTTCCAGCAATGGTGAAGATGAAACATCAACAGACCCTAGCTAACTTTAGTGGGTGTAGTGGTGGTGTGAATTTTTCCAATGTCCTCCTTTGATGAAGAACTGCGCTTGGACTTGCAAGCTCGCCGGGTTCAGAACCGTTATCGCCAGCGTTACAATATGTCCACGCCACAGGCTGTCAATGTCACCGTAGATCAGCGGGCTTACTTAGCATTTTGTAATAATGATTATCTAGGTTTGGCCAATCACCCAGCTTCTATTGTCTCAATGCAACAAGTTGCTGCTCAGTATGGTGTAGGCAGTGGCGCCTCGCATTTAGTGTATGGACATAGTAAAATACACCATCGGCTAGAGAAAGCGTTAGCAGCATTTACCGATCGAGAGAGAGCATTGTTGTTCTCAACGGGTTATATGGCTAATCTAGGTGTCATTTCAGCGCTGACTGGCCGTGGTGATACCATATATGAAGACCGTTTAAATCATGCTTCGCTGATTGATGCAGGCTTACTTAGTCAAGCATCGGTGAAGCGCTATCGTCATAACGATCTTCATCAGCTAGAAAGCTTATTATCTGCTGACCAGGCAAAACGTAAGCTGGTGGTGGTTGATGGTGTGTTTAGTATGGATGGCGACTTAGCTCCTTTACCTGAGTTGTCTGCATTATGTTCTAAGTACCAGGCACAATTGATGGTAGATGATGCCCATGGCTTTGGTGTGTTAGGCAAGCAGGGTGGTGGTTGTGCAGAGCACTTTAAGTTAACTGTTGAACAATTGCCTATTTTGGTCGGAACACTTGGTAAATCCTTTGGCAGCTTTGGTGCTTTTGTGGCAGGGTCTGATGCGCTGATTGAAACCCTGATTCAAGTTGCTAGAACTTATATTTATACTACGGCGTTACCACCCGCAGTCGCTGCTGCTACTTCTACTACACTTACATTATTGCAGGAAGAGTCTTGGCGGCGAGACAAACTGAATGATGTTATTCGTTATTTTCGTCAGGGAGCAAAAAAACTTGGTTTACCGTTGATTCCCTTATTACCATCACAGCCGATGACACCGATACAACCTATCTTACTGGGTGACGATGCTTTAGTCATGTCTGTGGCCGCAACCTTGCGAGAACAATCCATTTTAGTGGGAGCGATTCGGCCACCCACGGTGCCTGAAGGAACCGCCCGCTTACGTATTACATTGAATGTTCATCATGACCAAAGCGATATCGATAAATTGTTAGATGCTCTTGCTAACGCAATACCTGCCACCTATTTAAAGTCTAGTATGGGGGAGACATGATTCAACAGATACTGTTTCCGTGCATCTCTTTTACATCGGTACTACCTGTGCCTATTGTGTTATTAAATGGATGGGGTCTGGATAGCCGAGTGTGGCAATCGCTAGTGCAGGATTTACAAATTCTGGCCGATGTGGTGGTGATTGAGAGTGATTATCAGGAAAAAAATGTTAATCAATGGTGTGAGCAACTTGGCCAACAGTTGCCGGAAAAAAGTATTCTTTGTGGTTGGTCTTTGGGAGGAATGTTGGCTACCACGTTTGCCGCGCAATATTCTCATCGGGTTTCTGCATTAGTGACTCTGTCAACTAATTTGCAATTTGTTGCTGATGCGCAATGGCCTGTAGCGGTGCCAGAGCAAACGTTTGCATCATTCCATCAAGCGTTTAAAACGGACGCAAAGAAAACCCTAAAACGTTTTATGGGATTGGTTGTGCAAGGTGATGAGCTGATTCGAGAACAACGTCGTTATATCCAGGCGATGACATTGGATGGCGAAGAACTCGATAAATTGTGTATAGGACTTGATTGGTTATTTAGTATCAATAATCAGCGGAATATAGAGCATATTGATTGTCCCACTTTACATTTGTTCGGTGAACAGGATCGGCTGGTTCCTGCGGAAGTAGAGAGAAAGATCGCATTACTTAACTCACAACACCAGGTCACAATGATTAAAGGAGCAGGGCATTTGTTGCATATGCCTTCGTTTCGGATCACGTCAGTGATACAGAATTTTTTACAAGAGGTTACTGATGAATGTAGACACGTGGCACTCACAAAAAAAGAGTATTGCTGATGGTTTTAGTCGTGCTGCATTGCGCTACGATAAAGCGGCTCGGGTTCAACAGCAAACAGGGCAACAACTACTGCAATATATTAAGCAAGTGATTGATAGCACCTCGATTGAGGTGGTTGCAGATATCGGTTGTGGTACGGGATATTTTACTCAAGACCTAGTTAGGTATTGTCAACCACAACAATATTTGGGTATTGATATTTCTCGGGGGATGTTAGATGTAGCGGCTGTGAATAATAGTATGCTGGATAATATAACTTGGCTTTGTGAGGATGTGGAAAATCTTCAGATATCGGATCAGTTGGTGAGTTTAATTTATGCAAATTTTTCTTTGCAGTGGTGTGAAAATCTATCGGAATTGATGTGTCATTTTTACCGAGTATTAACGCCAGGCGGTTATGTTTGTTTTACTTCGCTAGGGCCTAATACGCTTTATGAGTTGCGTGATGCATGGTGTTATGTGGATCAGCAAAAACATGTGAATAGCTTTTATCACCGTGACATTTGGCAACAAGCGATTACTGATAGACAATTATCAATTATTCATCATCAGAAACATACCATCGTAGATTATTTTGACTCGGTAAAATCCGCATTGTATTCGATTAAGGATGTTGGCGCTAATACGGTGAAGGGTAAACAGCGGCGATCGTTAATGGGTAAACGATCTTTCAAATGTTTTATCAGGGCCTATGAAACTTTTCGGCGACCTCAAGGTATTCCCATGACTTATGATATTGATACCTGGATAATTCAGAAATCGTGAAAACTCATTGACTAACGAGGCACTTGAAAAAGATAGCTTACGATTCCAAATACGCAATGACTAACAGGGGCTAACATGTCTAAAGCATTTTTTATTACTGGGACAGATACTGAAGTTGGAAAAACAGTGGTCAGTGCCGCTTTGCTACATGCTGCGAACGCACGTGGTTTAACCACTATGGCATTAAAACCTGTTGCGGCAGGGTGTGGGCAGACGCCGGATGGCTTACGCAATAGTGATGCTGTAATGCTACAGGAAGTGATGAATACAGAATTGGCTTATGAGCAGGTAAACCCCGTGGCTTTAGAGGCAGCTATTGCGCCACATGTTGCTGCGCAGCAAGCGGGATACCGGATGACTATTGATCGTTTGGCGGGCTATTGCCGTGGTACGTTAATGAAGCGTGTTGATTTTACCGTGGTAGAAGGAGCCGGGGGTTGGCGTGTACCTGTAAACCATAGAGAAACGCTGGCTGATTTACCGAAAGCCTTATCACTTCCTGTCGTTATGGTGGTGGGAATACGTCTGGGGTGCTTGAATCACGCTTTGTTGACTGCTGAAGCGATTATACGAGATGGCTTGTCTTTGGCGGGGTGGGTGGCCAATCATATTGCTCCTACCATGTCTGCAGCAGAAGAGTCCGTTGCCACATTAGAACGATGGTTGCCTGCCCCTTGTTTAGGATATATTCCTTTCTTGCATAAACCTCAAGCAATCGATATTCAAACCGACTTGGATATAGGGAAACTATTAGTTTGAGCCTTTGCTTACAAAGAAACAGTCTTATCGGTAACCATATTTCGGGTGTTTTTTGTGCATTTTTTGACTACACTACTAGTTAACAGCTTTGTCTGTTTGGTGTGTATAGCACCTTGCCCCTTGGTTCTACTGGCATGCGTTGGTATGCCAGTAGAATCAGGCTAATCTAGCAGGTTTTTTTTATGATTAACTCTTCGTCTGGTGTTAGTAGCGTTTTTCAACAGGGTATCTCCGGCTTGTATAACAGCAGTAAGGAAATGGTTGAAGTAGCCAATGATCTAGTGCGTTCTGGAAGCGTTGAGACAGCGACCAACGTAGCAAATATTGTTGAGCCGCTAGTGAAAATTAGACAACAGCAGCATGTATTTGATGCCTCAGCTCAGGTCGTTAAAGTGGCAGATGAGGCATTAGGCGCATTGATTGATACGCAGGCCTGATTAAAGCGTGTTAGCGAGGCAATATGAATACCCACGGTTTTCCTTCTCCCATCTTATCTACTACCCATAGCTATCAGGTATTGCGCCAGCCCCCTGTGGGCGAAGAGTCCACTGATTTACAACAATCGACACTCAAACCTGTCAAGCAATCAGCAGAAAGTGCAACAATTAATACAGAAGTTATCGGGGGAGAGGAACGGAACGGCAAGAAGCACATCAAAAGTCTTTAGCCGACGTTCGGGAAGCAAAATTACGGCGACATTTGGCTGAGCAGGAGCGCCAAGAGCAGGAAGTGATTCATCAGCTAGCCGCTCGTGATCGTGAAGTGCGTAATCATGAACGAGCCCATGCAGCAGTGGGAGGACAATATGCCAGCTCTCCCAGATACGAATTTCAACGCGGTCCTAATGGAGTCAACTATGCTATAGGAGGAGAGGTCTCGATGAGTACCAGCCCTGTTAGTGGTGATCCACAGTCGACCATTGAAAAAGCGCAGATTATTAAACGCGCAGCTTTAGCACCTGCCAAGCCATCAGCACAGGATAGAAAGGTAGCGGCAGAAGCAAGAGGAGATGAAAGCAGTGAGAGAAAATAGAGAGACTAAGGGATTGGATAGTGGTGACACAGATTCTGGCCCTGAGGTTGACACTATAGAAGCGATGAATAAAAATCAGGAAAGTGTATTTAATGAAATTAATAATGATTTGGTTGCTCAGCTAGTCTCTTTGGGAGGGATGCAGCAGGTACCTCAATCGTTAGGCAGTATTATTAGTCGTCAAGTTTAGGATCATAAGGTGATTATATCAGAATAATATTGTAGCATAGGCGCCTGACACAAACGGATGTCTACCTATGAAATCGCCCCAATTATCCGAAGAAGATCAGGCTCGTGTTGAAAGTTATCTGAGTCGACCTCATCATCAAATAGAAAGGAAACCATTTCGTCCTTGGTTACTATTAGCTTGGCTAGTGGCTATTTTAACCATCATGAGCCTTCTCAGTTATGGTATTGCTTGGTGGCATGGGGTCGTTTAACACGCCCTAATATTCATCAACCTCGATGTGCCCAAACGCTTGCGACAACTGCTAAAGTCACTGTGATCCGGTCATGCTGTCACCTTCCTAGTGGTTTTCCACCATAAACACAGAGCGGCAAGCAAGGTGACCATTAAGGCGCAGTAAAATATCTCGTAAAGACCATAGCGGGTTTCCGTTCCAATTAAATAGCCGTGAACCAAACCTGCACTGATAACGATGACCATATTGCGGTGAATTTTTTTCCACATTGCCGGAAAACGTTTGCGTAATAACGCCGTACCTATAGCCACTAGCATGACAAAAAAGCTGCACAAACCAATGGTAATCGCGGTATGGTAAAAATCTCGGAAGTCCGGCAGTAATAGATTCCAGGCAACGGTGTCTTTGCGTAACGACACTGCCGTCACAAAACAAGCAATATGTATCATAACGACAAGTAAGGTCAGGCTACCCACTATACGGTGCTGTAAGAATGTCCACTGAGGAAAAAATGTTGTCAAGGAGGTCGTTATTAACAAGGTCGATACGGCCTGATACCACAATAGCAATACTGCATACAGACCAAAAAGCTTCGAAAATACATACCAGATTTGTCCTGTGGGCGCGCCATAGCGAAAATAATTCAGCACATCAGACGTAAAATGCCAAAGCGCAAAAGGCAACATAAATACCAACGGCCATAATAGTTTTTTCCCATAAGAAAAAAGAATAATGGTGAATGAAGGGTAACGCTTTTTTACAAGGCTTTGCATGACTGCGAGCCTCTGGCGCATTGCATTAGTTGTTCTTGCGCCTGTTGTTCCGACATATCTTCAGTGGTTAACGGCAACCCTGATGCTTGCCAACCGGATAAGCCATGAGGCTTCATCACCGCTACATTCGTCACACCATGATCCAGCATTTGCCGCGTCACTTCGTAGCCACGAAAATCTTTCACACAATAACTAATGACACGATCTGCTTGTTTTAATTGATCATAAACGGATTGATCCAAATCACGCATGGGAATATTAATGGCACCGGGAATATGTGATTTAGCAAACTCCGCAGGTTCACGAGTGTCGACAAAAATAACGTTTTTATTTAATGCAATTTCCGCTAACAGTTGCTCAATAGGTAATTCTGCAACACGATTCGCTTGTTTGCGTTCCGCCATTGAAGGGGCATTTCGGCACTGCTGGTTATTGACCGCTTGGCTGAGTGTTTGTTGCAAATGATTACGATCACTGTGAATCAGTAGTGATTGATAGAGCACATCAAAAAAATGCCCATAACAACTGATAGGAACATAAGCGCGACCATAGCGATCTTGTAAACGACGAAAATGTTGTTCAACGGTATAGACTAACGGATCATTGGCTACATTCCAGGCCGTCGTTTCAATAGCAGTAATGATGTTACCCAGGCGTTCTAACGTTGGATCTTGTTGATCAAACCCTACGAGCAAACTCTCAAAAGTCGATTGATTGCCTGAACGTTTATACTCGGCTTGCGGAACACCAAAAGCAATACCTTCGCCTAATGGATCACCCGTTGGACTTACTTCGATAACGGCATGCGGGGCAATATGCTGTTTGATGAGCCAGATAGACGACCACTTATCGGGCTCCAAGCTATCCCATGTGACAAACTTGAGAGCGGAGGAATCCCGCTTTGTGATCACCGCATAAGCAATACTGGAAATGGTCAAGAGCCCCAAACAGACTAGCGTAATCGTTCGTTTCATCCATCATGTCCATGTTTAATTTTAATGATTATTATTGTGATAAAGTCACCCATATAAAGTGCCAAAATTATGACGAGTAAGCAAAGCAATTAACAGACGGTTTTGGCGCCAAAAAATAGTATTTGAGATTAAAAAATTATAATAAAAATGACATATTATTCGATTTTATCAATTTCGGCTTGATTTGTTGATTAGCGCGCCAAAAATAAAAATAACAGACCGTTGTGTTCGACTCATTTACATTGTATGGAGTTTAGTTATAGTATTAGGCTTGTGTTTTGTGCTAAGCAGGGGGTAAAAGCGAGGCGGATCACTAACCAGTATCCTTCGACAACAGGAATATTTAACGAATGAAAATACTAATCGCAAATATCATCGCATTGTTGATGGCTTTAATAGGGATAACACAGTCCACTTATGCGCAAACGCGTGTTGCCAGCTTGGGAGCTCATGTGCATGGCTTATCCGAGCTGACGATAGTCATTGAGGGTGAAACCCTTGAAATTCAATTCACGTCTCCAGCAATTAATTTGGTTGGTTTTGAGCATAAGGCTAATACCAAAGAAGACGTTGCTGCGATCAAAATTGCAGAGTCGCAGCTTCGTCGAGATGAAACTCTTTTTTTATTCCCTGAAGGTCGTTGCAATCACGTTAAAACATCAATAGACCTAGCAAGCCTTATCAACAGTGATGATGAACATGCCCATCAGAAAAAATCGAGTACGTATGAAGATCATGTTCAAGAGGGTAGTCACAGCGACATTACTGCGTGGTATCAGTACCGCTGTAAAGACAGCGCTTCGCTGTCTTCAATCAGGGTTGCTTTTTTTAAGCTCTTCTCAGGCATTCATAAAATCCAAGCAATGTGGGTAAATCAAACGAGACAAGGTGCGATAACGCTCACACCGGATAACTCCATTCTTCAGTTTAGGTAAGCATCATTACCCCTATTGACAACGCCATTGAGAATGCAGAGCAATAGTGCAACAACCGTGGCGTGTGCTTAATGGTAAAAAGAAAGCCCTTACAGAATAAGGCCAAACCTGAGCGCTATGTGAAGCTCAAACGATATTTACGCAAAATGGCGAAATAGCGTTTATACCTTTATAAGGCAAAACGGCGGCGACAGTTAAGGGCTATCTTCATCATTGGATGACTGTATAGAAAGCCATGTTGAGATTATTTTTAATAATATTAATAACGAATGGGAAGTACCGCTCATGGCCTGCGTTCTCTTCGATGCTTAAAATCTGTAACTCAAAAAAACTTAAGCGTTCTACTCTGTATAGTTGTCAAAATATTGCATTCTCAAAGAGTATGTTGCTGTGGCGAGTTCGTTTTCGATGAAGGAGGTTGTTATAATGCCTGACACCCAAAATGGATCATATAAGGCTTCAAGCTTTAAGCCTTCAGGATAGTCAACAAAGATTATTTGATTGGGTGGTGGGACATGAATACAAGCACCGAAAAATGGGACTAGAAAAAACTGGGTAATGGTTTGTTCATCATTAAACTCTAAAGGCACTATAAAACCTGGAATTCTAATTGCTTGGCCGTTCATTTCAGAAACCACACGGGTGGATATAAGTGCTTGTTGGTAGCGATCATCACTTGCCGCTGCAATGGTATTTTGAATTTGGTTGCTGATCTGGTCTTCAACAGAGCCATCTTCGATATCGCTGATATAGCTGGGAGGGTTTGATAAGGCATCTAAGTCCTCTTTGGGCATGAGATCAGTCCATTCGACCGTTTTGAATGCAGTTTTTGGTAGCTTTTTTTCAGGTTTAATGTGAGATTGAGGGGTGTCTTTTTCACCCAGATTCAAAGAAACCTCTTGAGTAGTGGTGTTTGAGTTGACAGCGCCAGAGAGCGTCTTTGTTGGCTCTGTGTTATCGCAGGCACTGAGTGATAGAACCACCAATAACCTAAAGACCAATTGACGAATATTGTCCATTTTCGATGCTTTATTAAGGGTTAGGATTTTAAGTCTAAGCACAAAATGATACATTATAACCTTTATGTTTGGCAATTTGTTCTCACTATGATTTCTGTCGGTTAAATATGACTCAGCATTATGACCATAAATCTTAAAGACGTTCATGTCGTTTATCCTGGGATGCCGAATAAACCAATACTCAATATCCAAAGTTGGGTTGTCGGACCTCAGGAGCAAGTCTTTGTTCATGGCCCTTCAGGATGCAGGAAGTCCACGTTGCTTAATCTTCTTAGTGGCATGCTCGTCCCCAAAAATGGTGAGGTTTCGATTTTGAACGACCGCCTTGATCAAATGGACCAGCGTCAACGTGATAGATTTCGAGCCAATCATATTGGCTATGTATTTCAACAGTTCAATCTCATTCCCTATTTAAATGCTGTTGAAAGTGTTCAGTTAGCGACCCATTTTGGCAAGCACGCTACATCTGGTGTAAGGCAAAATGAAATAGAAGCACTATTGGAAAAATTAAACATATCGTCTGATGATTGGCACAAACAGGCCAGTACGCTTAGTATCGGGCAGCAACAGCGCGTGGCGATTGCACGAGCACTTATCAATAAGCCGACACTATTAATCGCAGATGAACCCACCTCATCGCTTGATCAAGATAACCGTGATAATTTTATGTCCGTGTTGATGTCATTAGTTGCTGAAAACAATATCACGTTAGTCTTTGTTAGCCACGATCTATCATTATCTCGGTATTTCAATCGCGTTGATGCATTGTCTGATATTAGCTCTTTGGATGGAGATGGTTAATGTTCTTTAAGTTGGCTATGAAAAGTTTGCTTAATCGGAAAGGCTCGGTGATTCTCACATTGATGGCTATGACGGTGAGTATATTTGTTTTATTGGCTGTGGAACATATTCGTTATCAAGCGAAGGAAAGTTTTGCGAATACGGTTTCTGGTGTTGATCTTATCGTTGGCGCTCGGACAGGCAGTCTTAATTTATTGCTGTATTCGGTTTTTCGCATAGGTTCGCCTACAAATAACATTTCTTGGGGATCTTTCGAAGATATCACTTCTCATCCACAAGTGAAATGGGCCGTGCCTATTGCTCTTGGCGATTCACATAAAGGCTATCGTGTGATGGGCACAACTAAGGAGTATTTCGAAGTCTTTAGCTATGGCAATGGGCATACACTGAAGTTTGACAAAGGTCATGCATTCAGTCACTTGCTTGATGTAGTCATAGGTGCTGATATTGCTAAGAAGCTTGGTTATTCTTTGGGTGAAAAGTTGGTTTTGTCGCACGGCATAGCCAGTACCAGCTTCAGCCAGCACGATGATCGCCCGTTTACGGTCGTTGGCATTTTAAAACCCACAGGAACACCTGTTGATCAAACATTGCATGTTAGCTTAGAAGGCATTGAAGCCCATTCATATTGACTGGCAACAGGGTGTAAAAATGCCTGGGAGCAAAATCACCATTGAGCAAGTTGAGCGGCTTGAACTTAAATCTCAAAGTATTACGGCTTTCATGTTGGGACTAAAATCTCGGATGGCAACTTTCCATGTGCAAAGAGACATTAATAACTATAAGAAGGAACCCATGTTGGCAATACTGCCCGGTGCTGTGCTGTCAGAGTTTTGGCAAATAATGAAAGTGTTAGAAAACACGTTGCGTTTAGTTTCAGTGCTTATCCTTATTGCCTCTTTATTGGGGTTAAGTGCTATGTTGCTTGCTTCAATTCGGGAACGTAATAGGGAGATTCAGCTTCTCAGGGTTATTGGAGCATCGCCTATATTTATATTTTTCCTCATCGAATTAGAAGCGTTGATCGTTTCCTTCCTCAGCATGGTGCTGGGTGCAGCATTGTTGTACTTGTGTCTGGTCTGTGCCAAGGGTGTGTTAGTGTCTGACTTTGGTGTACATGTTCAGGCAAATATTTTCTCTGAGAACGCTCTGTATTTATTGTTTTTAATTCTCTTCTCTACAATCGTTGCGGCCTCCATTCCTTCTATAAATGCGTATAAAAGCGCAAGCTCCGTTTAATTGTGTGTTTCATCTTGGGAATAATTGAAATAAAACCTTTTGAGTTGTGCCCTTAGCTTTTGATAAGACGCGTAACGGGACGGAGTTGAGTGCTTGGTTCGTTGTTTGAAAGGTTTCCGAAGGATTTTCAGCCGCGTTAATAAATGGGATGTGTTTTTTCGATTTTTTATCAACTTTTCTTTAAGCGCTGACAAGTTGATTAGTGTGAACAGGTGCTATCTAGCTTATTTTAGTAGAGTATGAGAAGGTTACGTTTTTAATTACTATCTGTTAAAGTCGGTAACCCTCTCTAAATAAAATGACTCGTTCACTTGCCTGATTACAACTCACCACTTGCTTTTAGTTCTTTAATTGCTTTATTAATAGCGTCTACATGATTTTTGGCGTCTGACTTTTTGGAAAAAGCCATATGCCAAATGTAAGTTTTAACTGGCTTGCTTACAGGCGTAATCTTGTCAGAAAAGCCCAGTTTTTTTGCCATAAGATTAGCAACTTGATCATTTACGAGTACAAGGTCTGCCCTGCCACCCATTAAAAATTTCAGTAAACGTTCGGGATTGAGCACTCTGTGCACTTTTATGTGTCCATTTTTTTCCGCTTCGTTCCATACATCACCATAGTTATATCCATTAATAGCACCGATTGAATAGCCCGATAAATCTTTTAGTTCGTTCCAGTCTATACCATTAGGGTATTTGTCACTTTTATAATAAAGATTTAACTTTCCTGTAAGGTATGTATCTGTAAAAACGTAGTGCTCTAGTCGCTCTTCTGTGAATGAAAGTTGTGGTATTCCATCGACATCTCCATTCGCTACACTACTTAGTGCTCTTTCCCAAGGGAGCAATTTGTACTCTAATTTGACTCCAGGGATATTAGCAAATATTTTTCCAAGTGTATCGACAACAACGCCTGAAGCGGTTCCGGTATCTTTATTAAACTCGAGATAAGGTGGGTAAGGATCACTTGTTAGTGTGATTACCTCTTCTGCGATAGCCAAATGAGAAAATATCAAAAAAAGCATTGTTAAAAAAATTTTCATAAAATTATCACCTTAAGATATTTGTGAGACTTACATACAGTATTATGTTATTAAAATTTACATATTTATATCTACACTAAATTATGGGGCAGAGTATAGAATATGTACTCCAGTAGCCTTTTCTTAGGACCTTTTTGTGATATATCCTAATAGCTCCTAAAACTATAGTTCATATACTAGTAACTGTCCAACTACAATCTTCTCTTAATGTAAAGCTTGGTCACATAATTAAACTAAATCATATTTCCTAAAATTTAGTTATATTTAGTCATTAACTAAGTTCAATCATATCTCCTGAAATTTAGTTATATTTAATCATTAATTAAGCTGTATAGGTTATAACTAGATTGTGAAGTAATCACAGTTACCAACGATAAGTACCAGAAACTCTTGGGAATATTAAGACGGTATGTTGATCAAAATAAAGAGCTAAATTTTTCTTCTGAGGTATTTCTGATGGTTGAATGCTTTGGGTTGTTACAATATAGGTGCGATTGGCAAGACGTTTTCGAAGTTTATGATTTTTCCAACTATTTCTTATCAACTTTCTTTAGGGAGACAATCAGAAAACCAAACTACTCGGAAGCTGATAGAAGAGCGAGTGGTGGATATTAGATGGGACGTTGGTGTATTAAAGCGCCAGCTAACTGAATATGGCAGGTTAAGTTGACTGATTAGATGATATTCCAGATAGGGTTTATGAAATTTTGGTTTTGACCTGTTTGCTAACGTGACCAATATCCGCTCGGCCTTGAAGCTGTGGTTTTAATATCCCCATCACTTTCCCCATATCCTGCATTCCACTAGCGTTTGTTGCATTCACTGCATCGTCTATTAGAGTAGTGATTTCGTCATCGCTAAGTGGTTGGGGCAGAAATTCAGTGATAATACTGATTTCGAAATGCTCCTGATCAGCCAATTCCTGTCGGTTAGCGTCTTCATACTGTTTGGCAGAATCTCGTCTCTGCTTAACCATTTTGTCGAGCACGGCGAGTACGCGAGAGTCATCAAGTTCAATACGCTCATCCACTTCAATACGTTTGAATTCGGACTGAATAAGGCGGATAACTCCTAGACGTGACTTATTTTTGGCTCTCATGGTCGCTTTCATTTCGTTATGAATGCGGGACTGTAGTTCACTGGTAGCCATAATACAGTTCTCTAAATCTATGGGCTCTATTATTGAAAGACGGGAAAAGCAAAAACAGGCTAAAACCCTGTATTTTAGATTCCTAACCCGTTTTCAGGGAGGTGTTTAGTATAAACGTTTAAATTTGCGTGATTCACGCTGTACTTTTTTCAAGTGACGTTTAACGGCTGCAGCCGCTTGACGTTTGCGTACAGAAGTTGGCTTTTCATATTGTTCGCGACGACGAACTTCAGCCAGGATGCCCGCTTTTTCACATGAGCGCTTGAAGCGACGTAGAGCAATATCAAATGGTTCGTTTTCTTTAATCTTGACAGAAGGCATAATTAACCCTGTTGATAATATTTGCAAAAAATTCTGTTGAGTGACTACTTACTGCTACTAATAATAGCTTGTATAGGGCCTGTCACTCGTCAATATTAACCCAATACACCCGTGTTCTCGATTACCGACTTATGCACGGGGGCGCAAATTCTACACAGACATGAGGTTAATCACAAGCTTTTTAGGCGAATTGTTTCCCAACATTGGCGGCTTTTTCGGTATGATACCGCTATTTCTTCTCAAAACAGATAAAGGCCGTAAAAGGTGCGTATTTTAGGTATTGAAACCTCGTGCGATGAGACGGGTGTAGCACTCTATGACAGTGAAGAAGGTTTGCTGGGTCATAAGCTATATAGCCAGATTGCCTTACATAGTGAGTATGGGGGAGTGGTCCCTGAACTGGCCTCCCGTGACCATGTGCGTAAACTGTTGCCCTTGGTAGATGAATTGCTGGCAGACTGTCAGTTAAACAAAAAGCAGATTGATGGAATTGCTTATACGAAGGGCCCCGGTCTGGTGGGTGCTTTGATGGTGGGTGCTTGTACTGGGCGTGCCCTGGCCTTAGCTTTGGATATTCCAGCTATTGGGATACACCATATGGAAGGGCATTTGTTAGCTCCCATGTTGGAAGCTCAATCACCAGCCTTTCCTTTTATTGCGTTGCTGGTTTCAGGGGGTCATACCCAGTTGGTGAGAGTGGACGGTGTTGGTGAATATCGCCTGTTGGGTGAGTCGCTTGATGATGCAGCGGGTGAAGCTTTTGATAAAGTCGCCAAAATGCTGGATTTGGACTATCCGGGAGGCCCCCATATCGCGACTTTAGCTGAAAAGGGTGAGCAAGGTCGCTTCACTTTCCCACGCCCTATGGTAGACCGCCCAGGCTTGGATTTTAGCTTTAGTGGTCTGAAAACCTTTACTTTAAATACGGTGGTCAAACATGCTTTGGATGATGGTTTACCTGATCATCAAGTGTGTGCTGATATTGCCTGTGCTTTTCAAGAGGCAGTAGTGGATACCTTAGTGATCAAATGCCGACGTGCATTGGAGCAGGAAAGGATGAAGACCTTGGTGATTGCAGGGGGAGTTTCGGCCAATACACGGTTACGTGAGCGCTTGGAACAAGCTCTGACCAAAATACAGGCGGGTGTTTTCTATGCTCGGCATGAATTCTGTACTGATAATGGTGCTATGATTGCTTATGCTGGGTGCCAGCGTTTACTGGCACAGCAGAATGATAGTTTGGCTGTGCGAGTGACACCACGCTGGAATTTGGAGGATTTGGAACCCGTTGGAAACGGGTGCAATAAAAATACTTGAGTTTTACACGTTAAGATATACTATCGGGGCAGAAATAATAATATATTTACCCAGCGTGACAGCAATCACTTCAGTTAATAAAAGAAAATCCACAAATCACAAAAAAGTACTACTATGGATAAAGTCATCATCCGAGATTTACGCGTCGAAACCATCATTGGGTTGTATCCATGGGAGCGTATTTCTAGACAGACCCTATTGATTGATATGGACTTGGGAACGGATATTCGGCAAGCTGCCGTAGATGAAAATTTGCAATATACGATTGATTACTCCGCAGTATGTGATGTAGTAACAGCGTTTGTTCAGCAAGGTGAATTCGGATTAATAGAAACTCTGGCTGAGCGGGTTGCTACCAAAATTCAGGAACAATTTGTCGTGAAGTGGTTACGTTTGGCTATCTATAAAATGGATGTGCTCACCCATGTTAAATGTGTCGGTATTGAGATTGAGCGAGGGCAGGATAGCTGATGAAATTTGCTGATAATCAGGTGGTTGTCAGTTTAGGCAGCAATCACCATTCAGAACAGAATGTGGTGATAGCGCTAGATGCTTTATATGAAACTTTTGGTAAGCTGAAGGTAGCTTCTATTTACAATGTCCCTCCATATGGTTCAAATGTGAACCAGCCTCAGGAAAACCCCCGCCATTATTTAAATACGGTTGTCAGCTTTTGCTCTGACTGCTCTGTTGCTGAGGTGCAATCTGTTTTGCGTCAGATAGAGGCTCAGTGTGGTCGAGATCGCTCTACTGATTTAGTGGCAATGGATATTGATTTCTTGTTTTATGGTGATCAAAAGGATGGAGCTTCTGTTCCACGTATAGACGCTTTGCAATGTGCTTATGTGCTCAAACCTTTGGCAGAAATATTCCCTCATATTGTGCCGCCTTTACTGGAGAAAAGTTTTTCCCAATTATGGGAGTGTTTTGAAGGGCAGCAAGAATTGCATGCGGTTGATTTTGTTTGGCAACAACAACTGATTTCAGTCGCTCCCCCTTGTGTGGCGATGTCATTCAATTGATGAAAAAAGTCTCTGTAGCAATTATTGGTTCCGGTCCGGCAGGTTTATCAGCGGCCTTATGGGCCAAAAAACTGGGGTTGTTTCCTTTCGTGATAGAAAAGGCTTCTGTGACTGGGGGAATGCAGAACTTTAATTTTTTGGAAAATAGTTGGGTACTGGGACAACAGGGTGTGACGGGTGTTGATATTGCCAAAAATTTTTACCAGCATATACAAAAAGAAGATATACCAGTTCATGTCAATCTGACAATGACGGCTATAAAGAGAGTTTTTGGTGGTTTTTATCTCGAGTTTAGTGATGGGTCTAGCAAAATCTGTGAGTCCATTATTCTTGCCAATGGGACACGTTATGTAGGTCAAGAGATACTGGAATCTATTCCGGGGTTTGAGGACATAAATAGAGAGAGAATTATAGAAGGGCCTTATAGCTTTATTGGTATGGATGATCTGCGAGGACAGCATATTGTGATTCTTGGTGCTGGTGATAATGGTTTTGAAAATGCGCTAATGTTGCTTGAATGTGGCTGTGAGGTTTCCTTGATTGCTCGGTCTACCCCTAAAGCCCAACAGAAGTTTGTAGAAAAGGTGTTAGCACATCAGCATTTTTCTCTTTATGAATACGCTAAAATCACCCACTTTTTTATCAATAACCATCGTATGTCGATAAAGATTAAAAGCAGTACTGAGGTGACTGTCAGTGTGGATAGAATTCATATTTTGGTAGGATATCGAGCAAATACCGATAGTGTTATTGATATTGTCGAACAAGGTTTAGGAAAAAAGTTAGACTGTCATCACAATGATTTTTTATGGGTGGATCAGGTGTCCAAAACCAATGTCCCAGGTATTTATGCGGCTGGAGATATTTGTAATACACATTTTCCTTGCGTCGTTAGTGCCATTGCATCCGGTGCGTTAGCTGCAAAAACTATCAGTCGTGAGTTATTGAAGACTGGTGTAAATTGAGCCAAGCGTTAAGCGACGCCATTCTTGCCTTTTGTATGGCTTTGCCCAACTCTCCCTTCGCATATCCCTGTGCAATCAAGTCTTGTGGGTCAACATCTTGATAAGCGGCAAGTGCGTCAATTAACCCTATGTTTGGTTTTGATGGTTGGTTTGAGGTGGTTTTATTTTGAACGCTTAGCAGGTAGGTGCAGGTCTGTATGAATAATAAGAAGCGTTCAGTTTTTCGTAACGCATCGGTTTTTTTAAATAGGTCCGATAGCTTGTCAGAGTTCCACTTATCTACGTCTCGGAAGGTATCGTAATATTGTCGGGTCATTACCGCAAGCTCTGTATATTCATTGGGAATACCCAAACGTTTGCACAGTGATCGAATCGCTTTGCCGCTTAATCTGTAGCATAAGATAGCAAAGCGTACTCTGCTGTCCTGACACACTCTACTCACTGATGTTAAGAGTGATAGGCAAGTGGCAAAATATTGTGGTGATATTTCGGGGAATATGTTGGTTATAGCATGACATTGATCTAATACTTGAATAAATTGTTCGGGATGTTGTTCTGTCAGTGCTTTTTGGAATTCTTGCCAAACCCGTTCTGCGACTAGGTATTGAGTTTCACCTGCTGCCACCATGGATCGCATCAGTTGGTAGGTTTCTGCTGCCAACTCAAAGCCTAGGTGATGATAGCGTGCTGCAAACCGGGCAACGCGTAATACCCTGACAGGATCCTCACGAAAAGCAGGAGAAACATGGCGCAACCGTTTGTTTATTATATCCTGCTGGCCATTGTAGGGATCAATAATGTCACCCTCTTTCGTCTGGGCTATGGCATTAATAGTCAGGTCCCTGCGTCGTAAGTCTTCTTTCAGAGTTACATCTGCCGCCGTGTGAAAGGTAAAGCCTTTATAACCAGGTGCTGTTTTACGTTCAGTACGAGCTAGAGCATATTCTTCATGATTCTTTGGGTGTAAAAATACCGGAAAGTCTTTGCCGACAGGGGTGAATCCCTGTGCTAGCATATTTTCAGGTGTAGAACCAACGACTACCCAATCCTTTTCGGTATAAGGGTAGCCGAGTAACTGGTCACGTACTGCGCCGCCAACAAGGTATATGTTCATAGATATCATATTTCGCCATCCCGCGGGATTCAGATATCAGCCTCTGTCGTCACTAATATGGGTTAGTCAATAAATGGTCAGAGCCATATACAATAAAGGTTTATACAAACCATTGAATAACGGGATAGGAGGTTGACATGACGCCGTTCAATATACGATTTATCGGACTAGATGTACATAAGGAAACCATGGCATTGGAGGGGATAGAGATTTTTCCATGCTTTCCATAACGACCGCACGTAAACCAAACCAGTTATCATTTTTTTTATACTTCATGAGAACTTAATCGCAAATATGACTAGAATAGTACTTATTTATAAAATAAATAGATATAGTATGCTCAGTTTGTTGATTAAAAAGGTTTATTATGCTATTGGTTCGCCTTATTCCTCTCATATTGATCAGTATCATCGTGAGTGCTTGTGCTTCTATAGGTTCAGGTACCAAGCAAGAAAAGCGAGAAGCTATTCTTGGTATGAGCGATGATATTTTAAAGCAACTCTATCGTGAAAAGCCGGATACTCGCGCGCAAATAAAATCTGCCGTGGGTTACGCTACGTTTAGTAATGCCAATATTAATTTATTTGTAGTTTCTGCAGGCACTGGGTACGGTGTGGTTAAAAATTTAAAGACAGGTAAATACACTTACATGAATATGGCAGAAGGTGGTGTGGGTTTAGGCTTGGGCGCCAAAGACTATCGCATCGTGATGGTATTCCATAACATATCATCGTTGGAACATTTTATTGATAATGGCTGGACTTTTGGTGGGAATGCGGATGCTACGGTTAAAGCGGCCAATAAGGGTGGCTCTATAGAAGGGGAGGCTTATTATGGTGATGTAACAGTCTACACCTTTACAAAAAGTGGTTTGGCCCTACAAGCGACAGTGAAAGGAACCAAGTTTTGGAAGGATTCGATACTGAATTAATGGCCTTTTATTTGTTATTTCCCTTTATCGGTTTTTTCTATTGATACAATGAGAGTTTACTGAAAGGCAGGCGTGGGTAGTTTTCTTCCAATAAGTGAATGAGCTTTAATGTACGAAAGCCATCAAGCCAGTCATGACAATGTTGATAACATTGCTCAGATGAAAGGGTTTGTTTGTTGATATGAATTAATAATTTTGTAAATCCTAATGTGTTTAAGGCCATTTGCAACGGTGGGCTTAAGTGCCTTAACCATATTTGAGGTGACTCCCTGTAGGTGAAGAGTGTTGAGAATCCTTCCAGTAAGCAAGACAGTTCTTTAAAACATTGAGGGTGATAATATAAGTGCTCTTCTTCCGGATTGTCCATAGCCAGTATTTTTTTAACGGCGGGGCCAGTGCCAAAAGGTACACGGTCAGATACACGTGCATCCAGTGTGATTTCAGTATTGTTGAGTGTGATGACCTTGCCCAGTTTTGTTAGCTTATTGAGTAGATAGAAATCCTCTCCTGCTGCCCGTTTGGGAAATCCGCGTGTCTGACAGTAATATAATGAATTACTTGCCATACAACTGCCGAGTGTATGATAAGCATAGGGTGAGCCTGCTTTTTTTAGCTGCTCCACATAATGGTTCAGCCATTGTTCGTAATGTCGAGTGGCTTCCAGTAGCTGCGTGTCGTTTGAATGTTGATGAATATAGGGGTAAATGGCAGCACTGTGTTGCTGGGTGGTGTTAGCGTACAGTACGGAAAAGTAATTGTCGGGAAGGTGAGCATCGCAGTCAGTAGTATTGATCCAGTAATTATTCAAGCATCCTGACTGAATCAGTTTGCAGATAATATCGCCGCCAATTTTTCGTGCTAGTCCAACGCCCTGTTGATGGGGAATTTTTTCCGTAAATCGATTGATGAGTAACACATCCAGTAAGCTGTTGTCTATTGTCAGCCAGTGGTGAAAATGGCTGTAGTTAATGGTGTTATTTGATTCAATAAAACGATCCCATAGCTGTTGGTTAATACGGATGTCGTCATCGCTATCCGGTTGATTGATGATCACAATAAGCAAGAGTTTGCTCTGGGCTAAAGGGCTGTTTTTAATACGTTGAAAAAAATGATCACTTTCATTATAAGCTGGGATAATAATACTGTTTTCATAGATTTTTTTAGGAATATATGGCGTAATCTCAAGCGCTTCTTTTTCAGCATATTTGGCACTGTATTGCTTGATAACCCTGAATAAGTCGTGGTGCCATTTTTTATCTGTTAACATGTGGATTGTCTTTAATGTAATGCCGCGCGTAAAGGTAACTTTTCTATAATATTAGCTTCAATGCTTAATAGTTGATCGAGTCGTTGTTCAATGACAGGAATAGTAAAATATAAAGTGGCTAAATCAATAAAAAGTAAGTGGTGTTTGGTTTCGGAGTCAGCAATTTGCTGGTAAAAATTTTTCATTTCAGGGGCACTATGATATCGGGCAATCAAGGCAAAACGTTCACATCCCCTAGCTTCAATAATGGCTGCAGTCAATAGCCGATCTAGCATATATTTTTCACTCCCTTTGCGGATATGAGAGCGAATAGCATTGATGTAAGGATCTTTTTTATCACTGCCTAATTGCAAGCCTTGTGCCTGCATTAATTTGATCACTTCCCGAAAATGCGCCAATTCCTCAATGGATAAATCAATCATCGCTCTTATCAGGTCAGGGCGATCCGGGTAGTGGGATAGCATTGATATAGCCATTCCTGAGGCCTTTTTCTCTGCTTGGGCGTGGTCATTTAGAAAACTGTTGAAGTCAGCCAATATGGTATCTACCCAAGCTTTAGATGTGACATAGCGGAGTTTAAAGAGGTTGGGATTAATATTTGGCATCATGAATAGCAACTTAACTGAGATGATAAAGCGCCTCATTATAGAGCTAATTAGTGATAAAATGTTATTATAAAAACGGTTGTGTTATTGTCCTGATGTTGTTATTCATTTTGCCAATAGGTTCACTATTCTCTGCAATGCTATCAACCTTCCGGGTTATATTAATCAGTCCTTATCGCCAATAAAATCCCATCTGTTATAATAGCCACTTTTTGGCCATTCTTAGTCTTAGAACTCACACTTTTAGAATTTAGGTTTTTTTATGATTATTTCACCCAAGGTCCGTGGTTTTATCTGTATTAATGCGCACCCTCAAGGTTGTGCAGCGAATGTTCAACAGCAAATTGAGTATATAAAGTCAAAAGGGCCTTATGCCGACGGTCCTAAGAATGTATTAATTGTTGGGTCTTCGACAGGTTATGGTTTGGCTTCCCGTATTACTGCAGTCTTTGGTTACGGTGCCAATACCTTGGGAGTGTTTTTTGAAAAACCGCCTACCGAACGCAAAACTGCCTCAGCGGGATACTATAATGCGGTCGCGTTGGATCAAGCTGCCAATGCAGCGGGTCTATATGCTAAAAGTGTTAATGGTGATGCGTTTTCCACAGGCTGTAAGGAAAAGGTGATTGAGGAAATTAAAGCCAATATGGGGAAAATTGATTTAGTAGTCTATAGTTTGGCATCACCTCGTAGACAGGATCCCGTTTCAGGGGATGTGTATACATCGACGTTGAAACCGATTGGTCATAGCTATACAGCAAAAGACCTAAATACAGACACTCAGCGTGTTGGTGAGATAACGGTTGAACCTGCCAACGACGAAGAAATTGCCAGTACGGTAAAAGTGATGGGTGGTGAGGACTGGCAATTATGGATAGATGCATTAGTAAAGGCTGATGTACTTGCTGACGGTGTGAAAACGGTTGCTTATACGTATTTAGGTGAAAAATTAACCTGGCCAATCTATGGACAGGCAACGATCGGTAAAGCCAAGGAAGACCTTGATCATGCGGCAGGTGAGTTGTGTGAACAATTATCGGGTTTGAATGGTTCAGCCCATGTCTGTGTGTTAAAAGCGGTAGTGACTCAGGCGAGTTCAGCTATTCCTGTTATGCCTCTATACCTGTCTATTCTGTTTAAAGTGATGCAGGCAGAAGGCACACATGAAGGTTGTATTGAGCAGCTACAGCGTTTATTTACTGAGTGCCTTTATTCTGATAACCCACGTGTGGATGATGCTAACCGCTTCCGTGTTGATGAGTTGGAACTGAACCCCGACGTTCAAACTAAAGTAGAAGTTATTTGGTCGCAGGTTACCACTGAAAATTTACATGAATTATCAGATTTTTCTCTGTATCAAACGGAATTCTTACGCTTGTTTGGTTTTGGAGTAGAGGGTATTGACTATGAAGCTGAGACGATGCCCTTGGTTGAAGCGAACTTTTTGTAACTCCTTGTTTATATTTTTCAGGATTGGCAATATTAAGTGGGTGGTCTATGACTTATGATGGTATTGTCAACGTATTAACCACCCCATGGCTTCAATGAAATCTTCCCGTTTTTCTTTTTCATTATTGTACCCACGTTACTGGTTAACCTGGGTGTGGATGATGTTGTTGTTCTTATTAGCTCAGTTACCCTTTCGTTTACAGATGGTATTGGGTCAGTGTCTTGGGCGTTTGCTATATCATAGTTTGAAAACTCGTCGTTACGTGGCTGAACGCAATATCGACTTGTGTTTTCCCGAATGGTCTAATAAAAAAAAACAGACTTTGGTCAAGAAGCATTTTGAAACCAATGGTATTGCTTTATTTGAAACAGGGATGGCTTGGTTTATGCCCTATTGGCGATTACGAAAACGTTTTGTGATTAAGGGGGAACAGCACTGGCGATCTATCCAGCAGCAGGGTAGTAGTGGGCATCTTCAGGGTGCACTGATTATTGCCATGCATTTTAATACACTCGAAATTACCAATGTGGCGATTAATCGGTTGTTTGATATGTCTATGTCTTATCGGCCACATAATAACCCTGTCTATGATTTTATTCAGCGTCGTGGTCGCGAGCGTCATAACTCCAATTCAGAAGTGATTCACCGTAACAATGTTCGTGGTATGGTTAAAGCCATGAAAAAGGGGGCTTGGTTATGGTATGCCGCAGATCAAGATTACGGTCCTAAAGTCAGTCAGTTTGTTCCTTGGTTTGGTGTTTCTGCAGCTACGGTTGCCGCCCCGCCAAGATTGGCGGCAATCTCCGAAGTCCCTGTCGTTGCGATCACTTATCGGAGATTGCCGGATTATAGCGGTTATGAAATCTGTTTTTTGCCTGCGTTTGAACACTTTCCTTCAGAGGATAGTAACAAAGATCTTAATAGGTTAAATCAGCATTTTGAGCATTGTATTCGTGAAAACCCTGAAGAATACTTATGGGTACACAGAAGATTTAAAACTCGCCCGCAAGGTGAAGAGACATTGTATGAATATTGAGTGGGCAGCTTGATAAGTTTCTTCCTATTCCTGTGTCATTGATTAAAGATATCATTTTTCTAATGCCAACTTAAATCCAACACCACGTATATTTCGGATTAAGGGTATTAGAAAGGGTTTATCAATTCGCTTACGTAATTGATAAATCTGTACTTTAAGCACATCACTATGGGGAAGGTTATCGCCCCATATTTCATATTCAATGGCACTTTTACTAACAACATTTGGATAATTTTTAACTAAAAAACAAAAGATTTTATATTGTGTCTGACTAAGATTAATAAGATTATTCTGTCTAAAAACTTGATACGTCTGATAGTTTATCCGTACATCTAACAACTGCTTTTCACCAATATCTTGTCTGTCCCCTCGACTCGCCAATGCTCTGGCTCTGGCTATTAGCTCTTCTAATGCAAAAGGCTTTGCTAAATAGTCATCAGCTCCAGAAACAAAGCCTTCCAATTTATCCTGCAGTGTACTTTGAGCAGTGATAAGTAATATTGGTACTTTACAAAATAATTTTTCGCGTAAAACCTTGCAAGATTCAAAACCAGATTTTCCTGGCATCAGGGTATCCAAAAAAATAACATCGTATGTGTTATTTTGTACAAGTTCAAACATAACATCACTACGATCAACATAATCAACATAGTCCCCCTGGAGCTCAATATAATCAACGATTGAACTAGCAACATTTCGATCATTATCGGCCACTAATATACGCATGTAATATAATTCTACTTGATGTATGAGGTTTGTATAAAAGATTGTATCTTGTTATTTTTTTAAATTTTATAAGTTATCTGATTAATGATAAAAGTTCTGTGAAGGCATCGACAAGTTTGGTATCAATTTTCAATTCATCGGTCACTGCTGGTTATTGAGTAAGTTTATTGTACAAGATCATTAACTTTAAATTCACTTTATATTTGTTATAGTCACATAATTCTTAAAACAGATAAATTGCACTAACCAAGAGGCTTACATACAAATATGTGAAATATTTTGGATGGAATTCTTCAGGATGACTCGATTATTTATGCAGAGATTCACTATTTTTGTGTTGATGAATATAGGTGATGCAATGGTTGGCACTTAACCACTAAGATACTATCTATTATTGATTTACATGATGCTCGTAAATGCTGTAGGTGAAAAAAATCTGGCAAAAAAAGTAAAATTTCTTAAGTTTTAATTTTTAAAAAAGCGCATAATGCCGTAAATGTATTAATCAATACAGTGGAGAAAAATAGTGATGTTGGCAGTTCAAATAAAAGTCAATGGGTGTCTACAAGAGTAGCGTCAATAAGGGTTTACGGTTGAAAAGTATGTGTCTAAACCTAGTGAATTTTGGCAAGATGGCGGGGGCTTTGGTGACGAATATATTTTTCTGATCAGTGGGTGTCTTGAAGTTAACATGAATGATCAATGTTTTTTTCGGATGTTGGTGAGCATGTGTTTATTGTATCTGGAACAGAACATACCTTTAAAAATATGGGTGATAGTGAACCGCATGTGTATTGGGCGCATGCTGATTAGCCTCAGTTTACAGAATCAGAGTGCGAACGGTCGGGAGATAATTATGGCATCTTTAAATCAACGTGTTAGAACATGGCAATTTAACATTCACTGTCCAGCACATCAACGAAACTGGACTCACATATCTCAGCGCATTGCAGAACAAGCTTGTCAGGGATTTCCAATCAGGATTATTGTGATCGATACTAATGACGAGTTAATCACTGTGGAGGCAAGCTTTTTAATTGGTGATCGAAAACCCATTTGGCCATCATTATTATCGCCTCCCAGACAGTTACGGCATCAAAGCTCGAACACTCAGGTTGTAGTGAGTATTATTCCTACCGGTGTTCGTGCTGAGATCGGTGGCTTTGCCGGTGACGCAACACCATCGATGAATTTGTTGGCATCAGTTTGTGACTATTTAGTAGTGAATCCAAACACAGTGACTGCGTCAGACCTGTATTTTGCTTCAGATAACATACAATACGTTGAAGGGAATCTTATTTGTCGGTTTATGCTTGGGCAACTAGGGTTGTTGCCAGTGTGCCAACAAACAGTGGGCTTAGTTGTTGAGAAACCCAGAGAAGAAAATTTTTTGCGCAATGTACAAAATGCGGTTAACGCGATGCGTACCGTTGCCGGTGTTGATATCAATCCAGTCGTTGTCACTGATAAACCAATTAGAACAACATGTACTTTTTCAGATTTTGGTCACGCTTCGGGAGAGTACGGCGAACTGGATGAGCTTTATGCTGGTATAGATGTAGTCTGTGATACTGCCGTTCAAGCCGTTGGACTTGTGACCAGTCTAGACGTATCTGATGCTGTGCGTAATGCGTATTACGCGGGTCAACCGATACCTAACCCCTGGGGAGCGGCAGAAGCTATTTTAACGCATTTAACGACAAGTTTTTATCCGGTAACGGCTGCCCACTCTCCTTTATTACTCGAAGCGGGCCATACCATGTTTGGCACTCTGGGTGATCCGAGGGATGGTGCCGAATTAATTTCCAGTGCCTTTCTTTGTTCAATGGTGCGTGGTTTAAGTCAGTCACCTAAGGTGTTACCTATCGAAAATTTGATGGAGCACACAAACGACTCTTCAATTAGTGTTAGTGATGTTAGTGCTGTGGTTATGCCTGAATCAGTCGTTGGAAACATTCCTTTTTTTACGGCAATGGAGCTTAATATACCGGTGATTTTGGTGAGAGACAACAGCACTATCTTCAATGTGACACCTGAACGTATCGGCATTGACTTGAGCAAGGAAAATATCCACATCGTGAATAGTTATGCTGAAGCTGCGGGTTTGCTAATCGCACTTCGCGAAGGTATTAATCCGCATGCATTGAAGCGTCCAGTTTCTGCCGTAGAGTTAACACATTTAGTATAAGACAATGGGTAACGTTAGCATACAATTTTTGGGGATTGGTATGACAACTCTGATTTAATTTTGTTGATAAAAAATAGGCTCAGGCAAAAGCTATTCGACAGTGAGAATAGTGTGATGTGGATACTTTGTTTTCAGTGCATATGAATTATGACATATTATCATGTGCTAGCTATGCTCTGTTGAGCATGGACAAAGTGGTGCGTGACGATATACATTCATTTAGCCGCCTGTCATATTCATAAAGCGTACAATTTGTGGCTTGTTACCATTAAGGTCGAAATGGTGCTTTTCGGGCTTGTTTTGCATAGCCGCTACGATGTGTTGTTTTAAGCCTTCGATATCATTGGGATTGTGACGAATAATCTGGCGCAGATCTAGGTTGTGTTCATTACCTAAGCAAAGCAATAACAGACCTTCAGTCGTTACTCTTACACGGTTACAGCCGGAACAGAAGTTATCGCTGTGAGGTGAAATAAAACCGATATAGTTGGATGTATTTTCTACCTGCCAGTACCGGGAGGGTCCGCCAGTATTTTTGGTGGAAGGGGTTAAGGGGTACACTTCGGCAATATGTTCGCGTAGATCGGCGCTACTGACAAACTCCTTCTCACGTTGGTGTTCATTAATAACGCCTAGTGGCATTTCTTCAATAAAGCTGATATCCATTTGCCGCCCAATGGCGAAGCCCACTAAATCTCTAACTTCATCCATATTGCGATGCTTTAAAATGACGCTATTTATCTTGATTTTTAGCCCAGCTTCTAAGGCGGCATCAATACCTTTTAGTACGGTTTTTAACTTACCTGTGCGGGTTAAAGTTTTAAATTTATCTGCCTGTAGGCTATCTAGGCTGACATTAATACGCTTTACCCCAACATCGACTAAATTACGGACATGCTTTATAAGCTGTGAACCATTAGTGGTCAGGGTGATTTCTTTGAGTGGTAACTCCCTCAAATTTTTAAATAATAGGGAGATATTAGAGCGAATTAAGGGTTCACCACCGGTAATACGAATTTTGCTAACACCCAATTCATTGAAAGCTTGGGCGACTAATGTCATTTCTTCAATGCTCAGTATTCGATGACGAGGTAGGAACGTCATATCTTTAGACATGCAGTAAACACAGCGAAAGTCACATCGGTCGGTGACAGAAAGCCGAAGGTAACTGATAGAGCGGCCAAAGCCATCAAATAGGTTCATCTGGTCATTGTCTCGTAAATTGGCCTACAGTGAAAGGAGAGTGAGGAATTTTGACAGTTTATAGTTTAATGGATTTGTTCGGATTCGCCACATGCATTTTCGTGCAGATGTTCCTTGATAGGAAAATACTCATGGCGGGTGTCCTTTAGATCAAGAGAATGTATCGACCAAATCGTTGATTAGATGATAAAATCCTTGAGGTGTTGTTTTATTAACTTGCTGATCAATTTGTTTGGCTATGTGTTCTAAAAGTTGTGTGTAATTAAAATATTGATAGTTGTTAGGGTTATTGAGAGTTTTTAATACGCTTTGAGCGTATTGACCAATCAGGTTGAAAGTGTCTTGATTGCTTGATATTGGTAATTCAGCCGGTCTAAATGGTTGGTAAGCTGTTGTTACTTGATATGTTTCTGTTTGTGTTAGGTTGAACGAATACCCTGTAATTTCCTGTTGATTGTAACCTAAGTTTAGAGCTGTCTGATAAGCATATGCTACATCTCCCTGATAAAATTTATGTGCTAGATAGAGAACCTGATTCAGTAGCTCTTCAATAGCAATCACTTCCTGTTCATCCAACTCACCGTTAATGGTAAAATGAACAGTGTTGTTTTTATGGGTTTGTTCACTTAAACGGGCTCTGGTTTCGGTAGCCTCATCTTTTATAGAGTCGTCACCGTTGGATAATGCTAATGAATGATTGGCCTGGATATTAATGGTATCACCATCGGTAGTTGTTAGTTGGAATGAAAAGCTGTTTTTAAGTGAGTAATCTACAGAGGTTTTTACATCACTTAAATGGTTCAGGAGAGAGCTGATAAGAGTGTCTTGAGGGCTGATAAAGTTTTTAAATGAGGGTTCCGGCAAGTCTCTTTGTGGATTCGTATCTGGTATTTGTGAGGCCTGTATATCTATTTCATGTTGAACAGGTTCAGAAACTGGTTGTACCGGATTATCAAAATACGCCCTGCGTAGGTCATCCAGTCCATCAGTGACTTGTTGATATAATGTCTTGACGGTTGTATTGACGATATCACTTAAGCCTTCTGAGCCTTGTAGCAGCTCCAATGCGTCATTGTATCCTTGTTCAAAACCAGTGATACCTTGTTGTAATAGTACTTCTAGTTCTTCATCGGAAGCCCCATTTCCCTTTTCTATAACCAACCGTTGTTCAATAAAAGTGAGAATGTTTTTGGTGCCATTTAATAGAACAGGAAACGCTTGAACTGGAGCGACATCAGCCGTTTTTTCTAATGTAGAATAAGATGACGAATAACTCTGGCTTAAATGGCTATAGGTTAATGCAGAATCGCTAGGTTGGTTGCCAATGTTGATATGATAAGCTGAGGTTTGGCGACTATATTGATCATTCACTACCGGCTCCGACTCGTGTTCCGCTTGCTGGAGGAGTAAAGCCTCTTTGGGATAGAGGTGGTCGATACCGAAATTGCCTACTCTAGTTGCGATGGGTTCTGACATTGGTTCATCCTGTCAAGTATATTACCGTATGTTAGGTTATCGGCGCCATTGTTGATAACTGGAATCATATTTGTCGATATCAAAGCTTATTGGAAAAAACAATCAGTTAACGATTTAATGAAAGTAAGAATAGAATGTGCTAACGACAATATCGTTAATTTTATTTTTCTTGCATATTGCCGAAATGTTGTTTTTATAGCTGTATTTATACATAGGTTTTAGTTGTTCTGTAAGCCCCCATTGTTCTATTAAATGTTCAGGAAGAAACCCTAAATAATTGCCTGATAGTATGAGTGCAGTACGTGCTTCTTGATGGTGAGCTATTGCATGCTTGTTCCATTGCTTTATATCCGGGTGAATTTCTCTACCGGGTAACATTCGAGGTGATTCGACAAAACGGTAGCTGGCAAACTCGCTGGCAGTAATTTCTTCCTCAGGCTTATTATATAAGGGATGTGGTTTTGCACAAAACAGGGTCATCTTTTCTTCAAATAATGACTGTTTAAGTAGTTCTGGATAAGTACTTGGCGTTGCGGTAATACCGATATCAACGCGCTCATCAATAACGGCAGCAGTGACATCGTCTGACTCCATTGTACTAATTTGAATTTTTACAGCGGGCGCCCGTTGTGTAAATTGTTTTAAGGCATTGATAATCTTTGAATGATACTTACCAATCGTATGTTCAGTGATGGCTAAGTGAATAGAGCCAAATAGGCGGTTGTGGGAAGTATTCACTTTATTTTGAAAGTCATTGATAGCCCCCAATAATTCCAGAGTCGCTTGGTAAACAACAGCCCCATGCTTCGTTAACTGAAATCCCCCGCGGCCACGTTTACACAAATTCATATCCAACCTTTTTTCCAGGTCTGAGATGTAATTTGAAATAGTGGAATTGGCGAGATTGAGTTCGATTTCCGCAGCGGTAAAGCCACCAGACTCGACCACTGTTTTGAATATTTTTAATAGTTTTAAGTCTAGATTGTCCAACTGTCCTGCAAGTGACGCTTTTTTTCTTCCCATAAAGACCCCCAACCCTACAGCATTATTTAAAATAAGGTAAAGTATACGTTATACTTTTAGATATCCAAAAGCTTATAAAGAGTCCCGTTGAGTGTAGACAAATCAGTATGACCAGCATTGAGTTATTTTTAAAATATAAACGATATGAATTTTTTCTGGGATGATGGTCCGGCTGTTGATAGAATAACTACCCATAAGCATTATCCTCCCCCTATTCACCCTACTGCAGTGCAATACCGTGCCCCAGCCCAATAGCAAACAACGAGAAGCGACCTACTATATTGACGGCCCATGCCTAGTATTGGCCGGGGCAGGTAGTGGTAAAACCAGCGTCATCACACAAAAAATTGCTTACCTTATCGAAGAGTGTGGAATGCCCGCTCGTCATATTGCAGCCCTTACGTTTACGAATAAAGCCGCAAGAGAGATGAAAGAGCGAGTTAGCCGCCTAGTTACAAGCTCTGGAACCCGAGGTCTTACTGTATCCACCTTTCATAATCTCGGGCTTAATATCGTTCGTAGTGACTGTGCACTATTTGGTTATAAGCCTGGGTTTTCAATTTTTGATAGCGAAGATGCGCGATCTCTACTGAAAGAGTTGATGCTTAAGGACAAAGAATTGGATAGTGATCACCTGAGCCTAGTGCAACATCAGATATCCCGTTGGAAGAATGATCTCACTTTACCGGAACATGCGGTAACCATTGCGGAAAGTCGTGCCGAGCAATTCATTGCACTTATTTACGAGCGCTACACTCAAGCACTGAAAGCCTATAACGCGATGGATTTTGATGATTTAATTCTGCAGCCTGTTCAATATTTAACAACACACCCGGAGCTGTTAGAAAAATGGCAAAGACGTATTCGTTACCTACTTGTCGATGAATACCAGGATACCAACAATAGCCAATACCGCTTCATTCGTTTACTGATCGGTAATAGAGGCACATTAACCGTTGTGGGTGACGATGATCAGTCTATTTACGCATGGCGTGGCGCAAGACCAGAAAACCTATCTTTGCTGAAGCAAGACTTTGACAACGTAAAGGTCATCAAACTAGAGCAAAATTATCGCTCAACCCAACGTATTTTAAAAGCGGCTAATACCTTGATCGAAAACAATCCACATGAATTCACCAAGGTGCTATGGAGCGAAATGAGTTATGGTGAGCCTATTCGTGTACTGCGTTCCAGTAATGAAGAAACCGAAGCCGAACGCATCGCCAGTGAAATCATCACTCAGCGGCTGCAGCGTCGTATCAGGTTCCGTGATTTTGCCGTACTCTATCGCAGTAACCACCAGGCCCGATTACTCGAACTAAAATTAAAGCATTATCAAATCCCTTACCATATCAGCGGAGGAACCTCTTTTTTCTCAAGGACAGAGATTAAGGATATCATGGCCTATTTACGAGTTATTGTGAATCCTGATGACGATAATGCATTACTGCGCATTATTAATACACCCCGAAGACAAATTGGGACCAGCACTATTGAAGCACTGAGCCTGTACGCCACAGAGCGTTCAATCAGCTTATTTAGCGCACTGGGAGAACTGGGTTTAACCGAGCATATATCAACGACTGCTTATCCGCGCCTACAAAAGTTTTACCTCTGGATGAGCCATATTATGAAGGAGTGCGAGGATGAAGATCCTGTTCCCGTCATTAAGGAAATGTTGGAAGATATGGATTATCTAGGCTGGTTGAATCAACATGCCAGCTCACCACAAATTGCAGAACGTAGAATGGAAAATGTGCAATTTTTGATCCGTTCGATCAAAGACACACTGCAAAAATCGAATGAGAAAACGCTAACAGAAATACCCCGGTCAACACTAAAAGAGGCAATTGCTAAATTGGTATTAATGGACTTGTTGGATAGGCAGGAAGAAGAAGGCATCGATGATCGCGTACAACTCATGACCTTACATGCCTCTAAAGGTCTTGAATTCCCTCATGTGTTTATTATTGGAATGGAAGAAGACATCTTCCCTCACCAAAATAGTCTTGACGAGGGTAATGTCGAAGAGGAAAGGCGACTGGCCTATGTGGGTATTACCCGGGCCCAACGTAGTCTTACACTATCGCTGGCAGCAAAGCGCAAACGGTTTGGTGAAATTGTTGAAACTACACCCAGTCGATTTATTGATGAGCTTCCTGCCGATGATATAGAAAAAGAAGGGTTTGGCGACAGTAATCCGAAAGTGGCGCAACAAAAAGGGGAAGAAGTATTAAGCAGTTTACTGGGCATGTTTAATCAATAAAACACTCCGCATAAAGCGGAGTTGTATTCGCCAACAGCCTATTGGGACTTAATTACCATATAATCAACAGTTGCTTTCAGCTCATCATCGGAGCAATCCATACACAAACCTTTAGCCGGCATACCTTTAAAGCCATTCAATACACTAGCGTAGAGTTCATCAATACCCTTATCAATACGTGGGGCCCATACACCTGTATCCCCCAATTTTGGGGCTCCTGCCGCACCAGAACTGTGACAAGCAATACACTTGGAGTTATAAATGTCTTCGCCACTACGTGGACCACTGGCAACAACGATAGGGGCTGCAGCACATTCATCACCCGACATACATAAACTACCCACGGGTGCCACGCGCGCGCTAATTTCATCTTTCACAGCAGCAAATGCTATGGTAGAAACCAATAATACAAGGCTGACTAGCGCTAATGTTATGTGTTTTGGCAGCACGATGGCCTCCTCTTCTGTTAGTGGTAAAGCCAGCCCTAGACTTGGAACTAGCGTTTTCTATAGATATAAGTAGCTAAATTATAGCGGTTTATTTAGCAGAGGTTAACCGGTACTATTGATTAAATGGTAAAATCCTTGTTATCTGACATAAATCGATACAATCCTGTTTACCTACTTCTTACCCGGTATGTGGTTCAGTTGGATAAAGCGTCGTCCTATCGGCACCCTGATCAACATGGCTCATATTTATGGCATTTTTCAACGCATGCTAAGAACCCGATAACTCCGACCTCAACATGTCTGATGAATCTTGATGCAGCACCTGTGAAAAAAACCAACCCAGCCAAAGACAACAAAACCAAACCTGCTTCGTTACGGTGAGTTGCATTAGCTTGACTGAGCATTTTTTGACTGTGCGAATGCGCAAACTTACCCAAAAAATCATGAAATAGTTATTGGTTAGACAAATAGGAGTGTTGACGAATAAAGCGACAATCTATAGGATAGGCGCCTCTTGTTAGAGTATGAAATATTTTTTATAAAGGAGACCTATTGATGTCTATCAAACGATTGATTTTCGCAACCACCACTGCTTTACTAATGAGCAGCGCTTTACCTGCATTCGCTGGAGGTTATATTGGCTTACAATATGCGCAAGGAGACTATGAAGAAACTGGCATCCCTTCGCTAGAACCTAAAGCTTTTTTCATCTTAGGTGGCTATGAATTCAATAAACATATCGCAGTGGAAGGTCGTTTGGGCTTTGATGCAGGAGATGATACTACTAATATTGGCGGTATCAATTTGAGCGTAGGCGTAGATTAGGTATCCGCAGTATACGGTAAGTTTTCGGTTGGAGGCACATTTTCTCCCTATTTGCTTGTAGGCTACGCCGATGTTGAGCTTGAAGCAAGAGGTAGTCTTGGCAATAATAGCGCTACTGCTACTGCCCAAGATAGCGATGTGTCTTTTGGTGCTGGTATTGATATTGGTGTATCGGAAAACACTTCTATCGGCTTGGAGTATGTAAAATACTATGATAACAGTGGCGTTGAACTTGCTGCAACTTCTATCAGTTTAAGTTACAAGTTCTAGCCGAGTATTTTCGGGATTTTAAGAGCGTAAAAAGGAGCTATGGCTCCTTTTTTTATGCTAAAACATCGATCCTTATAAAAACCCTCTAGCACAAGCTGAATATTAAATGCTACATTCTGTTCAGCAAATGCACTTTACGTATCGCAGAAAACTGCTTTCTAATCCGCTCTCTTAGACAGGTGACGACTGACGCCTAAGAATGGAGTGTCCTCTTCCAATGGCATAATAGAGGATGCCTTTTTCTTCCATTCGTTGAGGGCTATAGAGATTTCTTCCATCAAAAATAACCGGGAAAGTCATAACACGCTTAATTTCGTCGAAGTCGGGGGCTCTAAAATGTTGCCATTCGGTGCATATCACCAAGGCATCTGCATGATGCAAGGCCGCTTCTTTACTGTCTGCCAATAATAGGTCATCACGTTTACCATAAATTCTTAAACATTCTTCCATGGCTTCAGGATCATAAGCCTGTACTTTTGCTCCGACACGCCATAAAGATTCCATAATGACGCGGCTGGAAGCTTCTCGCATATCATCTGTTTTGGGCTTGAAAGAGAGTCCCCATAAGGCAAAGGTTTTGCCTGCAATATCGCCTGAAAAATGTGTATCAATATAGTCAAATAGTTTTTGTTTTTGATGACAGTTAACACTCTCGACGGCTTTAAGCAGAGGGGCATCATATGCTATTGCCTCGGAAGTCCTAATCAGGGCTTGCACATCTTTAGGAAAACACGAGCCGCCATAACCGCAGCCAGGATATATAAAGTGATAACCTATACGCTCATCAGAGCCAATGCCTTGTCGAACCATTTCAATATCAGCACCTAACTTTTCAGCTAAATTAGACATTTCATTCATAAAACTGATTTTTGTAGCCAACATGCAATTGGCTGCGTATTTGGTTAACTCAGCACTGCGAATATCCATGAAGATCATTCGATCATGGTTACGATTAAAGGGTTCATAGAGTTCACGCATGGTTTTCTCAACAGCAGGGGAATCTGCACCAATAACGATTCTATCGGGTCGCATACAATCATTAACGGCAGCTCCTTCTTTTAGGAACTCTGGATTAGAAACCACATGAAAAGACACCTCTTTTTGACGCTCTGCCAAAACACTAGCAACACAAGATTTCACTTTGTCGGCTGTACCCACTGGTACAGTGGATTTATCAATAATGATTTTACTGGATTCCATATAAGTCGCGATAGTTTCTGCCACTGCCAGTACATATTTCAAGTCAGCTGAGCCGTCTTCATCTGGCGGCGTTCCTACCGCAATAAACTGTATATCACCGAAATTGACACCTTCCTGAGCCTTGGTGGTAAAATGAATCCTACCAGCTTGGTAGTTGGATTGAACCAACGGCGCCAATCCTGGCTCATAGATAGGAATAAGACCTTGTTTGAGTTTTTCGATTTTACCTTCATCAATATCAACGCAACAGACTTGATGACCAACGTCAGATAATACCGCTGCTTGAACCAAACCCACATACCCAATACCAAAAACTGTTACTTTCATATCGTTGGAGCTTCGCCTCTACACTCATTAATATATTGATTCTAACATGAGAGCCTGCGATTGATTGCGTATTCCACTGAAGATGATCACCGCCAACGATTAAACATGATCGCTTTTTCTTCCTAAGCATTCAGAATGTTC
>MDLC01000010.1 GCA_001723645.1 Candidatus Endobugula sertula | reverse complement strand
AGAGACTGATCACGTTTAATCGCAGGGGGTGATCATTTTCAATTGGAGAAGGTGTTCATCTTGGAGTGGAATATGCAGATGCTAAAGAATACGATGTAGAAGCAGGTGAAACAGCACAAGAGGCTGGTGTTAAAGCACGGATAAAACAACAATTGGAAGAGTTGATTGAAGAAACAAAAGAAGATGCCAAAGACTTAGCTAAAGAATTAAAAGAAGAAATTGAAGCTGGACAGATCGAAATTGAAACGGAAGGGAGGAAAATCATTATTCGTATCCGTGAAAAAGGTTCATTTAAATCCGGTTCCCATATTATGACGGATGAGTATTTTAATGTGATGGACGATATTCGTGCGGTATTAATTCAGAAACCCGGGAAAATTCAGATTCAGGGGCATACAGATAATATTCCCATTCGTTCATCCCGCTATCGTTCTAACTGGGAGCTGTCGACATCAAGGGCGGTGTCTGTTGCTGAGGCATTGATGAATGGTGATATTAACCCCAGGCGTTTTGAAATCTCTGGATTCGCGGATATCCAGCCCTTGGTGGACAATAGTACCAGAGCTAATCGTGCACGTAATCGACGAGTTGAAATTGTGATTCGCCAGGGAATTAAGCAGGATATTTCCAAAAAAGATCAGGACCTTCTTCAAGAAGAGGGGCAGGATATTATGCGCAATTTGGATCTTGATCCTGAATATTTATTTGATTTACGGCCAGAAGAGGTCTTTTAATGAAGTCTGATACTAATAATCGTCGTCGTTTTTTTCGTATTGTTGACTCTATGGGAGTAGCATATCGGGTATTAACTGATGATGAATGCTCGTTAGAGGAAGTCAGGCAGGACATAGAGTTTATTAACGCGAATAATTTAATGGATAATTATAATGTGTTAATACAGGAGGCTTTAGATGGTTTGCAGACTCGAGACCCTCAAGCGGCTACTGCGATTGGGCAGTTGAATCAAAAGGTCGACGCCATGTTAATGATGTTGGAACTGGATAGCCTCATGGTACAACAGGTGCCACAACGAATAGCGCAGGCCAGCATTAGTGCCAGTGGTATTGCTTTTCCTGTGGATGAGGAGCTTGTATCGGAAACTAAACTATCATTGGATTTAATACTTAAACCTTCAAGTCAACATATCAATGCCATTGGTAAGGTCGTTTCCTGTGAATCCCTGAATGAAAGTTTACAGTACTATCTTCGAGTTGAATTTATTGAGATGAGCAATAAAGACCGAGAAATCCTTATCCAGCACATTGTGCAGCGTCAAGGTGCCTTACTTAGGACGCTTAAGAGCGAAATGGATGATGAGTGAGGTATCTTATTCATTGGCCCGTCCTTTTGTATTCCTGTCATGAATACCAAAATAATGCTCTACCATTAATAAGCATGGGGTGATTGCTCAACATCTACTTTAAGGACATCATTTTCAACGTTTGTTGTGGATTTTTGATGCTAGTTACGAGGGGTGAGTTCTTTATTTCAGCGAAATAATGCACGAATTCCAACACAAAAAGGATGGTTTGTTTGTTAAACGTGAGTGCTTTTCTTAGTTTTGTACTCCATTACTCTTTGGCGCGGAAATCGTAGAGCCCCGGCTGTAGCCGGGGCAATTATGTCAGTCAGGTAAAGAAATTTTATTATCCTTCCTGCCTTGAATTGGCGACCACTCTTAAGTGAGCTGATCCATAAGCCGAACAATCTTCACGGGGTCACCTTTATTACTAGTACAATCGAATTTGGCATTGTGTTCATTATCATTGATAACTCTGGAGTCCCACTGTAATTTACATTTGTCACCGTTTTTAGGAGCTATCGTCTGAATGGTAAACATATCATTGCCACTAGCGGTTATTTTCATGACTGAAGGCCCTTCATCACCACAATCGAATTTGGCATTACGTTCATTATACTCAGTGAGCTTGATGTCCCACTGGAGACCACACATTTTATTCGAATTGGGACCTATGGCGTAAAGCAGTCCTTCAACTTCGGAAGTGCCTTCAGACCTTGGAATGATGCGCAAAACAAGGTCATCGCCTTCACTACTACAGTCGAATTTGGCATTACGTTCATTCTCATAGACCACGTGGCCCCACTGGAGACCACAGCCTTTATTATCATAAAGGCGCACAACATAAAACGCATTTGGAGTCATCCCCTGGAGAATTGTTGAGTCTATGGCTTCCTTTTTGGGATTCCTCATCGTGTTCCAAAAATAGTTATCGTTATCAGATTGGGCTTGTGCAGTTGTCGACATCATTGAAAGCATAAATGCACACAACATTCCCAATATTAAGAAAACATGTTTGGAATAGAAACGAGATAAGGTTTCCTTGTTAGTTGTATAAAAATGTATGTCTAAGTACATAATAATAATTTCCTCCTCAAGGTTAGTGAATTTTTTATATATTGTTATCTGGTTAACTTTCAAAAAAAATACGTGCAAATTGCAATACATGTCTATTTCAATGCGACATTTTTACTTGTGCCGAAAAACGATTTAATTTTCGATTTTTGTTAATCCATTTAAAAAGTAATTTTATCTCCCATCCCGAACTCATAAATACCCGCAGTCGTTTTGGCAGAAAGTACCACATTATTTGTTAAGAACAAAAAATGCTTTTTTTTTATATTACTTTATAAAAAATAATATCAACTCAGAGATAAAAAATACATTTAAAAATACGAAATGGATGTAAAAATTAGTCACTTGTCGTCATAAATATTATTTTATGTATAGTCTTCTACATTGGGCGTCGCCAAATGTATTAAAAATATTTGTAACTAACAATCACAGATAAAGAGTGTGACGCAGTTAAGGAATGGCATTCGTGTCGTCATCGGATTCATTATCTTTTTTTGATTTGTCAGCAGGTTTACCAAACAATATTCCTGCTATTCGGTACAACGCACATGTTTATACTTCTCATCATAAAAGTGGTTTTTTGATGTTGGATGGCACCAAACAGTCACATGAGCTAATGGTATTTATATTAAAAAAATGGCGGAGAATGCCGTTATTTATGATTTGCAGTTCAGTTGGCACGAAAATGACTCCTATGCTATTGCGAGTTGAATCCGCGTCAAATAAACGTCTGCCCTGTTTACCAAAGTTCTCTCGGCGTGCTTGCCATACTTCGCTAATAAAGGGGATTCGACGAGAGAGGCGCTAGTCGTGTTCAGCAAATGAGGCATTATTGCATAGATAGTTAGAACCTGTGGTTGTGGCTCTGTAAGTGTAGACTAGTGCCTAAGATTCCAACTGGGTGTAGTATCTATTCGGCTTTAACGGTTACTGTCTTGCATGATCCGTTGTTTTTGCTTGTTCCAGTCTCGCTGTTTTTCGGCTTGACGCTTATCGTGCTGCTTTTTACCACTGGCAATGGCAATTTGGCACTTAACCATGTGTCGTTTCCAATAGAGGGCCAATGCAACTACTGTATGTCCTTTCTGTTCAGTGGCGATTTGTAGTTTATGGATTTCTTTTCTGTTTAACAGCAGCTTACGCTGTCGATTGGGCTCAACAACAGTATGTGTTGAGATAGTATTGATGGGTTGTATTTGAGCGTTCAACAGCCAAGCTTCTCCATCTTTAAGAAAGACATAGCAGTCCGTTATCTGGCCTTTCCCTGCGCGCAAACTTTTGACTTCCCAACCTTGTAAGGATAAACCCGCCTCGAATTTTTCATCAATATTGAAATCAAAGCGCGCTCTTTTGTTTTGGGCAATGGTATTATCAAGTTTTTTTGTTTTCTTAGTCATGGTGACAGATTATAGCGGTGACTTCTGTTAAAGGGTATGTTTATTTTTTAATTGCTATACAATGCGGCTTAATCAGAAGCAATGTTTAATCTATCAATGGGGGAATAGTGGTGTCTGTAGATGTTCAACATGGACAACAGGGTATAAATGGTATTTGGAGTAGTCGCTGGATATTTATTTTGGCTGCGACAGGATCGGCTGTAGGTTTGGGGAATCTCTGGAAATTCCCTTATGTTGCCGGTGAACATGGTGGTGGTGCTTTTGTGCTGGTTTATGTGGTGTGTATTGCTTTAATTGGCATTCCCATATTATTGGCCGAAGTTATGCTAGGGCGTCGTGGGCGTATGAGTCCAATTAATTCCATGTTGTATTTGGCAAAGGAATCAAATGTTTCGCGATGGTGGTCTTGCATTGGTTACACCGGTGTTTTGGCAGGGTTACTGACTTTATCGTTTTATAGTGTTGTTGCAGGGTGGTCGTTACACTATGTCGTGTTATCACTTACCAACAAGCTGTATCAAATTTCAGCGACAGATTCCAAGCTAGTTTTTAATGCCTTATTAAAGGACCCTTGGCAGCTGATATTCTGGCATACTGTTTTTATGTTATTGACTATTAGTGTTGTGGGTGCCGGTGTCATTAAAGGTTTGGGACGCGCAATAAGCATTATGATGCCGCTACTTTTCATTTTATTGTTTGTCTTATTAGGGTATAGCACTTTTGTAGGTGACTTTGAAGCAGGCTGGCGTTTTCTTTTTTCCTTCGATACGTCGAAATTGACCTGGGCGTCTATATTGGATGCTTTAGGACATGCATTTTTTACCTTAAGTGTGGGTATGGGTGTAATGATAGCTTATGGCGCTTATATGCCAGAAAAAAAAGCTTCTCTTGGTCGTACTGTATTGGCTGTAACTGTTCTCGATACGTTGATTGCATTGATGGTTGGCTTGGCGATCTTTTCTATTGTATTTGCTAACCCATCGATTAAACTCAGTTCGGGTCCTGGTTTATTGTTTGTTAGCTTGCCCGTCGCTTTCGGCAATATGGTGATGGGACAACTATTTGCAGTCATTTTTTTCTTGTTGGTTGCTATTGCGGCGCTTAGCTCAGCTATCTCACTTATTGAACCTGCAGTAGCATGGCTGGTGGAATATAAAGGATATAAACGTTATCGCTTGGTATTTGTATTGGGTTTCATTATCTGGTGTATTGGCTTGGGATCCGTCTTTTCTTTTAATTATTGGTCTGAGCTTAAACTTTTTGGTAAAACGTTTTTTGAGTCGCTGTCTTTTTTAACAGCCAATATTCTGTTGCCTGTAGGTGGTTTATTGACGGCTCTATTTGTTGGTTGGCGAATGGATCGTGATAGTGTTATAGATGAAGTGGGTGATATACAACGAGGGCCTTATCGATGGTGGTTCCGGGTGTTACGTTTTGTTTCTCCTGTATTGCTAATGATAGTTTTTTTGACGTCGTTATGGTAGAACAGAGTGGTTATGCCATTTTATCACTGTTCCGCTCTATTTATTTTCCTGGAATGGGATGATTATGGTTGCGATTGCACGTTCAGCGCTGGTAGGTTATTCAGTGCAACAAATGTTTGCACTGATTAATGATATAGAGGCTTACCCACAGTTTATGTCGGGGTGTATTGGGGCTAAAATATTGGAAGAAGGGGATGGGTTTGTTGAGGCCCAATTGACTTTGGGTAAGTCTGGGATACAGCAACATCTGGTGTCTCGTAATGAGCTGCATCCTCCAGAGTTCATGATTATGCGATTGATTGATGGTCCTTTTTCGTCATTTGAAGGTCGTTGGCAGTTTCAGCCCTTGTCTGAGACCGCTTGTAAAGTGAGCCTGGATCTTGAGTTTGAGTTTTCTAACCCCATTTTAGCGATGACAGTGAGTCAATGGTTTGAACAAATGGCTGGAGAACAGGTTGATGCTTTATGTCAGCGTGCAAGTGCGTTGTATAAATAGGGTAAGAGAATGCGATGCCAAATAGTGAAATGATCGATGTAGAAGTGGCTTATGCGCTTCCTGAAAAGCAAAAAATTTATGGCTTGTCTGTGAAGCAAGGTTCGACGGCTCTGGATGCAGCTAGGTGCTCACGGCTATGTCATGACTTTGCGGATGTTAATCTTGATGAAGCCAAAATGGGCATTTTTGGTCAGACTATTAAACAGCCTTCTCAATATGTGCTGCAAGCTGGGGATCGAGTTGAAGTTTATCGCCCGTTAATTGCTGACCCCAAAGCCGCTCGTCGTAAGCGGGCAGAGAAGGTTGCGAATTCCTAGAGAGTATGAACAGACCCTAGTTTTCGATGATTTCGGTAACGAGATCATCGCTAAAGACAATCGTGATATGATGCTCTATACGTGTCCCCTTTTTGTTGGTAACACTATAGAAGTAATCCCAGCGGTTTTGGGTGAATGTGTCGATTAAAAGCGGTGAACCGAGGATGCGTTGTACTTGGCGTCGGTTCATGCCAACTTTGATTTCGTCAACTTTCTTTTGTGTCAGTAAATTGCCCTGAGGAATATCAATACGATAAGCTGTGGGAATGAGCCCAGAGCACCCGACTAGGGCTAGGCTGGTTGTTAATGAAACAATAGTCACTAGTTTTTTATACATATTTTATACACTATTTATGATACACAAGACTTTCGTTGAACGATGAGAAGAGCGATAATAACCGAACTCTCCCTATAATGAGAAGCACCTGTTTAAAAAACATGAAGGATTTTTAATGGCAGTTGAAAATAACGAGCTACGCAAAGTCGGTCTCAAGGTAACTCTTCCCAGAGTTAAAATCTTGCAAATTCTGGAAACATCAGATCAGCGCCATTTAAGTGCAGAAGAAGTGTATAGAGTTTTGCTGGAAGCGGGTGATGATGTGGGCTTAGCAACCGTTTATCGGGTTTTAACACAATTTGAAGCGGCTGGCTTGGTAGAAAGGCATAACTTTGATGGTGGGCATTCCGTTTTTGAGCTGGACCGCGGTGAGCATCATGACCATATGGTATGTGTGGAAACCGGCAAAGTCATTGAATTTCACAATGAGCGCATTGAGGAATTGCAGCGTGAGATAGCGCAAAAACATGGTTATGAACTAACAGAGCATAGTCTTGTGCTCTATGTTAAACCTCAAGCGCCTAACGGATGATAGGTGTAATTTTTTTCTACAGGGCTTGTCTCTTAGTGAGCTTCTCTAAAAATATAAAACAGATTCTAGTGTGTCATCACCAATGATTCACCTACTAACCTACTCAGTGAATTATTTTATCAGTCTGCTGTTTCTTCAAGCATTAAGCGGGCGTGTGCCAGAGACTGTTTTGAAAGCTCACTGCCGCTGATCATTCGGGCAATCTCTTCAATTTTGCATTGTTGGTTGAGTTCTGTGATAGTACTTGCGGTCTGATTGGATTGACTATATTTACTGACTTGCCAGTGTTGGTGTGCTTTGCTGGCGACTTGAGCTAGGTGGGTAACACAGAGCACTTGGCTATTGCTGCCCAGGTTAGCAAGCAGCTGACCGACAACGTCTGCAGTAGAACCACCAATACCCACATCTACTTCATCGAAGACTAAGGTAGCGACTTTAGAGGTTTGTGCGGTAGCGACTTGTATGGCTAAGCTGATTCGCGATAGTTCACCGCCAGAAGCAATTTTGCCAAGGGGTTTATGAGGGTGGCCAGGATTAGTGCTAATAAGGAATTCAATCTGGTCAATGCCGTTAGCAGTGGGTGATTGAATGTCGGTGCACAATGATATCTGGACGTTTGCATTGTTCATGGACAGGGTTGAGAGTTGCTGATTCACCGCTTTAGTCAGTTTCTGAGCGGCTTTGTGGCGTTTCTTGGATAGTGATGATGCTTTTTTATGGAAGTGAGCCGCTGCTTGCTCGGCTTTTTCCTCTAGTATCGATAAGTGTTCATGTTCGCTTGGCATTTTACTTAGCTCATTGTTCAGTTGTTTGTGCTTGTCAATCAGTTCTTCCGGTCTTATGTGATGTTTTCTGGCAGTATTGTAGCAGGCTGACAAGCGCTCGCTGACTTCCTGCAGGCGTTCCGGGTTGAGTGCAGTCGTATCCATTTGATGGCGGATTTCATGGTATGCCTCTTCAATATGTATCAATGCATGGTTGAGCAATTGTTCTGCATTGCGTAATGAAGTGCCTTTGGTTTCCATGTCACTTAATAGACGTAGCGCCTGTTGTAAACGTTGTTGTAAGCCGTGTTCATCGTTATTACACGTATCTGCTAGTTGCTGACTGCTGTAAAGAATTGATTCTGCGCGGGTGAGTAATATCTGCTCCTCTTCGAGTTGTTCTATTTCTCCGGGCTCCACGTTCAGTTGATCTAACTCTTCAACCTGATAGTGGAGCAGTTGATATTTTGCCTGCATCTCAGCTGCATTGTCGCGAAGGGTGATAAACTCCTTTTGCAGGGTTTGCCATTTTTGGTAGAGTTCAGAGACCTCTTTTAGCAGTGGTTGGTGTTGGGCATATTCATCGAGTAGGCGTTGGTGTGTTGTTTTAAGTAATAGAGACTGATGGGCGTGTTGGCTATGTATATCAATGAGCAGTTCGCCTAGTGCTCGTACCTGTTGTAAGGTGGCAGGTTGAGCGTTGATAAATGAGCGGGAACGACCTTCTGTTGTAATGGTGCGTTTTAACAGGCACTCGTCAGCATGGTTGAGATCATTGTTGATTAGCCATTCTTGCGCTTTGGGTAAATCATCCAATGAGAAGGTCGCAGTAATATCTGCCCTCTGAGCGCCATACCGTACTCGGTCTGCATCTGCTCTTTCTCCGAGAGTCATGGCTAAGGCATCCAGTAAAATGGATTTGCCTGTTCCCGTTTCGCCGGTAATTGCTGTCATTCCCCGTTTAAGATCAAGATCCAGGTGTTCTACCAGAGTGAAATTGTTGATAGTGATATGAGTCAGCATGGTTTGCTACCTTTCTTTATTTTTGGGGTGTCTTTTTAACGGATTAAAATGCTGTTCATCAATCCATGGTTATTTATACAGTATTTTGATAGTGCGCCAACTCGATGAAAAAATCAATACTTATGCTTGAAACTCCCTCAAATAGACCCTATATATGGCGCAGCTATTGATTTTAATTATTTGATGGAGTGTGGCGTGTCTAAAAAAACTCAAGATAAACCAGCGGAGAATATATCTGAAGAAGCCGTCGTTGAAAAAACAGTGGCTGATGCAACCTTAGAAACGATTGAAGATGCTCAGGAACAGGCAACAGAGGTTGAAGAGCTTGATTCTGTGGGTCAGGTTCTGACCGAAGAAATCGCTGCCTTGAAAGATCAGGTGTTGCGTGCTCAGGCGGAAACCATGAATATCCGTAGGCGTGCAGAGCAAGACGTGGAAAAAGCCCGTAAGTTTGCTTTGGAGAAATTTGTTAATGATCTATTGCCGGTAGCGGATAATTTAGAGCGTGCGATTACTGCGGGAGATGCGCAGGATGAGTCGCAAAAGGCGATACTGGAAGGTGTGGAATTAACACTTAAGTCCTTGATGGATACATTGAAAAAGTACCATGTAGAAGCTATTAATCCCGAGAGCGAACCTTTTGATCCACAGTTGCATCAGGCGATGTCTATGGCGCCGAATCCGGATGTAGAGCCAAATACAGTATTGAATGTCTTTCAAAAAGGTTACACTTTAAATGGACGTTTGGTGCGCCCTGCAATGGTGGTGGTTTCTAGTGCCGACTAACTAGACAACAGTTTATCGGAAATTCAACAAGCCCTAGCAACAAATTTTTAGAAAGGGCTTGAAATTAACCGACTCAGGCCAATATAAGAAGTAGCAAAAGTGATCCGGTTTATGGTGTCCAGCAGTTGAACAGCCAGGAGCCAAACACACATGTTGATCATCGTTTTAATTACAATTAACGAATAGTTTGGAGAAGCCCAATGGGTAAAATTATTGGTATCGACCTTGGTACGACTAATTCTTGTGTATCAGTAATGGAAGGTGATAAATCAAAAGTTATTGAAAATGCAGAAGGTGACCGCACAACCCCATCAATTGTTGCCTTTACTGCTGACGGTAATGATATTTTAGTAGGACAGAGTGCCAAGCGCCAGGCAGTGACGAATCCTCAGAATACGTTATTTGCAGTTAAGCGTTTGATTGGTCGTAAGTTTAAAGACGACGTGGTACAAAAAGATATTTCTATGGTGCCTTACGGCATTGCTGCTGCAGATAATGGGGATGCCTGGGTTGAAGTGAAGGGCGAGAAAAAGGCTCCACCACAGATTTCTGCCGAAGTATTAAAGAAAATGAAAAAAACGGCAGAAAATTACTTGGGTGAAAGCATTACAGAAGCGGTAATTACTGTACCTGCCTATTTTAATGACTCACAACGTCAGGCTACTAAAGATGCGGGTAAAATTGCGGGCCTGGATGTTAAGCGCATTATCAATGAGCCAACAGCCGCAGCTCTGGCTTATGGTATGGATAAGGCTAAGGGTGACCATACGATTGCAGTATATGATCTGGGTGGTGGTACTTTCGATATTTCTATCATTGAGATTGCTGATGTCGATGGTGAGCACCAGTTTGAAGTATTGGCAACGAATGGTGATACTTTTCTAGGTGGTGAAGACTTTGACTTGCGACTGATTGAGTATTTGGTGGCAGAGTTTAAGACCGAAAGTGGTATTGATCTACACAATGATCCTTTGGCACTACAGCGTTTGAAAGAAGCGGCTGAGAAAGCAAAGATTGAGTTGTCTTCCAGCCAGCAGACAGAAGTGAATCTACCTTATATTACTGCTGATGCAACAGGCCCTAAGCATTTGGTGATTAAATTAACCCGTGCGAAATTAGAATCTTTGGTTGAAGAACTGGTCACTCGTTCATTAGAGCCATTGAAAGTGGCATTGGCAGATGCTGACTTATCTGTCAGTGACATTGACGATGTTATCTTGGTAGGTGGTCAGACGCGTATGCCGATGGTGCAGACAAAAGTCGCTGATTTTTTTGGTAAAGAGCCTCGTAAAGATGTGAATCCTGATGAAGCTGTAGCGATGGGTGCGGCTATTCAAGGTGCGGTATTGGCTGGTGATGTTAAAGATGTGCTCTTACTGGATGTCACTCCATTGACATTGGGTATTGAAACCATGGGTGGTGTGGCAACGCCATTGATTGATAAAAATACCACTATTCCAACTAAGAAGTCACAAGTGTTTTCAACAGCGGAAGATAATCAGTCTGCAGTGACTATTCATGTGGTACAGGGTGAGCGTAAACAAGCGACTCAAAATAAATCACTGGGTCGTTTCGACCTGGCTGATATTCCTCCTGCCCCTCGTGGTATGCCTCAGATCGAAGTGACTTTTGATATTGATGCTAACGGTATTCTTAACGTGGGCGCTAAGGATAAAGGGACAGGCAAAGAACAGTCTATTGTCATTAAGGCCTCTTCTGGTTTAAGTGATGATGAAATTGAGTCAATGGTAGCAGATGCGGAAGCGAATGCAGAAGCGGATCGTGAGTTTGAGGAGTTAGTGAGTGCACGTAATGCCCTGGATGGGCTTATTAGCGCAACCAGGAAAACCTTGGAAGACGCTGGTGATAAGGCGACTGATGAAGAAAAAACAGCGATTGAAACAGCATTAGCTGAAGCAGAAGAAGCGGTTAAAGGTGATGACAAAGCAGCTATGGAAGCGGCAACGACTAAATTGACAGAAGCTTCTGGTTCATTAGCTCAGAAAATGTATGCGGAACAAGCAACTCAGGCGGGCGGTGGTGCAGGTGCTGAGCAAGCTCAGCCAGAGTCCGCTGATGAAGGTGTTGTAGAAGCCGAGTTTGAAGAAGTTAAGGATGATAAATAGTTTCTAAACTGGATAGGGAACGATTAAAAATGCCTGTTAATAACAGTGCATTTTTAATGTGCCATATTAGTGTCAAAATTGTAGCGCGGGCTTATGTCCGCGTTTGTTGTATTCATTAGGTAAAAAAAAGACATGTCAAAGCGTGATTATTACAAAATTCTAGGTGTTGATAAAAATACTTCAGAGAAGGATTTAAAGAAAGCTTATCGTCGTGTGGCGATGAAACATCACCCGGATCGTAATCCTGGCAATAAAGAGGCTGAAGAAAAGTTTAAAGAAGCTAGCGAAGCTTATGAAGTGTTGTCGGACTCACAAAAGCGGGCTGCCTATGATCAGTATGGTCATGAAGGTGTTAATGCACAGATGGGTGGTGGTGGAGGCTTTAATAACTTCAGTGATATTTTTGGTGATGTGTTTGGCGATATTTTTTCTGGTGGTGGTAGTCGAGGTGGCCGACAGCATGGTTCAGACCTGCAATATACTTTGCAGATTGATTTGGAACAGGCGATTAAAGGGACTACTGCAAAAATTCGTGTCCCTACATTGGTTGCTTGTAAACCCTGTAATGGTAGTGGTGCGAAGGCAGGTTCTAAGGCGACAAACTGTAGCACTTGTGGTGGTGTGGGTCAGGTTCGTATGCAGCAGGGGTTTTTCTCTGCGCAGCAAACTTGCCCTAATTGCCGTGGTCAAGGCACTATTATTAAAGAACCTTGTAATATCTGTCATGGTCAAGGGCGTGTAGAAGAGTTGAAAACCTTATCGGTTAAAGTTCCTGAAGGTGTTGATACGGGTGATCGCATTCGGCTTTCGGGTGAAGGTGAAGCAGGTCCATCGGGAGGAGCTGCGGGTGATTTGTATGTACAGATTTCGGTAAAGCCCCACGATATTTTTGAGCGTGATGGGGTTAATTTATACTGTGAAGTTCCAGTCAATTTTGTGGATGCTGTACTGGGTGGTGATTTAGATGTACCAACATTGGATGGACGTGTGAAGTTAAAGGTTCCTGCAGAAACTCAAACGGGCAAGCTGTTCCGTCTACGAGGTAAGGGTGTTACACCAGTACGTGGTGGTAGCAAAGGTGACTTGATGTGTCGTGTCGTTGTTGAAACGCCAGTTAATCTTTCTAAAAAACAAAAAGATCTGTTGATGGAATTTCGTGATGCAACAAAAGGTGATAAGCATTCTCCGAGACAGAGTAGTTGGTTTGAGGGAATGAAGAGCTTTTTTAATTAGTAGGAGTGATACGTCCACGCGAAAGTTACTCCTGTATTTTCTATGCAGCCCTCGTTCTGGGGGCTTGGTTAGTTGCTTTTAAATCTTACCTGTTGTGAGATAACAATAATTGATGGGTAAATAGTGAAAAGTCGCACAGTGCCTGTCTCATGTTATATCTTTATAAAAAAAACTGCTAAACTCCTCCGTTCTAAATTCTGAATAAACAATACAAGGTGCTTAAACCATGCCTACTAATATAGCTGTGACTGGTGCTGCTGGTCGTATGGGAAGAATGCTGATTGAAGCGATTGCAATATCGAAGGATGCAGTATTAACTGCAGCTATTGAACGTCTCGAATCGTCGCTGATTGGTGTTGATTCAGGAGAGTTGGCGGGTTTGGGTAAAAATGGTGTGGTTATTGTTGATGATATTAATGCTGTCAAGAGTCGCTTTGATGTACTGATTGATTTCACCGCCCCCCAAGCTACCGTTGCGAACACCCAGTTCTGTGCAGAACATGGCAAGGGGATTGTGATTGGGACTACGGGGTTCTCTGCCGAAGAGCAGGCTTCTTTAGAAAGTTATTATACCCAGCTACCTATCATTAAAGCGGCTAATTATAGTACTGGGGTGAATTTATCACTTAAGCTATTGGAAATAGCAGCTAAAGCCTTAGGTGATGATGTGGATATCGAGATTGTTGAAGCTCATCATCGACATAAAGTGGATGCGCCTTCGGGCACTGCGTTGGCTATGGGGGAAGCGATTGCAAGTACCTTGAATAGAGATTTGTCTACTGTGGCTGTTTACGGTCGTGAAGGGCAAATTGGTGCTCGTGAGCGAGAGACTATTGGTTTTGCGACGGTTAGAGGTGGTGATGTGGTGGGTGACCATACTATTATGTTTATGGCTGATGGTGAGCGCCTTGAAATTACTCATAAAGCGTCTAGTCGTATGGCTTTTGCCCGTGGTGCGGTTAGGGCGGCTGCTTGGTTGATGGGTAAGAAGCGGGGAGTTTATTCTATGCGTGATGTATTGGGATTGTAACTTTTACTGGACGTTTTTTTAGGTGCAACAGAGCCGTCTGGGTCAGTTCGGGCATAAAATCTAGGCATAGCCGCTTTGTTGCCCTTATCGAATGATTTAATATCTCATCAGCGAATCAACGATTCTCGCATAACGTCAGATTTCACCTATACTCTTTATATTCATTTAACTTCTTCCTCCCATTTTTTGTGGAGGCGTCCTGATGTTGGACATTCACCTGCAATGGATTATACAGTATGAAAGTCATGAAAAAACTATTAGTCAGATGGCAAATCATAGCGATGAGCGCTTTTTTTATTCTGGTTTCGATATTTACCACCTACTCTGTTATAGACACTTTACACCAACAACGTCTGGATGGGCAGGTTATCAGCATTGCTGGGCGCCAGCGTATGTTGATACAAAAATTTGCCAAGGAAATATTTCAGCAGCAGGCAGCAGGTGGTTTGGGGGCGAAACTGTACGAAAAAACGGATCAGCTATTTAGTTTATCGTTGACAGCACTTATCGATGGGGGTGAGACCTTTGCAGATTTAGCGATGTCTGAGCCTATGACTATTCCTGCAATAAACAACTCGAATGTGCTTGAGGGACTGTCGAAGGTAGAAGAGCGTTGGCAGCAGGAGCGTTCTACTCTGCTAGGTTTAGTCTCGGGAAGAGAGACCAGTAGTAGTGAAGTCAATATTCGAGTCGATCAGTTGGTCGGTATGATGAATGATGTGGTGAATTTGCTGGTTAAGGCTTCAGAGCAGAAAGTGAAGGTGCTTATTAATGAGGTCAAAATACTATTGGTGATAACTATCTTGATTGGTGTTGTACTGAGTTATTTGGTGATTGTTTCTGTGACTAGGCCACTAAAAGAATTGGATGACCTATCGAAAGACTTCCGTGCTGGACATTTGGATCGTGTGGTGCCTGATAATTTAATGGATGGTAGTAATGAAATTACTTCCTTGGCTCGGTCTATTGAATCCATGCGGGATAAATTGGAACGCCTGCTAGGGTCTGTTCAAGGAAGTAGCCTAGATATGAAAAATACCGCGCAACAGGTTTCCTATATTTCCAAAACGATTATTACAGGTTCTGATGAGCAGGAGAAAAAAACTGAACGGGTACAAGAATCAGTGAATGCTTTAACAGAAATTGCTGATGTTATAAATCAAAAAATTGAACAATCTGCGGAGTATGTTAAAAAGAGTGAGGATAAAGCAAAAAAAGGAGTTGTGGTTGCACGACAAAATATTAATGAGTTGGAAACGGCAGTTACTGGTGTGAGTCAAGCCTCAGAGATGATACAAAACCTCAGTGAATCAGCAGATAAAATGCATGATATTGTTGATTCCATTCAAAATATTGCGTCACAAACGAATCTTTTAGCCTTAAATGCGGCGATAGAGGCAGCTAGAGCTGGGGAGCAAGGAAGAGGGTTTGCAGTGGTTGCTGATGAAGTGAGAACACTGGCTTCGCGAACATCAAGTTCTACTGATGAAATTACCCAATTGATTGAAGGTTTTAGTCAAAGAGTGAATGAGTCCGTTGAATCTATGTCGGTATTAGTGTCACAAGTCAATACTATTCAAGGACATTCTCAGGAAACGATAGTGAGTTTTGAAGCAATGAATCAGGATGTGATCAATACTGCTGCCAGCAATCAGCAAATATTGGACTATAATTCTCAGCAGTCGATTCAGGTTGAGCAATTATCCATACAATTCCAAGATTTATTCACCGCTTTAAAAACCAATGCGAACAAGGCTGATTCTACTTCACTGGTTGCCGAAAGTTTGTATAAAGCTGCCGAAAGTCTGCGTCAGGTAGTGAGTAATTACAAAGTGAGAAATATGACTAGTGGCAGTGTAATGAACGAGGGAGATGAGAGGCGTGAGCAAACCCGATTCAGAAGTAATATCTGTGCTAAAGTGTTTGCAGGTACGAAAGAACTGAATGCTATGGTGGAGGATATTAGTATAGGAGGGTGTAAAATAATACTTAAGGATTCCATTAAGGATAAAAAGGTGACCCTGACGTTGCGTATTCCTTGTGAGGATAGATCTCAGTTTGAAAGTCAAAAACCTCTGCAGGTGGTTGCATCGGTGATCAGAGAAGAAAGATATGGTATGGGTGAACAAGGCTTCCGTTATCTCTATGGTCTCAAGTTCTCTGACGTTGAGAATGAACAGAAAGAAAAGCTGGAAGAAGTCATTGCCTATTGTGACGATATTTATAATGACACAGACTAGTTTTTATATCTTGTATTATGTATGTCATAAAACACTATAGTTGATTATAGTGGTCCAGGTTGGTTATGTCCTCAGTAATAAAAACCATAGAATGGTCTATACTTTATAAACAGTTTAGTTTGTATATTTGAATAATAGGTCGTTTTATTATTTCACAAGGACCCGCCTGCTTTTCAGACAGAGTTACTTTATGAATCTTATTAATGAAAAGATTGACCCACAGTCTCCCCTCTTAATTGTGGATGATAATCCTGTTGATCGTGAGTTGTTTCGTCAGTTACTGATTTCCTGTCCTGAGGATGAACAGGCGCTCTTGGGAGTGGCTTCTTGTGAAGAAGCATTGAGAATATTGGAAAAGCATAATGTCCGATGTTGTTTGGTGGATTATCGTTTGCCAGAACAAAGTGGTCTGGACTTTTTAAAAGAAGTCCGACGGCAAGAGTCAGGTAAGAATATGCCTGTAGTGATTATGACAGGAGAGGGCGATGAAAATACTGCGGTAGAGATTATGCGTAATGGCGCCCAAGATTACCTAGTGAAGTGTAATATTACAGCAGAAAAACTCAAGCATAGTCTGTCTAGTGCCATACAGACTTGCGATCTACAAAACCAGCTACGCTATTTGGCTCATTACGATACCTTAACCGGCTTATTGAATCGTAGTTTGTTTCTTGATCGGTTACAGACGGCGGTGGATAAATGTGATCGCTATCAGCAAAGTTGTTCCTTATTATATATTGACGTCGATAACTTTAAACACATTAATGACAATTATGGTCATCATGCGGGAGATATTATTTTAAAAGCCATTGGTGACCGTATTCGGGATAATTGCCGTATGACTGATAGTGCGGCTCGTTTAGGGGGTGATGAATTTGCCGTGTTGTTAGATCGCATTGATGAAGATAATACTAATCATACTGCGGAAAAGTTATTGGTAGCGGCGTCTAAACCTGTCACTGTCGATGGACAGAAGGTGCAGATTTCGCTTTCTATCGGTGTTGCTCACTATCCTAAAATCGCTCGTGATGCGACAGAATTATTAAAACAGGCTGATGAAGCGATGTACCGCGCTAAACAATCGGGCAAGGCTAATTATTTTCGCTTCTCCGAAAAGTATAAAAATGAATGGGAACGCCGTAAGCAATTAGAAATTATATTGCCGAATGCGATTAAGACTAATCAACTCAGTTTAGTCTACCAGCCTATTGTGAGTGCAAAAGATCAGTCATTAGAAGCCTTGGAAGTATTGGTCCGTTGGAATCCTCCAGGGTTTGAAGTTCAAGCTTCAGAATTGGTCGAGATGATTGAGCATTTGGATTTGTTTGACTCTTTCCATGTTTGGCTGGTTAATACAGTCTTAAAACAAGGCGCTCAATGGCAGGCTATTAGTGGTGATATGAAATTCTGCTTGAATATTCCCGCTAATCATTCTCATAGTGACTGGTTGGTTCATTGCTTACATAAAGGGTTTGAGACTTATAATATTAAGCCTTTTCAAATTGCTTTGGAGATTACAGAAACGACATTGATGAATGATTTAGATCTCAGTACTCAGCTACTCACTGCTTTACAATGTGAGGGGGTAGAGGTTGCCATTGATGACTTTGGTACTGGGTATAGCTCAATGGCATATTTAACAACCCTACCTTTAAATTGGTTAAAAATAGATCAGCAGTTTGTTCGGGGAATGGAGGATGACCTTCGTAGTCGTAAAGTGGTTGAAGGCATTACAGCTTTAGGACATAGTCTCGGTCTGAGAGTGGTTGCAGAAGGTATTGAGACAGAATCACAATATGTTATGGCTAAAAATATTGGCTGTGATTTACTGCAGGGCTATTATTTCGGTCGGCCTGGATTTGCTGCCGAACGATGGAGTGAATTTGTCGATAAATTCCCTGGTGTTTCATCGATATCCTCGGTAGGTTTTATAGAATAATAGAATAGATGAGTAGTAAAGGCGCTTTATGAATACCCCTATTGAAATCTTAATGGTTGAAGATAACCCGGCGGATATAGAATTAACCCGTGAGGCTTTGAGTCGCGGAAAACTACATAATAAACTGCATATTACTGAGGATGGTGAACAGGCATTAGATTTTTTACACCAGCGTGGCCAGTATAAGAGTGCGCCAAGGCCTGATATTGTATTATTGGATTTAAACCTGCCAAAAATTACTGGTCGTGAAATTTTGGCAGCAGTGAAGTCTGATGAAGGTCTAGCTTCTATTCCAGTGATTATTCTGTCCAGCTCTGAGGACAATCAGGACATCAAGGCCAGCTATGCTTTAAATGCGAATAGTTTTGTTACCAAGCCAGTACGTGTTGAAGACTTTTTATCAGTGGTTAAAACGATAGAGCATTTTTGGATTGAGATTGTAAAACTACCTAGTGGTAAAAATTAATAACCATAAAAACCGTTCGACGTTAGAGTCAACTCAGTACGATCTGACTAATGAGTGCTAAGTGAGCAAACTTTTAAGTGGTTGTGGGTATTTTTGTTTTAATGAATGCCATATGGTTTTTTGCTTACTTTTACCTATCTTGGCAGTGAGTACTTGCCATTCTGAGGCAGTGATATCCAATGCTTGTTTCGCAGGTAATGAGTCCTTACATGCCAGATAAATATTTTCCTGTAATACGGAAAGGTAAGCACTTCGATTGAGTAGGTAAAAGTCAGGGATACTATTTTTCATACTGGTTTTATGGGCGTTAAGGAATGCTGTTGAATAGATCTCTTGAATTTTTGGATTACCATAGTGTTCTTCTCGGAAAGGGTCAAAATAGCCATTCTGTTGCACAGATAAAGTGGACATCACGGGACTACTGGCAAACAGAGTAAATAAATAGGCGATTTCGGGCTGTGGACAGAGAGACGAAACCACATAATTCCAACCCCAGTTAAAAATAGGGCAGCTAATGACTTGCCCATTAATCACGCCACCAGGGGCAGGACTATAATACAATTTATTTTTGATAGAGGATTTATCACCATTAAAATATTTTTGACTTCCTCCCCAACCAATATTGCAAAAGGTGTTTCCTTCGGCAAACGTCTTCCAATTTTCAAATAGCCCGTCCGTTTTAGTATTGGGGTGTAAATAGCGGGAAACATCGACCATATCCTGCAGGGCCTTGACTCCGGCTGCATTGTTGATTTGTGGTGTTAAACTATCATCCAGAGGGAAATAGCCTTTCGCATGAAAACGTGACCACCATTCCCAGGCACCATAGCCTGGTGTGCGGAACAGACTGCCGCCGTACTGCTGCTTATCGGGTTGGTGAAAAAACCGAATCATATCATCTAACTGTTCCCAGGTTTGAGGGAGGGCTAGCGGGTAACCGTGTTGTTGTTCGAATCGTTGTTGATTGTTTGGGTCATCCAGCATGGTCTTATTGTAAAACATTAAATAGGTGTCACCGTCGGTTTGATAACCGTAAAATTTCCCATCTACATAGTCACCATAATCGTATAACTGGTGCTGTTTATATGTTTCGGGTTCGTACTGGCTGACAAAATGGTCTAAGGGCAATAAGGTATTGGCCGAGACCAAATCTGGGATGCCAAATGTAGCAGGTAAGGCAATATCGAAAATATGTTCGCCCAGGGTTGATTTAAAAATAATGGTGGAGTTTATATCGTCTACTCCTGTTTCTAATAACTTAATAGGTATGCCTGTTTCTTTAGTGAAGCGTGAAATAATGGGCTTTAGGTTATTAAGACAACCTTTGGGATAAAGGATAGTTAAGCGAGTGTCCTTACCTTTATTTAATGCGTTAACATAGCTAATAATATGTTGTTCCAGACCACTAAGAGATTTTGTTATCGCGGGTGTATTAGTATCTGCAAATAAAGCAGGGCTGATACAGCTGGTTGCAAGAACCGATGAATGTTGAATAAACTGACGTCGTGTAAGCATTATGGATAGAGCCTCAATTGTTATTGTGCGCAATGGTGAGCTACGTGCTAAGCTTCATGTATAACTGTAATGGTATAGCAGAGAGTCACGCATTCCGCAATGAAACTTCCTCACCTTAGCATTCAACATAGCTTATTGATTTCGTTAGCGACCTTATTGGCTTTGGTGGCTATGTCATCATTGGTTTCCTGGATTGCCTTTGAGCGTGTCAGTAAGAACCAGCAGTTATTATTGCGGGAATCACTGCCCACTATGTACTTTGTTGAGAATGCAGTGAGTACTGGGGGTGATCTGGTTAGGTTGGGCAATACACTGAGCCGACCTGTTTCCCAGCAGGAACTTGAGCTATTAAAAGCACAGGCCGTTGATTTATTGGATAAAGTCCAGGCTGACCTGGAAGAATTTAACCAACGTAGTGCTGTGGGGAAAGGTGTTAACGTATTGAATGAAGGCACGAAAGATTTAGTGGAGACTATTCAGCAGCAGTTAGTATTGCAGCAAAAAGTATTGCTTAATAAATTGTTTCTACAACAGGAGCGATCATTATTATTGAGTGCGGTAGAGGGTTTGCTAATTGATATTAAGCTAATTCTTGCTGAAATATCATTGAAGTTAATTGAAGCCGATATTCAGAGTAAAGAAAGTATACGTCATCAACTGGCTACATTAACGGAATTACGTTTTGATGCTCAGCGCATTGAGTCTCTTATTGATGAGAGTGTGGAAGTCAGCTCTTTTGCTCAAGTAGAAGGAAAGGAAAATCTATATCGGTTACAAATTAAAAAATTAGGGGTAAGATTTATTGAATTTGAAGAAAGTCACCGTCAAAAACTGGTCAATAATATGGTTTTATTACATGATAATTTCTTAAAAGATGATAACTTTTTTCAGTTGTTATCCCATAGAGTCACTTTATTGTCTGCTTTGACCGTTGCTCAAGAAAAAAATCTCACTTTAGGTAAAATATTAAGTAAAACCTATAAAAGTTTTTCTCAACGGGCTAATAACGAACTTGATACTGAAGCTCAAAAAATCCTTCAGGTAGTGGTTGCTTCTCAATTTATATTAATGGTATCAGGTGTTATTTCATTGTTGGTTGTACTGTTGTTAGCCTTTTTGTTTATCAAGCCTAAAATTATTAATCGCATTCATCGTTTAACCAATGATACTCGGGCTATTGCTAATAATCAGTATGAGGTGGATATTGATATCTCAGGTAATGATGAGATTTCTGCTATGGCGTCCTCTTTAGCTTATTTCCGTGATCAATTGGTAGAAAAACAACATGTACAGCAAGCATTGATTGATCGAGAAAAAACCCTATCAACTATTATTGATAATGTTACCGAAGGTTTATTTACCGTGGATATTAACGGGGACATTAAAAACTTTAATCCTGCTTTCGAGTCTATTTTTGGTGTATCCAGTGGGCAGGTCATTCAACGCCGTATTAATGATTTTCTGCCAAGTGAAGAGGTGTTGTTTTTGACCCATAATGACTGCTCCCAGAGTTTTGACAGTACTGAGGGCTCTGTTCTGTGTCAGGCTAAGCCTGTAATTGCGACTAAAGTGAGTGGAGACACTTTTTTTGGTGAACTATCCGTCAGTCTCATTCATTTATCAGGTGTTCTGGTTTATAGCTGTTTTATTAGGGATGTGACAATTGAGTATGAAGCCAGGAGTAGAATGGATAAATTGGTAGATGAATTGTCCAAGTCCAATGCGGATCTGGAACGATTTGCTTATAGTTGTTCTCACGACTTGCAGGAGCCCATACGGATTATTTCAGCATTTACACAATTACTTCGAGAGCATATCGTAGAATCAAAATCTACGGATGAAACAATAGAGCGCTATTTAGGATTTCTGGAACGTAGTGCTCATGATGCAGAAGCGTTGGTTAAAAGCATTTTGGAATACAGTCGATTAGATCAGACAACGATTGAAAAGGTATGGGTTGACAGTGTAGAGCTCTATCAGAGAGTACATAGTACGTTAATGGTGTTGCTCAGTGAGAAAAATGGCCGCCTTATTTGGAATGATGATGGTGTGCGTTTATATGTGGTTGAGGCACAGATGTTTCAGTTAATAATGAATCTGGTTGTGAATGGCCTTAAATATAATAATGATGAAGTGCCTACGGTTTCATTAAGTGCGATAGAGGAGGATCATTATTGGGAGATTTGTGTTGAAGATAATGGGATTGGTATTAATCCGCGTTACCATGAGCAGATTTTCAACTTATTTAATCGATTGATGAGTAAGAGAGAATATACAGGTTCAGGCATTGGTTTAGCACTGTGTAAAAAAATTGCTGAAAAGCATGGTGGGGCTATTCGCATTGAGTCTCAGGAAGGTCAAGGCAGTCGGTTTTACGTGCGTCTACCAAAGTTGGTCAATGAATAACAATTGCCTAGTTTCTGTTTATTCTTTGGAGGGTTGTGCACCCACCGCTTCCAGTTAGGTTTACTGATGCTTGACTCCTGACCCTAACATGACCCCAATCCAGTGTGTTTCCGGTGAGTTTTCCAAAGCAATCTTTACCATGATTGTTAGTGGAACCGATAATAACATTCCGACCGGGCCTAGTACCCACCCCCAGAAAATCAAGGATAAAAAGACTACTAAGGATGATAAATCCAGACCTTTCCCCATAACGCGAGGTTCAATGATAGAGCCTACAATGATATTCACAGCGACATAGAGTAATGCTGTAATTAAAGCCTCCTCAAATCCTAATTGTACAATAGCCAGCAGCACAGGAGGTATTGCTGCCAGTATTGAACCAAAGGTGGGGATAAAATTCAACATAAAAGCTAGTAGACCCCAGAGTACCGGATAGTCAACACCAATCATCATCAGAGCCACCATCACTAATAAGCCAGTGGCCAAACTAATCAGTGTTTTAATGGCCATATAGGTATTAATACTGCTGGAAAAATGCATGAGAGCATCTATTGTTTTTTTGCTGGAGTTTGAGGCGTTGCGTAGCTTATCAATAAAATTGACCTCTTCTGCGAGAATAAACATCACAGTTAATAAAATCATAAAGCCGTCGGTCATCATATTACCAAAAGAGTTCAGCGTGTTGCCAGCTATGGTTAGGGCTGCGCTGGGGTTAAAAAGCTCTTTCCATAATTGTTGGTTAATTACCAGCCCCATACTGGTTAGCCATTCCTGAATATTGTATGAGAGTTGTAGCAGCCTTTCTTGATACAGTGGAATATCAGTTCTAAAGCTATTAATAGAAGAGCCAACAATTGCACCGATAAACGTGCCCACCAGCATCATCATGACAATAATCAAACCAATCGAAATTCCAGTAGGAATGCGATAGCGCTTCATCATCGATAACAAAGGTGTGCAAATGATTGCGATAAATAAAGATAATAAAAAAGGGACTAAAATAGTTTCAGCGGCACGCATACCCGCGACGACAACAATAAATGCAGCCACCACAATAAGAAAATGGGTAATAGGGGAAGAATTGGTTTGTTGCATAACGTTCCTTAAGTATTCATTAGGCTAGTGTGTGAGCCACCAGATATTTTTGCCATCAAGTAAGGTGCCCATTGGTGTTCTACCACAACAGCGTTTATCTTGATGAGTACGCCTATTATTTTCACAATATAAAGGCTGGGTGAGTTCGTAGATAAAGGTGCAGTTGATTAAACAAGTTATTCCTTTCAGCAGGTGACTTTTCGGGACAAGGCGTTTTTTATCCTAATGCTCTCTTGTTGCTCGAAATTCAATATCTGGGTATCGCTCTTTCGTTAGTGATAAATTCACTCTAGTGGGGGCTAGATAGGCTAAATGATCACCTCCATCAATTGCTAGATTATCTCCTGCTTTACGCTTAAATTCAGTAAATTTTTTCTCGTCATCGCAATTTACCCAACGGACGGTGTGTACGTTAATATTCTCGTAGATGGCTTCTACCTTGTACTCGTCTTTAAGACGGTAGGCTACCACTTCAAATTGTAGCACACCCACTGCACCCACGATAATATCCGTATTATTAATAGGGAAGAAAACCTGTGTAGAACCTTCTTCGGATAGTTGTTGCAAGCCCCTTTGTAGCTGCTTGGTTTTGAGTGGGTCTTTTAAGCGAATACGGCGGAACAATTCCGGTGCGAAATGGGGAATGCCTGTATATTTTAATTCCTCTCCCTCAGTAAACGTATCGCCAATTTGAATCGTTCCATGATTGTGTAAACCAATAATATCCCCGGAAATTGCCTCTTCTACAGCACTGCGATCACCAGCAAGAAAGGTAACTGCATCGGCAATTTTAATATTCTTGTCTATGCGGACGTGCTTTATTTTCATGCCTTTAGTGTATTTACCTGAACACACCCGCATAAAGGCAATACGGTCTCGATGTTTAGGGTCCATATTGGCTTGAATTTTAAAGACAAAACCAGAAAATTTTTCTTCTTCTGCGCTGACTACACGTTCACTGGTTAAGCGTGGTTGTGGAGTAGGTGCCCATTCGACAAAACCATCCAGCATTTCACGCACACCGAAATTACCCAGTGCGGTGCCGAAAAATACCGGCGTTAAACGCCCTGCTAAATATTCTTCAATGTCAAACTCATGTGTCGCTCCACGTACCAACTCAATTTCTTCACGAATATCGTTTGCATAAGGACCTAGCAATGTTGAGGTTTCATCGCTGTTCAACCCTTTGATTTGAATATCATCATTGAGAGTCTGTCCCATGCCTTGTTGGTAGACATGGATAATATCGGTATAGAGGTTATAAACCCCTTTAAATTCTTTCCCCATACCCAAAGGCCAATTAATGGGTGCTGCTGAAATTTTCAGGACATCTTCAACTTCATCCATGACTTCAATAGGGTCACGGATATCACGGTCCATTTTATTGATAAAGGACAGGATAGGGGTATCACGTAAACGGCAGACATCCATTAGCTTAATTGTGCGATCTTCCACACCTTTGGCACCATCAATCACCATGAGCACAGAGTCTACTGCTGTGAGGGTACGATAGGTATCTTCAGAGAAATCCTCGTGCCCAGGGGTATCTAATAGATTAACCGTGCGGCCTTTATAGGGAAATTGCATCACTGATGATGTTACCGAAATTCCCCGCTCTTGCTCCATACTCATCCAGTCAGACTTGGCGTGAGGACCTTTCTTGCCTTTAACCGAGCCTGCTAGCTGAATAGCCTGCCCCAGTAATAAGAGTTTCTCGGTAATGGTGGTTTTACCTGCATCTGGGTGCGAGATGATAGCAAAGGTTCTACGTTGTTGAATTTGTTGAAGAAAATTGCTATCTGCCACTCTAGTTACCCTATTTTATACTTAAATGTATACCCATTCGTGAAAACGCTTTTTCCTGCCTAGACAGGAAAGGTGCACCATTTTACCTAATAGCCTAAAGGCTATAAATCAATGACCAACTAATATGCTTTCCAACGTTCATACTGTGCTTGGTAATCGTTGTTTCTCTCATCCCTGAATTTTTCCAAGTTTGAGAGCTTCCACTTCACTGAGGGGAAATTCTGAAAGTGATAAATTCCCCAGTCAGGCTCTAACTGATTAACACTCAGCAAACATGCTTTGTCTTCATTGGTTAAACAACCCTTAACCCGTTCAATGAATTGCAAGCGGGTTTGCTCGTAATCCTCATAGGAGAAATCAATGACACTCATCCCCTCAAACTGATTATCAAAAGCAGTTCGCTGATCTTGTAGGCTTGGTTTTAACAGTTCATGCGTTGGGCGATGGCTGCTAACCAACCCTTTTTTGATCTCGCTCGTAAAGCCTTTGATATCAAGCAATAACTTGATATCCAATAAATCACGCGGATGCTGTCTATCCAGTGCCGCGCATATCTTGCCACCATAAAGCTGTGACATTGGCACAATTGTCATGGCACAAAAAGCATCGAATTCTTCCTGAGCGATATCACATAAGGGGGCTTTGTATGCTTCACCTAATAGCCCTCGTCCTACCATATTCACTTCAATTTTGATTTGCGTACCACTATCCGATATTTGAAGCTTGCATACATTCTCTTTATGATTGATACGCACGTTCGACTTTATCGCTTCTACTCGCTCTTTTATGCGAATAAGTGCATCATTAACCTTTTTAAGGCTTTCGCCTCTTTCTTCTATTGGCACATAGGTCAAGTCGATATCAACCGATAGCCTTGGCATATCTCTTACAAACAAGTTAATTGCTGTGCCACCGTGCATGGCAAAGCAACTCTCTTTAGCGACTTCTGGCAATACATCCAGTAAAAGACCAACTTGTTTTTTATAAGCATCATTCACGTTGCAGCCTCTAATTCCTTGGGTACAGTTATCTGGTATTTAGAGACATAAGCGCCATTACTCACGATCGCACGTTTACCCGAACCCAATTCAATCTTGTCTAAATTAACAAGATCAAGCCACTCATGGTCTACCTTATCCGCCAAGTACAAAAACAACCGCTTGACCTTTATGGAGGTACATTGTTCCAATAGTTTTTGTACGAGTACTGGGCGTAAATTATTAAGCCCTTCCATCAGCTCATACACTTCCACTAGCGGCTGGTATTTGGGCGCTAAATATAAACACTCCATCACCGCCCTAGCAGGGCTTGAAACGTTTACCTTGAAGCCTTTATGTTCGATCTCGACCAACCCCAGCTCTGGCGGTAAAAAGGACGTAAACTTGGCTTTTACGCTGACCCCCCAATGGTGTTTTTTAAACCAAAGCGGCAAGTTCTCATCCTTCCCGCCAAAGAGTTGCACTTGCTTAAGTGACGGCTTCAAGTAATGGGCTTTACCCTGTATTTCCAATGCGGTTTTTCCTGCTGGATGGGTGGTAGCACCAAGTTGCGCTTGGAGTGCATAAAGCCCTCCTAGATAATCCACCTGATCGCCGTGACGTATCAAAGCGCCTTTACCGATTGAATCAAACCACTGGCTTCTCTTGTACTGCTGTTGAAGATCAAGGCTATAGCCTTGATCGACGAGCCATGTTGTCGTTAACACGATCCCGTGGGATTGTGTACTCAGTAATTGGTTTAATTTTGACTCTCTTTCCGTACCCATACTACGAATTTATACTATTTTTTAAACCAAGGCAATCAAATAGTTTGTATACTTTGTATTTTAAGTACTTTAAATACTTAATAAATAAACCATACCTCAGCTATAAGCCTTAAATTAGCCCTTGCTCCGCAAGACCGACAGCCCCATCAACGCCAACCACCAAATGATCTAATACACGCACATCAAACAGACTTAAGGCTTTTTGCCGTTGCCTATATAGCCATTTAATGATCTATTGGCAGATTATATTGAGATCAACGGGCTACCATGATGGTCCTATTTTTAGCCTCAAAATTGTCGTGTACAGAGAAGCACTATTTAAAACGAATAACATTTTCAACATCAATAAATATATTTTTTTTAATAAGTTGATATAGGAAAAAACGTCCTCCTACTGTTTTTTTTCCAAGAACCTTGAGCGCTTGGTCTTTATGTGTGTCTGGTGATGGGTGTGTTTTAACCTCTGTACACTCATTTAAATGTGATATCCAATGTGATATTTTTTCTTGTAGTCCCTGAAAAAACATTTTTTTCTGGAAGTGGCCAGCGTGGGCTTCAATCACTTCTTCTCGTCCAATCGTTCTATAATTGGCGGCAAAAAAACTTAAGTCATCTTCTGTTGCTTCATTATTTGTAAGGCGCTGAAAGATGTTTTTGGTTATTTGATGTCTGTTTATTATTTTTTCAAGAAATTCATCTTTATCAAAATTCTTCACTTTTTCTATCAAGTTTTTTTTTGAGGTGAATGGAATGTGGTATAGCGGTAGATAGCTCTCACTTATTTGAGATCGCTTTCGTAACAGAGCAAATTTGGCAAAGTGAAATTTTGCATTGTGGTTACCATGCAGTGGAAGAAACCAGGGAGTTTTATGTGAGTTATATGCTAGTTTTGATGTGGTACTTTTTTTGTTAAAAAAACGCACATCACTGCTTTCGTGTAAAAAAAAATCTTCTTTTCCTTCTGGTAAAAAATGTAAGCCGTTACACCATTGAAAGCGGATAGCGTCATTCTTGTTATGTTCTTTCAAGAAATGTTCAAAGCTAGTCCTTTGAGCGAATGGTAGGAATTCATCTATATCAAGGATGAATATAAAATCACTATTATGACGAATATTCTTGAATTCCAGGATGGCAGTTGTTGCAATCATAGCATTAAAAAAGCTATAAGCTGTTTTATAAAAGAATATATGGCTGTTCTTGTTATTCAAGCCTCTTAAGTCTTTATCCGAACACTGATCTATGATATGTATTTCATCAAATAGATCTTCGTGATAAGCGAGAAAACTGGGCAGATATTCAAAACTGTTTTTTACATGACAGATAAGTTTAATATTCATTAGCGCGTAGGTTAATTTTTAATGACAATTTCAGTATGAAAAGCATTGCTTTTGATATGATCAGCATTGATCGACCCTAAAATAATGCTGCTAATACCTGGGTTAGTAAGGATACATTGAAGGCTTTTTTGTATATTATCGTTCTGATTATTATTGGCTTGATGCCCACTGGCAAAAGCCTTTTTTATAAATATGCCTTTGTTATGGCGATAGGCATAATCGATGACATCCTGTTCTTCTTGATACATCAAGTTATGTGTGACCATAACAATATCAGAGTGTTGAGTGGCCAATATCCCACCTTCTACCGTTTTTGTAGACATTCCCGTTGCACGAATAAGCCCTTTTTGTTTTAAATGGTTCAGTGTTTCTAGAGCGCCATAATGCTCGATAATATGTTTATCATTACCATTTGAATGTATAAGGACAATATCAAGAGATTCTCGTTGCAGCTTTTTTAAGCTTTGTTCAACACTGTGATGAATAAACTCAGGTGTAAAATTATAAAATGACTCTCCTGTGCTAGGGTTGTACGTTTCTCCCACTTTTGTTGAAATAACCCATGGTGATCGTACTTTCGGTAGCAGCTTTCCCAACCTGTCTTCGCTATTACCATATGCAGGCGCAGTATCAATAAGATTAATACCACAATCTGCGGCAGTATTTAATAGTTTGATGACTTGCTGGTCATTGGGGATATCAAACTTTTTCGGGTACTTAACGTCAGTATTCCTTCCTATTTTTACTGTACCTAAGCCTAATAGGCTAACATTGATGCCCGTGTTTCCCAATTTAGTGTGTTGCATTAAATATCCGCTCCCATAGGCTGCTTTCCAATTGGCAAGAAAATGATTTTGGTAGTTGCTCCAATAATTGGTCAGTTTCAAGTTGTTGCTGTTGTTTTTGAGGTCGTAGTTGTTTCTCTTTTACTCTATTAACCAGTTGATCAGATAAGTGAGGTGTTAAGGCAAGTTTTGTCGGCCACGCAATATGTATATTATTGACTGATTCAACAAAGGTGGTATCTGGGCGCAATTGATTTTTTTGCACGGGTTCAGCTCTATTTACTTTATAGGTGGCCCATTTGATAGTATTTAATGGAATCCAGGGGAGTATTTCGGACAGTTTCTTTTGAGTGCTACTGATTAATGATTCGCTGCTCATAGCTACCCCATCTTCCGCAATGTTTCCTCCGATATACCATACGGTTTCTCCATCCGAATGATAGTGGCTGGTGATTGTTGCAATAGGTTTGGGACTAGCCCTAATACAATGAGCGTATAATGGTGGTAGTGTTGAGCTTTTGGCTAATACCATGTGTAGAGGGCGACGTTGCATTTTGGGTGAATGTATAGCGAGATTTTGAAGTAATTGTTCGTTGCCCTCTCCTCCTGTTAGAATAAATTCTTTAGTATAGATTTCGAAATGACCATCAATCACTATTTTATTCTCTGATGCATTTTTCTTGTCAAATGTATAAGTTGAAGGTACTTGTAAAATTCGATGTTGCCATTTTTGGGATAAATGTTTCACTAAGGATGGTACGTCCAATACCGGTTCATTAAGCTGGTACAAATGCCCTTTAAACCCTTTATTTTGAAAAACAGGAGGGTATTGCTCAGGTAGCATAGATGTCACTTTGCTATTTAATGCTTTACTGGAGAAAAAAGACGTTAATTTTGATGATAAGCCTTGAGTAGACCACATCAACTGATTAGGGCTTAGTATGTTTGTGCCCGATAGATCGATTTCACCATTGCCTTGTAAGCAAGCCTGCCAGCGTTTAGGCATATCTGCAATGGCTGAGGCTGCATTCGAAAAGATGCCGTTTAAGGTATATTTAGCGCCACCATGAATAATGCCTTGAGAGCTAAAGGTCTGTTGTCCTCCAATGGGAGACTTATCGATGAGTATTGCATATAAACCCCGCTCATTGAGCTGATAATGTGTCCACAGGCCGGCAATTCCGCCCCCAATGATGATGACATCGGATGTAAAGGTATGCATTAGTTAGTGTTAAACCACGTTCTCATTAATCGCTTTTTCATGAAGGTGATACGATAAAAATCTCAGGCTCAGTGCTAATAACATCATAGTGAGCAAACCGTGTTCGTGATGTAATGTTGTATTAAATAGTCCGACTACTGAAATGGTTATCAATGTGTTGGCTAGTATAAGCCAAAAAGCCAAAGCGTGATTATTTTCTAATATATTTTTTTTGTATTCCCATACGGCAAATAATATACCAAACAATAAAACGATCAAACTTAAAAATCCTATAACCCCTCCTTCTACCAAGGTGTTTAAGAAGCGATTATGTGCATGCGAGGAATATAAATAAGTCTCTTGATTATTATAATCAATGTTTTTTTCTGGGTTCCACTTTGACAGTTGCTCTGCTGTTATGATGTTATAGTTGCCATAACCGATACCAAATACAGGACTATGCTTCCAAGCTTGCCATGTAGTATTCCAAATTTTTTCTCGTGGTGTTTTAACATCACTCACAAAAACGATGTCGTTATCGCTTATTTTATGGAACACAGAGGGCTGACTTGCAAAAAATAATGCAGCAAGCAATAAGACTCCGCTGGTAGTCATAATGCCTGATTCCCTACTTTTTAAAAAGCCTATAAATACAAGGTTAATGCTAATACACACTAAGGCCAGCATGGTAGCTCTACTGTTGCTTTCTAATAGGCCAACCATCAATAAGGCTAATAATATCCATAATATGACTAAGTTGATTTTTTTATATTGATTAAGAAACAAGAGAGGAATCGTTGCCCCGATAGTTAATAATATATAGATAGATGAATGATTAATATGTCCTATAGAGCGGAGTTCAAAATATTTTTCTCTGCCCTCATGCAGTGACCAGTAAGCATTGATAATAGCTACCGTTGTGGATAGTATGAGTAGTGTTAGTAACGTATAAATTTTTGCCTTTGACAAAGGAATGTATATCATCATCCAGCCCACTGAACCGTATCTGATGATGTCTCTTATTTTTCCGATATCATAACCATTTACGTATGCCCCTATGGCGGCAATAATACTACCAATGACAAATATTAAAATACAATTGCCCACAGGACTACAGAGTACTTTTCTTTTGCTGGTAATGGTTTGATATAGGAAAAATACTAATAATAGTAGGCAGGCTAGGTTTTTGGTGAATTCGATAATGGGTAAACTGATGGCCAATAGACATAGGCTGTAAAATTCGGGATTAAGATTCCTCTTGCCCATGCTTATTGCACCTTATATTTTTAATAGTTGGGTAATATAGTTGGCATAGGTTTTTGCGATAGTATTTTGGTCGTATTTTGAACGTGCAAAAAGCAAACCTTTTCTACCCATGTCCTTTCGTTGTTGTGGATGGTGAATTAAAAGAGATATTTTTTCTATCCATTCCTCTTTAGAATTAACCAAATAACCGGTTTTACCATCTTCCACTACATATGAGTTAGCTCCAACGGGAGAGGCAATACAGGGTAGACTGGCTGCCATATATTGTAATAACTTAAAAGCACATTTTCCCCTTGCGCTCTCACTATTATCGAGAGGCATAATGCCTATATCGGCATTAGCCAAGTATTGCTTTTCGGTGTCTTTTGACCATATTACTTTTTCAAGCCTAACATCTTCCCAGTTTGGGAAATGACTACATATGATTTGTAGGATAAACTGAGGTTCTGTTTGTGTTAGTGTTGCAAAAACGGTATGCAACATCTGTAGATACTTCAGATTGGTTGGTAAACCAATCCAGACTATTTTACATAAGGAGTGGGTATCCACACGTTCTTTTTTGCAGCCGTTTACGTCTATTCCAGTAGAAATTATTTTTGCTTTTCCTCCCAGAGACGAGATTTTTTTGCCGAGCTCATGATTGCCAGCAATCGACACGTTACACTTGGATATCAGGTATTGAAACTTTCTTCCTTTGTGTGTTGAGTAGGGCATTAGATGATCTGTCCATCTTGGCTTTTTTAGATATATTGCGTCGTCGATGTCCAGGATTATAGTCGAACAAAATGTACGAAGTAAATCGACTTCTACCTTAGGCAAAAGGAGCTTGTGTAAAATGATTATGGATGCGTGCTGATAAAGCTGCTTATTTTTCCATAGTCTCCAAAGATACTTTGAACTGGCCAGTCTTTCAGTATGACAAGTATACTGTCTTTTTTCTAATTCTGTAATTAACGGTGCTAGCCTGTAGCGAAATGATGGGACCTGATCCCCTTTAGTTAGAAAAATAATATATTGTTTTTTTTCAAAACTTTTTGGTGGAGAATTTTTGATAGATTGATTAAATATGATTTCCATTTTCCCTATCATTGTATTAATGTTGCAATGCTTCTTGGAAAAATTGATGGCGTTATTGCCTAATGTTACTCTAATTTTTTCATTGTTAATCAAATCTAGCAGGGCGGCTTTTAGTGAGAGACTGTCTTTTGATTCAACAATGATGCCAGTATTTTCATTAACAATCTCTGTAATGCTCCCAACATTTGTTGAAATAATCGGAAGACCACATGCCATGGCTTGCATAATACTTTGAGGAACACCTTCGTTAGCATAAGAAGGAAGACAAAAAATATCCATGGCTTGTAACCAGGGGGTGACATTACTTTGTTCTCCACAAAGTGTCACGTTGTCTTTTATCCCAAATTGATCAATTTGTTGCTGAATATTACTCCATTGTGGTCCATTACCAACAATAAGAAGATGCGTTTTATGGTGTCCAAGTTGATGGAAGGCTTCGATAAGGTATTGATGACCTTTCCAGCTTCGTAATGTAGCCACGATACCAATAATGGTTTTGTCTGAAGGGAGTTTGAGTTGTTTTCTGATGCGAGTTTTATCTGTGGTGGGAATAAATTGTTGACAATCTATTCCTGTTGGAACAGAAGTGATTTTATCAGGATGAATCGCATTATCATTGATTAAGGTTTGCCTCAGCTTTTCTCCAGTAGTGACGATATGGTAAGAGGCGGTTTGATATAACCAGGATGTTGCCCAATTTTTAGAAACAGGTGCTGAAACATGTCGAGTTCTAATTAATGGCTTGTGCTTAAACGTTAGACGCATCCCTAAAGCAACCATCCAACTATCTGACGAGCTGTGTGTATTGATGACATCAAAATCATTATGGGCAATCCAGTTGCACAGTGCGAACAATCCTTTCAGTGTTTTTTTACCAATAGGTAATTCAACGGTGGGAATCTGATATTCTTTTGAACGCTGCGCAATTGGCGAGCCTGTTGACACCACAAGCGTTACCTGATGCCCACGTTTAATAAATTCATGAGCCTCATTGAGGATACGGATTTCCTGACCTCCCCATCCGCCGGATGACTCCGTGTGTACGATATGGTATTTTCTCTCAGGCATGATTCTTTCCCAATACGTCTGAATAAAGTTGTAACAGCTTTTTTTGCATTATCTCCTTTGTAAATTGCTGTGCAGTTGTTGTGGCATTGATCGACTCTCTTGCTAGCAGCTCCTTTTCTTGGTAGCGGTTCATTGCTTTAATTAAGGCCCCTTCATCTTTGGCTGCAACGATAGAGCCGCAATGGTGTTTGGGAATAATGTCAATCGCACCACAGGTCGTACTGGTAATACAGGGTAAACCACTGGATAAGGCTTCCAATATAGCATTGGGGAAAGGGTCGTAAAGGGTCGGTAGCACCAGCACGTCGGCCATTTGATATATGGATGGCATGTTGCTGCGTTCCTGTGCGCCTAAAAAAATAACCCGGTCATGGCAATGGTTTCTTTTAGCTAACCTCTTATAACTGGCCAGTTTCTTGTCTCTACCCACTACTATTAAATAACAATTACCGCTTAACTGGCTAAATGCCTTGATAGTGGTTGACAGGTTTTTTCTTTCAAAACCTGAACCGGAAAACATAAAGACCAGAGCATTTCCGGGAATATTCAATGATTGTCTCAATGTGGCTTTGGTATCCTGGTTAACGGGTTTATACAGCTGAGTATCCACTCCATTATAAATAACGATGACTTTTTCTTTATCGATAGAAAAATGATTGGTAATCTCCTGTTTGGTCATATGAGAGTTACAAATCACTTTTTTCAGTGACTGGTTTTCAAACATCTGTTTTTCTTCATGTATGAGTGCTTTATGATAAGAAGAGCGTAGTAGCCACCATCGCTGTAACCAGTTTGATATTGACAGTTTCTTTTGTAGCCAAACCTTATGCACACCATCACCAGCTCTGAAAATGTGGCAGCCATTAAGACGCTCATGTGATTGAATGAGATCAAAATGATGTTGTTGCAGGTATTCTCTGACAGCTTGATTGAAACTTTCCTGTTTGGCTTGTCTACTTTGATAACCTGGGTTGATAATGACTTTTTTAGTTGAAGCCGCCTGTGTTGAGTCATTGCTTATCGTTTGGGCTGACTCCCATTTTCGGCAGAGTAAGGAGACGTTGATATCATCTTCTTTGACCAGAACCTGCAAGATGATATCGATAATTGCCTGCGCTCCTCCATCTCCTTTGGTTTGTTCTTGTCGAATAAGTGCAATGTTCATAGCGGATAATATCAATGCTGTTGAGGGAATGATTTGCGCTGTAATTCCAGCAGTTTGGAGTATTTACAGAATGCGTTAAAACAGCCAATGGTAATATGGATAAAACCTGGCAATCCATCGAGAAAGCCTAGGCGCAGAAAATAGAGTTTAATAAAGCGAACCAGAGGACTGGTGATACATTGGCTGGTATTGCAGGGCGCTTGCCTATCAAATAGCATCTGGGCTTGCAAACTGGTGTAACGGTTTTGCTTGTGTAAATAGGAGGCAATGGTTTCTTCTGAAAAGTGTAATAAGTCTCCAGTAAGTTTTTCTATTTGACCGTTCACCTTAACTTTCTCGTGCACGGAGTCTTGACTCCATTGGCCAGTTTGTCTATTGAACAACCTTAAACTCAGGTCAGGGTAGCCTTCCCCGTGTTTTAGGGCTTTACCCAGAAAATGGTTGCGACGGGGCATGAGATAGCCTGCAAAAGCGGTATTTTTTAAATCAATTTTCCGGATGGAATGATAAAGTGCTTCACTGACAACTTCGTCAGCATCAATACATAACACCCAGTCATACTTTGCCTGCTCAACCGCAAACTGTTTTTGTGGCCCAAATCCTAACCAGTCCCGAAACAGTGTACGTGCTCCCATATTTTGAGCAATAGTGACGGTTTCATCAGTGCTACCGGAGTCAATGACAACAATATCCTCACAAAACGCCACACTGGTGAGGCATCGGAGGATATTCTTTTCCTCATTTAGCGTGATAATAACAGCGGATATAGGTAGGGACATTTAGGGTTTTGCATCATATGTTAGGATACGTGCATAATACAACACCAGAGTCGGTTAACACTAATTGAAATAACCCTCTTATTAACTATTTTAATACATATAAGCGGTATTTTTACCTCGGTAGGGGTGTCATCAGGAGTTGTTAGTCACTGTGCAAACAACATCACATCATATTGTTCGCCGTTATGGCCCCGTTGGTGGCATGGAACGTTATGTTTATCAACTGACTCATGCTTTAGTGCAGAAAGGCCAACAGGTCTCTGTCCTATGCGAAAAAAATGAAGCCGTTGAATATAATCCATTGATTATCGTTGTTGAGTTGGGAAATGCCTATCATAAACCTCGATGGCGTGCTCAATGGGGGTTTTGTCAGAGAGTTTCGCAGTATTTTGAGCAAAACCCTCAGCCAGAGAGTGTTATTCATAGCCATGAACGCACAGCTGTACATCATGTGACGACCTTTCATGGTCCTCCTTTTTTACAGCGTAAACGACGCTTGTTGGACATTACTTCCCCTCGTATACGCATGTGGACACAGCTAGAGGAGCAAGAATTATTTAATGAGCAGGTGAAAGCCATTTTGCCAAATGCGCCACTAATTGCGAGTCAGCTGAGGACGCTATACCCGACTATTGCACATAAATTGCGTAGTCCCGCTTACCCTGGCGTCGATGTTTCTTTCTCACGGGTTCAGCGTCGTTCATCGGGTTTGGCGATTGGATTTCTGGGGCGGGAGTGGAAGCGCAAAGGGTTAGACATCGCTTGTCGTATCATTTCTCAACTCAGAGAGCAAATACCTGGTGTTCACTTTATGGTGGCTGGTTGTGACCCCGATAATATTCGTCATTTGTTTGATGGGTGGCCTACAGGGAGTTATACCTTGATGGGGTGGAGTGAACCGCAGTATTTCTTTGAAATAATCGATGTACTACTGCATCCTGCCAGGGCAGAGCCCTTTGGAATGGTGATTGCTGAGGCGAACGCGGCGGGGCTGCCAGTTGTTATCTCTGACCAGTGTGGTGCCGCTGCCTTAATAGGTGATGAGCAAGGCAGCATATGTCGATTGGATAGCGGTTCTGCCAATGTGGAGCATTGGGTTCAGGCTTGTCGCCAGCAGCTATATCGTAATAAGGTAGTGACGTCTTTGAACTTATCATGGGAAACGCTGGCTGAGCAGCATATTGACTTGTACCGTGAATTACAACCCATTTACTGAGATGATAAAATAGCGATCACTTTATCAGGTGTGAGATTTTGCATGCATGCATGGTGTTTTTCTGGGCATTGTCGTTTAAAGCATGGACCACAATCCACTTCTATAGACAAGACGTCGGCAGTCCTCGATAGTGGTGGAGTAAATTTTGGTGAAGTCGCTCCATATAATGCGATAAGTGGCCTGTTCAGTGCGGACGCAATATGCATCAGTCCAGAATCATTAGAAACAACATGACTCGCCAATGACATAAGATCAACAGCTTCTTCCAGTGAAGTTTCCCCACAAAGATTACTGATATCACGGTTTTTTACCGTAGACGTAATATCATCAGCAATGGCTTTATCGGCTGCTGAACCCATAATCCATACTTGCCAGCCGTGGCGAATCATCGCGATTGCAACGGCACTGTAGTGCTTTGCCGGCCACTGTTTTGCCGGGCCAAATTCAGCGCCAGGACAGAGGAGTAAAACAGGTTTGTCTGTAGCAAGATTGTGCTTTGTTAACAGATAGGGAATATTGTTCTGATTGGCAATAATAGTTGGTGTTGGGCAGGCGCTCGCTGTGATATTCTTTTCCTTATACGACTCGCTTTTATCGTAAGCAAGCGAGACAAAACGCTGTACCATCAGTGGTAATGCCTGTTTGTTAAGGATACGCAGGTCATTGAGCAGAAAGTAACGAACCTCGCCTTTCCAGCCCGTGCGAACCGGGATATTGGCAAACCAGGGAATTAACGCCGACTTCCAGGAGTTCGGCAAGATGATAGATTGTGAATAGTGCGCTTTTTGTAATTCGCGGCCCAGCAGCTTGCGCGTTTTAAGATCAAAACGGCCATGACCCAATGACATCACTATCGCTTTGTTGACTTCCGGCATACGTTCAAGAATTGGCACACTCCACTCAGGCGTTAAAACATCGATGATGACATTGGGGTTTTGTTGCTTAAGGGTCATAAACAAGGACTGCGCCATCACCATATCACCTACCCAAGAGGGCCCAATAATTAATATCTTCGAGCTAGGCTTGGATGGCGTGTTAGCGAAGGCGTTTGGGGACATATCTTTTTATGACGGCACGGGAGCATTAAATTGGTTACAATACCGTTTGAATTTTACTTACGCAATCGATTTACAGCTTACCCTCTAAATTAACACAAACCCTGGTTGAAGAGTTCCCCAATTTTTAATATGCAAAAAACAAGCGATATCGCCTTATATCTAAGGCTCTTGTCTTATCTTAAACCCCACTTTCATATGTTTCTCCTGGGGGTTTGCGGTTTTATCCTGTTTGCCGCAACGCAGCCTGCTATGGCTTGGTTGTTAGGAGAAATTACCAATGCAATTAATACTCAAGACAATAGTGCGCGTTTTGTGATTCCCTTGATGGCTATTGGCATCGTATTGCTGCGTGGTATCGGCACTTTCGTGGGTGATTATGGTATGGCGCGCGTGGCTTTTGGTGTGATCCATGTACAACGTAAAGCGTTGTTTAATCATCTGACGACCTTGCCCAATCATTATTTTGATCAATATAACTCGGGTGCCCTGATCTCTCGTATCACCTTTGATGTGATGCAAGTGACGCAGGCAGTGACTGATGCAGTCAAAATTATCATCCGTGAAGGCGCAACCGTTATTTTTCTATTGGGGTATTTGTTTTTAATGGATTGGAAGATTACGCTTATTTTCTTGATTATCTCTCCTATTTTGGGTGTGATTGTGAGTAAAATCAGTAAAAGGATGCGCCTATTAAGTACACGGATTCAAAGCAGTATGGGGGATATTACTCATGTATGTTCTGAGATGATTAATAATTTTCAGGTGATGCGCGTGTTTGGTGGTGAGCCTTACGAAAAAAAGCGCTTTGCCGAAGAAAGCTATAACAACTTTAAGCAGAGTATGAAACTGACGATTACCAGCGCACTAGCAACACCCATTACCCAGTTGGTGATTGCACTGGCATTGGCGGTTGTCGTTTTTCTGGCGTTAACGTATATGAAAGCAGAAACAGCAGGAGACTTTATTGCTTATTTGGCCGCAGCGTTTCTAATCCCCAAGTCTGTACGTCAGTTAACAGAAGTGATGAATAAAATACAAAAAGGCATTGCCGCATCAGAGAGTATTTTTTCACAATTGGACACTGAGCCAGAAGAGAATAGCGGAATGCTGAGTGATGTAGTGATTAAAGGAAATATTAGTTTTGAACAAGTAAGCTTTACCTACCCACTATCCGATGGGCCTGCATTGACAGACATTAACTGCCAAATTAACGCCGGGGAAACAGTGGCATTGGTTGGTGGTTCGGGGAGTGGTAAAACGACCTTAGTGGGCTTGTTGCCGCGATTTTATAAAACGCATAAGGGCAGTATCAAAATTGATGGTAACCCGATTGAAGATTACGACCTGTCTTTTTTGCGTAGCCAGATTTCATTGGTCAATCAAAATATTACGTTGTTTAATGATACGCTGTTTAATAATATCGCTTACGGGGTTATGCAGGGTATGTCAGAAGAGCGGGTTATAGAAGCGGCCAAGCAAGCCAACGCCTGGGAGTTTATTGAAAAAATGCCGCAGGGTATTTACACTCTGGTCGGTGAAAATGGCACTCGTTTATCGGGAGGGCAGCGGCAGCGTATTGCGATTGCAAGAGCTTTGCTTAAAGATGCCCCTATACTCATTTTGGATGAAGCGACATCCGCATTGGATACTAAGTCTGAGCGTTATATTCAAAATGCTTTACAAACGATTAGTCAAGGACGCACGACATTAGTGATTGCCCACCGTCTCTCAACCATTGAAAATGCGGATAGAATTCTGGTGATGGATCAGGGTAACATTGTTGAAGAAGGTCGACATGAAGAGTTAATATTAGCGAATGGTTTTTATGCCAATTTGCATATGCAAGGCTTTACTGAGAATGTAGATATTTAAGCGATTCTGAACAAGCCATGAGAATGCCTTTATTTTATACGTTACTTTTTTATCTGTCGGTCCCCCTTATTCTTCTGAGGTTATTGTGGCGTAGTATTAAAGCCCCACAATATCGACAACGTTGGTCAGAGCGCTTTGGTTATTTGCCATCACATATTTCACGCCCCCAAACTCAACCGTTATTATGGTTACATACGGTTTCTGTTGGTGAGACAATCGCGGCAAAGCCACTGGTTGACGCTTTGTTAGAGCAATATCCTGAGTATTGTTTGTTAATTACCACCATGACCCCTACGGGATCAGCCCAGGTTAAAAAACAATTTGCTACAGTCATGGATGATGGCAATATCATGCATTGTTATATACCCTATGATTTGCCAGATTGCGTGGCCAGATTTTTAACTGGCACACAGCCCCAGTTAGCTATTTTTATGGAAACGGAAGTCTGGCCAAATATTTTAGGCGCTTGTCAACGGCACAATATTCCTACGCTTTTGGTGAATGCTCGCTTATCAGAGCGTTCGTTTAATGGTTATCAAAAATTTTTATGGCTGACAGGTTCTGTATTTTCTCGCTTGTCTGCTATTGCAGCACAGAATGAGGGTGATGCTCGACGTTTGCAGGATCTTGGAGCGCCTAAGCCTTTAGTGACAGGGAGTTTGAAATCAGAAATTACTATCAGTGACAAGCTACAAAAGGCGGCGCAACAATTAAAGTCTGATTGGTCACTTGGAGGGCAGCATAAAATCATTATTGCTGCCAGTACCCATGAAGGGGAAGATGAGATTATTTTGTCGGCCTACCAGCAAATGTTGAGCGCTGATGCATCATTATTGCTTGTTCTGGCCCCTCGGCACCCAGAACGTTTTAATCGTGTTAATCAATTATGTCTCGATCAGGGCTTTAGTGTTCAACGTCGCAGTGCTAATACGCATGTTGTCAGCAAAACCCAAATTATATTAGCGGATACGATAGGTGAGCTGATGCTGCTTTATGGTGTTGCGGATATTGCTATTATTGGTGGCAGTTTTGTTGCGCATGGTGGTCATAATATGCTGGAACCTGCGGCGTGGGGGCTGCCCATCGTCAGTGGTCCAAGCGTATTCAATTTCGCTAAAATTGCTCAGGATATGCAGGAAAGAAAAGGCCTATTGGTTGTTGAGCAAACATCAGTTCTGTCTGAAGAGCTTATTACACTTCTCACAGATGCTAATCAGCGAAAAGTTATAGGCAATAATGCAAAAGAATATCTAGACCACAGCAAGGGTGCTTTATCAAAGACTATGAAAATTATTAACAGGTATGTCAGCATGTAATATCTGTTAGCTATCATAACTTGATCTACTCTTTTAGATGTTTTCTTATTTCCTCAGCAATAATATTGATTCCTCTCTCCAGTTGATTTTCCGATAGTGCATAATTAAGGCGCAGACATTGATATTGATGTTGCCAACTCGGGTCTATGTCAATAAAAAAGTCCTCTCCAGGAATAACAAACACTTTTCTAGCCTTTAGTTTTTTATACAAGGCTTTAGACGTAATGGATAAATCTTTACACCACAACCAAAGGAAAAATGCCCCTTCAGGTTTATGAATATAGACGGGTAGGTCCTTAAAAGTAGTTTGTGCCAGTGCCAGTGCACGCTGCATCTTTTGTTGATAGAAAGGACGGATAATATTTTCACGCAAGTCAATAATACGTCTATCATGTAAAAGACGGGTGAGTATCCCTGCTCCTATATTGTTGGGGGCTAGGCAGGTAATGCCATTCAGTTGGCTAATAGCGTTAATGATGTTTTCGTGAGCAATCACAATGCCGGTACGCACTCCAGGCAATCCCAATTTGGATAAGGACATGCCTAGAATAATATTATCATGCCAGTGTAGTTCAGCATTGGTATAAATGGCACCAGGAAAGGGCAAGCCGTAAGCGTTATCAATAATTAGAGGAATATTATTCTGCTGGCTTAGCTTTTCCAGCTTTTGTAATTCTTCATTAGCAATCACATTGCCTGTCGGATTGGTTGGACGGGAAACACAAATGGCGGCAATATGATCGTCTATTGTTAACTCATTGAAGTTAATGTGGTACTTAAACTGTTGTTTGCCCAGATATTTTATGTCAGGCTTGCAAGAGGCAAACATATCATCTGATAAGCCCAAATCCATATAACCAATATACTCTGGTGATAAGGGAAATAGAATTTTTTTCTGCTTGCCGTCAGGCATTTTCCCGGCAAAAAGGTTAAACAAATAGAAAAAACTTTGTTGACTACCATTGGTCAAAGCAATATTTTTACCACTGAGATTCCATGGGTATCGTTCATTTAAAAAGTTGACCAGTGCGTCAATAAATGGAGCATCACCTTGTGGTGAACTGTAATAACCCAGATGTTGATTGATATTTTCGTGGTCAATGAGTGCTTGTAGTTCCTCGCGAAAGATATTCATTATTTTAGGGATAACAGCGGGGTTGCCTCCCCCTAACATACAAATATAACTGCTTCACCCAGATCCTGCATCAACTCAGTAATGCCTGACTGGTGAGTAAATCGTTGACCAAACAACGAGAATGACTGCATAGTAAAGATTTCCTTGAGCTGTTAAGAAAGCCCAAATCATACAAGCTTCCCTATTGCCTGACTAGCTTTGTGCCATATTTCATCCATAAGCTTGTTTCCTCTGTTGAGTTGAATCATTATCAACAGGAGCAAACTATTCGTTCGGTTCGTGTTTTTGCCAAAGCAGGGCTGTATTAAAATGAGTGCGTACTGTCGATAAAAACAAGTATTGGCTCGGTTTTGACATAGCATTTACGAAGGGTTTTGATTATCCTAACCAGATACTATCTCTCACAACTTAATTAACAGAAGGCGTAAAATTATGTCACTACGTATTAATGACCAGGCACCCAACTTTCAAGCAGAAACGACCCAAGGCACTATTGATTTTCATGAGTGGATAGGCGATAGCTGGGCTATTTTATTTTCGCACCCTAAGGATTTTACCCCCGTTTGTACGACAGAGCTTGGTTATATGGCAAGCATTCAACCTAAGTTTGAAGAACGTAACACCAAAATTCTGGCGTTGAGTATTGACTCCTTGGAAGATCACCTTAAGTGGTTAAAAGAGGTTGAAGAAGTAGGAGGTTCGCCTATTCATTATCCGGTTATTGCCGATACGGACCTTAAAGTTGCTAAGCTCTATAACATGTTCCAGGCGGATGAAACGGGTTCTGCTGAAAGCCGCACGGCTATGACAAATGCAACCGTTCGCTCTGTTTTTGTCATAGGCCCAGATAAAAATATTAAATTAATGATAACGTATCCAATGACCACAGGACGTAACTTCGATGAAATTTTGCGCGTTATTGATTCGATGCAACTGACCGCTCAACACAAAGTTGCCACTCCTGTTAATTGGAAGCAGGGAGAGGATGTGATTATTGTGCCTGCTGTCAGCAATGAAGAGGCCGCAAAAGTTTATCCTGATGGGTGGGAAACAGTGAAGCCTTATTTGCGTAAAGTTAAGCAGCCATTGTAATGCTTATCAACAAGCTGACCTGTCCCCACTAATGACTCAATCGATTCTGGTGTGATCACCGCTCGTTGCTTAGGTTTTTGCATCAGTAGAATCAGTATTGAATCGATAGATAATGATCGATGGCTTCAGACATGAATCAGTTAGTAAGCAAGAGTCATGTGTTGTATTTGGCACGCCAATCAACATGATAAAATAAAATTCACGTTTGCTTTATAACTTTTTAATCTCAAAAAATAATTTTAGCGTCAAAAACATCTGTTAATTGTTCCACTTATCTAAGATAAGTTCACTGCTTTTTATAAGCGATCTTGAGTACAATAGCACAATAATAATCATTAAAACTAAACATGGACATGATGGATGAAGCGAACGATTACGCTAGTTTGTTTGGGGCTCTTGACCATTTCCAGTATTGCTTATGCGGTGATCGCAAAGCGGGATACTTCCGCTTCCAAGTTTGTCACGCGGGATAGCTTGGAACCCGATACGTGGTCGTCTATATGCCTCATCACACAGCATATTGCCCCTCATACTGTCATTGAAGTGCGCCCAACAGGTGGTCCTTTCTTTGGAATTCCACAGGCGCAGTATAAATGAAGCCTCATGGCCTATCCGGTTGGCAGGCATCAGGGTTGCCATTAACCACCGGGAATACTTCAGAGCAACAAGCGTTACAACAATGAATGCACTGTGCCAGAGACTCACAACCTACCAACGATGATAAATAAACCGTCTATGCGTAAAGACACTATAGGTTCAATTGTGTGGCTGATATTATCGACATTGTGTATGTCGGTGGTGATGGCTGCTGATAAAAAAGACTGTGACTATTGGCCAGTGGGTATGGTATTTGTTGGCTTAACGGATCAGGGCTGGCAGACTTACGGGGTATTGCAAGCTGGGCAGCCGCCTCAATTACTGGCGATTCCTTCAGAGACGAGAACACCCATCTTATCACTGGCAGAAAAGACCGTGTTTTATATTGATGAAGCGGCACAAGTCAGTGCTTTTTCTCTATCAGATAAACAAGCCATTACCTTACTTTCTCCCTCAATAGACGCCAGTTATGCTCAACCGGAAATTGATGAAAATAATCATGCTCTCTATGTGGTTCAACTAAAACAGGGGAAAAGTGTCGATACCGATATTGTAAAATTGAATCTTGCTACCCAACAAACGACCCCGGTCATTACTCAACGCTCGGCACAATTTGAGTCGCACCTGTCAGCCCCTTGGTTGTATTACAGTCATGTGCATTGTGTATTGGGTTGTGGCCATATTATTCAGGAAATCTGGCGTTATCACACCGTTTCCAGTCAAGCAGAGCAGGTGACATTACTCAACACAATTAGTCGTCAGCCTGCGGTTGATCAAGACAATCAATGGCTTTACTTTAGCAGTAATGTGGCAGGGAACTACCATATTTACCGCCAGTCGTTAACACAACACCATGCGCAGCCCGAACCACTGACTCAAGGTGCCGTTACCGATAGGTCACCCGCTCCTTATCAAGACACACTCTATTTTATTCGCCAGCAAGTGGGCCAAGTGGCACTGATGTGTCGTACTCAGCAAGGCAAATTATACTCACTGCCTTTGCCTAAAGGCATCACTCAACTACGCGATTTGGAGGTTTAACACGTGACGTTTTGGATAACATTGATGTTTGGCTTAATACTGAATGTAACGGTAAATGCGGCGGTAAGTATTGAGCCTTATCCAGCACAAGCATTTAATCCTACATCGAAAAAGCACTTTGTCTTGCCCATCAGTATCACTGAACCCGGAAAACTTGCTGTTTCACTGTATACCGCTGATGGTGATTGGGTGCGTACCCTATCCAGTGGTAAGCCATTAACAATAGGTACGCATACTATAGTGTGGGATGGGAAAGACAGCCATAACACTATTGTGCCTAATGAAGCGTATACACCAGTCGTTGAACTAGTCACTGATAAAACCACACATACACTTGACCCTCGCCATACCAGTGGTGGTGAAGAAATCACTATCACCCCACAACTCAATAACGAAGGACAGATTGTTTTTCAATTGGAAAAGCCCACGCGGGTACTCGCCAGGGCAGGGGTTAAATCTGGCCCTTTGTTGAAGTCTATTTTGCATTGGCAAGTGCGAGGCCAGGGGCGCAATGTCGTCTTTTGGAATGGCTATGACCAAGACAACCTAAAAAAACTCACAGGCAGCGATCAGTTGGCGTTACTGGTCACGGGTTTTACTTTGCCGGATCACACCATTCTGACCGTTGGTAATAAAACACTGGACTACGCTGCTTGGCGTAAACATAACGGCTGGTCATCCAGTATGCCCGATTTGAGTGAAGTGGCGTTTGAGCGAGATGGACAACGGATATCTCGCCATTATTATTTACCGCGTTCTGTGGATATTGCTCCACGAATTAACCTGGAGATCGTTGAGAAACTACCTAAAAATAAAGAGGGCATTCCGGTTGTCTTCGGCCCTGTGACATTAAAAGTCACTATGCATGAGGAAGACCGTTGGGCGATGCAACAAAGTCTGTATGAAGTCGCCTTCTTTGTGGATGAACAGTTTTTATCCGAAGAAGAGCAAGGGTATGTGCCGTTAAACTGGCGTTGGAATCCTGCGGGTCTGGAACCTGGCATACATCGGGTCACCGTGAATGTCTCCGGTTTTAACGGACAAGTGGGTGTAAAAAGTTTAGCGATTGAAATACCTACAGCATTGAGTCACGTTGTTAAATTGCTTGATGCGATACCATAACTATGTGAATCAATAACCTAAGGGTGAGCCCTATGAATGGAAGATACCAACAACGTCAACCTATCGGGTGGTTATTCATACTCATCGGTTTGATGCTACCGATGACACAAGCTCAGGCCTCTTGGTGGAACCCCCGTTTTGATGTGACCATTGAAACCACCACTAATGGAGTGGATGCTGATAGTCCCCCAGGTTCCGAACTATTACTAGGTACTCCTATTACCTGGACCTATACGGTCACGAATACGGGCAGAAGAACATTACAACGTGTTGATGTGTATGATCGTGCCCCCGACCCCAATAGCTGGTGGTCGGGTCGCTTAACTAAGGTGTGTACCTTACGGCGTCTTAAGCGTGACGAAAGTCAGCGTTGTACCTTGGAAGGGACCGCAAAAGAAGGACAATACCGCAATACCGGTATTGCCGTGGCTCATGGACGCCGTTGGTGGCAATGGGATCGAGATGTGGATAGAAGCCACTACTTAGGCACATTGGGTAACCCCTCTATCGACTTGGAAAAAACGACCCAAGGTCAAGATGCGGATGTCGCACCAGGGCCGGAGTTGTTTGTTGATGATACGGTAAGCTGGTTGTTTAGTGTGACCAATACCGGTGATGTGGATTTAACGAATGTTGTTATTACTGATGAGCAGGTACAACCTACGACTACATCGGCAACGATAGTCTGTGAGATTGACACACTTGCGATTGGGCAAACGCAAACTTGTCATACGTCTGGCACAGTGATTGAAGGTCAATACCAAAATGTGGGTAAAGTCACCGCCCAAGGGCACGGCAGCTCAGTGGTGAATGATGAAGATAGTAGTTATTATAACGGTGTGAGTGTCAATCCATTAGCGGCATTACCCAGTGCTATACCCAGTAGTGGTGGTGCGCCTCTTACAGTGATCTTTACTCCGAATGCCACCACGAGCAATGCCATTATTCGTTACGAATGGGACTTCGAAGGTAACGGTAGCTACGATCGTAGTGAGACGGTAGGGCGTGATCAATCCTTTACCTATAACACTCCAGGCACTTACAACGCCACCTTGCGGGTGACGGATAATCAGGGTGAACAAGCCCCACGGGTGTGGTAGTGATTAGCGTCAATAACGAAGTGCCCGTTGTATCGGTTAACCTCACCCCTTCTAATGGTCAAGTGCCATTGACCGTTAACTTTAGCGCCACGGCGACCGATAGTGATGGCATTGCTCAGTTTGAATGGGATTTTGAGGGCGATGGTACTTTTGATCAGACCACAACGACAGGAACGACCTCTCATATCTATAACACCGAAGGCTCTTTTCAGGCGCAGGTGCGTGTGACAGATAACCTTGGAGCCGTGACTATCCTCACGATTCCGACATTGGAAGTCAATGCTTTGGCAATCGGCAGCCCAACCGTGACACTCACGGCCTCTCCTTCACAAGGTAATCCCCCATTAGTGGTTAACTTATCAGCCGCTGCCACTGATCCTGATGGTGGTACGATTGATCAATATGAATGGGATGTAGATGGTGATGGGACTTATGACCAAATGACCACGACCGCTAGCCTGCAAACGACTTACAGCGCGATAGGGACGTTTTATCCGCGTGTACGTGTCACAGACTCTGGTAACCAACAGGCAGAGGATGTGACACAGGTATTTGTGGAGCCGCAACTCAGCCTGAGTGTCAGTATTGACACCATTGACCCGGCCAATAGTGAGACGGCAACGGTGAGTACTACCTTGGGTGGTGATACTGAAATCAGCCTAGTGATTGAAGATCGCGATGGACAGCGAATCCGTACACTGGTGCCTTATACCACACGCACTGCAGGTAGCTATGATGATGTGTGGAATGGAACCAATGATACAGGGGTTACCGTTACAGAGGGTGATTATCGAGCCATTCTACGGTATCGTATTGATGGCGTTGAACAACGTTTTGATTTGGCACTTACCACGGGAGGTAGTCAAAGCAACCCACCTCGAAGCCGTATCCCCTCCAGTTTCTCGCCACTGGCAGGTGATCCACTGGATATTACCTTTACCCTCAGTCGTGCCTCAGAAGTCACCGCCTTTATGGGATTGTATAATACCAATACGCGGCTGGTGACCTTCCTGCAACGGCAGCCCTTAGGTCGAGGCTCCCATGTCGTCACTTGGAACGGAGAAAACTCGGAGGGGCAATTGATCGAAGCGCCGAGGAATGACCGTTTTCTGTTTGGTATTTTTGCTTATACCTTGCCGGATAATGCGATTTATGTGCGCAGTGGTGTACATGTCAGTACCGTTAGTGCATCGCCTTCTATCTTCCAGCCTACACAAATGATGGTGAGTTCACCCAGTGTGAGTAGCATTGCCGTAGAACTGAATCGGGCTGGTGATGTAAAACTCACCATTAACGATACCGACAGTGGTGCTACTGTGGCGACCTTCACCTACACCAATTTAGTCGCAGGGAATAACACCATTACTTGGGACGGTCGTGACAACAGCGGCAACTATGTGGCTCCTGGCACCTACCGCTTGGGTGTCAGGTGTAGACAGTAGCGGCCATCAATCCTTAACCGTGTATGCACTGCAACGCGTCTTTTACTAGGGAGATTGATTATGAATACGCAATTATTAAAGACAATACTAAGAGCTTCAGCATTAACGGCTTGCCTGTGCGCCTTCTCACTGAGCCAAGTAGAAACCCTGACCGCAGCGGACTACGTGGCGATGGAACTGGAAGCACGGCAAATTACCCTGGATGGAGTCAGGGATCGCTTGGCGTTACTGCAAGCCAATGCGGGTTTGGATACCCAACTAGCAGGCGATAGTGATACTCAACAACAAGTGGATGACGTCTTCCAGCAATATGGCATGACCCTCTCCAGTGCACTGGCATGGGCGACCCAACATCGCCAAGCCATTGATGACTATCTGGCTCAACATCCTGCGCAACAAGCAGAATATGACCGCATTGCCCGCGAATTAGAGACCGTCTCTACCCAAATACAAGCGCTGGTCAACCAGTAACAGGGAGATCACCATGAACCGACATACCATTGCCAGTACATCATTGCATACTCATCATGTTAGCCAGTTACTAAACCCCCTGTTAGTGGTCTTACTGGCCTTTCTTTGTTTAACCGCTATTGCCCCGGTACAGGCGTTTCACTTTCCATGGGACCAGGGGCACGATACCACTAACCCTAATGATCCTAATGATCCCGGTCCCTGTGAAGGACCAGAGTGTGAAAATGATCCCTGTAATGGCAGTAGCACAGGCTCCCCGGTCTATTTAGCCACAGGGCAACTGATTTGGAGTGAAACGGATATTGTATTAAAAGGTCGTCCAGCATTTCGGTCGATCGTACCTTTAATTCGCATGACCCTCGTGTGGGCTTATTGGGTAACGGTTGGAGTATGAGTTGCGATAACGGTTTGATTTATACCGTGCGTTACGAAGTGGATGAAACGACCAATGTCACCACACAAGTGCGTGAATTTATTCGTCGCCTCCCTAATGGCAAACGCTATGCATATGCAGAACAACTGAATGGTACGTTTGTGGCTCCGGGCTTATTTGATGTGGTCACTCGTCAAACAGACAATAGCGGTCGTCTGCAACGCCGTGATGGCAGTTATAGTATTTACAGTGAACTAGGGCGCTTACAGTCTGATGTTGATCGCAATGGTAATGCCATTAATTATACCTATGATGCTCAAGGACGCTTAACCCAAAAAGCGGATACTAATGGTCGTTCACTCACCTATGAATACAATGCCAATGGACTGGTCTCTATTATTCGTGATCACACAAACAGAGAATGGCAATATGGCTATGATGCCGATGCTAATCTTATCTCAGTGACTGACCCATTGGGTGGTGTTCGTCAGTACACCTATCAATCTTACCAAGCGACGGGTGATGGGCAAACCTATAGCCAGCTCACGCGTGTAACTGATGAAACCGGTGTGGTGGAAACAGAAGTAACATACGGTGGTGAACGTGTTGCGTCTTATAAAGAGTATGAAAATACCTTTAGCTATCAGTATGATACTGCGAATCGTCGCGTCACAAAAACCGATAGTCAAAATAGTCGTTGGGTATTTACCTATAATCAATCTGGGCAGTACACCCGAGTGGAAGCGCCCTTAAGCCGTACCTGGGTTTATGATCGTGATGGAGATAGCTTATTAACCCGTATGGTTGATCCATCGGGAACAGAATATAGCTACACCTATGATCAATACAGCAACCTCCTCACTCACTCTGATACACGAGGAACCGCGGCGGCAACCTATGATAATGAAAAACCCTGGCCACTGACGATGACCTCAAGAAGTGGGCGAGTCACTGCCATTACTTATGATACCAATGGTAACCCACTGACCATTACCGACCCTACCAATGCAGTAACGACACTCACATGGAACGCTCAAGGTGATTTACAACGGAGCACTAATGCACTAGGCAATCAAACCAACATGACTTATAACGCACAGGGAATGCGTTTAACTCAAGCCGATGCACTGAATCGTGTAACGCAGCATCAGTATGATGCGCTAAATAACACCGTACAAACAACCAACCCTGCGGGCGAAGTGATACAGTATCAATACGATGCATTGGATCGTACGGTTGCTTATACAGATGGTAATGGCGATACCACCGCGTATTCTTATGATGCAGCAGATCGTATTACACAAGTCACAACACCTAATGGTCAAACTGTGCAATATAGTTATGATAATTTTGGACGAGAGAGTCAACGCACTTTTTACGATGGTACAACCTATAACTATCAATATCGCAATGATAATTTAGTTTCGCAAATTACACGCCCTGATAATATTGTTCTCAGTATGACGTATGATGCTGCCAAGCGATTAACAAGGCGTACCGTTGGCAGTGAGGATACCTATACTTATAGCTACAATCTTAGAGATGAAGTAATGACTACCCGCAATGGTACAGGCACTGTAACACTGGCTTATGATGATTTTGGTCGTAAAGTCAGTGAAACCCTTAACGGACAAACTACCACCTACCAATACAATACAGAAGATGAAGTCACTCAATTAGCCAGTTTAGGAATTACGCAAACTCATCAATTTGATCAGAGAGGCTTATTGAATCAACTGGATGTCAGCGGGTCTACCTATCAATACACGTATGACGCTCTAGGGCAATTAACGATACTGGATCGTGATGTCGTGAACGATACCACCGCACAATATGATGTCGCTAACCAGTTAACGGGCATTAACCATGGGGTGAGTCAGCGTAGTTATCAATATCAATACGATCAAGCGAGTCGCATTAGCCAGTGGCAGGGTATTGCAGATGAGACGCGAGCGTATAGCTATGATGATGCCAGCCGCCTGACGAATGTTCAGTCACCGACTATGCCGGAAGTTTTTAGCTATGATGCGTTAGGTAATCGTCAAAATAATAATGCACAATTTGATGTGGCTAATCGCATTACCGAGGATGATAGTTTTACTTATACCTATGATGTCAACGGTAATCGAACTCAAAAAACCAATAAAGCGACAGGTGAAGTAGAACGCTATACCTATAATAGCCTGGATTAGCTTACGCGTTATCAAGTCTACCCTGATAGTGATCCAGCAACCACTCCAACAATGGATTATAGTTATGCCTATGGTCCAATGAGGCGGCGATGGTTAAAGACAAATAACCTTGAAAACACTAACACTCAATTTTATTGGGCAGACTCTAATGTCATGGGTGAAAATAATAATGGAGTACAAAGACGTTATATTTTCGAAGGCATAACACCTTTAGCTTTTATTGAACAGAATCAACTTTATCATTATTTAAGAGATCATCTCGGAACAGCTCATGAGATTGTTGATGCAAATGGTAATATTGTTTGGCAGTCTAACTATCAAAGCTTTGGTGAACTTTCTGTTGTTGCGAGTACGGTTGAAAATAATTTGCGTTTTTCAGGGCAATACCACGATCAAGAAACAGGTCTGTATTACAACCTCACAAGGTATTATGACCCTGTTATCGGTGGGTATGCGCAGTCAGATACATTAGGCTTATTTGATGGTCCGAATACCTATGCATACGCACATCAAAACCCATTAATATATACTGATCCAGCAGGAGAATTTGTACCTCAGTTGATAGGGTTTGCAATAGGAGCGGGTTTAGAATATTTAACTAACCCTTGCGCATCAGCTACTGATTTATTACTTGCTGGTGGCTTAGGTGCTTTAGGTGGTGGTTTGAGTAAAGCCGCATTTCTTCGTTATGGACCGAGATCGTTGACTAGAGTGCACGGTAAAGTTTGGTCTCATAGTATTTCAAGAAAAGCGGTGAATAGATATACTCGTGGAGGTCTGAACAAAGCTTTAAATAAACGTGGAGGCTTGAATGGTAGTTGGGTGAACCCAAGGCGGCATCATCTGCATGATAAAGCGGCAACCATTAGAGGTGGAGGAAGAAAGTTACCATTGCCTCTCAGAGCCGCTGACCGCATTCCAGATTGGTTAAAAGGAACAGCAGCTTCGGGCGCAGCAGATTCTGCAGCAGCAGGCTCCAGCTCGGAATGCGACTGCAAAAAATAATGGTTGTTGAAAGGTTAAAAGAAATATTATATCGCTGTTGGGACTTCTCACTTTTTATTACAGGTGAAGGAAGTTGGAGGTTGAGACCTATCGAGGTAGTAATGCTTGATGCAGTCAAAAAAAATCTTGGACATAATATTTCATCCTTACTAGAGACACAATTACACCAAAAATTTTTTATCCAAAGAATGAACAATAGCCGTGTCAACACTGTTATTTTTTATAATAAAAACGAAGCTTATAAAATTAAAGACGATCAATTTCAAGACTTACTGCTTAAGGTAGAATTGATCATAAATAAGAAAAAGCAGCATGCTCATGTCACATTTTTTGAGGGGTACATTTCTACTATTGAATTTAAAAAGCCAAAGTCCTTTTATCATGGCAAAACCATAGAAGTTGGCGATGTAAAATTAGGGAAGTCAGATATGTCTCATGCATCTGCTATTGATAGGACTGAGCATGGAAAGTTATAATTGTGGGGTAAACGATTAACCGATGCTAGCTATTCACAAATTTTATTGATTTCTAAGCCATCTTTAAGGGAATGGTATTCCCCACACCTCTCATCAATATGTCTAAAGTAAGCGCCAAAGCAACGATTAATCAGCCCACAATTCGTCAAGCTCGTTGTTAAATCCAATAAAAATGATCAGACCGATGCCGATCCATGTATGATTTTTAAAACAGAACCCCTCTCTGTAGGCATTATCATATCTGGGCTACAGACGGAAGTGTTACATCATGGGGGGAATATCCCCAGGACCCCATAGTGGTGTCACTAGGTAAGGTCGCTATTCTAACGAAAAGTAGAGTGAGGGAGAGGTGTTCGTAATAGAAAGGCGTGTTCAGTTTGGCTCTATTTGTAGCGCGCAGGTTGATTAATAAGCAGTGATGGATGAGAAAAAAGTACAAGATTGGCGCATATTTAAATATAGCCATAAGTTATTTGATTTTATTTATATATGCTTTTATAGTCTCATTCCAGATAAAAAATGGCGTATAGAACAACAATTAGCGCTTATGTGTGTTTTCAGGAGTATTAAAGGGTATGTTTGTTAAACGGATGTCTATCTTAAGAGGAAAGCTTTCCTCTTTCCTCCCTACTGTTATTTTTCTACTTCTAGTACCAGTATACTCTTTCGCTCAAGAAACCGTCTGTGCAGAAGTTAAAATAGAGATTGCCCAAGAACTCACCATCGAGCGCCAAGCATTCGAAGCCACTTTAAAAATAGAAAACACACTAGCCGATAAAACGATTGAAAACATTCATGTTGTTGTCGAGTTTAAAGACGAACTGGGCGAAACGGTGATTGCGACCAATAACCCTGATGATACTACGGCTAAATTCTTTATTCGTATCAACCACCTCGATGGTATTAATGATATTTCTGGTAATGGAACTTTAGCAGGAGGGCAGACGGCTAATGCCACATGGCTAATTATTCCTGCTCCAGGCGCCAGTGATGGTGTTTCTTCGGGCAAATTATATTTTGTGGGTGCGACCTTTAACTACCGCTTAGATGGTGTTGAGGGTGCAATCGAAGTTGCTCCAGACACTATCTATGTTAAGCCAATGCCATTGCTGACACTGGATTATTTTCTTCCTTTTGATGTCTTTGCCGATAATCCTTTAACCACGGATGTTATTGAGCCAATTGAACCATTTACTCTAGGCATTCGAATACAAAATAATGGTAATGGTTTAGGTCGAAGTATAAAAATAGAATCGGCACAACCAGAAATCGTCGAAAACGAACAGGAACTACTCATTGACTTTACCCTGCTTAATAGCTATGTGCAGGATGAGCCTATTAATAATTCATTGCTAATGATGTTTGGAGATATTCCGGCGGGTGAATCTAAAATGGGGCGTTGGAATATGCAAACCACCTTGTCAGGGCGTTTTAAAGAATTTACGGCAGAGTATTCCCATGCCGATGAGCTAGGTGGTGAGCTAACGTCACTTATCGAAGCGGCCAATACCCATACACTCATTCGAGATGTTGTTGTTGATGCGCCAGGCCGTGATAATGTTAAAGATTTTCTCGCTTATGAGCTTAGCAGTGGGGCGGGTGATATTTATATCTATGAATCTAATTCAACGACATCTCCCGTTACCAACCAATCGGGTTCCGCTACACTTTCTAATAATGCGACAACGCTACACTTTTCGTCAACGTCGGGATTTGTTTACGCCCAAGTAACTGATCCTTATTCGGGAGCAAAAGAAATAGATCGTGTGATCCGTAATGATGGCAAACAAATCAGCACAGATAATGTTTGGTTCTCAAAAAGCTATAATAAAGCGAGCAAAGAACTTTCCTATCATTTAAATATTTTTGATGTTAATTCATCAGGCCAATATGCCTTAAGTTATACCGACCCAGAAATTATTCCAAATCCGCCAGTTTTACAGTTTATCCCCCTAAAAACAACTTACGAAGGTAACACAATTGCATTTCTTGTAGAGGCAACAGATGCTGATGGTACAACGCCAACTATAGCGGCCAGCGGTTTACCTGAGGGCGCCAATTTTGTTGACCAAAATGATGGTACGGGTGTGCTTTCATGGACCCCTAGCGTTGGGCAAGAAGGAAATTATGAATTCCAAATTGAGGCATCTGATGGAGAGTTAAACGCTTATCAAACAGTGACCATCGTTGTGAATAGTGAATTAGATATTGATGGTGATGGTTTGCTAGATAGTTGGGAATTAGAACACTTTGGTGATTTAAGTCGCGATGGTTCGGGTGATTTTGATGGCGATGGTGTACTAGATAGAGACGAAGAAAAAAATGGTACGGATCCTCTAGCCATTAACTTGGCGGTTATGGAAAGCCCAGTTGAGGGTGCGACCTTAGCTGATAGCAGTGTTCAATTTTCATGGACTGATGTTAAAGCCGATAGGTATGAGTTAGATATAGGGACGACCCAAGGTGCCCACAATATATTACATGACTTGCAAGTGATGGATACTGAAACGGTGATTGATAATCTGCCTGCCGATGGACAAGCATTATATTTACGCCTATGGACGGTATTTGGTAATGTTAAAGGGTTTAATGATTATATTTATAATGCGGTTCCTGAAAAATTAATCAGTTCGGTTCACTTCCCCGATGAAAATTTAAGGCTATGTATTGCTGAATATGCACAAGAAAGAAATTGGTTGTACGTTCATCAAGTGACAAACGTAGATTGTGAACTTAAACAAATAAATGATGCAACAGGCATAGAGCAATTAACACAATTAAGAAGGCTTAACCTTCTTAATAACAATATAAGTACTATCAATGTATCAACCTTACGCGAATTGAGAGTGTTAAACCTCGGGTATAACCAGCTCACAGAGATAGATGTTAGTGGTTTAGTTAATTTAACCGTGCTCCATTTATGGAGTAATACGCTGACAACATTGGATGTATCAGATTTGACCCAGCTAAAAGTCTTGCATGTCGACACTAACCAATTAGATGAACTCAATGTGTCTACATTGCTTGATCTTCGTTCTCTCCATGTTGGTAATAACCGTCTTTCAGCACTAACGGTTTCTTCACTAGATAAATTGCAATTTTTGTGGGCATACAATAATCAGTTGTCGAAAATGGATGTGTCAAATTTACTCGCTTTACGTCGATTAAATGTGAGTAATAATGCTTTAGCAGTTCTTGATGTGTCTAAATTATTAAATTTAACTGAGTTAAAAGCGGCAAATAATGAGATTGCTGTGATTGCCACTGAAAACTTGTCAAGCTTACAGTCATTGGATATGAGTAATAATTTACTCTCTGAAATCACGCTATCTAACTCAGATAAAATCACAAGGCTAGAGGTTAGTAATAATAGCTTATCTGATATTCAAGTAGCTCATATGAGTGGCCTTGAATCGTTCAATATACATAACAACCAATTAACATCGTTAAATCTATTAGGGCTTAATGCGCTTGTAACAGTGAATGCCTATAGCAACCAGCTGACTTCGCTACAGGTAACGGGTTTGCAAAAGTTGATAAAACTCCATGTTGATAAAAATAGATTGAGTACTCTTAATCTTTCCGGGCTTTCAGCGCTTGAGTCACTCCATATTACCCACAATTTATTGACCGAAGTTAACGTAACAGAGTCTGTAAACCTCAACAGATTATGGGCATATAATAATTTCCTTGTGGCACTGAATGTTTCAGGTTTAGAAAATATTGTTATATTAGATGCATCGAATAATGAGCTAACGAGCTTAGATATTTCTAGCTCCCTGACGCTTAAGGATTTAAGGCTTGATGATAATAATTTAGAAACGCTCGATGTGGCGGCATTAACTCACTTAGAGTATTTGAATGTTAATTATAATAATCTTGAAGAATTGAAAGTTGATAATTTGATTAACCTAACGCATCTTCACGCAACTTATAACCAAATAACAGATATTAATGTTAGCAATCTTGTTGGGCTCACCGAATTTACTATATGGAGTAACCGTTTACGTGTGTTAGATGCCTCTTCTTTGGTGTTGCTGACGCGACTGCACGTAGATAATAACGAATTAGTTTCGCTAAATATTGCTAATTTAGTGAATTTAACATCGTTAAATATAGCAGGGAATTCATTGGATGTGCTAGATATAAGCCATCTAAGTAATTTGGAGCATTATTGGGAATAGAGTTAAAGCCTATGTTACTTGCTGAATCAGTGGAAGAAAAATCATTAACCAATATCTCTGGCGCTAATCAGCCTTCAGATATCGATTGTGCTGTCTCTCCATTTTTATTTCAATCACCTATACGGGAACAATGCCTAGCCTTAGGGCAAGGTACTGTATTATCGGTATTTTAAGACCATTGAGAAGCTAAGACTGATGAAGAACCGAAACGGGCCCCATACCCAATGATATTACTAATGCGATTGGCAAGTAATAGTCTTTTTTGCATGCTACCAATAGCAAGTGCTTTGTTTATATTGAGTATAGCAGTGCCTAGTTTTGCTCAGCAATTGGCTGTCAAGAAATACCAATGCATAGATACCTCTTCTGTTGCTGATCGTTTGGCACTAGACTCCTTGATAAATCCCCAAGGCAATGCATTAACTCCTTCTCTGTATATAAAAAAAATACAAAAATATCATGTGTTAGTTGATGTTAGAGAGCAACGTGTTGATAGGCCGCCAATACAAATTTATATAAAAAATAGTTTAAAAATACCTGGTCGTTTATTAAAAACCAAAACATACTTGAAAAATAAATCATTAGTATTGATTGATGATGGGTTTAATCACTACAACTTAGAGCAGGAAGTGAAGCAGCTACAAACTTTAGGCTTTTCTGATATAAAAATATTCAGTGATGGTATTGCTGGTTTGGTGGGTAAAGGCTATTTGCAAGGTGAACCTTCATCTATATTTCAGTTACGTTTAATTTCAGCAGAAAAATTATTAGAATTTTCTTTAGATGTAAATAATACACTGTTTATAAACTTGGAAGATGGTAATGCTGTTTTTGAAGAATTGGGCCTTTCTTATCTTCATATACCATATTCTCAGGATCGAACCTTTCTGCTCCAGCTGCATAATAACATTAGCCATGCAGTTGCAGAAAATAAAAATTTACGATTGGTGTTATCTCATCGGCAGTTTGCTATTTATAGAGAGATTATAGCCTCTAAGAAACTAGAGGGAATGAACAGCTTATGGTATGTGCAAGGCGGTAGCAATGCTTTGTCGCTTATGAAAAATAACATCGCAAGTATAGAAACTGCTCGAACAAAGGTGAAAGTGTCATGTCTATATTAGTGAGCCGCTATTGGAATCCCCGTATAAGTACTACTTTGACTCTTAGTTTAAGTGTTGTTGCTTGGCACTTTCTAGTTGTTGTATTTGAACAAGAATCTAAAACAGCAGATAAACCAAACCAATATCAACAGCAACGCATCCTTCGCTTTTCTTATGAAATATCAAATTCGCAATCGAGTGCGATTAAGAATGCAAAATTTTCTAGCTACTTGCCCGTTTTACTGATGTCTAATCAACAAGCTATTGATATTAAAGCTTCGCAAAAATTTAAAGAACAAAAAAGTCGCTCAGGCAATCGAGTAGGGCATTTTGATTTGGGGGTTATCCCTCCTTATGGTAAAAAATTGGTTAGTTTTGTTGCCAAAATCGATATGGCGGAAAAAGCTAATGTAGTCAACCTGAACCATCCTGAAAAGTATCTAAAGGAAGAGTCTTATATTGAGTTGTCTCATCCAGCCATAACAAAACTCAGTCAACAGCTTAAAGGTCATTCTGATCGCCAATCCATCGAACGTATTTATCAGTGGGCATCCAAGCGTATTCAATATGTAGGATATACCTCCCAAGATAAAGGTGCGTTATACGCGATACAACACTTACGAGGCGATTGTACCGAGTACATGTATACCGTTGTTGCTTTGGCAAGAGTATTAGGGATTCCCGCCCGTGGTGTTGGAGGCTATGTCTATCAACATAACCAAGTGGTTTCTCCGGAGGATTACCACAACTGGGCAGAGGTTTACTTAGACGGTGCATGGCACATTGTTGATGCACAAAAGAAAAACCTAATGGTGAATACAGAAGATTATATTGCGCTGCGGATTTTATCGGATGCGTCTGTGAGCTTATTAGGAAGTAGTCATCGGTTTGTGGTGGCGAATAATCAATTAACAATAAAAATGCGATAAGCATATGTTCTTTTTAAGGACATATATTATTAAATTTACATGAAAAGAAATAATAATGAATTTAGTATCTTTAAAGTTACAGGATGTGGAGATGGATCATGAAGAAAAATAGTTATATTGATACCAATAGGAGGGTGTTCGGTAAAGGTTTTCCTTTATTTGATTTTTTATACTTATGCTTGTTTTTCTTAATGTCTTTCTCTGTTTACGGGGGTGCGGTTCTGTCTAATGGTACAACGCAAATAGGCGTTAATAACCAAGGCCACTTAATCTCTTCTGGTGTCGGGTTGCGCTATCTTCCTACTGGGGGTGAAGCGTTGACTCCAGGCTGTGATTGTGAAGGTTGGGGTGTGGCGGATATTAACCGTAATTTATATGCTAAAGCTGGACAACAGTTTGGTATTCGAAATATTGTTGTTGAATCCTTTGAGTCTGATGGTGAGACGGCAACTTCCGTAGTGATTGCTGCGGGTATTATGAGAATAACCCATGACTATAGACCATCAGATACTGATCATCTCTATAGTAATATTGTTATAGTTGAGAATATTAGTTCGCAGCCAATTGACCTTCGCTATCGTAGAGCAATGGATTGGGATGTGCCTCCGACAGCTTTTAGTGAAATGGTAACGATTGTTACTAATGGTGCTTCAAAAGTCTATGCTTCTAGTGACAATGGCTTTATGGATGGAAACCCACTAATGCCTATCACAAGCAAAAATTTTTTTGGTGAAGCAGTCGATAATGGCCCTGCAGATCATGGGGCTGTTTTTGATTTTGCTTTTGGCGAATTGGCCCCTGGTGAGCAAACAGAATTCGTTATTTATTATGGTGCTGCTTCTAATGAATCTGATGCTCTTGAAGCACTTTCTATAGTTGGCGCTGAAGTTTATTCTTTAGGTAAGCCTAACCCAGAAAATTCTAGTGTCTCTCCTGAAGGTGAACCAAATACATTTATTTTTGGTTTTGGTGGTGTGGGAGGTACTCCAATTTATCCTCATCCTGAGGAAGTAGCAGTTACTCAGGCAGAAAATAATGAGGTTACTTTGTCATGGACATTGCCTGATGATGTTGATGGTATTAGCCGCTATCGTATTTATCAGAGTGATACCCCAATTACTGATGTTACAGATATGACAGCTGTAACTGTGGTTAACAAAAATAGCTCGACAGTTACTCTTGATGGCCTTACAAACGGGAAAGCTTATCATTTTGCTGTAACGACGGTAAATATTAGTGGTTATGAAATTAAGCAAGCTTCATCTGTCTTCGCAACGCCAATAGATACTCTCCCTCCTAACTTGGCAAAAAACTTTAACGCTACCCTCGTAGGTGATGATTCTGTTGAGTTGTCTTGGGAAACTCCGGATTTAGATCCTGAAGATATTAATAAATATCAATTGCTAATTAATGGTGAGCTACAAGAAGAATTAGATAGCTCCGTTTTTAGTTATGATATAGAAAATATGGATTTAGCTACAAACTATTCATTTGAATTAATTAGTATCGATGCTGTAGGAAATGCAAATAGTGGTGTAACAACAAGCATTACCACTGCTTACCCGAACCCTGAAAATTTTAATGTGTTAAGGGCAGAAAATAATCGTGTTGAGTTGCAATGGCTTTTACCTAATAAATTAGATGGTGTTGATAAATATCGAGTTTATATTAGTGGTGCAGAAATTACAGATATAACAGGGCTTGCAGCTCATTCGGAGGTTGACAAAAACCAGTCTATAGTAACGATTTCTGGTCTTAATAATGCGCAGACTTATTATTTTGCAATCACTACTGTAAATGTTAACGGTTATGAAATTAAGCAAGTAAGTTCGGTGATTGCAATACCTGTAGACACGATTCCGCCCAATAATGCAAGAAATTTCACGGCGGATTTAGTCGATGCAAGTGATTTTTCACTGTCATGGTTAGCGCCAGCGGTGAACCCTGCTGATGTTAATAAATATCAATTGTTTATTAATAATGAGTTGCAAGAAGAATTTTCTGATACGACATTGAGCTATAACTTAACAGGGCTGGATCTAGCAACGACGTATTTGCTCAAACTAATCAGTGTTGATCGTGCGGGTAATGTGAGTTCTGGTGTAGACGTTATTATTGCCACCCCTTATCCCAACCCAACAGGCTTAACAGTAACTAGTGAGCTTAATAATAGTGTTGGCCTTGCCTGGTCTCCGGTAACTCCTTTAGAAGGTGTAGATAAATACCGCATCTATGTTAGCGATACACCTATCACCGATGTGAGTGGTCTGAGTGTTTACCAAGAGGTTAATAAAAATCAATCGGCAACAACAGTTTCTGGTTTGAATAATGCGCAAACTTATTACTTTGCAGTAACAACAGTAAATACTAGTAGCTATGAAATTAAACAAACGGTATCCGTTTCAGCAACACCAGTGGATACAATTCCACCTAATAACGCGAGGAGTTTTACTGGTGCATTGGTGGGAGATAGTGAATTTACCTTAACTTGGCAGGCGCCAGCGTCTAATCCTGAAGATGTTCAGCAATATCAATTATTGGTGAACGGTCAACTACAAGATACGTTTGAGAACAATGTATTTAGTTATTCATTTAGTGGTCTAAGCATTGCGACAGTGTACTCGTTAGAATTGATTAGTATTGATGCGGCAGGTAATGTTAGTAATGGTATTGGCCTACAAGTGGCCACGCCATATCCAAACCCTTCAGGTTTACATGTCACTGATGAAAGTAATAATAGAGTTGATCTGTCTTGGGACGGTGTTGAAAATTTATCAGGCGTTAACAGTTATAAAATTTATGTTAGTGAAGAAGCTTTTAGTGTTGTTGATGGTTTAAGTCCATATGCAACCCTTACCAATACGACAGCTTCAACTTCGGTGGGTGGATTAACAAATTTTACTGATTATTATTTTGCAGTGACTGTGGTAAATATTAGTAACCATGAAGTCAAAGAGGTTGTTTCTATTAAAGGAACACCGTCAGTAGAAACGGATGGCCCAGCGATTAGTACGCTTCGCTACGGAGAAGAAATTTTTGTCGACGGATTTACTGCAGCAAACGATGCTGTTATTTGTGCGCAGCTCACTGATGTCTCAACTATTTCTCGGGCAGAGTTTTATATTGATAGTCAGCTCGTCAGTACAGATTCAAATGGTAGTGATGATTACTGTTACAGTATTAATGTTAAATCATTGACTGATGGTGCCCATGCTTTTGAAATCAAAGCCTATGACGTTTATGAAAATACAAATTCACAGATATTAACATTCACTATTCAGTTAGCGCCCCCAGCAGCTCCATCGATTGTATCTCCGGCGGATGGTTATGAAACAAATAAAACACGTGTTGATATCGTTGGCGAAACAATACCCGGTTTAGATATTCGATTACAAGTTAATGGGGTGGATGCTACCTGGCAGCCTGTTAATGCGACGGGGCGTTTTACACAAAACATCAGCCTAGCAGAAGGCACAAACACCATTGTCGTCAAAGCACGTAATCGTTCGGGAGAAGGGGATTATTCATCACCCATCACCATTACACTCGATACTAGTTTACCTTCGCAGCCGATTGGGTTGCGAACCACTTCTCTAAATAGTGGTCAAGTACGGTTGCAGTGGTCGATTGACACACAAGCAGAATATACCGGCTTTAACCTCTATCGCAGTGAGTCACCCTTTGAAGATACGGCATCAGCAATTAAGGTCAATAATGACTTAATTACTGGCGCAACTTTTAATGATGTATTGTTTGAAGATGGTACTTATTACTATCGCGTCGTATCGGTTAATAACTTAGGTACCGAAAGTGAGCCCTCATCAAGTATCAGTGTCATTGCAGATTCAACGCCACCGATTGCTGAATTCATTGAATATAGCACCGATGGAGCATTCGATAGCGAAACTCAAACCTACGGTCGTGGTGTATTAAATATTGTGCTAACGGTTAATGAACCACTCATTACAACACCATTTTTTAGCATTGCCCCTGAGAATGGCTCACCCATTAGTATTCCTTTAACTCTAGTCACCGGCGAAGATCAACAATATCAAGGATCGGTATTACTGGACGAAAATGTGCAATCAGGTATAGCTTATGCGGTGTTCTCCGGACGAGATCGTTTCGGTAATCGTGGCACAACCATTAGTGCGGGTGAGCAAATCAACATTGATACTGCGGGGCCTCGTGTCACATCCATTGTTCATACTCCAGCAACGCCTATTCAAAATGATGAAGCCAACCCTGTGACGGTATCAGTGACCATTGTTGTAGATGAAGCACTGCCCGCTGGTGAAACTCCAATTTTACAGTATTCATTGAATCATACCACTCTCGATCCAATCACCATTGATGGTTTGAGTAACACAACCGATAATGAATGGGTGGGAGAGTTTGTACTTTCTAGTGATGCAGGCTTAGCACAACCCGAGAATTTATCATTTAGTTTTAGCGCAACAGATGCACTAGGCAATGTAGGTACTGAGATAGAAACCGCCTATATTACACAAGTGTATCAAGGCGATTTGCCGCCGCTGGCAGCACCGTTTAATTTCCGTGGCCGCCCTTTGTCGGAAGGTCGCGTACAACTGGATTGGTTTGCCGTGGCTGATGCCATTGCCTATCAATTGTATCGTAAAGCGCCCGGTGAATCAGAACTGACGGCTTATCAGCGCTTAGATATTGGCGATAGTTTTATTGACGAAACTGATGTTGATGGAGAATATCAATATAGCCTTGCCAGCATTCGTCAAGATAATGGTCAAGAGGCCTTAAGTGCCCAGTCTGATGTGGTAACAATAGTGGCTGACTCTGAAGCACCAGCAGCACCGGCTAATTTAACCGTTGAACTATTCCCCATCGGTATTCAAACCGCGTGGAATGCTGTATCTGGTAGTCATATTCGTTACCGACTTTACCGAGCGGAATCCGGACCTATTTTATCGACAGAAGGTTTAACTCCACTGCTAGATAACTTGATTGAGCCATTTGTTGTCGATACTCAAGCCAGTCAACAATATCCCGCGTATGCAGTTGTTGCAGTCGATGATTATGGTAATGAATCAGAACCATCGAACACGGCTTATTTGAACGTTGATTTATTACCAGTGGCTTCCATGAAAGTCCGTGTTGATGATTCAGCGACTCCCCAATTAGAGTGGACTCATAGCCGCGACACGATTAATCAGTTCGATCTATATTTAGGGCAAGACGAAAGCGGTGTTAAATTAAATACATCGGTATTAACACAAACGTCTTACACTGATACCGGTTATGGTAATAACGAACGTCAGTATGCGGTTGTCGCTATTGATAGTAATAATCAACGCAGCTTAGCGCGTGCTTTAACCTTGCCTAATGTCACGATGTCAATTCTTTCTGACCAAGTGATTAAGCGTAATTTGATTAACTCCATTGATGTGAGCGTCACGAATCACTCAGTGAATGCTGTGAGTCATGCTCGCATTAAACTGATCAGCCCTGAAGGGACGTTCCAATCATCTAAAGTGACCCTCGTAGGAGGAGCAACGCAAATTGTGCCTATTACGGTAGCGGGCTTATCCAATCTCCCTGATACATGGGATGTTTCTCTAGAAATGTACGCACAACCGAATGGCGGCGAGACAATAGAAATTGCCACCGATACCCAATTGAATGTACAAGATGGTGCCTTAAGTCTACATCTTGAAACCAGTGACTTTGTTCGTGGCGCGAAAGCTAATATTCGTTTTGAATTAGATAATACGGGTGTTGAAGCTATCCAGTTAATTACCGCACGTAATACAGGCCGTAATGATTCGCCTGATGTCACCTTCACTCTTGTTGATGAAGACGATAATGTATTAGCGCTATCACCGTTTAGGCAAGCTGTGGGTGATAATGTGATTACCAATGCATCGGCAGAAACCATTGCGACTATTGCTGCTGGCGAACGTTGGCAATCACCAGAAACTCAAATCACTATTCCTGTTAACGCTCCCGATGAAGTCTATGTGGTTGCTACAATTAATCACCTTTATGCGAATAGAGGTTTAGCCGAGCAGGTAAGAGTGAATGGCCCTGTAGTACGACAAAGAATTGTACTTGAAGAAACGACTTATGTCGGTACAGTAGATAGCGTCACACCAGCACGCTCCTTCGGTGATGAACCCATTGTGATACAAGGGCAGGCCATTGATAGAGCAACTAATACACCTCTTGCCAATGTTGACTTAACTATCGTCGTTACCATATCAAACTATGAGCGCCAGTTTAGAGTGCAAACCGATGATGTGGGTAACTATGAGTTGAATTATCGTCCGCAAAAAGGGGAGTCCGGGCGCTACCGTATCTCAGCCTTAAATCCAGTGTTAACCACTCGGCCGACACATGGTGAGTTTGTCATTAATAGCATCAGTTTAAGTCCTGAACGCTTAAGGTTAAATATTCCTTACCTCTTTGATTACTCATTGCCTGTGACGCTAGTCGCCGGCGAAGGAACGGAGCTTAGCAATGTACGTTTTGAATTACGTGCAGAAGATCAACCCACCAATACTTTGCCAGAAGGATTAAGCATTCAGCTTCCTCCAGCGATAAGCATCAGTTCTAACCAGAGGCGCAGTCGGACACTCCAGGTTCATGCACAAGAATCAGCCGTAAGCGATGGCCAAATATTTGTTGCGTTGTTCGCTAATGAATCCTCCGACGAGCCTTTGGCTTTATTAGATATTGTTTACAGATTGTCGCAACCTACGCCGGGTAATGTGGCGAGGCCTATTGTGAGCCATACCCCCAGTGTTATGGAAATGGGCGCAACACTTGATGGTGTGTCTAACCGCAGCATTACACTTGAAAATAAAGGCTTGGCAACACTTCGTAATGTGAACCTTAGCTTTAAAACAACGGATGGTTTTGCGGTGCCAAGCTGGATAAAACTAGTGACTCCACAGAATCTAGGAGATATTGAGGCTGGCGAAAGTAAAACCATTGATTTAGTGTTGAGACCAGACAATGCCGCGCCCGTGGGTGTGACAGGGTTTAACCTTGAGGTGCAGTCGAGTAATGCACAAAATTATTTAATTCCAGTCTATGCATCAGTCTCTGAATCAGGCAGAGGTGGAGTACTGTTAAAAGTCACCGATATGTATACCGGTGTATTAAATGGTTCAGGAAGTATTATTCAAGGCTTGCCAAGTGCTGAAGTACGCATTCAAAACGAAGCGCTTCCCAATATTGATTATCGTTTGACGACAGATAGTCTAGGGGAAGTCTTTGTAGAAAGTATTCCCGCAGGGCGTTACAGTATTTGGGTTTCTGAACCCAATTATCAAGAAGCCCATATTCGTGTGCGTGTCCAGCCGGGTTTAATCGAATCAGAACAAGTCTTTTTAGATTACAACCTGATTAATCTTGAGTGGTCTGTTAACGAAATTACTATTGAAGATAGTTATCAAGTCACCTTAAAAGCCACCTTCGAAACCGATGTGCCTGCGGCAGTTGTTATGTTAGAACCCACGTCAATACCATTGCCAGCAATGGATGTAGGTGAGGTGTTCTATGGCGAACTCAAAATGACTAATTACGGTTTGATTCGCGCCTATGATATTGATTTTACACCTCAAGAATCCGATGAGTTTTTCCAATTTGATTACTTCATTGATGTAGTGCCAGAATCGCTTGATCCTAAAGAGGTGGTCATCATCCCCTATAAAATTACCGCTCTGAAATCACTGGAACAACAAGATGCTTCAGGTGGTGGTTGTGGTGTGTACAACAATTGCTCCGGCTGTAATGCAAAATCTTTCTGTCCTACCGGTATTTCAGAGACTAGCACCCGTAGTTGTGTAACACGCAGTTATGGTAGCTGTGGCCGTGGCGGCGGCGGTATTCCTTCGCGCCCAACCTACTCAGGCGGTGGTGGCGGTGGCGGTGGAAGCGGCGCAGGTGCTGGTGACGTCGCCCCTACAGCTGGTTTCCCTGTATGCCGTGATGGCGGAGCGGGGTGTGGGCAATGATGAGTCAATTCCTTCAACAAAAATTCAATGCCATAATGCCCCCCGTGCTAGCGATGATGGTTAATGGGGTACATAATCATACAAGGATAGCCAGCATGTTGAACAAAACAATATCCACAAAAACTGGTGTGATTACCACTATGTTGAAAATAAAAACACTACTCACCACTGGTTTAGGGATTGGTCTTAGCGGTTTAATTGGTTTTGGGGCTATTAGTCTTTCGCCAGTCGCATGGTCAAGCACCACTATACTAGAGCGGGTCAACTACAGTTACGCTAATCACGAAGAAAGCGTAGAAGATATCAAGGTTAAGATATTGGGAGGCGATGTTGCGGTACGCCGTTACTATCGCATCATGCGTCAAGATGCCAGCGATGCTAATAACAATATTGGTCTCAGTGGCGCCTTGGGTAATTATCGTGGTAATAGTTTGTATGCGGGTAAATCCGCAGGGGCTGGTTCATCTAAGCGAGGTGTGTGGCAGTTTCATCGTCAATGGCATGATCTGATCTTTTTGGATCGTGATGCCGAGCGCATTAACCCTACTGGTTTAGTTCCAGTAGGCGGCACTGCATCAGTCATAAAATATATTGATCGCAATGATTATGTGTATATCAAAGCCCCAGGTCAAAACTACTACCACTACGAATACAACGGTGCCGATTTACGCATTACTCCTACCGATACCGGTTACCGCTGGAGTAACCGCAAAGGCGATTGGATTGATTATGACCAAAGCGGTAAAGCACTGGCCTCAGGTAATAAAAACGATGTGGGTATTACCCTAACCCGAGATGCTCAAGGGTATATTTGGCAATACAAAGACCATCTCGATAAAGTGATTCTGACGTGGACTTATGTTGGCGATAAACCCACCCGAGTCGAAGACTATACCGGACGCCGTGTTGTTTATACTTGGACGGGCAATGACCTCACCGCTGTGACTACCACCCGTGGCCATCAGTGGCAATACGCCTATGAATCTGTCAGCGGTAACCGTATATTAACGAGTAAGACTGACCCAGAAGGGCAAACCTTCCAATATAAGTATCAAATGAGTACTGGAGGTTACCAAACCATCGGTGGCAGTAATTCCAGCGCCCCTGATGTGACTATTATTGGTAATAGCATTCCAGCCTCCAATAGCTTGGCGGCAAAAAACACGAATAGCTATACCATTGCAGTGCCACCCACCTTAGTGCATACCGCCAAAGTGTATCCTGACGGTAAACGCCAACAATATACCTATCACTACGATACCAATACCCAAGCGTATATGTTGTTAGAAACCAATACCGATGGTTATGAGAGTGAGCGTTGGTATGATCTTGATGGCCAAGTGCGCAATAATTTACAAGGGGGCAAAGTTGCTTCTAACCGTGTGCGCGTAGATGATATCGCCATTAGCACTGATAGTTACGGCAATAAAACCACCACCACTTACACCCGCTGGGAAGCCATTGCCTCGCAAACCTATGCCGATGGCAGCACCATAAGCTACCGCTATCACCCCAACTACAACTTCGTCACTCTAGAAACCGATGAGCTTGGTGTAAAAACCCAACACAGCTACGACGAAAAGGGTAATCGTATCCAAACTATTGAGGGTTATGAAAGCGATGACCCCCGAGTGATGAAATACGTTTACGATAACAACGGTTATCTAATCACCGAAAAAATGATCGGTAAAAACGATGGAGTGACTACCACCAATACCGTTGAAATCAGCTACACCTACGATGACTACGGTAATCTCATCAAAGTTACCGACGGCAATGGCAATATCACCCAATACCAAGATTACAATGCGATTGGCCAAGCACAAACCCTCATCGATGCCCGTGGCCATACGTGGCAAAGCACCTATGATGCCCACGGCAATCGCTTAACCGAAACTACCCCTCTAGGATTTGTCACCGAATATACCTACGATAGCTTACACCGCTTAATTCAAACCAAAGACGCCGAAGGACGCATCACTAAAGTCAGCTACGATTCTCGGAATAAACCCACCACCATTGAAAACAATGCCGGCGGCATCCGTACCATGACTTATCGGGTGGATGGCTTAATCAGCAGTAGCAAAGATGAATCAGGTCAAGTCACATCTTACCGTTATGACCGCTCTCAACGTTTAATTGATATTACCGATGGCGTTGGCAACCAAACCTTGATTGCCTACGAAAGAGGGGATGAACTCGCCGGTGGCCGCATTGGTTCGGTGACCACACCTAATGCCAAAATCAGCTACACCTACGACAATCGTAACCGAGTCACACAACAAGCTTTAGTCAGTGTGAAAGACGATGGCCTAAGCAACCCCACGCAAACTCAATACAATGCCCGAGGGGATGTGATCGCCACTACTGATGGTAATGGCCTGCGCTCTACCTATGAATACAATGTACACCGTGAGCGTACTCAGCACACCAACCCCGCCAATGAAACCATCCGCTACCACTACGATAGCCGTGGCAACTTGGTACAAGTGATTGATGCTGAAAATCATCTCACCCGTTATACCTACGACAATAACAACAATACACTCAGCGAAACCCGCCCTAACAAAAGTACCACGGCACTCACTCAACAGCTTTACACCTATGATGCTCGCAACCAGCTCATTCAAAAAGCCGACTACAACGGTCATATTGCTCGCTATACTTGGGATAACGACCAACGCTTAACACAACATACCGATACGCGAACAGGAACCACAGCGCCAGAGCGGCGTATTGTGTATACCTATGACAAAACCCGCCTACTGACGAGTCACCAAGATCATCACACTCAATCCACGTATCAGTATGATGCCCTAGCGCGTATTAGCCAACAAAGCACCACCTTTAACGGCAGTATTACCAAAACCCTAAAAACCGCCTACCATGCTAATAGCCAAATCCGCCAAAAAGTGGATCCCGAAGGGCACCAAACCAGCTACTTCTACGATGGGGCCGGTAAGATTAACCAGCTCGGTATTCAAAACGCGGGCAGTATTGTCGTCAACGAGTACGAAGGCCACCTCCCTAAAGCCATAACCTATCCCGGTGGTATTAACCGCCATCACGAATACGATGGCCTCTCACGCTTAAAACGTATTCTGGTTAACGATAATGCCAACACCCCACAAATGGATTATCAATACCAGTTTGATGTAGTGGGCAATATCACCCAGAAAAATACTTTAAACGGTAACTTTACCTACCAATACGATAATGCTTATCGCTTAACCCAAGCCAATCAACCCAATGGCTTTGGCGACCAAAGCTATCGTTATGATGGCAATAGTAATCGCATCCAGCAAACCCATACTATTGGTAGCCTAAGCACCACAAAAAATTATAGTTATGATAATCAACAAGCCTTAACGGGAATCAGTTCAATCCTCAACGATGTCACCACAACGATTAACCAAACGTACGATAATAATGGCGCCTTAACCAGTGATGGCACAAGAACCTACCAATACAATAGCTTCGCCCGTTTAGCAGAAATCATCGACGGGGCTGATACACTAGCAAGCTATACTTACGACCCCTACGGGCGTAGAATTAGTAAAACGGTCGATAGCACAACCACCTACTTTTTATATGGTGATACTGGCGCAGGCTTAGTGGGTGAATATACCCAAACCGGTGAGTTGATTCGTGGATATAAATACCAACCCACAGCGATCTACACCACTGATCCGGTTGCGTTAAAAACAAAAAGTGAAAACCAAACGGCAGGGCAGCCTACGCAGTATGATTATAGTTTTTATCAAAATGATCATCTCGGCACCCCTCAGAGACTCATGCAACTGAGTGGGGCGACAGTATGGCAGGGGGAGTATGATGTATTTGGAAGTGTTTCAGAAATAATTACCCAAGTGCAGAACCCGTTACATTTTGCGGGACAATACGAAGACAAGGAAAGTGGCTTCTCAAATAATTGGAATCGGTATTATAGTTCTAGAGATGGGCGTTATATAAGTAATGATCCAATTGGATTGTATGGAGGGATCAATACTTATGTTTATGCTAATAATGATCCTCTGTATTATATGGATCCTTACGGTTTATTTTTTACTCCAGATACGGTTGCAGATATTGGATTGATTGCTTATGACGCGTATCGTATTTATACTGACAATATTGCAGGTGATTGTAATAATCTAGGCGAAAATTTAGGTGCGTTAGGTGCAAATGTACTCGGTGCTGTTACGCCGGGTGCGACGGGGTTAGGTACGGCTTATCGGGCTGGTGGTAATGTTCCAAAGGGCGCAGCCGATGCTGCTAAACGCTTAGGTGTTAATTTAGATAACGTTCCAATTACTAATGGTGTAGCTCGCACAAAGATTGATGTTTCTTCAACTTTAAATCCTACAGATATTAACAAGCTTAAAGATGCATTTAAGGCTCATGGTGCAACAAAAGCTGAGGTTGATACAGGCTTTATTGCGAATGAAAAACTTGATTCCTTCTTACGTCGTCGTGTTCAAGATGGTAAACCCTTCAATGGTGGTACTGTACGGTTCAGTAATTCCAAGAACTCTGATTTTACGATTGACTTTGACTTGTAGTGTTTATGTATGCAAAAAGATAATTGGTATTGTGATCGCATTCTTTGGAAGGCAAAACAGCATAATCTATTTGACAAAAGATGCTGTAAATTTTCAGACTTATCAGTTGAGCAGGTCAGAGCTATTGAAGCGGTTATATCTGTAGAAATAAAGCCTGTAATAGTTTTTTGGGAGAGCCAAAATAAGTGGACTGTTTTAGGGGCTAAGTCTGTATGCTCTTTCTATGATGGTGAGCTTGTTTTGTGTGATCTTGATAGCATTGATAAACAGGTAAACCTGTTGCATCCTTCTGGCATTGATCGGGAAGATGTTAAATCAAAGTCTGAGTTTATTATTGTGGGTAGTGAGGGGAAAAATATTTGGGCGCCTTCCGGTTCTGAGTTATTTGCGCTAATGAATATATTGCAGATGTTTCCATTGAATGAAAAGTGTAGCGCATAAAACTAGATTTATTTTTGTTCAGCGCTAACAAAAATTTCTTTAGGTGCTGAGTGAAAATACTTAAATAAGGCTGGGCAGAGCCAGCCTTCATCGTTTCCATCTATCGTATACCAATTGCCTTCACATTCTTCACGCAGCCAAGTTAGTTTACGTTGATAGCTAGGAAAGGGCTTTTTAGAAAATATGAGTTTAAACCCTTTGTTTGCATTTTGAAGGTCACTTACTAAGTCGTCGATCATCTCAGGTACACCAAAAACAAAAGGCTCTTTGACTAAATCGACGGTTGCGTCATCGAAAACCCAAGTCCCTTCATGTTGATAGGGAAAAATAACCATTAATGCGTTGTCCATAATTACTCACTCGTTGTTATGACCAAGCACCCATCCATGACTCTGATCTTGATAGGTGTATTAATCTCAAACCCTGCTTTCTGTAACCAATGCCCCTTCATTTGAATGGTTGGCACTGTGCGACAACCTGAACAGGGCGATTGGTCTTTGGTGCGGTACTCGTAATGGGTCTCATTGACCTTACATATACCGTTCCTCACAGGATTTACTTTTACGCAGGCGGCTGCCTGACTTATGATGTTGCTCAGTCATTATCAATACTCTCGATATTGGTGGTGATTAGTTGAGCCTTGGTGTTGGTAGCACCTTGGCTCAACGCCTTTTAAAAATCTTACCCTGTGCCAGTCGATAGCCGATTGGCTGTGTGTTTAAGAATTAAACTATCCAGTAGCTCCTTAGCCACCATCTTCTCGTTAGGTGAGAACTGGTTAAGGGCTTCAAACTGCATTCTTAGGTCATCTGATGGCCCGCGTTCATCTTCATCAAATAGCAACATATCAGCGCTGATATTGAGCGCCAGTGCGATTTTACGCAGTACTTCGAGAGAAGGCTGTGTGTCCCCTGATTCGTAGCGCTTCACCTGTGATAGATGAATCCCGATGACTTCGGACATCTGCTGTTGTGTTAGCCCCCGTTCTTTGCGAACGGCTGCTAATCGTTTAGAGAAGCTCATAAGCAAAATTGCCTGCCATTGTGGTTTACTGAGCTTCATATCGTAATCCCCCTAAAATCTGTTACTTGACAAAGGTTCCTATATAAGAACTATAATAGTTCCTTATCAGGCTATTGACAAGGTTTTAGGTGAATAACATGGCAAGATTGTCAGATGACGTAATCAATCGCATCAAACAAGAGGTGTCATTGCTGCGCTTGGTAGAAAGCCAAGGCTACCAGCCCAAGAAGCATGGGGCGAAAGGCGACTATGTGATTAGCTGCCCGTTCCATGACGATAAAACGCCCTCAATGGTCATTAGCAGTAAGAAAAATGTGTTTAACTGCTTTGGCTGTGGTGAGTCGGGTACGGTGATTGATTGGGTGATGAAAACCCAAGGCTTGAGTTTTAGACATGCGGTGACGGTATTACAGGAAGATGCAGGGCTAGTCACAGAGGCCAAGACCGTTAAACGCAGCACCACCAAAACCTTACCGCCTTTAGCCGCTCAAGCGGATGATCAAAAGCTATTACGTGAGGTGATGGATTATTACCACCAAACCTTAAAGCAAAGCCCCGAGGCTCTCGATTATTTAGCCAGCCGTGGGTTAAAAAGTAGTGAGTTGATTGATACGTTTAAGCTGGGCTATGCCAATCGCACCTTGGCGTATCGTTTACCAGAGAAGCAATACAAAGCCGGTAAGGAAATCCGTACCCAATTACAGGAGATTGGCCTATTACGCAAAAGCGGCCATGAGCATTTTAATGGTTCGGTGGTTGTGCCAGTAATGGACGAAAACGGCTTAATCACCGAAGCCTATGGCCGTAAAATATTAGGTTCACGATTACGCAAGGGTACACCACAGCATCTTTACCTATCAGGGCCACACGTTGGTTTATGGAATCCACAATGCCTAAAAGCCAGTGAAGAAATTATTGTGTGTGAAGCGTTAATCGATGCGATGACGTTCTGGGTGCATGGCTTTAGAAATGTCACTAGTAGCTATGGTACACAAGGCTTTACGGATGATCATTTAGTTGCGTTTAAGCAACATGAAATTAAACGTGTACTGATTGCTTATGATCGAGACGAGGCAGGTAACACCGCCGCTGAAACTTTAGCCACATTGTTAAATAAAAACGGTATCGATGCGTTTAGGGTTTTATTACCGAAAAATATGGATGTTAACGAATACGCGCAACAAGTGACACCTGCACCCAAAACATTAGGCTTAGTGATACGCAAAGCTGAATTTATGGGTAAAGGTAAAGCACCAGAACGCCAGCTAACCATCGACTCCGCGATTGCTGAACAAGTCGAAAATGTGAGTGATGGTGATAAAGCTATCGTTGCTCCTGAACCTTCACCCTTAGCCAGCTCATTACCCGAACCAACAACAGCCACGCCATTACCCGAAGCACCCAAAACGATTGATGCTGTGGTGAATGATCACGAAATCATTATCGAGTTGGGCGATAGAGTGTATCGAGTTCGTGGCCTGCAAAAAAATATGAGCTACGAGCAGTTAAAAATTAACTTACTCGTTAATCGAGGCGAACACGTCCACATTGATACCTTCGACCTGTATCAATCGCGACCACGGCAAACATTTATTAATCATGCCTCCAGTGAATTAGGCGTGCAAGATGAAGTAATAAAAAAAGACTTGGGCAAGGTGTTGCTCAAGCTGGAAGAGCTGCAGGAAAAGCAGATTAAAAACACGCTAGAGCCTGAAAGAGAAACACCAACACTCAATGACAGCGAGCAGCAACAGGCTATCGAACTGCTGAAAGATAAAGACTTGCTCAATCGTATTCTTGAAGATTTTAAAACCGCTGGTGTGGTTGGCGAAGAGACCAACAAGCTAGTTGGTTATCTGTCGTGCGTATCGCGTAAATTAGATAAACCCTTGGCCGTGATTATCCAGTCCTCAAGTGCAGCGGGTAAGAGTAGTTTAATGGATGCGATATTAAACTTTATCCCCGAAGAGGAACGGGTGCAGTACTCAGCCATGACGGGTCAAAGCCTGTTTTATATGGGCGAAACCAACCTCAAGCATAAAATACTGGCGATAGCGGAAGAGGAAGGCGCAGAGAATGCGAGTTATGCGTTAAAGCTCCTTCAATCCGAAGGAGAATTAACCATAGCCTCTACAGGAAAAGACGATAGTACGGGTAGCTTAGTGACTAAAGAATATCGCGTAGAAGGCCCTGTGATGTTGTTCCTAACAACGACAGCGATAGATATTGATGAAGAGTTAATGAATCGCTGTGTGGTGTTAACGGTGAATGAGAGCCGAGAACAAACACAAGCTATCCATGCCATGCAACGGCAACAACAAACACTGGAAGGCTTGCTAAAAAATGAAGACAGAAAATCGATTGTTCAATTACACCGTAATGCACAAAGGCTATTGCGTCCTCTCTTAGTGGCTAACCCGTTTGCGGAACAGTTGACCTTTATCGACGATAAAACGCGAACAAGACGTGACCACATGAAATACTTAACGCTGATACGGGCGATAGCATTGTTACACCAATACCAGCGTGAAATTAAAACGGTGAATCACAACGGCCAAGCCCTGCAATACATTGAGGTTGTGCAATCGGATATCGCCACAGCCAATAAGCTGGCTAATGAAATATTAGGGCGAAGCCTTGATGAATTGCCACCGCAAACCAGAACCTTGTTAAGGCACATTTATCAGATGGTATCCGAGCAATGCCAACAACAAAAAATAGAGCATCGTGATTACCGTTTTAGCCGCCGTGATGTGCGTAGCTTTGTGGGTTGGACAGACTTCCAAATAAAAAAGCATATGGGGCGGCTGCAAGAAATGGAGTACTTGCTGGTGCATCGTGGTGGCCGTGGTCAGTCGTTTGTGTATGAGTTGTTGTATCAGGGGGAAGGCGAAAATGGTCAACCGTTTTTGTTGGGCTTATCGTCAATGCAACACCAAAATAACCACTACGATGAAAAGAAGGAGCCCCTAAAAGCTAATAACGAGCCCTCAAGTAGCCCCCAAGTAGCGGCCAAAGAGCCCCTAAGTAGCACCAGCAAAAACGGCGCAAATCCAGAGTTACCAAGGGTTGCAGAGAAAACACCTAAAAATAGTGAAAAAAACGCTTATCTGGCTGCAAAAAATGGTGAGTGTTCGTCGTACCGTAGTCGTACATTAACCGAGGTACTGTAATGCCAAGGAAAGGAGAGCATGCGCCACTACCACCGATAGGCGACCCAACAGACCCCGATAATCTGTATGCGTTTATGCTTCGGTTTTTAGAAGCGCAGCGTGTTAAAAACTATGCGGCCAGAACGATAGAAAACCGTGAGGTGTATTTACGGTATTTTATCGAATGGTGCGAGGAACGCGGATTAAGCCGACCACAGGACATTACCAAGCCGATACTAGAGCGCTACCAGCGTTACTTGTTCCACTATCGCAAAAAGAACGGTGAGCCACTATCAACCCGAAGCCAGCATACTAGAATAGTCCCCGTGAGAGCGTATTTTAAATGGCTGACGCGAGAGAATTACATTCTCTACAATCCAGCCAGCGAGATTGATTTACCGAGGCTTGAGAAGCGATTACCGAAGCATGTATTAACACAGCCAGAGGCCGAGTTGATTCTCAACCAGCCTGATCTAACGACAGCGTTTGGATTACGAGACAGAGCCATACTAGAAACGCTCTACAGTACAGGTATCAGGAGAATGGAAGTCATACACATTAATCTGTATGACATTGACGGTGATCGCGGTACGTTGATGGTAAGACAAGGTAAAGGCCGTAAAGATCGTATGGTGCCGATTGGCGAGCGAGCATTAAACTGGATTATTAAATACCGTGATGACATCCGACCTGAATTAATGATGCCGAATGATGACGGTACTCTGTTCCTGACGAATCTTGGTGAAGCCTTCACCAGAAATAGAATGACTCAACTGGTCAGAGATTATGTGAAGTCGGCGGACATTGGCAAGGAAGGCAGTTGTCACTTGTTCCGCCACACAATGGCAACCTTGATGTTAGAGAATGGAGCCGACATACGATTTATCCAAGCGATGTTGGGACACGCTAATGTATCGACCACGCAGATCTATACTCAAGTCTCTATCCGACAACTGAAAGAGATCCACACCGCGACCCATCCAGCCAAAGCCAGCCGAGAATCGCCGTTATCGGACACTGTGGAATAATCGGACACATCGTTAAAGGCTGCTTGTTTATGGGAGACTCTGAGCTTCTACCTCCGGCTGTCACAGCCCTTGCTAAAAAAGCCAGCAAGGTCAGGTGCCAGCCTACCATTGTGCTAGTCGGAAAGGCCATCACTCCGTAAGAGAGCTTGCAATAATGTTGCGGCCCGTTCGCTCCGGCACTGTCATGTTTGTTGCAAAAAAACGCAACAAACCTGCCAGCACCCCCACTCTCTAAGCGCGCAGCTTCCATAGCCCAAGGCCCTGCGCGCACCTTGCCCAGCGCACTTCAGTTGGCCTGCATTACGTTCTGTCCATTAGCCGCAAAAAGCGCGTCTAATGGCCTGCCACTCCATGCTGGCCACCTTCCGCCGCGCTGCCCCGTGATGGCCAGCAAAAAGACGCTGGCCACATAGCACCTATCGGTGCTAGTGCTTGCTATAACGTAAAAGGAATTACTAATGCCGTGGGCGCAGGGATGCGCAGGAACGGTAAAACATAAAACAGGTACGGGGCGCTGTAAGTCAGGCCGTACCGCTACGCACGGGTCAGCCTCGTACTTCTTCTCACCATCTCCCGCCGTGCGTGGCTCCCTGCGGTTGCGCAAACAAAAAGCCGTTTGCGCAATCCTCGGCAGCTCTATAAAAACAATGGGAAATTACTCGTAAATATCTTTGCGGTGACCAACCCGCAATACCAAGACAACGAGTTTGTTATCTTCAATATTGCAGATCATACGGTAGTCTCGAAGGCGGTAACGCCACAGCCCTGCAAGATCGCGGGAGAGTGGTTTACCAAAACGGCGGGGGTCTTCATCAGTGGCAATGCGCTCACGGAAGTAGCGCAGAATCTCGCGTTGAGCCTGTTTATCGAGTTTACGCAGCTCTTTAGCGGCGGCATCGTCGAACTCAACGGTCCAAGTCAAGGTCTTGCTCCAGTTCGTCCAATGTCCAGCGTTTGCTAGGGTTCTCAAGGCGATTGATGGCTAGGTACTTATCTTCCATATCGTCCATATACTCAAGAATGGCCTCTTTAGCGTAAAAAGTCTTAGTGCGGCCAGTCTTGGCGGCTAATGCGGCTAAACGGGTTTCAATGTCTTCAGGTAGTCTAATGGCAAGCATGGTCACCTCCAGTGCTATACGTGTATTACATGTATAGCATAGCAGTCCCAGTTCCAATATGGAACCCGAAGCGCTAGACTACACGGCATGAAAAAGTTACCCCTTATCCTTAGCCAGCTTATCTTGTTGCTGCTGCTCGTTTTTACGGCCAGTGGTGTTGTTAGCGCCAAAGTCGCGTCTGGGCCTCAAAACCTAAGTCCCTCTGTGCCTCAGGGTGAGACCTTGCTAGAGGCCGCGGTGCGTCTAGGCTCAGGGGTTTTTAGTACGATTGATGTGTCAGGCTCCTCCCTTGTTCCAAAGGGGGGACTTCCAGATAGTGCAATTGTTTGTCGAGGAGGTAGTTGTACGGCTGATCGGTTTGCTAATGGTTCTGGTGTAACGACAAATGCAGCAGGTAAGCTAGATGGAGTGTCTGTTAATAGTGCTCCTGGTAAATCTCTTCAAGAACTTACACAAGGTATTCCTCATAATAAAGTTGGTGTGACTACTGTAGGTGATGTTCGTCGTGCAGGAGGAAATGTTGTTTCTTCTCCCACAAAAAATAATCCTAATCACGCTACTTTATCAGGGGTCACTGCAAAGCAAGCCGAAGACTTGCTGACTCCCACCGTTCGAAATCCGAATAAGTGAGTTAGACATGGACGATAAAGAACTTCAAGAGATACGAGAAAGAATTGAGTCAGCTACTGGTGGCCCTTGGGTTTCTTATGTGGAAGGTCGCGATCACACAAGTGGCTCTGATTTTATAATGACTGGTGAGGGAGAAAGTCGAGGTGAAGATATTGAATTGACTGGTGCTACAACAGCAGATCAAGACTTTATTGCTCATGCTAGGCAAGATGTGCCACGTTTGATAAACGAAGTTATACGCTTAAGGCGACTGTTAAATAATAATTAATTAGGTAGGCACACCAATAACAAATGGTGTGCTTTTGTTGTTTTAGTTTTGGGCAAGCACAAAGCTTGTGTATGATGCTCGTTAGTCATTATCAATACTCGCGTTATTGGTGGTGATTAGCTAGGCCATTGGGTTGCCGCCCTTTGGTCTAGTGCTTATTGAGTGTTTAGCGCCCCATCTGTATAAGCTCAATATCCTTTTTGAGTAAATCATTCACAAAAACAGAAAGATCAACACCCTTGGCATTGGCTAATGCGGCGAGTGTATTCTGTACACTGCTTTCTAAATGAATCGGTAATTGTATTTGTGCATTAGCACGGTAAAACTTACCGCGTTCACCACCAGAAAAGTCAATCTCTTGGGGCATGTCGTCATTGTCATGTGGGTTCATAGTCGTCACCTTATCGGGGTTCGTTCTCATAATAGTGTCTTTCTTGTCGCGTAGCTTCTCGTGCTGAAATTAAGCGAATTTTAGTGGTACTGGCATCAATCACTTGGTAAGTATGGGATACCGCCAGTAATCTTCCCTCACCAGTTTGTCCCAATGTGAACCAGCGTTCTTCGGTTTCACTATGGGCGGTATCAAATACGGTCAATGCCAATGGGTCTAGCATCACGGTTGCGGCTTGGGCAAAAGGTACACCATGCTTGCGTACATTGATCTGCGCCTTGTTGTCATCCCATGTAATGTCAAATAACGGGGTTGTCATTGTGGCATATCCATAGGTGTTAATGCGGATGTCATACGCTGTTTGGCAATCATGGCATCAATCAATTTAATCACGGTTTGTTTATCTTCTTCGTTGAAACGCTCTAATACCTGAAAGCGCCGAAATAATGAGTCATCTACTGAGGGTAATTCTTGTTGAGGATTGCCCGTTAAAAGGAAATCTACGGTTGTTCCTAGGGCATTAGCGAGCTTTATTAATGTCTCAGGCGGGGGGATATGTTGTCCACCTTCATATTTATTAAGTAATTGAAAGCGAATGTCTAGCTGCCCAGCGAGCTGCTTCTGTGACCAGTCATGCTCCTTCCTTAGCTGCTTAACGCGAGCACCAAAGGCATGACGGAGAGCGGTATTTTGCATAAGAATATTTAACCTGTTGTCCATAGTACTCTGCGAAGTATAAAGGTATGCCCGAATTAGGGTTTGCATATTAACCTAATAAAGGGTATAAAGCAAGCCTTTAAACGGGCAATAAAACCCCTTGACAGGTTTTACAGGAAAAAATGCTATGGCGCGATTATCCGATGCAGATTTAGCCAAACTGAAAAGTGAGGTGTCATTGTTACGTTTGGCCGAAAGCCAAGGCTATCAGCCTCAGAAGCAGGGTAAAGATTACGCCATTCTGTGCCCCTTCCATGAGGAGAAACCCCCATCTTGCATTATCAGCCAAAAAAAATGTTTTTAACTGCTTTGGCTGTGGTGAATCGGGTACAGTAATTGATTGGGTCATGAAAACTCAAGGCTTGAGTTTTAGACATGCGGTTACTGTTTTACAGGAAGCTAGTAACAGAGGCCAAGACCGTTGTCGCTCCTGCGCATCCTGCGCCCGCGACATACCGTTCATCCATGAACATAAAGCGCAGTACCAAGAAAGTTTTACCTCCCTTAGCGGCTCAAGCGGATGATCAAAAGTTATTGCAGCAGGTCATTGATTATTACCACCAAACCTTAAAACAAAGCAGTGGGGCCCTCGACTATTTAGCCAGCCGTGGGTTAAAAAGCGCTGAATTAATCGATACGTTTAAGCTGGGTTATGCCAATCGCACCTTGGCGTATCGTTTACCAGAAAAGCAGTACAAAGCGGGTAAGGAAATCCGAACCCAGTTACAGAACATTGGCTTATTACGCAAAAGCGGCCATGAGCATTTTAATGGTTCGATTGTTGTGCCAGTGATGGATGAAAACGGTCTTATCACAGAAGCCTATGGCCGTAAAATATTAGGCTCACGATTACGAAAGGGCACACCGCAACATCTTTATCTATCAGGGCCACATGTGGGCGTATGGAATCCTCAATGCTTAAAAGCCAGTGATGAAATTATTGTTTGTGAAGCATTGATTGATGCGATGACCTTCTGGGTGCATGGGTTTAGGAATGTGACGTCTAGTTATGGTACACAAGGGTTTACCGATGATCACTTAGCGGCGTTTAAACAGCATGATATTAAGCGAGCATTAATTGCTTATGATCGAGACGAGACAGGTAATACCGCTGCTGAAGTCTTAGCGACATTGTTAAATAAAAATGGTATCGATGCGTTTAGGATTTTATTGCCGAAAGGGTATGGACGTAAATGAATACGCCCAGGCCACTCTCGGCTCCATGCCTTCCGCGGCACTAAAACATCCCTGTTCGTCGCAGGTCAACACCGCACAAAAACGCTTAGGCTTGGTTATCCGTAAGGCTGAATTTATGGGCAAAGGAAAAGCACCCGAACGTCAGCTAACCATTGACTCCGCGATTGCTGAACAGGTCGAAGATGTGAGTGTTGATGATAAAGCTATTGTTACTCCTGAATCTTCACCTTTTACTGCTCCTGTGCATCCTGCACCCACAGCATTAGAACATCCCTGTTCGTCAGCCAGCTCATTACCTGAACCAACAGTAGCCACGCCACTACCCGAAGCCCCCAAAACCATTGATGCCGTTGTCAACGATCAAGAAATTATCATCGAACAAGGCGATAGAAAATATCGTGTACGTGGCTTACAAAAAAATATGAGTTATGAGCAACTCAAAGTTAATTTACTGGTGAGCCGTGGCGAACATGTTCATATCGATACCTTTGATTTATATAGTTCACGACCACGCCAAACCTTTATTAATCAAGCCTCAAGTGAACTAGGCGTACAGGATGACGTGATTAAAAAAGACTTGGGCAAGGTATTACTTAAACTCGAAGAGCTGCAAGAAAAACAGATTAAGAATACCTTGGCACCTGAAAAAGAAGCGCCAAGTCTTAGCGATAACGAGCAGCAACAAGCCATTGAACTATTAAAAGATAAAGACTTATTAAATCGCATACTTGATGACTTTAAAACCGCTGGTCTGGTGGGTGAAGAGACGAACAAGCTGGTGGGTTATTTATCCTGTGTGAGTCGTAAATTAGATAAGCCCTTGGCCGTGATTATCCAATCGAGTAGCGCCACTGGTAAGAGTAGTTTAATGGATGCGATTCTAAACTTTATCCCCGAAGAGGAACGAGTGCAGTACTCGACCATGACGGGGCAAAGTTTATTTTATATGGGGTGAAACTAACTTAAAAAATAAAATCCTCGCCATTGCCGAAGAAGAGGGCGCAGAAAATGCCAGCTATGCGTTAAAGCTGTTACAAAGTGAAGGCGAGTTAACGATTGCCTCAACAGGAAAAGATGATTCAACGGGGAGCTTAGTCACAAAAGAATACCGTGTAGAAGGTCCAGTAATGTTGTTCTTAACGACGACCGCGATTGATATTGATGAAGAATTAATGAATCGGTGTTTAGTGCTATCAGTGAATGAAATCCGAGAAAAAACGGGATTATCACAGAATCGCTTTGCTACGCTGATTGGTGTGAGCAAGCGGACGCTAGAGAATTGGGAACAGGGCCGCCGTCATCCTACAGGCCCCGCTAGAGCGTTATTACGTATTGTGGATGCAGATCCTCAAGGTGCGTTGAATGCTCTTCATGTGCCGTAAGCTTAACTTTATATTTCATTAACTTGCTTTTGGTTGGATAGTAAAGAAAGGTAGATTAACAAAAATGACAAAATTAATGAAACCTAGTAGTACATAGAAGGAAAGTAAAGAGTCTCATAGATTCTTTGAAATAAAGCGGACGCTATAGGGGCAAAACTATAGGTTGTTTTTTAACTGATTGACTTTAAACAATAATTTTGGCGGTGAGGGAGGGATTCGAACCCTCAAAACCTTACGGTTTACTTACTTTCCAGGCAAGCTCCTTCGACCATTCGGACACCTCGCTGGAGGCAGTAACCTATTGATTTATAAATACTTTTTAGCAATTTTCTGTTTGAGCGCTGCGTATTCCACACTAAAAGAGCGTCTATAAAAAGGACCGGGTGTCCACAAGGAGTCCACTTTATTTTTAACGAAATAACATCTACACAAGCTGTTTGCATTTCATAAAGGGATATATGTATAATTTGCAGCGGGCAAAAGTAGCCTCCCTGCTGCAATGGGAAATACTTAACTCACTTCAACCAAATTTTTACTTTGAGGCACAGCAAGCAGCATGCTAATTATAGTTACACTACTGTAATGCCGTCGGAGTAAAAATATGTTTGCTTATGAAGACTGTCTAGAGTCTCTAAAACAACTAGCTCGAACATCCAGCGAATACCCAAACTATAGTCACTGTCAAAAGCTAGACTTATTTAGCAAAAAGTTAGGGTTCAACAACTTTTATCACTTCCAAAAATCACTTAAAGCCCTTCCAACAGATATATTCTCAAATGTTTCTCTCTCTTTAATGAGAAAGCTCTGTAAGTCCACCAAGCCTAGTTTAGATGTTGCTTACTATGAGTTTTATTCTTTTAAAACCAATGGTGAAAGTCCAAGAGTTGCTTTTTATAGTAGCTGGATAGGCTATGACAAATTCGGCAGGGAAGTAAGAATACCAAGATCTCTAAATGGTTTAAAAAGTATTGATGGTATTAGAGGTATATTTGAAAGCCCGGTATACGTTGTTGAGAGTGACAAGCAATTATTAAGCTGGTTATTTAATTGGCATGGTGTAGCGTTAATCACTGAAGAGCTAGCCAAAGATTATTTTCATTCTAGATTCAATAGAAGGCACCGTGTCGCAGACAATGTACCCTCAGAATTGATAGAAGCTTGCAACGAAGATTATAACGATAATGTTGCTAGCTGATTTTGCATCATAAATGCCCCTGTATAGGAGCATGACTTACATAGCTGTTGCTTTGATAAGTGTTAATTGAGGCGGTTGCTGACGGCGCATCTTGGCTAAAGGATTCAGCTCTACCACTTTGGCCTTCATCGCTGAAACCACTTTTAGTGTTCTGGTCTAATTGAACTGGACACTCTAATTTCAGACAATACTGTCACTAATTGGAGTGTTTATGAACGAAAAACGAACCTACAAGCGATACCCACCATCCTTTAAAGAAGAAGCCGTGGCCTTGGTGACTGAACAAGGTTATACCGTCATTGAAGCGGCTAAATCGTTAGGAATTCGGCCCTAACCAACTCTATGACGGGAAAGCTAAACTGGAAGCAGAGAAGTCGGGAGAAGCTTTGTCTGTCGATGAGCGCGAAGAGCTAAAACGTTTGCGT
>MDLC01000009.1 GCA_001723645.1 Candidatus Endobugula sertula | reverse complement strand
TACTGAACATTAACTTTGGCAGCCCTCAGGGCTGCTAACAACCGTCAAGCCTCCCGCTTTGCGGGAGCGTTATGACTATAAATGTCTAAAGAGTCTTTCCATGACAAAAAGAGTCGCCAAAGAAGGTGATGTAATACCCACACCCAGTACCAGTACCTCCTCCATCGCGTTAGAACCCACGGTTCAAGGTAGTTGGAAGGTTGCAGAGCCAGTGCGCTATACAAGCCACAACAAATTAAAATACAACGGTACCCCCTTGATATACAAAGCCCAATGCACATTTGGTTTTAGTGGCACAGACTCCAGTTCTGGCAAAACTATGACCGATTCCGAAACGATCATCCTGCAGGCAAAACCCAGCACATTAAAAGAATCTGGAAACAATGTTTTGCTGCATGGTGACAAAGCAGTGGGAAAGAACGGTAACACACTCACCGTCAACAGCAGTAATACCCTGAAATCAGGCTTTTAACCATTTATCAGGATCATCCCCATGAGCCTATTTACCACTATCGACCTCTCCAAACTGCCGCCCCCCAGTATCGTTGAGAAACTGGACTACGAAACCCTGTTGGCAGCGACTAAAACCGAGTTGCAGAGTCTGGCGCCAGAGCTGGCGGTAAACGGTTTGCCCGAGAGCGACCCGATCAGCAAATTGCTGCAAATCGTTGCCTATCGGGAAATGCATTTGCGCCAACGCATTAACGAAGCCGCTCGTGGGGTGATGTTGGCCACCGCCAGTGGCAGCAACCTGGATAATCTGGCAGCTCTGGTGAATATCATTCGTCTGCAAACTGACCCCGGTGATCCCAATGCTTCGCCACCAGTGCCACCGACCTATGAAGACGACGAACGCCTACGTACCCGTACACAATTGGCATTTGAAGGTTTTTCCACTGCTGGTCCTAAAGGTGCCTACATCTTCCATGCGCTATCGGCGTCTGCTTTAGTGAAAGACGTATCGGTCTATTCGGAATCACCAGGGATTGTCGATGTACGCATTCTCAGTAAAAAAGGTAATGGTCATGCTTCCAGCAATCTGGTTGATACAGTCAACACCACGCTTAACGATGACAAAATCCGCCCCATTACTGATCAAGTACGGGTTAACTCGGCAGAAATCGTGCCATTTACCGTCAATGCCAGCTTGCAAATGTTTTCTGGTGTAGGTGCTCAGGATGTTTTAAATGCTGCTAAAACAGTGGTCCAGTCCTTTCTCAACCAGCATCATGGTATTGGGGTGGATATTACTCGCGCCGGGCTATTTGCTGCTTTTTACCAGCCAGGAGTGCAAAACGTTGAGTTACACCAGCCTGCGACGGATCTATTAATCGAACGTTATCAGGCTCCCTACGGTACGCTTGGTACCATTAACTACTGGGAACAGCCTTATAGCTCACCAAGTAATATGGCGGTTGGTATCGTCTTTACCAATAGCGCAACCACCTCCGGTCACATCAGCGGTACTGCGACCATCACCGCCGCTATTGAGGATCACGATATTACTCACTACGTGCTGTACTGGGGAGCCAATAATGCTGAGAAATTGCCTAGAGGCTCCAAAAATTATACGTTTATGGAAAATACCAACACCTTCACCCTCGACCACCATCCGGTAGCATCCCTGTCGATCACCAGTAACGATGGCAACATTATTTATATAAAAGATAAAGATTACCGTTTAAACAATGCTATTGGCGTAGTCACCGCAGTCAATCGCGCGTTGGATAATACCCAGGTCAGTGTCCGTTACGCATTGCCACCCATTGTCGAAATAGCCAAAGGTGGCACACTCACTTACCACTTTGTAGACGATACTAAGATTCCTGCCAGAGCGACTCATCTAATAGTCTTTACCAAAAACGAATTTGGTGAAATGCGAAATGGAGTCAGTGTAAAGATTTAGGATCCTAACCGTTATTTCGGCATATTTTAGAACCCTGAGGGTCACTATCAGAATCAGAAAATCATAACAAGCGATCATTCTATGACCACATCTACCCCCCTTAACCAAAAGACTAATGCCATAGCCTTTGTAAATACTGCAACCACTCCCGGTGTGCTTAACGGACCTTTGAACATTCATCACGACCGTAGCCGTCGGGATCTGCGAATTGTTGAACTGCACTGGGGGCGTAGTGAAAAGAATAAGCTTGCCGTGAATAGTAAAATTGTTGCATACGGCTCTTTGAATACTGGTAGCGAAACACAACCCCATTACGTCTACCAACAGCCCTTACTACATATATTTACCAATACCCCTATCCCTAGTGGTGCCAGCCATCTACTGGTTTGGGTTACTGATGCCAAGGAAACACAACATCTGTATGCCAGTCGCCCATTGAAGAGCAATGAGCATTTGTTACCTCCCAGTGCCAGTGCATTGGAATGATATCTATCACTCACTAGTGATCGCTTGAATCAATTGCCCATATTAATCGACAGCCTATGGGACCCTTCCCGCTGTCTAAGTTCCTTACTACCCTGGTTGGCATGGTCTACTTCCGGTGATGTCTGGTTTAGCAATCCAAACGATCCGGTAAACGAATCCATTCGGCGACGTGAACTGATCCGTAAAAATGCTTTTATTCACCAGCACAAAGGCACTAAAGCCAGCATACAAAGTGTACTTAAAGCGTTTGCTGATGTCAGCATCACACTCACTGAGTGGTGGCAGCAAACACCCAATGGACCGCCGCATACCTTTCGACTGAATATGCTGATCAACGGTAACACCCCCGGTGCAGGCACAGCAGAACTCGACAATAAACTACGTCAAGCCATCGACTCGGTCAAACCCGTGCGCAGCCACTACAGTTTTAGTTTGAGCCTAGTGCAAACCAGCTATATGCGTCTGGCTGCCAGTAGTAAAGTCGTCAATTACAAACATTTTACGATGGCAGCGGTAATTAATGGGTAATAGATGTAAGTGAGTTTTTGGGTTGTGGACTTTTATTCTGCAATTGACCGCACTCTCTATGTTCTCATTGAGGTAACAGTTTATGTACGATTATGCACATCCCAAATATTTGAAAAGATCCAGGTGCAAAAACAAGCAACTCCGGAAAGAACATCAAGGAAAGGTGATACAACGAAAATCTGCGCCAACCAGTGTGCGGGCGGCAATAGGTGACAATTTCAATACAGATATGCAAACGCACACCGGCGCTTATATAACCGGCTTGCCCGATACTGTAAAAACCCCTATGGAACAGTTTGCCGACGGTATAGACCTATCAGATGTCAAGGTGCACCGTAATTCGGCAAAACCGGATTCTATCGGGGCCTTGGCCTATACTCAGGGAACGAATATCCACCTAGGGCCAGGGCAGGAGCGGCACCTGCCCCACGAAGCTTGGCATGTGGTGCAGCAAAAACAGGGGCGCGTACGTCCAACCGCGAAAATACAGGGCGGGCTTACGATAAATAATGATATCGGCTTAGAGAGAGAAGCCGATGCGATGAATGATGAGTTTAGAAAAATAAGGGAAGCGCCTTACTACACAAGGCATACCCATCGTATTGTAGGTGGTGCAAATGGCACCCATAGAGGCATGATACCACGGATGGCAGAGCTAATCCCTAGCTCTGTAAGCCAGTGTATACAGGCCAAATACAAAAATTCAAATGGCAAGACAGTAGGTGGTGGTAATGAAGCATATAACTATGATGATGATGTAAATGAAATTATTCGCTATTTGCAAAGCGAAAAGGGCATGCAACAAGTTTCTGACAATCTTCAGCATACAATAAAACAAAAGCTAATTAGCCTGGCTACCGCAGAAAATGTGGTACACCCTTGGCCGAATGTAAAAGCAGCCGTAGCAACGATGTTAGAGCAAAAAGAGAGCGATGCAAAAAATCAAAACCAAGAGGAAACCAGAGCAACCGCAAGGTCAGCGAAAAAATCGGGTGCATTACTTGATTTGTCCAAGCAGGACAGATTAATGTTTAACAAGACTGATAAAAAATTGATAGATGAATATCAGAAAGAAAGGAAAGAAATCGTTGATCAAATTATCGAAGATCCTGAATCGGCACTGTGGGGAGTGGCGAAGTATTACGGATGGAAGGGCATAGGTAAAATAAAAGTTGAGAGCGGAAATTTAGGTGCGAATGCGACAACTGTGAACGATGTTATAGCATTTGACAAAAACAGGTTTAGTAGAATATTAAAGACTTATGAGCCTGAGCGTAAGCATAGTGGGGGTGTTCATATTATCAGGATACTCGGGCATGAATATGTGCATGTCCAACAAGTAGCTAACAATAAATATACAGAAGAGAAGGATGCTCCTAGACACACGTATCTGATGGAATAAGAAGCTTATCTATGGCAAATGACAGGGAGCGAAGATAAAGTGCCAGCTGATTCAAATCCCTATAAAAGTGAGCAATACCGAAAATTCCTAAGTAACTATGTAGGCAAAGTAAATGATGATTTTCTGCTCACACAAGCCAACCAACTACAGAAAATGTTTAAAGCTAGCCGAGTTGGCGCCACGGCTAATAAAATGGATGTGCAAATGTTTATCAATTCTACCATTAATGATAAAGCGAAAAAGAAGGCAGTAGCAAAACTATTAAAACCCACACGCACGGTAAAAGAGGCTATTGACGCTCTTCAAGAAAAACAAGCGCTAACCGAAAAAATGTTGAAGGTTGTGAAGCTGATATTTAACGATTATATATAAACCTGAAGCATGAGCCATGTGATCCACAACCTCACGAATAATAACCTGCGTGGCCTTAAAAACGAGATCGACGACAAAGATTGGGTTACCTACGTGGTGCCGCACTTGTCGTGGTTCCAGAAGAAAAACCTCAAATAATATTAATCATCCTATCGCACCAAATCCGGCAGACCGTCCATAGCCCCATATCGCTGCCTATCCCTCTTAAAAAAGGATAACACCATGAGTAAAAATACACTCAAACCCATTATTACCGACGTTGGTATTACCGCCCTGGTCGATGCCAAAAACCGTGGCATGCTTGCCCGCATCACCCAAGTGGCGGTGGGTGACGGTCAAATCGGCGCGGGTAGTGGACCTTATACCGCTACAAAAGACATGACTGCCCTCAGGCACGAAATTCAGCGAGCAGTTGTCGCGGGTGGTGAACTCATTGGTAACAAACAAAATCAGTTGCATTTAACTGCCACCATACAGGACGAAGGTGCGGATGTGCCCAACGTCTATCCCATCTACGAAATTGGTTTTTTCTTAGAGAGCGGGGAACTGTTTGCGATTTACGCCTCCAGTGGCGAGAAACTGGCCGAGAAAGTGGCGGATACTGACTTCCTGCTGGCCTTCGACCTGACGTTCTCCGGTACTGATGCTGGGAATATCGTTATTGATGGCAGTGGCACATTGGTGGCTCCGGCGGCCAAAGACACCATGCTACTTGGCCCCAATACTGTCAAAGTTCACAACCAGAGGGAATTTGACACTGTATTTAATCAGGGCACCGACACCATTATCGCCGCCAACAGTACCATTGTCCTCAGTCCCATCCAGGGGGCCTACGAGCCCAACGATAGAGGCCGCTGGCAGATGATGCGGGAGATCACCGCCTTCGCCAATTCCAGCGTTTCACCGGCTAGCAAGGTGACCTGTACCGCTGCCGCTCACGGCTTGAGGAACGGCGCCCAGATTGTGATTATCGAAAGTACTCACCATAATGGTAACCACAGCGTGAGCAATGTGACTACCAACACTTTTGATATTAATGCCAGCTTTATCGCTACTGGCATCGCTAAATGGAGCACTACCCGCTACAAAGCCATTACCGCATTTGCCGACTCCACAGCCCAGCCCGGTAACAAAGTGACCTGCACCTGTGCTGCCCACAGCCTAAGCAACGGCAATACCGTATTGATCAGCCAGAGTCGCTACTATAATGGCACCTTTACCATTACCCATGTCACTACCAACAGTTTCGATATCACCACACCCTATATTAGCTCAGATATTGCCAGTGGTGCCTGGGGAGGCATCGGTAATAATCCTCAAAACACCTTTAATGCTCGGCCGGCTTATATCCTTAAAAATAGTATTATGCTTAAGGACAACGTCAGCATTATCGGTTTTAATCAGGAAGATACGCTGGTGGTGAAAGATAACGCCGCTACTCAAATCAAAGTCAAGGGCACAGCTTCTAAGCCAGTGACGGGCATTCAATTGCGTGGCTGGAGTTTTGATGGTCGTGGCAATGTCGGTGATCTCGGTGGCAGTCTCACTTCCGCCACCGCTGGCGGTGCTTTCCACCTGGAACACTGTAGCCATAGCCTGCTCAATTGCAAAATTGTTAACCACAATACCAGTGCTGATGGTGGTGGTATTTACGGTGTCGTCGGTGTGCGTTTTATTACGGCCAATCAACTGCACCATAATAATGCAGCCAAAGGTGGCGGGGTTTATCATTGCGATGACTCAACGCTTAGCGTCTACGATTGCACTGCCACTGACAGCGGCAGCGGTGTTTATAGTTGCGATAATGCGATACTTAGATTATCTAATTGCAAAGCGGCTAACAGTACTGGCGGGGTGGTCATGGAAGATAACGCTAAGCTGGGTATTGGTACGCAAACGCCAACCGTACCACTGCAGGTTAATGGCACGATTAAGTTTGGCAACGGCGACTGGCAATTGGATTCAGGCAGTTGGCAGAATGCCAATATTATGTACGCCGGGAGCGCCAGTGAAGGCAGCTTTGGCATTCATGGTGATGGGAGTAAAACCATAAAGTTGATTATTGATGGCAAGGTGGGTATTGGCACCACAAGCCCCCAATATCCTCTGGACGTGTTTCCGGATAAGGACACCAGAGTCCGGATTGGACGGGCGGCGCTCGGTGATATGGGGTGGCCCGATCATGCGGGCTTTAGCCATATTGACTATATTGGCCAGACAAGCTACGCGCTCTTGCAAGATCACGCCGGAGTCACGTATTTGAATTGTGCTTCCGGTCAGAGAATTGACGTGCGGGAAAACAATACCACCACCATGACAGTAACTGGTGGCAAAGTCGGTATTGGCCAGCCCAACCCCACGGCGCCATTGAGTATCACCGCTAGCACTACGGATGATCCCATCAGTAGTGGCCTGCATATTTACAATCCCAGTACCAGTCACGACGCCATAATGTTAATGCATGTGGCTGGAAGTGGCACCGGGAACCCGTACGTTTCCTGGGATATCCACAACGTGACTGGCTGGAGCATGGGAATCGATAACGATAATGGTAACGCTAAATTAAAAATTTGTGACTCATGGGATTTCAGTCCCTCGCGGACTCGGATGACATTTGATCACAATGGCAATATCGGTATTGGCACCACAAGCCCCCAATATCCCCTGGACGTATTTCCGAATGAGGACAAAAGGGCCCGGATTGGACGGGCAGCGCTCGGTGATATGGGGTGGCCCGACTATGCGGGCTTTAGCCATATTGACTGTATTGGTCGGACAAGCTATGCGCTCTTGCAAGATCACGCCGGAGTCACGTATTTGAATTGCGCTTCCGGTCAGAGAATTGAAGTAGGGGAGAACGATACCTCGACAATGACAATATCCGCTGGCAAAGTCGGTATTGGCACCACAAGCCCCCAATATCCCCTGGACGTGTTTCCGGATAAGGACAAAATGGCCCGGATTGGACGGGCGGCGCTGGGTGATATGGGGTGGCCCGACTATGCGGGCTTTAGCCATATTGACTATATTGGCCAGACAAGCTACGTGCTCTTGCAAAATTCCGCCGGCAGAACGTATTTGAATTGCGCTTCCGGTGAGGGAATCGAACTGCGGGAAAACGACGTCACTGCAATGACGATAACCGGTGGCAAAGTCGGCATAGGCCAGCCCAACCCCACGGCGCCATTGAGTATCACCGCTAACAATACGGCTTATCCCGCCGACAATGGCCTGTCTATTTACAATCCCAGCGCCAGTCATGACGCCATAATGTTAATGCATGTGGCTGGAAGTGGCACCGGGAACCCCTACGTTTCCTGGGATATCCAAAACGTGAGTGGCTGGAGTATGGGAATCGATAACGATAATGGTAACGCTAAATTAAAAATTAGTGACTCATGGGATTTCAGTACCTCGCGGACCCGGATGACATTTGATCGCAATGGCAATGTCGGTATTGGCACCACAACACCGGGGACAAGACTGGATGTTAATGGCACGATCACTGCGACGGAATTAAAAATCGGTGGATGGACGATTAAAGAAATGCAGGGTGGTGGACCTTCTGACTCGGTTTACCCATTACTGCGTTTTGAACCTCCTTATGGTGATGGTGTTTATTTTGATAGTTCCACTGGCAAGACTGTTTGGTCTGGTAATGATGGTTCCGACAGTGCTGGTGCTGGTTATTGGCTTTCCGATAAACGCTTAAAGACTGATTTGGCGTCTTTAGCTAATATGATGGATAAATTACAGGGCATTAGCGCTTATTCGTTCCAGTGGAGCGACCATGAGAAAGTCCGGCACCTGAGTAAGGACACCCAAATAGGTTTAATTGCCGATGAAGTGGAACTCGAATTTCCCGAATTGGTGGACACTGACGAGGAAGGTTTTAAGCAAGTTAAATACGCCCACCTGAGCGCAGTGCTGTTAGAGGCCGTTAAAACCCTGAATGAGCAGAATCAACACCTTGAACAGAAAATGAAAACCGTGCAGGAAAAAAATTAACAGAATGGATACTCTGGAAGCACGTATCGCCCAGCTTGAAAGGTTATAACAGACCCTACATATTATCTTGCCAAGTTTTATTACCTGGAAGCGAAAATCATGTACCACGAACCAATACAAAAACACGCCCAAACACGGAAAAAACGCCAGTTAGAAGCGGGGCGGAGAACAGCGAGCAGTTTAAATCAGGCTGACACAGACTTTGAACACTACCACCAAGTCATTACAAGCTATTTTCTTCGAGGAGCGGCTTAGCGCCATTCAACGACTCCCACGGGAAATACTGCCATATACCCCATTGTATGATCAGGGTCTATAGCGGTGGAATCCGCCTTTGTAGACGGTTTTATCTATCGTCCAGATATTAGGGCTGAATCACTGCCAACCAAGGGGTAACTCGGGGTTGTCTCCTGGACGTATTTCATTACCGGTTAGTGCGTGCCTTGTCAGCATGACCTGCTCAAACCGATTCACTGTTATCATCAACGAGGAGAAAACCCTATGGCTTTTTTACATGGTGTAGAAGTAATTGAACTCGACGGCGGACCGCGACCTATCCGCAATGTGGCTTCATCCGTTATCGGCCTAGTCGGCACGGCCAAAAAAGGGCCAACCAATGTGCCTACGCTGGTTTCTGGCTCACGCAAGCAGGCCATCGCCAAATTCGGTATTTCCGATGGCACCAGCACCATTCCCGACGCGCTGGATGCGATTTTCGATCAGGTGGGCACCGCAGTGGTGGTGATTAATGTGCAGCCGAAAACAGCGGTGGCGGCGAAGACTTATAAGCTGTCTAATGGCGTGGTCGAACTGGACGATGGCTACGTGTCTGGCCTGGTTGTTACTGATGGTGGTACGCCTGCCACCACCTATGTACAGGGTAAAGACTATCTGATTACCAGCAGTGCTACTGGTCCGAACGGTAAGGATAAACTGGCCCGTATAGAGGGGGGGGCGATTACCAGTGCTACGGCGAGTTTATCGCTAGCCTACGACAAAGCTTCCGATACCGCTGCTAATAGCACTCAGGTCATCAGTACCAGCAACCCCGATGGCGGTATTCCAGCTTTGCTGGGGGCGGAAAGTACCGTTCATGTCACCCCGCGTCTGCTGATTGCTCCAGGCTTTACTCACACCAAAGCGGTAACGGATGCCCTCATTAGTGTGGCAAACCGCCTGCGTGCCATTGTGATTGCCGATGGTCCTGGTGATACCGATGCTAAAGCGATTAGTTATCGGAGCAACTTCGATAGTGCCCGCCTGTATCTGGTAGACCCTGGGGTCAAGGTGTTCGACAGCGTCAAAAATATTAATGTCAATCAACCGGCTTCGGCACGGGTGGCGGGTATTATCGCTAAATCTGATAATGAGCGTGGTTTCTGGTGGAGCCCCTCCAATCGGCCCATGCTGGGTATTAGCGGTACTTCGCGGCCCATCGACTTTGCACTGGATGACAAATTGGCCCGTGCCAACCAGCTCAATGAAAAGGATGTAGCGACAGTGATTCACCAAAACGGCTACCGCCTGTGGGGTAACCGTTCCTGTTCTGCGGACAAGAAATGGGCCTTTATCAGTGTGCGTCGCACCGCTGATCTCATCAACGATGCTCTGTTACGCGCCCACCTGTGGGCAGTGGATCGCAATATCACCAAAACCTATATCGAAGATGTGACGGAAGGGGTGAATGCTTATCTACGGTCACTGAAAAATATTGGCGCCATTATCAATGGCAACTGCTGGGCTGACCCAGACCTGAATACGCCGGACCAGATTACTCAGGGCAAAATCTACTTTGACTTCGATTTCACCCCGCCCTACCCGGCGGAACACATTACCTTTCGCAGCAGTTTGGTCAATGATTACCTGGAGGAGATATTCTCATGATACCTAAGGTCCTAAAGAATTTTAATTTATTTGTCGATGGCAAAGGTTATGCTGGTCTGGTCGAAGACCTGACCCTGCCTAAACTCAGCGTAAAAATGGATGAATTGTACACTGGCGGCATGGACGCACCCATCGATCTGGAAATGGGCATGGACAAACTCGAATGTGATTTCAGCCTGTGTGAGTACAATACCGACGTCATCCACCAATTTGGGTTGCGCAACGGTGCTCAGGTAAAACTTAGCCTGCGCGGTGGCCTTGATGGTGAAACCGGGGTAACGCCTGTGGTTGTCACTCTGACTGGTGCCTGGAAGGATATCGACATGGGTAACTGGAAGGCCGGTGAAAAACCTTCACTAAAAGTCAATGTTACCCTGCGTTACTACAAACTGACGGTTGAGGGAAACGATCTAGTAGAAGTGGACGTACAGAATATGGTGCGCAAAATCAATGGAGTCGATCAACTCGAATCCATGCGCTCTGCCATTGGACTGTAGTCCGGATAAAAAAGCCGGAACCAGTGTGGCAGGCCTTGTTGCACATGGTTGCCGTCAGCAACCCTCCCACTTGAGAAACCCCCATGCTTCCCAAAGTGCTAAAGAACTTCAACCTTTTCATCAATGGCCGTGGTTACGCTGGACGCGTGGACGAAATCAGCCTACCCACACTGGCGATCAGAACCGAAGAATTCCAACTAGGTGGTCTGGATACTCCACTGCAGATGGATATGGGTATGGACAAACTGGAATGTCAACTGACACTGCGTGAATATGACCCCGAAGTCATCAAATTATTGGGATTAATAAACGGTAGCAATGTTAGCAAACTACCGGGTCTGGTTGGCCTAGGTGCCGCTGGCGAAGGCATTGGATTTACCTTGCGTGGGGGACTCAGTGATGAAAGCGTTACGGTGGGCCAGAAAACTGACATCGATATTATTCCTGTCATTGTCCACCTGCGCGGCGCTGTGATCGAGCTGGACTTTGGGCAGTGGAAGGCTGGTCAAAATGCAGCATTCACTGCGCGTCTGACCCTGTGGTATTACAGCTTGAACATCGACGGTGACGCTTTGATTGAAATCGATGTGAACAATATGTATAGGAAGATTGACGGGGTTGAACAAGTGCGTGCACTGAAGGGCACCGTTTTTTAAAGTCACTTTCTGCGTTGTTGTTGCGGTGTTACGTATTGGTTTTCACTTTGATTACCCGCTTCGAAAACGCGTTTTAATAACCTGCTGAATAACCGGGGTCACCCCCTTATCGGAGAACAATGTGGAAACAATAGAATTACAGTACCCAGTTATAATTGATGGCGTTGAAACCCGCAATATTGCCCTCCGTCGCCCGCTGGTGCGGGACCGATTGATCGCTGAAAAGGGCAGCGGTAGCGATGTCGATAAAGAAATACGCCTGATTGCCAACTTGGCTGAAATGGCACCCGACCATATCGAACAACTAGACATGGCTGATTACGTCAAACTGCAGGAGTGTCTGGCTAATTTTTTATCCTAGAACCTGACCGATTGCGTGAAGCGGTGTTTATACTGGCGCAACGCAGCGGTTGGGGCTTAAATGAACTCCTAGCATTGCAGGAAGAAGACCTGCTGTTGTGGCTCGAAGCAGGTAAGCGGGTCGCCGCGCAGGCGGAGAAACGATGAGCGTACAGCCCCCCCACACCACCATGGTATTATCAGGGCAACAAAACCACCCGGCCACGGACCACTTCTTTCGCTGCGTACCGAAACCGGCATTGTTCAACACGGTTGCTATTGTTGCATGCTCGATAAAAACAAGCCCTGCTTACGCCGTATTCCGCTGTTGCGTCAAACTCCCTTGTTGGGGTGTGCGGTCGCCCTTCGCCGCTTACCCATTACCCTATGAATGGGTCATGACGTCGGTTGCTAGCGCTAAAAAAACCGCTCGCACAAGAGAGCAGAATGTGTCTGCCGGCATATGGATAATACAACGGGGCCACTTTGGTTCCGATAAGCTTCCCTGGCGGGATACGCTTGCCACCATGCAAGTAATACAGCAATGTTTTTTATCGGTGATACGCTACGTAACGCGGTGTTCTCTGGTTGAGTTGCCTGGTCTCGCTAATGGTATGGCATGTGCCTCTGGCGCATATCCTGTGGGTCTGATACCTAGCCGGGTTGACCCACAATGGTGGCAGGGCAATAGTCGTCAGTCACCGACAGCCATAATGGCCGCGTTGTACAAAGTGACACTGACCACCGTTATTGAGTCAACACTGTCGCCGACAAGATCGGTAGCTGAAAAAGCAGCGGTTCCTCGGTCGCGGCTGCAACAATACGCAGCGTGGCGCGGTGCTTGCCTGCCTGTCATCTTAGCCTGCGTGGTCAGTCGCGATGCTGGAACAGATGTTGATAACCGTTTTTTGTCGTGTGTAAGCCCGTTTTTAGACACCATTATGTCTGGGGAAGTGGAAAGTCATGTGCCGCTAAAACATCAGGTTCCCATGCGCATACTGCGGTATCCTCTTTTAAGGACGCACTCAATGGGTGGTGGCTCACAGTTTGTTATCAAAGGCACACAGCACCGAATAAATTGTCATTCTGCGCATTATTCAACGGTGCTGACACAACATAGGTTGCAACGGCTGGTCAGGCCGCCAATAGTGAATTATAAAACAACCCAGCGGTTTACATCGTGGTCACCAACCGCACTGCCATTGGTGCTGGCGACAGCACGCGGTACCCAGAGGCAACAGGCACTGATAGACACGTTCTTCTATGATGCGGAACCGTTTGCAGCATCGTCACAGCCAGCGGCGGTAATGCAGCAGGGTCCGGAACGTCCCAGCGCGCAGCCACAGCCAGATCAACAACAACTGTTGCAGCAAATATAGCAACAATTGATTCAATCCGGCCAGTATCACAGTCGAGAGCTGCAACAATTGCAGCAGGATGTGCAGGCATTGAAAAAACTGCTCAGCCAGCAGCAGTCCAGCTTTCACAGAGTTAAGCCACCATCGGTTTATGGCAGAATTCTGTAGGCCCTAGAACTGGAGCATACCCGTGAACAACACCGTTTTATAGATCACCAAACCTGCCCCCCCGGAGTAACCATGTCGATGATGATGATGCTAGGCCCGGTGTATTTTTCGATAAATACGGCCGCTTATGAACAATTACAGCGCAGCACCCAGTACCAGTGGGCGTCGCAAAATCGCTTGGGGCACCCCATCGCTAAACACCTGGGTATAGGGGGGCCAGCCTATCAATATATCGGGCCGGGTGACGAGACCATCAATCTGAACGGTACCATGTACCCGCAATACAAAGGTGGGCCGATACAATTGTCTATGATGCGGCTGTCTGCCGGTAGTGGCCTGCCGATGCCGCTGATTAATGGCAAAGGTTTTATTCTTGGCCGCTGGCTGATTGAAAGTGTACAGGAAACTAATAGTGTGTTGTTTGCTGATGGCACCGCGCGAAAAATTGATTTCAGTCTGAGCCTGAAACGCTATAACGAAGATTTACTGTTATTTTTATAAATTGATAGTGGTTGCGTGTCTGGTTGTCTGTCACCTCAGGGGCTGCTAGTCGGCGCGCAAGCCAACTCGGAATATAATCAGGAACGCTGCTATGTCAACCTACTACTGTAGCAAAGACGGTGATACCCTCGATTGGATCTGCTGGCAATACTATGCCTATGAAGTCAGCCTGGGCGCGGCTGCTATAGAGACTGACGCTCGTATACTGGCCGATGTCCCGATGCGGGAAAATAGTTTTCTGTTTAACCCACAGACCGATCAAAATATACGTAGTGCTGTTGAAAGAGTACTGGAGGCTAATCCGGGTCTAGCTGCTTATCCCTTGAAGCTGCCCGCTAATGTTACCATTGTATTGCCTGACCTAACGGAGCAATTTGTGGACAATGATGTGGTGAAATTGTGGGACTGATGGCAGTGTTTAACGATTCTATGGGAGTGTAACCGTGTCTATACCTTTGTTGTCCCGCCTCAGTCGACTCACTGCACCAGCCTACCGGATGAGAGTTGGTGGTTTGTTACCCAGCCAGACATTGAAGGACCGCCTACTCTCGATCAACGTGACGCTCAATAACGGCCACAGTAACGATCAACTGTCACTGAGCTTCGATGATCGTCCTGGCGTACTTGGCAACTCGATCCACCTGCCGACGCAGGGAAAAACCATTGATATTGCAATGGGATACGAGACTTACCTGACCTCAATGGGCCGCTTTCAAGTTAACCACATCAGTCTTGATGGCTCCGGCAGCGGTCGTACCCTGACAGTTGCCGCCACAACGGACTTAATGCTGACTCAGAAAACACAGACCTGGGCCACAACAACCATTGGTGCGATGGTCACAAAAATTGCTGGCGAGCATGGTTTAATCGCCAAAGTTAGTCCAGTTTACCAGACGCAAGCTATCAGTGTGGTCAACCAGGATAATGAATCCGATCTGGCTTTCTTAAACCGCTTGGCAGAGCGCTACAATGCTGTCTGCAAGCCACTGGCGGGTAATCTGTTGTTTATGAAAAAAGGCCAGGGCACTTTACCCACTGGCCTGCCCATGCTGTTGCCTGTTAGCATCAGGCCCCAGGATATTGTGCAGTGGAGTAGTGAACTGAATGAACGCGAGGATTACAGCAAAGTCATAGCCTGCTGGTTAGACTGGACTAAAGGTGCCTATCAGGAAGTCAGTGCTCCCGCAATGTTGGTTCCTGGCCTCGGCAAACAAAACGTCTACCGGCTGCGACACCTTTACAATACAGCAGGAGAAGCCAAAGCTGCCGCCAAAGCTAAATTCGACGAACTCAATCGCGGTGACTCTACTCTGAGTATGACGGTGATCGGTAATCCTGACATCAGCGCTGAAGGTAGCATTGCTGTCAGTGGTCTACGTTCTGGTGTCAATGGTCGCTGGATTGTCAAAAGCGCCACCCACAGTTTCAGCAGTGGTGGTTACCAGACCAGTATCCAAGCATACATGGAACCGACGGCCCTAGCCATTTAACCATTATTCAATGTTAGACAAAACCGAAAAAAACTGGCAGCAATGCAACCACCAAAACTTGCTGGTCGAGATTGCTGAAATTAAGCAGATGCTGCTGGTTCACCTGCAAAAAGGACACACACAGCAGGTCGTAGCGGCGGGTCGGCCATTGCGGGTATTGCGCCGAGATATGGGCAGCAAGCTGGGCGGCGACTATCAGGTAGGCGAGCTTGCTCTGTTGAGGGAGGGCGAGCCGCCAGCTTGTCGACCGCAGGAAACCGCCCTGACACTCGACAAACTGTGTGAAACGCTGGGCTTATCCCGGTTTGAACGTGGGTTATTACTGCTGTGTGCAGGGATGGAGCTGGACCCGGAATTGCCCACTCTGTTCGCCCGTATTAACCCGCAGGCCTGTCCCGATCTGGCATTAGCGCTGACCCTGTTCGACGGCCACTGGTCTGCTTTGGCACCCGAGAGTCCTCTGAACTATTACCAACTGATTGAGCAGCACCCGGATCATATTCATGTCAGCCGAAAAAGCCTGACCATCAGCCCTTGGGCTTTACTGTACTTGACTGGGGATTTCAGCCGAGAGCCCCTGCTGGATGCCTGCCTGATTCCTATCACCACACAACGATTGATATTGGACAGTCACCAGCGCAGTGTCGAGCAGCTATATCGTATCTGGCGGCACGATAACGGCGATATCCCTGTAGTGCCGCAACTGGTGGTGGCCAGTGGTGATGAGCAGCGACAGATCGCTGCTCTGGCCGCCGAAGAGGACGAACAGCCACTCTATGAATTGAACTTGTATAACCTGCCCCTACGCAGCGATGAGCTGCAACGCTACCGGCGTTTAGTGGAGCGGGAGATACTGACCCATGGTTGCTTGATCCTCATCGACTGTCAGCGTTTACAGACGGGTGGGGAGCCCGAGGCGGACCTGTACCCCCTGCGCCACCTGCTTGATCAATTGACCCAAGTGTTGCCAACAGCCTTTGTACTCAGTGCCCGCCAGCCCATTACACTGCCCACTACCCAGGTACAGCACCTGCAATTACCACATCTGACCCAGGCTGAACAGATAGAACTCTGGCAATATAGTTTGGCGGTTAACAATAAAGAATTATTGGATTGCCAAAGCGATACCGCGCTTAATGCCACCTTACATCAGCTTAGTGCGCAATTTCATCTGGATGGCCAGCAAGTACGCAGTATTGCCACCATGGCTAAACAAACTGCAGACGATACCCCGGCAGCCTTACAAGACAGCCTCTGGCAACATAGCCGCGAACAGTGCCGCCGGCATTTACAAGGGCTGGCGCAAGTCATTCCACCAGGGCCTCTGGGGTGGGATGACCTGATCCTGCCCGATACCGAAACCGCCACCCTGCAAGCAATGGTCAGTCAGATCAACCTGCGCCAGCAGGTCTACCAACAGTGGGGTTTTGCCAAACAGGTGCCCTATGGTCTGGGTATTAGTGCCCTGTTTTCCGGCAGTAGCGGCACCGGTAAAACCCTGGCTGCGCGCATTATTGCCAGCCAATTACAACTGGATCTGTACCATATTGACCTCAGCAGTGTGGTGGACAAATATATCGGTGAAACCGAAAAAAACCTCGATAAAATCTTCCAGGCCGCTGAAAACAGCGGTGCCATTTTGTTGTTTGACGAAGCTGACGCCCTGTTTGGCCAGCGCAGTCAGGTGCAGGACAGCCGTGATCGCTACGCCAATATGGGTATCAGCTTCTTACTCCAACGGATGGAAAGCTACAGCGGTTTATCCATTCTCACCACCAACCTGAGAAGTTCTATGGACGACGCCTTTATCCGCCGCCTGCGTTTTATTGTGCCGTTTCCATTTCCCGATGAAACCCAGCGGCAGCGCATCTGGCGGCAAATATTTCCCGCTATTGCCCCGACAACTGCCATTGACTACCACAAACTGGCCCGCCTGATTTTAGCGGGTGGCAGCATCCGCAACATCGCCCTGCACGCTGCCTTTCGCGCGGCAGAAGAAGAACAAGACATCACCATGGCGCACCTGTTACACGCAACCAGGCGGGAATATGAAAAGGCGGAGAAAACACTGGATGAAGGGTTGGTGGGGGATTGGTGATTTCTATAGGGGCAAAATTGTTAATTGCCATTTGTTAAATGGTTGAATGGTTATATTGCTATTATAGGTACTTCTAAAAATTATATTCCGTCATTCCAGACTTGATCCGGAATCCATTTGTCCGGGTACGTTTCAGCATAATGGTTATCCTACTGTTTTCGAAACCCAGTTATTCTCTTGTATTTTTTAAGTAAGACTCGTTATTTAATACGTTAGATTCTATCCAGTTCTCTGGGTTCCGGCCTGCGCCGGAATGATGGTGTGAGAAGGTCCCCCTATAACCCTAGATCGCATGTTTTGGAACTTACCATGTCAGTGATTAACTCAAGCGTTGTTTTTGAGGAAAATAAACCGTTTTCCGAATGTGCTCTATGGAATTTACAGCGCGAATTTTTTCTCAGCGAAGGGGTCGATGCCTGGAATCGTCAGGTGCCCTTTTATGTCACCAGCAATCCTGCTGTTGCCAACAACCATGCCAGTATCCTGCTGCGTTTTATGCAGGACTGGCACTGTAAAACCGACACACAACAACGGTCGTTTTATATTCTGGAACTGGGTGCCGGTAGTGGTCGGTTTGGTTTTTATGCACTGAAACGGCTATTGGCACTACAAAAACGGTTAGGCTTGGAGGCCATCAATTTTGTGTATGTGCTAACCGATTTTACCCAAAACAACATCAATTACTGGCGCCAGCACCCGGCCTGGCAACCTTTTATTAAACGCGGCCTAGTTGATTTTGCCCGCTATGATGCTGAACACGATATCCACATAACATTACTGGAATCTGGCACTGTGCTGGGGGCAGGCGAAAACGCCATGCCGCCTGAACTGCCCTGTATGGTAGTGGCCAATTATGTGTTTGACAGCCTGCGCCACGATATTTTCCGTGTGCAGAGTGGTGAGCTTTACGCTGCGATGACAGTCCTGTCCACCGACGAAGCTAACTTGCAGGCGCAAACAGCGCTACAACTCAATCAGGTTGATATTGATTATTGTTACCAGAAAATCAATGGTGCTTACTACGGTATAGAGCCTTTTGATACGCTGTTACAAACCTACCGCGATCAACTTGATAATGGCCATTTTATTCTGCCCATTGGTGGCTTACGCTGTTTGCAAAATCTGGACGTGTTATGTAATAACCGCTACCTGCTACTGGCCGCTGATAAAGGCGATCTCGAATTACCGCAAGTTGTAAAGTCGTCCGCGCCGGGCATCAGCTTACATGGCAGCTTTTCCGTACAGGTTAACTTCCATGCGCTGACACACTACACCCGGCGCAATGGCGGCGACAGCTTGCAATCGCCGTTGCAACCAGGAATTGCCACCGTCGCCTTATTATCCGGAATGCACTTTGCCGATTTACCGGAAACCCGGCAGGCGGTTGACTACTGTTTACACTACTCCAGTCCGACAGCACTCTTTAACGTTTATGCTTATATCAGGGACACGATTGAGCACTGCCCGCCGGACACCTTTGTCGCCTTAATGATGATGGCCGACTGGGACCCACATATTTTTAATCAATATGTCGATACCTTGCTGGACAAACTTCCCGAATGCAGTGCGGTGACAATACAAGCCGTAATAACAGGCATGCCGATTATGGCCGACCATTTTTACTACATGCCAGGCACCATCGATACCCTATCGGGTATTGCCCTGTTTTTTCAGGAACTCCAGGACTACGAGCAGGCACTACTGTATTACCGGAAATCGCTGGCACATTACGGGGGCGCCGACCATATTCATTACAACATGGGCCTATGTTATCACTATCTGGGCGATAACGAGCAAGCGACAGAACAATTTGAACAAGCCCTGAGATCTAATCCTACATTGGATTGCGCGCAACAATGGCTGCACACACTCAGCGAGAAAAGCCCACCATTAAAATATTCTAATGGAGAAAATATCCTATGTGGGTAAGGGGCGTGAGCAGGGAGCGGAAGCTTTGCCTGTTAAAAACACTATCCCCATAATTTTTTTAACAATTAACAATCGGGTTTAACCATGTCCAATACCAACGCTCTTATCAACGCCGTGGTCAGCCAGCTCAAGGCAAAATTTACCACCCTGAAAACCTGTGTGGCGCTGCCCGGTTATCTGGAAAGTACCGACTTGAGTTCGGTGCACGCCAATACCCCCGGTGTCTTTGTGGCCGCCGTGGGCACGGGTGACATAGTACCGATCGAAACCGGCCAGCGCGATATTACCCTACAAATGGTGGCTTACCTGCTAGTGATCAATAACAACTCCATTCAGCGGGAGCACGTTGCACAAACCTTGTTGAGCGGCTTACTCGACTATATCAGCATGAACGGCCAGCACTGGGGGTTGGCGACAGCTTACCCGACCACGGGTATTGAAAGTGCTGATGTACACGGCCTGACCAAAAAATTTGAACCCCATGTCAAAGACTGGCGCCTGGGCACGGCGGTATTGGCACGAGCCGCCGATTTGTACGGCTCCACCAACCCCATCAGTAACTTAGCGTTATGGGCCATTACCTGGGAACAAATGCTGCGGGTCGGTATTGATGAGTTTGATAGCGGCGGTCTGCAAGTGCTTCATTCACTACAAAGCCGTGTCAAAGGCGAAGCAGCCCATACGGCACTGACCACAGTAGCTGCCGGTCTTCGCTTTACCGATATTGATACGGATAAAGGCCAAATTGCCGGGACCCTGGCCATCAACAAAGCCGAAGATGAAACCCATCTTACCCACTACAATCTGTACTGGGGCAGTGCTCCAGGGGAAAAACTGCAAGGTCAAGCGGCAATTGCGACCCTGGCTAAAACCGGCGCCGATATCACTCATACCTTTGCGGCCGATACTGCCATTCCCACAGGCGCAAAGTATCTGTTGGTTTATACACAAAACAATAGTATTGAGGAAAAAGCAGGTGTTAGTTTGCCCATTAACGATGTTGTGCCAGGCCTGGCCGCAGGCATCACTTTTACCGACCTCGATACCGACAACAACCAAATTAGTGGCACGCTGACCATCAACAAAGCTGTGGATGAAACCCATATTACCCGCTACAACTTGTACTGGGGCAGTGACTCCACAACCAAACTCAGCGGTCAAACCATTATCGCCTCCATCGCCAAAATCGGCGCTGATGTTACCCATACCTTCGCGGCCGATACCGTCATTCCAACGGGCGCAACGCATTTGTTGGTGACTACGGAAAACAGCGGAAAAGAGGATGTGGTTGGGATTAATTTTGACATTCAGAGTTTGTGATTGCTTTGATAAGAACAAGTTATCCTCACCGATATTTTGGCAGGTAACGTACCCTCCAGAGTGATGGGTGTATTCACCAGTCCGGGAAGAAGCTGGAACAGGAACTTGAGGACGGCAAAGGGCTTGGTAAACGATTAAAACTATTATATCAAGGCTTGACTCTATTATTTCCCATTAAATTTTATGCAACTGTAAAGTTTACTCTTTTGAAGTTCATCAAGTGAGGTAATTTCCATGTACGACTACGCAAAGTCCGAGCATTTGAAAAAATCCCGACGTAAAGACATCCGTGTGCAAGAAAGACGTTTCGGCACATCTGCGGTAGAGAGGGTGGAGGGGTTGCCACATGACCTGCAGCAAGGGATTCGTCAGGGGACTAGACTGGATCTGTCCGCAGTCAAGGTACATTACAATTCGCCGAAACCTCGGACAATAGGAGCAGAAGCATATGCTCATGGTGAAAATATACACTTGGGGGAGGGGAATGAACAGCACTTGAAACATGAACTCGGTCATGTAGTGCAGCAAAAACAGGGTCAAGTGAAAGCTCAACATACTCTGCGTAACGGCATTGGCATTAATACAGATTCCCGCCTAGAAAAAGAAGCCGATGAGATAGGAGATGCGGCGGTCAATACGAGCCTGATAACTAACCATAGCATGTGGGCGAACGGTGAAAAAGATAAGGAACAGGTTAGCAGTAAGAAAACATGGGGAACAGCATCATTACCACATTCTTCGGAGGGATGTATACAAGCAAAATACAATAATTCTACGGGTCAATTGCGCAATGCAGATTCCGAGTCCGAGGAGTTTAATGCCGACTTGGAAGTTTTTAAAAATACCATGGAAGGGAAAGCGAGTGATATAAAAATGGCAGAGTTGACAAGGAAACTGGAAAATTTGGCTAAAGACGAAACAAAATACAATTGGAATCAAATTGTCACGATTTTAAATGAGCTACTAGAAAAAGGAAAAGACGAAGATGAGAAAAAAGAAGAAGTAAAAACAAATAATAATTCAAACAAAAAGAGTAAACTGAAAAAAATGGCGTATCTTGCCGATGCAATGATTCTTAATGAAATAGAAAATAAGGAGAGTGGTAAAAAAGTAGTGCCTGAAAAATTATCGGAAACAGAGGGGGATTTATACGTAAAAAATAAAGATGCGCTAGATAAAATTTTGAAGGAAATAAAGAAGGGTAATCTAATATGCATCAGTGACCCACATCAAAATAAAGAGCCGTTTATATACGCAAGCATACTCTGTAAAATGGCCAGCGCTGGTACTCTCATGCTTGAAGGTCCACAAATACTAAATGAATGGAATGAATCGGAGTTTGCAAAGAAACATAAGGAATGGAATGAGAAAGCTTTTCAGAACACATTTCAAGCTGATATGGCTCAGGGTGCAAAGAAACTGGGCTGGAAGATTGTGTCAGTAGATGCGTTACCTGAGGATGGGGCTGCCAGAAAAACCGTACAAGGATGGGACTTCGGTACAAAGGAGCGTCAAATCTATATCAAGGATGAGATAAATAAAGTACTAGCGTCAACACAAAACGCTAAGATCCTTGTAATAGGAACCGCTCATATTATTGGCTCACGTCCTTATGATATCTCTATGGACGAAATGACGGGACACCAAAAAAAACTAAAGTTAAAAAATGGGAAGGGAAGGTCGAGAATCTGGGTGGTTGATGTTAAAACTAAGTATAAAAAGCCGAAAATGACGAAAAAGCAAAAAGATGAGAAGGACAGACGGGCGAAGCTAGAGCGCACTAGGTCTATTAGACAAGCAACTCTTTTTCTCAAAGGAGACGCGACATTCACTCTCACTGAGATCTATAAAGAGTTCTCAAGCACACTGACTATGGAAGAGATTATCCAGTTGTCAGAACAAATTAAAAAAAGAATACAGGGAAGTAGGAAAGAAAAAAGTAAGAAATAGTAAAGAGAAATAAAGGGGTCAATCCTTGATATAATATAGTTAATTCGCTAAACTCCCCCAATGCCCAGACCATCCCGTATCGAATATGAAAATGCCTGTTACCACGTTATGAACCGGGGGCGTGGCAGGCAGCGTATCTTCCACGATGACGTTTATTACCAACACTTCCTCTCGGTGCTGAGCGAAACCCAGCAACGCTTTGGCCTGGAAATTTTCGCCTATTGCTTAATGGGCAATCACTACCATCTTTTGGTGCGTACGCCGAGGGCTAACCTGGGCCGTTGTATGCGCCATATCAATGGCCTGTATACCCAAGCCTATAACCGCCTTAAAAACACCGATGGGCCTTTGTTCCGTGGGCGTTATAAGGCCATATTGGTAGAAGCGGACAGTTATTTATTGCAATTATCACGTTATATCCACCGCAACCCCATTGAAACCAAGCGTCCGCTGGTTTCTGCGTTGGAGGATTACCTCTGGTCGAGCTACCCGGCCTATATTAACCAAACGGTCTGCCCGGATTGGCTGGAGCGCAATGTCTGTTATGGTTTGTTGGGCAGACGCCAGCGTTATAAAGCGTATAGTGCCTTTGTCGAGGCAGGCAACAGCAAAGAGATTCAGGGGTTTTATGCCAAAAAAGCCCAGAAACCTATTTTAGGCAGTGATGATTTTGTTGAATGGATATTGCAAACTGGTGATGCTGATATGGCAAAACGCTTGGCTAAAGAAATGGCGAACCCACCCACCATTGAAGCGATTGTGGCAGCGGTTGCCGCCGAGTTCGCAACAGAAGTTGAACTGATTCTGCACAGTGCCAAAGGGCGGGGCAGTAAAAATATTGCCCGCTGGGTAGAAGGCTTGACCCCCTGAATGGACCTTATATCAAGGCTTGACCCCCTGAATTTCTCTTACCGCCAAGTATATATCTTACTTTTAGGTAAGGTCATATTCCGCCGAATCCTCTTTTAACAAAAGTTAGTTCTATGTCTGCTAACTGTTTGTATCCTATTATCGGGCTATGGCTGATGGTTTTGCTATCTCTGCCCGGCACGACCGCTGCCGATAACATCACACTTGCTGAAGGTTTACCCGAAACCGTATGGGTGGAGACGATTGTGCTCGAAGGGCATACGGTCTTTAGCGATGCACAACTGGCACCGTTGATTACCCCTTACCAGCAACGACAGCTCAGCGCTGATGATCTGCACCAGCTCACCCAGGCGTTGACCGCTTTCTATATCCACCACGGTTATATTAATTCCGGTGTGGTGATTGACCCGCAGTCACTGAACGATGGCGTATTACGTTTGCGGGCCATTGAAGGGCGTTTAACGGCGTTGACCATTGAGGGCAACGGACGGCTGCGAGCCGGTTATATTGGCCAGCGCATAGCACCTGAATTAATAGCGCCCGAACTAAAGAGTAGGCCCGGTACGGTATTAAATGCCCAGCAGTTGCAAAACCGCCTGCGTTTACTGGAACAGAATCCGCGTATCGAGCAACTGCATGCTGAGCTGACACCCGGTATTGAGCCGGGAGAGGCCGAGCTGACCGTGGCTGTCGAAAAAGCGCAACCCTATTATGTGGAAGTCAAGCTGAACAATTATGTGTCGCCCAACGTTGGTAGCTGGCAGGGGCAGCTCAGTACTGGTCACCTTAATGTCACGGGCTGGAAGCATTGCAAGTGGATTATGGCCTACCGCTGGGTTATTGGGGCACTGAGCTCTCGCTCCACTATAGCCAAAGTGGATCCGAGGTAGTGATCGAGCCGTTTGATGTACTGGATATCAGCAGCGAGGCCAGCAGCTTCGGCACCCGTTTGCGTCACCCCGTTTACCGTTCCCTAACCACGGAGTTTGCTTTGGTGGTGGGCTTTGAACAGCGGGGCAGCCAGTCTTTTTTACTGGGCGAAGCCTTTGATTTTATCGGGCGGGGTGATGACGGTAAAAGCCGCGTAAATGCCCTGAGCCTATCGCAACAGGTGACCTATCGCAATACCCATCAGGTACTGGCGGTTCAATCGCAGTTTGAGTTTGGATTGGATACCCACAATGCCACTGAGGGCGATGAGCCGGATGGCGTTTTTAATGCCTGGTCCGGACAACTTCAGTGGGCCCGGCGGACAGGGTGGCGCGACAGCCTTGTTTCCTGGCGTACCTTGCTACAGCTCACCGATGATCCCATGCTGTCCTCCGAGCAGTTTGCGATTGGCGGTCATGGCACCGTGCGCGGCTACCGGGAAAACCAGCTGACCCACGACAATGGTCTGGTGACTTCCCTCGAATGGCGTATCGGCATTGCCGATAGCGGTCGCCTGCAAATGATGCCCTTTATTGATTATGGCCGTGGCTGGAGCGCTGAGGGTGATGGTCCGCCGCCTCGTGATATCAGTAGTGTGGGTGTTGGTTGGCTGTGGTCGGCAAGCCACCATCTGTCCGCAGAACTCTATCTGGCCAAAGCACTACGCACCGTGGAGACGGGTCTGGAAAATGACTTACAGGAGGAGGGTATCCATTTTCAGTTGAGTATGCGGTGGTGAAAATCGCTAAATGGTTAATGCTTCCGTCACTTCGGCACAGGCCGGACCAATTTGTCAGGAACACATGAGCGTGAAACCCGAAGGGAGAATCGCAGGGCTGACGAAGAATTAACCATCTACCCCTATACCCCTTCCATTACTTAAAGTGGTCATGATGAATAAAACAACCCAGTATCTCCTGTGTTGCAGCCTCTGGTTGTTGATCAGCTCCCATACTGTTGCCATTGATACGGTTGCACCCGCAGGACTCCGTGACCAGGGTGAAGCGTTGTACCGCGAGGGCCGCTTTGAACACGCATTAAGGCTCTGGCAGCAGGCGTTTGATTCCTTGCCGATGCAGCAGGAACCGAAGGATTTGCCCCCAGACACAACCGAGCAGGCCATTGGCCTGTTGCGCCATATTGCACAGGTGTCGTTGGCGTTGGGGCTGAATGACCGGGCCTTAAGCGCTTTACAGCAGGCGCAGTCACTGGCGGCGGCCACAGAATCTAGCCAGTACAGCCGAGTGTTGAGCGAGTTGGGGGATTGGTACTTGGGTAATGGTCAGTGGCAGCAGGCGGGGGAGACCTTGTCCGAAAGTGTGAGTCAGGCCCGCGCGCTTCGCCATCCCGGCACCCTTGCCGCCGCACTGAATAACCTGGGCAATGCCTTGGTATTGGCGGCGGCTTATGATCAGGCACAGACAGCCTACGAAGAAAGCCTGCACTGGGCGGTGGAGGCCGACAATCGGCCTTTGCAAACCACGGTCCTTATTAACCTGACCCGCCTGCAACTACAAAACGGGCAGTTGTGGCAGACGGCCTATAGTGCGCTTGGGCGGGCGCTGGGCCATGTCCGGCAGCGCGCCACACCGGCGCAAGTCGCAGATTTAATGACCCTGACGCGTTTGACGAAACGCTTAATGGAAGGCCTTGGTGGGGATGGAGGGAAAGGGAAGGCATTGTCCCGGTTGCATCGCACCCTGCTTGAGCAGGCGCTGGAAATCGCCACAGATTTTTATGATCCCCACCAACAAGCTTACGCCCACGGATATCTGGGGCAGTACTATGAAGATCGCCAGGACTACCCCCAAGCCATGCACCACACTCGACAGGCGATTTTTTTTGCTGAGCAGGCGCGGTACCCGGCCAACCTGTATTTATGGCAATGGCAACGGGGCCGGCTGCTAAAAGCGCAAGGGTATAAGGTCGATGCTGTAGCAGCCTACCGTCAGGCGGTGGTCACATTAAACCCGGTTCGCAGCCACTTAATGAACAATTACCGAGCGCCGGATGTGTTTTATGAACGCATCCAGCCAGTCTATTTTGGCTTGGCGGATTTACTCCTGGAACAGGCGCAACAACTCACAACGCCACCAAAAACAGGCCAACCTTCATCGGAAGACTTACTGCGTGAAGCCAGGGACAGTGTGGAGATACTCAATACCGCCGAGTTGCAGGACTACTTCCAGGACGAGTGTACTGTTGCTTTGCAAACCAAACAAACCGGGCTCGATGGTATTGACCCGCACACCGCTGTGATCTATCCGGTTATTCTGCCGCAACGATTGGTATTGCTGGTCAGTCTTAACGGGCAACTGCAACAGGTGGTGGTCCCCGTTACTGCAACGCGCTTGGAGCTAAGTACGCGGCGTTTTCGTCGGCATTTACAGATTCGCTCCCGCCACGCCTATCTGGTGGAGGCTAGGCAACTCTACGACTGGATGATCCGACCCCTGCAAGCACAGCTCAGCCAGGCAGAGATTCATACCCTGGTGTTTGTCCCCAGTGGCGTATTGCGTACCATTCCACTGACAGCGCTACAGGATGGACAGCAGTTTCTGGTCGAACAGTATGCCCTGGCGACGACCCCCAGCCTGTCACTGACCGACCCGCAACCCCTGTCGCGAGAAGACACTGAAACCCTGATCACGAGTTTATCCAAAAGTGTCCAGGGATTCCCGGCGTTGCCGGGTGTAGCGGGGGAACTAAGCACCGTACAAGACTTACTGGGTGGCAAAATTCTGCAGGATAAAGACTATTCCGTTGACAGTCTCAGCGGCGCACTGAAAGAAACCGAATACAGCGTGTTGCATATGGCGACCCACGGTGTTTTTGGTGGCAGTGCAGAACAGAGCTTTCTCCTCACCTATGACGATAAACTTAATATGAATCGGCTGGGTGAGTTGTTACAAGTGGGGATCTTTCGCGATAAACCACTGGAATTACTCACCCTGAGTGCCTGCCAGACTACCCTGGGCGATGAACGTTCGGCCCTGGGGCTGGCCGGTGTGGCGGTACAGTTCGGCGCCCGCAGTGCCGTCGCCTCCCTGTGGTTTGTTGATGACGCCGCCACCGCCGCCATGATGGCCGAATTTTACCAACAACTGGCCCGTACCGACCAGTCCAAAGCCCGCGCCCTGCAACAGGCCCAACTCAGTCTGCTGCAACAACCCCAATATCGGCACCCCATCTATTGGGCATCCCCAGTATGACGATGGTGACTTGATCAGAGATTCCTTATTAAACCGGGCATTTTATACCATGCTAAAACACGCTCCTTTTTTATTTTGTTGTTGTATCTCCGCTGTTACTGCACAGGTGGAGTCGGAAACGCAACAACCGTTTGCGCCAATAAAATATCAACCACCACAATCCAACTTGCCCATACGCCGTATCGATGCTGGTGACGCAGAGGGAACCGATACAACAAAGCATCGCGGGCTTTTTCGGGGCTGGCACCGCGGGGTTAATCGGGGGTTAAACCGCGGCTTGTCCATCGAAACCGATAGCGGACAGAGCAGCGCGTCGGCGTTGTTGTCCAGTAGGTTGGTAACTCTGGCCCCGCAGCATACTGGCATGACTAGCAATCGACAGCCGCGCTTATATTGGTATGTGTCGGGAGCGTCGTCTTATCCAATCCATTTTAATCTCAACCAGCAGGGATTGGTCGAGCCGATTGCACAGGCGATACTGCCGCCCCCCGAAGGCGAGGGCATTTACACCATTGTACTGGCGGATTACGGTATTTATTTACAACCCGATATTGAGTACGAATGGTTTTTAACCATGATTCTCGATGAAGCAGAACGCTCCAGTGATTTTATCGCTGGGGCCACCCTGCAGTATTACCAGCTTGACGACAAACAACTGGCCCGGCAAACACAACTCCCCCCACAGCAACGGCCTTACTACTATGCCGAACAGGGACTCTGGTACGACGCCTTCGATAGCCTGTCGCAATTAATCAAACAGCAACCGCAATCCACAGCATTAAAAAAATTGCGCAGTGATTTATTGAAACAGGTGGGGTTGCTGCGGGCGGCGGGGGAATAAATTTAGGGTTATATTGTTGTACGGCTATATTGTTAATCGGCTCCCGTCACTCTCGCGTAGGTGGGAGCTCAGAGCATTATCCCGGAGTGATCCCATGAACGATTTCTATAGCAAAATCTATTCTATGATGATGGCCGTTTTATGCTTTGAAACTGCCCAGGCTCAGGTGGTTATGGATGGTAGTTTGGGGCCGTCGGGTTCGTTGGTGGGGCCAGATTTTCGGGTGACTGCCGATCTAGGGCAGCAGCGTGGCGCTAATCTGTTTCACAGTTTTAGCCAGTTCAATATTGGAACGGGTGAAAGTGCCACGTTCAGTGGCTCGGCAGCTATTGCCAATATTATCAGCCGGGTTACCGGGGGGGATGTGTCAACGATTGACGGTCTGTTACGTAGCGATATTAGTGGTGCCAATCTGTTTTTACTTAACCCCGCCGGGGTGTTGTTCGGGTCGAATGCAAGCCTGGATGTCAGTGGTTCTCTGCATATCAGCAGTGCCGATTATTTGCGCTTTGCCAATAACGAACAGTTTATGGCCGTGCCCCAGGTGGGTGAGGTATTAAGTACGGCGGCGCCAGCAGCGTTTGGTTTTTTGGGCAGTGATGGGGCTATCCAGATTCAGGGAGCGGTGTTAACACCGGCCAGTGAAAGTACATTAACTCTGGCTGCCAACGGTATTGATCTGGATAACGCCAGCCTGGTTATTGACCAGGGCGCGGTGCAATTGGCCAGTGTGGCCTCGGTCGGGGAGGTATCGCTGGCGACAGGTGAGGTCACTGGTGCACAGGTGTTGGCCGATATTAACATTATCAATCAATCGGAAATCAGAGTGGGTGGTGAAGGTGGAGGCCGGGTATTTATGCAGGGCGACTCCATCCTTATGGACGAGTCGGTAGTGGCCGGGCAGACCACCGGCGATGTACAGGGGCAAGGTATTGTGGTTCAGGCGATGGTACTGGACCTGAGCAATGACAGCGTGATTGATGCGTCGTCATTTTGCGCCGGGGGTGGGGGAAATATTGACCTGCAAATAGCGCAAGACCTTACTCTTTACTCAGCCAGCACTGTATCCAGTGATGCTGTCGGCACCGGTAATGCAGGCAGTATTGTGGTGTTGGCGAACCAGCTGTTGATCGATGATGCAGGTTCGGGCTTTCTCACCGGTATTTTCAGTGATTCTACTGCTACGGCAACGGGTGATGCCGGTACCATTGACATTCAAGTTGAAAACGTTGATGTGCTTGGTGGTGGATTTATAAGCAGCAGTACATTTGGTGTTGGTGATGCTGGTGATATTACGGTATCGGCAGACCGGTTGTTGATCGATCGCGCTGGTTCGGACTCTCTTACCGGTATCTTCAGTGATACGGATGCTGGGGCAACGGGCGATGCTGGAACCGTTAACATTCAGGCCGTAAATGTTGAGGTGCTTGGTGGTGGACAAATAAGCAGCAGCACATTTAGCGCAGGTGATGCCGGGAGTATTACCGTGTCGGCGGACCTGCTGTTGGTGGATCGTGCCGGTTCGGTTTTTTTTACCGGTATTTTCAGTGATACCGATGTCACGTCAATGGGCGATGCTGGTAGTATTGATATTCAGGCTGGAGAGATTGAGGTACTCGGTGGTGGGGAGATAGGCAGCAATACCTTTGGTGCAGGTGACGCCGGCAGCATTGCGGTGTTGGCGGAGCGCTTGTCGATTGATCGTGTCGGTGCAGATTTTCTTACTGGTATTTTCAGTGATACCGATGTCATGTCAACGGGTGATGCTGGTAGTATTGATATTCAGGCCGGAGAGATTGAAGTGTTCGGTGGTGGAGAAATCAGCAGTAGCACCTTTGGTGCAGGTGGCGCTAGCAGGATTTCGGTGTTGGCGGATCAGTTGTTGATGGATGGTACCAGTTCGGGCTTCGTCACTGGCATTTTAACCCGCGCCGGGCCAACTTCAAGCGGTAATGCTGGTAGTCTCATGATCGACACCCGAACGGCCACGCTAGGGAATCGGGCGGTAGTATCTTCAGCCACTACCGGCACTGGCCGGGCGGGCAATGTTGTGGTCAGCGTGGTGCTTGATCTCAGCCTGTCTGACCAGGCTACTATCAGTACTGAAACAGTCGATGGTTTTGATCCTTTGCTGCCGACGTCTATTCAACTCACGGCACAGAATTTATCGCTGGATGGTGGTTCGAGCATTAACACCAATGCCAATGGCACCGCCGATGCCGGGGCCATTGACCTCAATGTTGTCGACACCATTCGGATGTTTGATGACAGTCGCCTGAGCACGGAATCCGTCCAGGGTGGTGGTCAAATTACCGTACAGGTGAATGAGCTGTTGCATTTAAAAAATAGTGAGGTCACAACCAGTGTCGCCCAGGGCGGCGGTAACGGCGGCGATATTTTTGTCGATCCGGAATTTATTCTCCTGGATAACAGCTCGGTTATCGCCCAAGCCTTTGCCGGCGCTGGCGGTAATATCACCCTGATTGCCGATTATGTTATCCGCTCAGCGGGCAGTGTTATTGATGCTTCTTCACGATTGGGTATTGACGGGCAGGTGGATATTCAAGCACTAGGTAACGAAGTGGACACCGGTGAAGAGGATTTGTCGGCGGATTTTCTCAAGGCCGCAGGTTGGATAAAACAGGCCTGTACCCAGCGCTCTGGCAACAATGTCAGTAGTTTTATTATTAACCGACGCCATCCCAGACCTTCGCCCTATGATGACTGGTCGGCCAGCCCGGTGGGGTTTTAAGCAATAGAGCAATATTAACAATATAGCCATAGAACAATATAACCCTATAGCAATACTAATGTTCTCCATCTATCAAACCCTTTTCACTCTATCTCTGTTACTGCTGATCATTGGCTGTGACCGTGACCCGGTTGTATCAGACATTCAGCCAGAGCCTGTTCTGACGGAGGGTTCACCCGGCTATTTACGTTTACCGATCAATGGTGCGATTAAGACGTTGGATCCGGGGTTGACTGAAGACAATACGTCCATTGAATTAACCGAACAATTATTTTTGGCCTTAACGGATTTTGATCCACTAACGTATCAGGTGGTGCCGGAGCTGGCCACGCATTGGCAGGTGTACGATCAAGGGCGGCGTTATCGTTTTTATTTACGCCAGGATACCTTTTGGAGTGATGGTCAGGCGGTGACAGCGACGGATATTGTCTGGGCTATTCAACGTAATATTGTCCCGAAGACGAATGCACCTTATGCCTCGGCGTTGTATGTGTTAACCCATGCAAAAGCGCTGCATCAAGGGCGTATCGACGATGTTTCCCGCCTTGGGGTACAGGCAATTGACCCGTTTACTGTGGAGTTTCAGCTGCGGCATTCGATCAGCAATTTTCCCGCACTGGTCAGTCTGTGGGTATATCGCCCGCTGCCACGCCGGGCCATCGAGACCTGGCATCAACACTGGACCTTACCCGGCAAGCTGGTTAGTAACGGGCCGTATCAATTGCAGGACTGGCAACCCGGCAGGCAGCTGGTGTTACGCAAAAACCCCTATTATTTTGCGGCGGACCAGGTGATGATTGACGAGGTGCATTACCTCACTGTGGTGGAGAATTCGTTAGGTTTAACCCTCTACCAGCACAATGCACTGGATGTGATGGGTGGGGCCTATCTGCCCCTGCCTCGGGGGCAATTGACGATCCTTAAACGCGATCCCGATTTACGGGAGCAATATCGGCGTCAGTCAACACTGTGCAGTTATACCTATGGGTTTAATGTCAATCGCAGTCCCACCGATGATGTGCGTGTGCGCAAGGCGATTGCAGCGGCAATCAATCGCGGCCTGCTGGTTGAGGCTTTTATGCAGGGTGCTGCGCAAGCGTCATCGGCCTATGTGGTGCCGGTGGATTCTGCGGTAAGCCATGAAGGGTCGCCCGGTATTGACTTTGACCCTGTGCAAGCGAGAGCTTGGCTGGCTGCAGCTGGTTATCCGGAGGGTAAAGATTTTCCGCCGCTCACCCTGATGTATAACACCTCGGAAATTCATCATACCGTTGCCTTGGCGGTGCAAGCATTTTTAGGTCATTCCCTCAATATTACCCTGACGTTAAAGCAATTACCCTGGCCCCAGTATATTCAGGCAATAGAACAACCGCAGACCCCACACTTATTTCGCTTTGGCTGGTGTGCGGATTATCCCGATCCTTATAGCTGGCTCAGTGCCGTAGCGGAACCCGCTACCGCGGTGCAACGCCTGGGGTGGACTGCCCTCGATTTTGCCCAACAACTCGAACGCACCCTGCGACAAACAAACCCGGTAGCACGCCAGCAAGGCTACCGTCAGTTGGAATACCAACTCTTGACAGAACAGGCGGTCATTGTCCCTCTGTACTTCCAAACCCACCAATACCTAGTCAAACCGTGGCTAAAAAATTGGTCTGCTATGCCCTTTGGTGGACAACCTGTTCGCAACTGGGGATTGGTTAACTCCAAATAGTCCTATTGTTGATCGCTTACTGTTGAATGGCTATTTTATGGTTTAGCGGTTTTTTCGTTTGTCAAATCTAATTCGTTAATCATAAAAATGCTGGTATCGTTAAAACACATCGCGCCAAAATTTTCTCCCCCATGCCCTTACAAAAAAAGAAAATCCTGTGGTCGGCTTGCTTCACTACAATCATTGTCTTGTTATTGCTGATCGCTTGGATAATAAAATCAACCCCACCTTATTACTTTGCTGTGGTTGCCCCCTTATCCGGGTCACAGGCGGAGCAGGGAAGTAGTATGCTCAAGGCCGTCGAATTGTATATTGACCAGGTCAATGATACGGGGGGGGGTTAACGGTAGGTTGGTTGCGTTAAAAGTCTTTGATGATCAAGGCGATTCTGATGTGGCGATGGAGGTAGCCAATACCATCACCAGTGATCCGGATATTGTACTGGTGTTGAATGATTTTGGGGGCGATCATGCGGCGACCATCAGTCAGATTTATGAAGATGCGCAATTACCGACGATCACCGCGTCGTCAACGGATAATGCCATCACCCGTAACAAGCCCTGGGTATTTATGTTGGCGCCGAATAATCACTTTCAGGGGGTGTTTACAGCACATTACATTGATAGCGTATTTGCAGCAAAAACCGTGGGAATAATTTATGACGCCTCTGCTTTTGGCCGCACGTTATTTGACAGTTTTTCTCAGACGGCTAATACTCTGGGTATGACGGTGAATTATAGTCGTAGGGTGGATGGGCGACAGGCTGATGTGGATGAGTTACTGGAGCAGATTGCCGCAGATTTCAATACCCGTGAACAGCCCGATATTTTATACCTGGCAACCCAGGTCAAAGAGAGTGCGAATTTACTCACACTTATCCAGTCCACCGACAACCAGCTCAGATTATTGTGTTCCACTGAATGTGCCAGGCCCAAGTTTATCGACTATGTAAACCATGATTCTCGGGAACGTGCTCAACCGGGTTATTACTCCGACCATTTATTGACAGTGTCACCCTTTATGCTGGACATTGCCAACCAGCAGGCACAGGTTTTTTACCAGCAGTTTACTCAGGAGTACCCTGCGGTGCGGTTATTTAACCGGGCGGCTTACTACTACGATGCGGCTTCTCTGGCGGTTGCAGCTTTGCGCAAACTGACATTTTCGGAAACAAATACTGCAATGGATTCGGTCGCTGTTAGAGCGCAGATTTGGCGCGCGCTGGCACAACGTTACCGCTATGATCAGGCATTACAGGGTGTTACTGGTGCGCTTTATTTTGACAGCGAAGGTAACGCCGATAGCGAACTGGCGGTGGGCTATTATGCCGGACAAAAAATGATTCCAGCTCCGGTACAATACCGGAGCCGTCAGCCCAAAGAACAGCTACCGGTGGCTGAACTACTGAGTGATGTATGGCGGGGCGATGTCATTATGCTAGGTGACAGCCTGCTACGTCGCACGCGCGTGGTGTATACCGGCATGGATATTCAACGGGTGAATCAACTGGATACCGTGCAATCGCAGTATAACCTGACATTTTATCTCTGGTTTCGATTTAGCGGTGATTTTGCCGATACTGATATTACCTTCGAGCATGCAGTAACACCAATCGTTCTGGATGAACCGTTGTTGAGCCAAACCGACAATGGCATGACCACGCGAGTTTATCAGGTGACCGGTGATTTTAAACGGCATTTCCCATTTAATGATTACCCCTTTGACCATCAAACCCTGCCCATCAGTTTTCACCACAAAACAGAGCAGGCGGATCGTTTACTTTACGTTAATGATAGTCTGGGTTTGAAGGCACCACCGCTATCAAAAAAATTGTTAGACACGATCAGTGGCTGGCAATTGGAACATATCCTGCTATTCCAGAGTCGGATTGCCCTGGCGGACATCGCTCCGGTGTTTTATTCGCAGTTCAATGCCCTGATCCATATCAAACGCAACGCTTGGAATGTGTTATTAAAAAAACCTGTTTCCGATTCTGTTATTAACCTTGTTGGCCTATCTCGCCTATTTTACGCCGGTAAAAAAAGAGCGGGACCGCATAAAACTGGGCTCCTCGGCATTGATTACCACCGCTTTTTTCCATTTAAAATTTATCACCACTATGTCGGTTGATTATTTAATGGTGGTGGAATATTTCTTTTTGGCCGTTTATTTTTTATCGGTACTGGTCATATTTATTGCAATGATCAATGTGTCCTATTACAACAAAATTGAAGCCGCAGTGGGCACCAGTACAGAGACCAACGTTGCCAAAAAATACAGCAAAAAAATCCATCGTCTCGATTTATTCGGAAAAATAGTTCATCCGGCATTGATCGTATTTTTAATAGGTGTGTTGCTGTATTGGTATGGTAAATGATTTTTTTATTGTTAGCCTATTTTTGGGGCCTCATAATATAGGTGATTTGCCAAGCTCGAAATATGCCTGATAGCCTTCTTTCATAAAACTCTTGTGAGAAAAAGCAGCTATTAACTAATTTTGAGAAAATTGGGACGAAAACTCTATCAAATACATTGAGTCTGTAAAATTGAATTCGTAAAGAATCCACGTAAAATCGAGTATCACTATAAAATGTAGGAACTTTTCGCTTACTCGGTTGATTTTCTGGAGAAACAAAATAGAACATTGTGTATAAGCCAAAAAAGCGCACGTGAGTAGGACCTGAATAGGCAAAAACATTAGAGAAATGAGGTACAATAATTTCTATTTTTGCATTATGTTTAGAAATTCGCCAAATTTCCTGTAAAAGTGGCAATAAATTGTCTATATGCTCTAGTGTATGTCTGGTATAAATATGACTAACACTATTATCAGGAAAAAGCTCTAGTGGTTTATTTAAATCGGCGATGATATCAACGCCCTTCAGTCCTATGTGGTCAACAGAGTAGTAACCTTCTTTACGGGAACCTCCGCTACCTAAATCGAGCTTGATCGGGGTTCGGGGTGTTGTTTTCAATATCTTTATTGACTTGGGGATTCATTATTTCTATAGTTTATTGCCAGTGATCGTGCAGTTATTCAATATTCAGTTAATGGCTTTAAACAGGCCTTCCAAGCTTTCCTTTGCATCACCAAATAGCATGCGCGTATTTTCTTTATAGAATAGCGGGTTTTCAACACCAGCATAACCTGCTGCCATACCGCGTTTTAAAACAACAGTGGTGTCGCTGTTCCAAGGCTCTAGTACGGGCATCCCGGCAATAGGGCTATCCGGTACCTCTTTAGCAGCAGGGTTCACAATATCGTTTGCCCCAATGACAATAGAGACATCAACATTTGGGAAGTCGTCGTTAATTTCTTCCATTTCAAAAACAATATCGTAAGGCACCTTAGCTTCGGCTAGTAATACATTCATATGTCCAGGCATACGACCTGCTACAGGGTGAATGCCAAAACGTACATTAACCCCTTTTTTACGCAGTGTTTTAGTAATGTCACTTACCATATGTTGTGCTTGAGCAACAGCCATCCCGTATCCGGGAATAATCATGACTTCTTTGGCATTGTTGACCATAGCGGCGACTTCTTCAACAGAGATGGTTGTAATTTCTCCTTCAACTTCGACATCTGCACTACTTGAACCTGAACCAAAGCCACCAGCAATGACCGAAATAAAATGGCGGTTCATAGCTCGACACATAATATATGAGAGGATAGCGCCACTACTACCAACCAAAGCGCCTACAACAATAAGTAGATCATTGGAAAGCATAAAGCCTAATGCCGCTGCTGCCCAACCCGAATAGCTGTTAAGCATAGATACAACGACTGGCATATCTGCACCACCGATAGCGGCGACCATATGAATGCCAAAAAGAAATGCAATAATGGTCATGGCAACTAGAGGGAATAGGCCGTCACCTTGCGCTGATTCATTGACAAACTCAATGCCAAAGTAAATAGCGAAAATGAGTAAACCCAAATTTAACCAGTGACGTGCAGGAAGCATTAAGGGTTTACCGCCCCATTTACCGCTGAGCTTCAAGTAGGCAACTACCGAACCTGATAAGGTCATAGTACCAATTAAGATGCCTACATATGTTTCAATATCATGAACTGTTTTTTCAACACCCGTTAGTTCTTCGACGTGACTCAGAAAATTGGAATAACCGACTAATACGGCAGCTAAACCCACCAGACTGTGTAGAATGGCGACCAGCTCGGGCATTTGAGTCATTTCAACTCTACGAGCGAGAACAAAACCAATAAAACCACCTACCGCTAATGCGCCAACGAGCAACGTGTAATTACCTGTGACTAAACCAGCAACGGTAGCAATAAGGGCAATACTCATACCTGCCATGCCCATAATATTACCGCGCCGAGCAGTCTCTTGTTGACTAAGGCCGCTAAGGGCAAGAATAAACAATATAGTTGCGCCAATATAGGCGACGTTAATTAAACCTTGAGACATTATTCCTCTCCTTATTTCTTAAACATGTCAAGCATGCGTTGCGTCACTGCGAAGCCGCCATAGATATTGACCCCAGTCACTAGTACAGCAAAGCCGGACAACCACATAATCCAGGGATCAGGCGAGGAAATTTGCAATAGCGCACCAATAATGATGATACTACTAATGGCATTGGTCACACTCATTAAGGGGGTATGGAGAGAAGGGGTTACATTCCAAATCACCATATAACCAACAAAACAAGCAAGTACAAATACAGTAAAGTGGGACATAAAACTATCAGGTGCATAAGCACCCACGCCAAATAGTGCGAGTGTCCCCATAATGAATGGCAGCCATTGTTTAAACATTGATGGTGCCTTTTTTTCTTCAACTGTTGGTGTAGCTTCAGTTTTCTTCGCTGGAGCTACTGATAATTTGGGGGGAGGTGGAGGGAAAGTGATTGCACCATCTTTAGTCACCGTGGCACCACGAATCGCTTCGTCTTCAAAATCAACGACAACTTGACCATCTTTCTCTGGTGTCATATCGGTTAAAAGATGTCGTAGGTTAGTTGCGTATAGTTGGCTAGATTGAGTGGCTAAGCGACTAGCCAAATCAGTATAACCAATAATGGACACTCCGTGTTTAACTACCACTTTATCCGCTTCTGATAATTTACAGTTACCACCCATAGCAGCAGCAAGATCAACGATCACACTACCTTCACGCATGGACTTAACCATGTCTTCTGTAATGAGTTCTGGAGCAGGTTTTCCAGGAATCAATGCGGTAGTGACAATGATATCGACTTCTTTTGCCTGCTCAGCAAATAAAGCCATCTCTGCTTCAATAAATTCTTTACTCATGGTTCTAGCGTAACCACCTTCGCCACTACCATCTTCTTCGGAATCCAGCATTAAAAATTCAGCGTCCATACTTTCGACTTGTTCTTTGACTTCTGGTCGGGTATCGAATGCACGGACAACGGCTCCCATGCTTTTTGCTGTACCAATGGCAGCCAGGCCAGCAACACCTGCACCAATTACCATGATTTTAGCCGGGGGCACCTTACCAGCAGCGGTAATTTGTCCGGTAAAAAAACGACCAAAATGTTGGGCGGCTTCTACAATGGCCCGATAACCCGCAATATTTGCCATCGAACTCAACGCATCCATTTTCTGTGAACGTGAAATACGAGGGATGCTTTCCATTGCCAAAGCCGTCACTTTCTTGTCTGCCAGGATTTGTAAGAGTTCAGGGTTTTGGGCTGGAGCCATAAAGGAAATGAAGACTTGTCCCTCTCGCAACCAGGCAATTTCGTTATTTTCAGGAGCGCGGACTTTCAAAATAATATCTGCTGCTTGATAAAGTGATTTGGCATCAGCGATAATGTTGACATTAGCGTCTTGATAATCTTTGTCGCGAAATTTTGCGTTATTGCCTGCACCGGACTCTACAGCAACGGTATAACCTAGCTTCTGTAGTTGTTGTGCAGCTTCAGGCGTTGTCGCAACCCGCTTTTCACCGGGAAAGCGTTCTTTAGGGATGCCTATAAGCATGGTATTACCTCTGTATTGGTTTTATAGTCTCTGGTTTTTTCGTGCATTGCATGACTGAGCTAAATGAAACTTTCAAGCATTATGTCGTCAATAATTTAAAAACACAATAGTCCAAAACTACCGAAACATTTATAAGCCGTAGGCATGAGCGTCTTGTATAAAGATAAGGTTTTAGAGAGTTATATTAGCATTTTTTGTTAAAATTAAAGTGTTTTAATGTGTCGATGATATATATGAGCTTTGGGGGATATTCCCTCCACCTATCCACGGGCTGAGTATATTTTTTTGGAAGTCAGGTCGCTGAGCAAATTCATTACTCCCGACATGGATATTACCTTTGGGTTCTGGACCTGGTAAGGGAATACTACCCTTTTGTCTGAAGCATCGGTCATGGATCATGCAGCTAGTTTTGACATAACGCCAGATACAGTCACGCAGGAACCACTGATCAATGTTGGGTGTATCCACTATATCTGGCTGGTATTTTGTGAGTAATTGTTGTAGGTTGGGTAATACGCCAGCAACACCTCCCCAGAGACCTGCCAGTATTAAGTCCGTATGTGTCCAGTAATCACGAATAATATGAAACCATTTGTCAGAGTCGAGCCATTGTTGAACAGCATTGACTTCTCTAAGACTGAACACGGAGTCGATATCACGCACCATAAAGTAGCCAATGTCTGGGTGGTTGGCGACTTTAAAACGCCAGCATAACTTTTCTCTTTCCGTTTTTGGGTTTGTCTGAAGCAAAATGGTAGCTCCGAGATGTTTGAAAATATCAATAAAGGGTTCGGGGACGCTGTTATCAAGATAAATCCAAATTTCCCAGTCAGGGTAAAGATCAGGCGCTAGCAATAAGTTTCTTAAAGCACCGAATATATACCGCTGGTGGTTTCCCCAAAGACTAAAGGAAATAACTTTTTTCTTTTTGCCAATAAAGTCATCAATGCTGGATGAAGGCAGTTTCCATTTAGGATTTTCCTCTCCACTTTTACTATCTTTAATGAGCAAGGAATTAGTGCCGGCTCTTGAAGCCCTTTCTTTGTCATTAACTGCGTGGTAACTTTTTGTGATGCAATCCCAGCCGATATCGTTTTGAGGGTCTGTACGTAATAATTGAGTTGCGTATGTTATCGCTTCTTTATGTTGTTCTGCTCTTGATAGACTGATGACTGTGTTTAATAAAATCTCTTTATCGTCTGGGTATTCTGCTAATGCATTTTTAAAAACGGTGCTGGCGGATAAAAAATTCTTGGATAAAAATAAGTAAAAGGCGAGTTGTAAAAGTAGACATTTAGGTTTTTTTTCTGTGATGAAGTTAAGTTCATTAACAACAGTTTTAATAGCATTGTTGCGGTCTCCACTGGTCCAAATTTCATGAACGTGGGGTAGCCAGTCATCTGGAATTTGGTGTCTTTTAGTCGTGTCATTCAAAATAGACCTCGGATAATGATGTGGTATTTATCGGTGCTTTTTCCTATTTTCCTTTCTTTTTTGTTTTTCAGCCATCTCTATTGCAACTGTTTTTAGCTCTTCAGTAATCATCTCTGGACTTTCCAGAGTGATAGCACCAATGGTTGCGCTACGATACTCATGCAGCAAAATTTCACAGGCTTTATGTAAATTGACTTTTCCGCCAGCTTGTTTGGCTCCTCTTTTACTACCCATCTGATCGAGAAAATCCAGTGCGCTGCATGGGGTTGCCTGAAGTTGATAGCGATTTTTAAGTTGCTGGGAATAATGTTGGAGTAAATATTCTGCCGCATAAAAACCGACATCTTCATATTCTATGGCTGTATTTTTAATAGCACCTGAGATGGCTAATCGGTAGCCGCTGTGAGGATTGTCAACCCTCGGCCATAAAATCCCTGGAGTATCATGCAAGATAATGTTGTGTTCGAGGTTTATTTTTTGTTGTCGCTTGGTCACTGCGGGTTCATTACCTACCTTGGCAATGGGTTTTCCTGCCAGTATATTAATAATAGTGGATTTGCCAACATTGGGTATGCCAACAATCATGGCATTAATCGCTTTTAAGTGGGTGCTTTTTTCAGGGGCAAGTTTTTGGCAAAGTGTGAGTATGTGCTTGGTTTTTTGTGGTTGTTTCTGCTGGCAGGTGAGGGTTTTTATATGTTCGTGTTCTTCATAGTATTTTTGCCACCGACGGGTCATTTCATCATCGGCTAAATCGCATTTATTAAAAACAATAATGGTTGGCTTATTATGCCTTAGCTTTGCAATAATAGGGTTTTGGCTGCTATAAGGGAGGCGTGCGTCAACCACTTCGATAAGTACGTCGATATGATGTAAAGTTTGGTTTATCTCTTTGCGGGCTTTGTGCATATGCCCTGGGTACCAGTTAATACTCATATTGCTAGTCAGTTGTTATGGAGGCGTAAATGGATTATGGGGGATATGTCTACTGTCCATAGTCAATTTATCGATTGAAAGTTTATTCTAAAATGAGTAAAAGAGAAATAAAAGTAGTCATATGACGGAATATTAGATTTGCTAAAATAGGGCGGCTAAGTGCCGCCCTGATAAGATGGAGGGCTAACTAGCCACTGCATCAAAACTGTCATCAAGGTCTGGACGTTGACGATGACGTCGAGATTGTAGTTGTTTTGCATGAGACTTTAGTTTTCTTTCCGCTACATCAAATGCGTCGCGAACGGCTACATGTATAGAAGGATCGTCCTGACAGATGTTTATTGGGTTGCCTTTGAGGTCTATTTCAACGGTTGCACGAAACTGCTTTCCTTTGTGCTTATGATTGTGTGGCGAATCAAGGACAACACGGCTATGTTTTATATCGCTGCAGTAGCGGCCAAGCTTAGTGAGCCGTTTGCTAATGATTGCATTGAGGGCTTCAGATGCATCAAGATCACGATAGGTAACATTGCTTGCCATTGCCATAGGACGTACCTCCTGTTATGGATTGATAGTATGGAAAAATGTTTATGTAAAGTGATATGCCTGTCGTCTGGCAGAGTAGGAGAAAAGCTGTACAAGGGGGTTAGATATTGGTAACTCATGGGTCCTAATATCCACCTATTTGTTATGAATTTCAAGGGTTTTTTGTGGCATGAATTACGCATAAAAATTAAAGAAAAAGTCGTTAAAAAATCGCTGATTTGTCGCTTTTTTAAACACGTATTGTCTGTAGAACCCATTGTTGCTGAGGGATTGTTTTTTAGTTCATTTACATTGCTTTTTATTTTAATAATGAGGTGTATTCAAGGGAATACTTTTTATCGCAGAAAAGTCTATTAAAGTGGGTAATGTGGGGCCCAAAAACAAGTGCTTTTATAACCTCGGTGCCGTTTGGCTGTAAAAAATCCTAATGTTTAGAAACGCTCTCCCTAAAGGTGGTAGAGAAGAGCGCATTGATGACAAACATGCTAGCTCGTATTTATTGCTCATAAAATAGCTTGGCTCTTACTGTTGTTCGGTATTCTTTTGGAGTAATGTGTAATCTTTTTTTAAAGAGTTGTGAAAAATAACTGACATCACTATAACCTACCTTGTCAGCAATATCACCAATAGCTAGATTGCTGGATTGCAATAAGTCTTTGGCAATCTGTATGCGTTCATCTTGTATATAAATAGATGGAGGCTTTCCTGTGGCTTCCTTAAAACGTCGATTTAGGTTTCGTGTACTGATGCTAAATTGTTTCGCGATATCTACAATTTGGATAGGTTTGTTGATGTTATTTTTTAACCATAATTGAATTTGTAGAATTTCTTCGTCTGAATGATTGATATTACCATCTTCAAAATAGCTTGCTGTTTCATAGGCTTGTCTAATTTCATGAGAAAAGTGGCGTTCGACATGTTGTGCTACGGCACTATTAAAGAAGTGTTTAATAAAGTGAATGGTTAAATCAGCCAGTGAATTAAGGCTGGCTGCACAATATAAATTCCCAGATTGAGTAATAAAATGCTGACGTTTTAATTGTACTAAAGGGTACAGCTTTTGAAATTGGTCAAAATAATACCAGTGAGTAGTGGCTGGTTTATGATCTAAAAGACCCGCTTCGGCCATAAAGCAACAGCCTGTTCCCACCCCATTGATAATCGTTCCATTGTCATAATGGTGTTGCAGCCAAGGAGATAAAGCGTGGTTATTCACTAATACTGAACAAGGGTTGCGCCATAATGCGGGTAAGTAAATAAGATCAACATCCGTAACGTCGTCAATATGGTGGTCTGGCAGCAAAATAAATGGAGATTGCCGTTGTTTGCTTAGCGAGCAGGCAGACACTGTCATGAGCATAAGTTCAGGTTTTTTAGGACATAGCGCTTTAGCGCAGTTATTCGCGGCATTTAACATATCGGCTGGCCAGCTAGTACTGGTCAGCAACATTTTTTCTGTGAGTACAAAAGCGACTTTAGCCATAGTTGATTGATTTTGAAGGTATGATTTGGCTCAAATACCATAATATATGGCTATAATACCATATAATTTAACAATATAACCCTCTACACTGGCGATGATTTTTATTTCAACGTGTGATAGTTAATTTATGGCAAGATTACCGGTAATTGTAGGTTTTGGGGGGGGTAATGCTGCTGGGCGTAGTTCTTTTCATCAGGCATATCAGCGTACGATTTTAGAGTCTTTGCCTATGGATAAATATCAGGAAACGCTGTTAGGACTAGCGACTATGATGGGGCGTGTAACATTTACCCATAATGGTTATAAAAGTAGTAGCGGTGACCTGTTATCTGCTGAGGAAGTGGTCAAACACTTTTCTAAAGATATCATTAGTAATACATTAGTTCGTCGTATTCAGAAAACATTTTGGGATGTTGACCATACTCCCAGTCACCAATCTGTGTCGATATCTAAGTTACAGGATAAAGTGATGACGTTTACTCTATCCAGGAAAAAATTACCCAGCCCTTTACCAGAAGGTTGGCAAGTGTCTTCTTTAGAAGATAATAGGGTGAGTGTGACTGTATCGGCTGTTAGGGATCATGAACCCTCTTTTAAACTATCAACCAGTTATATCTCTCCAGTTCAAGCAGCAGGGCAGTTACCTGATGGTTTTGATCCTGCTGCACAATATCCTTCACGTTTTCATCCCCGCGGTTTACAGCTTTCTATCATTGGTGCTTCTGATGCAACCAATTCCATGGGAATTAATTGGTCAGACATTATGGCTTGTGTGGCACCCGATGAAGTAGCGGTTTATTCTAGTAGTGTTATGGGCCAGTTGGACGACTATGGCTTTGGTGGGCTTTTAAAAGCACGCTTAAATTCAGAGCGGGTATCAACCAAACAGGTAGCATTGGGTATGGGGTCTATGTCCGCTGATTTTATTAATGCTTATGTTTTAGGCAGTATGGGAGCGACGGGTAGTATTGCTGGGGCCTGTGCTACCTTTTTGTATAATTTGCGAGCGGGCATAGAAGATATTCGTTCTGGGTGTCGCCGAGTTGTTGTTGTCGGTAGTAGTGAGGCACCTATCATCCCAGAGATCATTGATGGTTATAGTGCTATGGGTGCTTTGGCGACGGACGAAAAATTGTGTAAATTAGATGGAGTGACCACGCCAAATTATCACCGAGCCAGCCGCCCATTTGGTGAGAATTGTGGTTTTACTATTGCGGAGTCTACTCAGCAAGTGGTTTTAATGGATGATGCATTAGCTGTAGAGTTAGGTGCGAATATCTATGGTGCCGTTACTGATGTTTTTATTAATGCAGATGGTTACAAAAAGTCCATTTCAGCACCTGGGCCAGGTAATTATTTAACCTTTGCAAGAGCCGTCGCCTCTGCGAGAAGTTTATTAGGAGTGCAGGCCGTACGTTATCGTAGTTTTGTCCAGGCTCATGGTTCAAGTACCCCTAAAAACAGAGTCTCAGAATCTGAAATACTTGATCGTATTGCGGGTGTGTTTGGTATTAATAATTGGCCAGTTGCCGCTGTTAAATCTTATGTGGGACATTCTTTAGCTCCGGCTAGTGGAGACCAACTAATTAATTCCTTGGGTGTATTTTCTCACGGGGTTTTACCTGGAATTAAAACCATAGATAGAGTGGCGGAAGATGTTTGTCAGAAGCGTCTTAACCTATCGACACGAGATGTTGAGTTTGAGCAAATTCCTGAAGTGGCTTTCTTAAACTCAAAAGGATTTGGTGGAAATAATGCAACAGCTTGTATTTTATCCCCACAGAAGACCCAGGATATGCTGGCTTGTCGTTATGGTAATAAAATCATGAAACGATATTCGAAAAAAAATCAATCGGTAGTAGAAAAGGCTGAAAATTATAATCAGTCTGCACTTCGAGGCGATATGTCGGTGAAATACCACTTTGGACAAAGTATGGTTGATGAAAAGGAGATCAAGTTGTCAAAAACAGAGCTTAGAGTTCCTGGTTTTGGCTCAGCCATTGACTTAACACATGAAAACATTTACAAAGATATGCTTTAGCGTCTGTGAATACTAATGAAATAGGGAGTGTTGGATGTGAGGTTTTCCTCTGAATGCGTGAGCTAAACTGCAAGGTGGTCACGTAGTTCTTCCAGCATTTGTTCTTGAGGGCCGTATCGTCAAGAGAAGTCAGAGTTGGCGCTTGGCTAGTGACGCCTAAAAAAACGTTGTATGATTAGTATTAACAGGGTCTTATCGATAAATGTTATCTATGTAATTAAATCTATGTCCGATGAAATTGCTGCCCGTTTGCAGCAGATCAGAAAAATGTATGGCTTATCCCAGCGTGAGCTAGCAAAGCGCGCGGGTGTAACAAATAGTAGCGTCTCAATGATTGAGCAGGGAAGGGTCAGTCCTTCTATAAGCTCTTTGGAAAAATTGCTTAAAGGAATTCCAATGAATATCCGTGATTTTTTCAATATAGATTTTGATGATCATTTCACCTGTTTTTTTCGTAGTTACCAAATGTTCTGTTTTAGCAATCAAAAAATAGATTATTACTGTTTGTCCGATAGTAAAGTTGGCCGTGGTCAGCTTAGCTATGAAGTGCATAACCCTGGTAGCGATACGGGTGAGACTATGTGTGTTGATGAGCGTAGTTTCAGCGGTTTTGTTGTTCAAGGTCAGTTAGAGGCTATTATAGATTGCCAGTTTGCAACATTGGATGCTGGTGATGCATTTATTGTTGAGTCTAATCATCCTTATCGTTTTCGTAACACGTGTACCAAAAAGTCTATTCTTGTGATTAATCGCTCTATCCACTGAAGTTCCAATATAGTCTTGGGGGCTTACATTTAAGAACGCAGGGGTTTTATTTCCCCTTATGATCGCTTGATTTGTTTTAGAATATATAGCGATAGAACTATAAAGAGGCGTCGTCAGCTACGCATAAATGAGTTAAGTTAGGCTACTTGGGTTGAATCTGCCTCACTAAGCACTTCCAGTATTTCCAGACCTAGCAAGCACTTATCTCCACCTGCTTGTTGTAATCGAGCAATAGTGCACTTCGCCTGTAGGGTGGGTCTCTGCCCGTTTTCGGGACAAAGAGTAACCAGTAATTCGCTACCCAGAGGGAGTTTTTGATCCATTGTTAGTAACATACCATTGCCACTAAGGTCATTACAAATGCCTTCGGTCAAGGTGCCTTTCTTGTTGAATACTGACTTTAGCGGGAGTATTTACCTTCATACGGATAAAATCACGTTTTTCAATGTAATCACGGTCTAGCATATCGTTTGTTTCCATTATTGGTGGGTTTGAGATAACGGACGATACAACAACTTTCTGTCAATAGCCTACAGATGTCCACTAGTTATCTACAGCATAGTTGATAATTGATAAATTGCCTAATTTCTTGTGGAACGCCTTGCTAGACTGGGGATAAAGGAGTAGTGTGGTAGTCTACAATAATAGCTTCAGTGTTGTAAAAATTGTGTCCAATGCATAATTCCCACTATAAATTACTAGTTGTTGATGATGAGGTCGGTATTCGTCAAAGCCTAGTAACCTATTTAGAAGATAGTGGCTTTGTCGTGTATGAGGCTGCCGACGCTATTACTGGTTTTGAAGTGTTTAAAGAACATGCGCCTGACCTTGTGATCACAGACCTTTGTATGCCTAAGGTCAATGGTTTGACGCTATTGCAGCAGATTCATGAATTGGTTCCTTCTGTGCCTGTTATCGTTATTTCAGGGGCTGGAGTGATGAGCGATGTCGTGCAGGCTTTGCGTTTAGGAGCCATGGATTATCTGATTAAACCCATTGTGGATATGGAGGTCTTAGTTCACACCGTAGAAAATAGTTTGGAGCGTAGCCAATTGTTGGTAGATAACCAACGTTATCGTGTGCAACTGGAAGAGGTTAACACACAGCTTAAGCAACATATTGCTATTTTGGAACAGGATCAAAAAGCCGGGCATTGTGTTCAACAATCCATGCTGCCAGTCTCTCCCTTCTATGCACGGGATTATATTTCTGAGTATAGACTCGTGCCCTCTCTCTATTTAAGTGGTGACTGTGTCGACTATGCTTTTATCAAGCAGCGTTATTTTGCTTTTTATCTGGCCGATGTTTCGGGTCATGGTTCTGCTCCGGCTTTTGTGGCCATTTGGCTTAAAGGTTTGGTTGCGCAATTGGTGCGTTTGAAGCAAATGTTGGTGCAGTTTGATTCAGAAGCGGGTGCATTACTTGAATTATTGGAGATGGTGAATGATGAATTGATTGAGATGGGTATTAATAATCACCTGACTCTGGTGGTGGGGTTTCTTGATACTGAAATCCATCAACTATACTATATTGTGGCAGGGCACTTACCCCTGCCAGTTTTGTACTATCAAGGCAACGCACAATTTTTAGAAGGCAGTGGTAAACCTATTGGTCTTTATGAACAGGCAGATTGGGAAGTGTATCAAACTGAGGTGCCTGACAATACTTTCTCATTATTACTCTTTTCTGATGGCGTTCTGGAGTTGCTAGAACCTCAGGCTCTGGAAGAAAAAGAGCACGCATTATTGCAACTCATTGAGCATACAGAGGGTAATATAGATTGTTTGATGAATCAACTAGGTATTGCTGATATTGAAGAATTGCCGGATGACATTGCTGTATTGTCGATTAAAAAGATGTGTTAACTATGCCAGATGTTCTTCCAGGACAAATACTCGTTGCAGACCATCAGGGTATTTATGTTATTAAGATGGTTGGAGATGTGCGTTTGACCTTATGTGTATCGTTTGATCAATATATTCAAACTCTATTTCAAAATAATGATTTATGCACCATTGTGTTTGACCTAAGCGCTGTTCAGGGCTTAGATAGTACGACATTGGGCTTTATTGCAAAAGTTGCCATTAAAAGTCAAACGATAAAACATATTCAGCCGGTTATTATTAGTGATAATCAGGATATTTTAAGGTTACTATCTTCTATAGGAATAGATTCAGTGTGCCAGATTATTGGTACGCTTGCTGAAAACTATTGTTGTTCGAAGGAGTTTTCTAATTTAGCACTTTGTGATGATGAAGAACGGTTGGTAAGAGAGAAGGTGCTTGAAGCGCACCGTGTATTAATGAGTCTGAATGAGTTAAACCGGAAGACTTTTAAAGATCTTGTTAAAACGCTGGAAGAGGGGATTTAATGAAGTATTTGATGGTTCTGATGGTGCCATTTTATAAAGTGGATAATAATGTTATTGCTTGTGAAAGTGCTTTTGCAGGGCATCTAAAAGAACTGCTGCCCCGAGTGTTAGAATGGGGAACTGAGATTGTTGTCCATGCCCCCGCGATGACAGTAGAACAGTATCAAAAAAACAAACACCACTTGGCCCATATCGAGTGTGAAAAAGAAAAAATATTTTATATTGAGTCTGTTCCTGCTAATCTGTCGCGAGCAGCTTTTTTATTGAAAGCGCCTTTTCAAGTTTGGCCTGCTATATGGTGTGCTGTTAAAGCGGCCAACGTGGTTCATTCCAGTGTCTCCAAGGATATTTTTAAATTATTTACGATTATGTCTTTGTTGTTTGCTGTGATTCAAGGGAAAAAAACCATTTGTATTATGGATATCGACCATCGTAATTCTGCAGAAATGTTATATAAAACAGGAAAGTTTTCACTTAAAAGCTATCTTTTGAGTAAGTATCTTTATAACCCTCTTATTGGTGTGCAACTTCGTTTTGTCTGCAGATATTGTCATTTAGTGTTGTTAAAAGGTCGCGCTTTGGTTGAAGATTACGGTAAAGGTAGAAAACATGTTAAGAATTTTTTTAATGCAGCCCATGATTTGTCATTTGTATTAAGTGAAGGCCGGTTGGCTGAGAAACTGGCTCAGTACACTGAGACTAAAAAAACGATTAGTTTGGTCTATTTTGGGCGTGTGGTGGCTTATAAAGGGATTGATGATATGGTCAAAGCAACGGCTTTAGTTGCTGAGCAGGTAGGTGCTGAAAAAACGGTGTCTTTAACCATTATTGGTGCGGGGGATAGTAAAGAAAGCCTACAGCAGCAAGTTGAATATAGTCAGCTTTCCCATCTGATCAACTTTCATGATGCAATGAATTATGGCCAGGAATTATTTAATGAACTATCGACGTATGATTTTTTATTAGCTGCTCCTAAGAGTGAGGATACCCCGAGAAGTGTGTTTGATGCGATGGCTTGTGGTTTGCCCATTATCGCTTATGATACTTATTATTATAAAGATCTGGAAAGTACGGGTGCGGTTAAAACGGTTCCTTGGTTATCTGTGCAGGCGATGGCAGATAAAATTATTGAATTATCCAATGACCACCACATGACCAAACAGTTGGTTAGTAATGCCAGAGAATTTGCAGCAAATAATACTCAAGAGATATGGTTAAATAAGCGTATTTCCTGGACTAAGGAGTTTATTTCATAACATAAAATAAAAAGAAGCGCAGTTAATATTAAGAGGACTCTCTGGTTTTTATCCCATCTCTTTTTAGTTCAGTTTGTCTCTTGCCTGATGTTTTGCCCGAATAAAATCACTGTGACGTAAATGTATGAGATGGGTAATACGCCGAATAATATATTCTTCGTATTTATCCAAATTGCCATCAGCGTAGGCAATGTGCCATAGGTCGCAAGCCAGTTGATACTTTTCATCATCACTGCAGTGTTGATTAATGTGTTGAGTGAACTGATAGAGTGAGGAGGATTCTTTAGATGCACTTCGAGCATTGTTAATCAGCTCTTTAATCTCATCGTCTGCTAAAGAAAATTGCTGACTTAATCGGTGGTGTAAGGCTGATAATTCTGCCGGTTCGACCTGTTGATCGATAGTGGCGACTTCTACCAACAAGGCGGCGGTAGCCAACTGTCGGTTAGTATCAGATAATAATCCTTCGTCTGGAGATGCTTTTATGAATTGACTCAATAATTGTTGTAGTCGGGATATCATGATTGGTAATACTCTGTGAGTAAATTTTCCAGATTAATCTGGTCGGCAACAAATTGTCGAATTCCTTGAGATAGCTTTTCGGTGGCCATGGCATTGTCATTCATTTGATAACGAAACTCGGCTTCGTTGAGTATGACTCTATCGCTTTGTATTGTTGGAGAGTGAGTGGATAATTTTCGTTCCAGTTTTCCCTTGTCGTGACGGAGAGCTTCTAATAACTTTGGGCTGATAGTGAGTCGATCACAGCCCGCTAATGCCTCAATTTCCCCCGTATTACGGAAGCTGGCCCCCATAATGATAGTGCTGATATTGTGCTGCTTATAATATTGGTAAATATTACTAACCGAAATAACACCAGGATCGTCTAGTGAGTTATAGACTTTTTGGTCGGTATTTGCTGTATACCAGTCAAGTATTCGGCCCACAAAAGGTGATATTAAAAATACACCTGCATCGGCACAAGCGGCTGCCTGTGCGAAACTAAATAATAGGGTGAGGTTACAATTAATTCCTTCCTTCTCCAATACTTCTGCGGCTCTGATACCTTCCCAGGTAGAAGCAATTTTGATCAGTATTCGGTCCTTATCGATTCCTTGTGCTTGATAGAGGCCAACCAGTTGCTTGGCTTTGTTGATGGTCGCCTGTTGGTCAAACGATAAACGAGCATCGACCTCGGTTGATACGCGCCCTGGGATAATCGACAAAATCTCACAGCCAATGAATACAGCCAGCTTATCAGCAGCATATTGGATATGTTCTTGCTGAGAATGACCTTGTTGTTTGCCCCAGGCAATGGCTGCTGTGACCAATGCATCGTACTGGGGCATCTGTGCCGCTTTATAGATGAGTGATGGGTTGGTGGTTGCATCCAATGGTTGGTACTGTTGAATGGCCTCGATATCGCCAGTATCAGCGACGACATCAGTCATTGATTTTAATTGTTCCAGTTTACTGTTGCTCATAATACGGATTGTTTTTTAAAACGAGGGAAATGAAAAATCTCGGGTTGCCGTTAATTAGCGCTAGAGTAGCATTTATTGGGTTCTATATGACTATAAATGTTATTTTTTTCCTATATTTTTAAACAATATAAGCCAGTGCATCAATAAGAACATTGCTATTAGCGTCTTTTTTGTGGGCGTTTTCACTAATATGGCGGCGGAATTGTCGAGAGCCTTGTTGCCCCTGAAAAAGTCCTAAGACATGTCGACTCATATGGTGTAAGCGGGAGCCTTTGGCAAGGTGTTGTTCACAATAATCAATATATGCTTGAGCGACCTCCAGGCGAGAGGGAATGGTATGGGACTCATTAAATACTTGCTGATCAATCTCCGCTAATAAATAGGGGTTGCTATAGGCTTCTCGACCTATCATTACACCGTCGACATGGTGAAGGTGATTGAGAGTATCGTCGATAGTTTTGATGCCGCCATTGATCACAATATTGAGGTCCGGGAAATCTTGTTGAAGTTGATATACAAACGGGTATTCCAGCGGTGGTACTTCTCGGTTTTCCTTGGGGCTCAAGCCCTGTAACCAAGCTTTGCGTGCGTGAACGATAAAAGTGCGGCAGCCTTTGTCAGCAATGGGCCTGACAAAATCTACCATGCCTTGATAACTGTCCATATCATCGATGCCAATACGATGTTTAATGGTGACTTCAATATTTGCGTTATTTTGCATTACTTGATAAGCCTTAGCCACTGTCTGCGGATGGGCCATTAAACAGGCGCCGATCATACCGTTTTGCACCCGGTCACTGGGGCATCCACAGTTGAGATTGATTTCATCATAGCCCCATTTTTCTGCTAGCCTAGTGCAATGTGCCAGATCGTTTGCATCACTGCCACCCACCTGAAGAGCGAGCGGATGTTCTTCCGGACTGTAGTCGAGAAAGCGTTTAGGGTCACCATGTATTAAAGTGCCGGTAGTGACCATTTCAGTATAGAGCCGAGATTTTTGGGAAATTAAACGCCAAAGGTAGCGGCAGTGTCTGTCGCTCCAATCCATCATCGGCGCAATGCAGAAGCGGTGAGTGCTTGTATCTAGCGTGTGTTGTGGCTTTGCGCCTGTTTCTATAGCTTTTTTGGGGTGCGTATTTTTGGCTGTTTTTTGCATATTTTGTGTGTTTTTGTATAGTCGGTGCCCATAAAATGACGATACATTTTATGGGCACTAATATGGCGGTAATGACGGCGCATAAGCGTAAAAACAAGACGCAATATACAGCAAGGATACGGATTAAGCGAGGTGGTAAAACGTTAGTTGATGTGTCTAAAACGTTTGCTAAAAAGTCGCTAGTTAAGGTCTGGGCTGATGAGCTGGCGCGCCTCGTTGTTAATGTTATCTAAGTAGAGTGCCAGGTCTTCGGCACCCACAAGCTGCTTCGTTTTCTGAGAGCCGCCTCGAAAACAGGCCACGGGTAATTCTAGTGATCGTGCTCATTGCTCTACACTCCGTAAAGGTTTATGGGGTTCTCTGTGCACTTTTACCTGTTCTAGTCTTTTCATGGTGTTCTCCGGTTAATGAGTCGGTGTTTAGTTGATTGCGTAAATCATAAAAAGCTGGCCACCGGATATTAATAGCGCAATGACAGCAATAAATGTGATCCATAGTGGCCATTTTTCTTTTTGGTGTTGCTTATTGTGGGTAGCTAAAAACAAGTTGTTTTTAGTGTGGCGCTGGTACAGCGTAGCGGCGATGACGATAAAGCTGATCATTAAAACTATGATTGGGTGTGGCATGGTCTTTTTCTTTCTTTGTTGTGGTTTAGCCAAGTCACTCTTTTAAATATTGGCTGTGTTGGTTGTAAGCCGTTTCGCTGCCTTTATGGTTAAAGGTAAAGCGTGCAACTCGTGCAAAGCGCTCTTTCATCCATATAGAAAACGGTTGGTTTTGTTGAGGGTTGTGTGATTTTCCTGTTGCTCCGGTATTTAAAAAGTAGGCGCGTCTTAGCTTTTCGAGAAATTGCTTTTTGGTTAGCTTGTCTTCTTGTTTACGCCCTTTGTTAACACGTAGCAGTGCAGAGTGGGCGTCTGTCTCGTGTAGCTCTTTTGCGAGTTTGATTGCGTTCATTAGGCGGCCTTGGTAATTAACTGCGCGTGTAGTTGTAATACTAATGCGCGAACTTTGTTTTCAAAGGTTTTTTTGTCTTGGTTGTTAACCAATACCGGTTCGTCTTCTAAAATGTCTAGGTCTTGTTCGGTCACATCGGCGTGGGTGGGTTCTGCATTCGGGTGCATGCAGCAGCAGGAGGTGGAGTAAAGTCGTCAGGATTGGGCTTATTGGCTGTATGCTTGGGTAAATCTGGCGGCTTTTTTGTCTGGTTATTTTTTGGCATTTTCCGGTATAAACTGAGGTTTTTGGTATTATAGATGGTCTCATACCCTGCTAACGACACGTCATTCAGAGCAACGTGGTATTGTTTATTTGACGCATTATTCAACAAAGAGGCTAAAATCAAATAACAACCCGTCTTTTTTATAGCTTTTTAATCTTAAAAAATAAAAATTTTACCAAAAAACATCTATGAAGTTGTCGCGTTTTTTTTCATAATGGCTACCGCTTTTAAAAATAACGAGCAAACATACAATAAGTATTCACTGATGACTGTTTAAAGCCGTCAATCGATCACCACAATGTGATCATTTGGTATTCAATGCAAACTCTACAAGACCATGCAACGGATCGCCATAAGGACAGTGAACAACAATAACAAAGACACTAGCGAGTAGAGATCATTACACAATGACGTGGCTAACGAACGGACATGCACACCTGCAGCGAATTTTCCCCTTACTCTCGGGATTACGTGTCCTTATTTTTATACTCTTCTCTGCGGCTGCTTATGCCAGCGTAGAGCGTATTACTCGCTATGAATATGATGGCGCCGGTAATATTGTGCGTGTTTTTTACGAGGAACAATCCGAAGCCCTCAGCATTAACCAACTCACCCCTGCCTTTGTTAACCGCGGTAATACCGCACAAATAACCGCTACGGGTGATAATTTGCTGGGGGCAGAGGTGTTGACCGATGTAGAGGGTTTAACCATTCGCCATGTTACCGCATCCAGTGATCAGGTCACATTTACGATCACCGCTTCCACACAAGCTCTGCTAGGCAATGCGGCATTACGTGTGGTTACGGGGGTCGGGGAAACCCAAACGGCCGTTATCGTCGCAGATGTGATTCCTGTATTGCACACACAACCAGCCCCCATTGCTATCAGTCCCTCTACGCCCAATACCCGTATTCGTTTGATGTTTGCACATCCTCGTCCCGAAGATGAAACCTACACGGTGAGTATCAGCGATCCCACCATTGCTACCCATAGTGAAACCACGTTTACGGTACTGGCAGGAGAACGGGAAGCTGAACTCACGCTGAATGCCGTGACTGACGGCATCACCACACTGAATATTTCATTGGCTAACAAATTCTACTTTTATGAATTTCCAGTATATGTGAATAAACGCTTTATTGAATTAGTCAATGAATACCCTGATATGCAACAGCGTGGTGTGTTTTCTGACACCATTAGTGTCCATATTCAATCGCCTAATCAATCAACGTCCAATACCGCTATTTCAACGCCCGTTGGAGTCAACATGACAAGAGAGGGTGAGGCGACTCATAGTCTCGCTTATACGCAAGTTGTGGGGGTCACCATACCGGAGCCTACCCAGGCAGGTGCGAATGCAGCGTACTCACAAGCGGTAGGCATCACCGTGCTTGAGTCCAATCAAGCAGGTAACAGCGCGGCATACTCACCAGTTATTGGGGTGGCGATTACAGACAATCACTCAGCAGCTAATTCGCTGGCTTATTCCCAACCCATCGGTGTAGCTATTAATAATGCCTCAAACACGTCACTCAGTGATCCGGTGGGTACCACCATAGGCGCATTACTCCACACGATACAACCCAATACCGTATTTATCAACAGCACGGTCACGCTGGAGGTTGGCGGAGTGAATTTACAAGATGTACAACAGGTCAACCTGTCACCTTCCGACGGCATGACTCTGGGCATATTCACTGTGAACTCAGCCGGGACACTACTCAGTATTCCCCTAACTATTGAGTCCCATGCCCCAGCGGGGACTTACGAACTACGGTTAACCACTTCACAAGGCTTGGCAACCACGCGCTCGGGCTTACCACTGACATTAACGATTCAATAACGACTTTACTTTGCAGGAGAGCAACCATGACACACCACCAATGGCTCACATCCAAACGTTTAACGCTGGCAAGTTGCTTGCTATCCCTACTGGCCTTACCCGTATGGGCATTTGATAGTGGCAGTACGGGTGTCGACGGTGCGCTTGCGCCAACAGCGGATACCATCATCACAGTACCCGATAATGGTATATTGCAATACACGTCCATCACTATCCCTGAGGGTGTGACAGTACGATTTGCGGATGGTAGTGGCCCCGGCAATCCTCCAGTGACGATTTTGGTACAAGGTGATGCGACGATCAATGGCAATATTGATATTCGAGGGGTGGATGGCAATCAACTGACTGCGTTACCGCCTGGAGCGTTTGCAGGTGGGCGCCCTCAAATCAATCAAGGCGGCTCAGGCAAAGGCCCCGGTGGCAGTAGTGGCGATAGAAATGGTGGTTCCTACGCATCGTTAGGCCAACGATTCAATACAGGTCTTAACACGTTTGTTGGCAATATTTATGGCTCTGATTCATTGCAGCCCTTGTTAGGTGGTTCTGGTGGTGGTGCAACAAACATTGAAACTGATCCTAATGCGTCTATCGGTACCGGCGCTCGTGGCGGTAGTGGTGGCGGTGCTTTATTATTGGCGGTATCCGGTACACTCATCCTGAATGGCAATATTTTAGCCAATGGTGGCAATGGTGCACCTTTTTCATTTAGTCGTTCTATTCGTTTTGGTTCAGGAGCTGGTAGTGGTGGTGCCGTACGTTTAGTGGCGACTCGCGTTAATGGTGCGGGTGTGATTGATATGCGTGGCGGACTAGGGGGGCAGGCGGGTCTACCGGGAGGACGAGGTGGTTTTGGTCGTGCACGAATAGAAGCAGATGAACTCAATTTTTTTGGCGCGAGTAACCCGAATACGGTCGTGACATCGTCGACCCCGCAGCCTATTTTCCCCGCCAATTTACCTACTATTCGTATTAGCTCAGTCGCCGGTAGTGCGGTGCCTGCAACGCCAACAGGCGATAACGATGTGGTATTACCTTCAAACACCAATAATCCGGTAACCGTTGCATTTTCTGCAGTCAATATTCCACTGGGTGCCACTGTTGCATTAACCGTTACCCCTGCCATCGGTAGCCAGATGACCGCGACCAGTTCACCATTAAGTGGTTCGTTGGAAAACGCTACGGCCAGTGCTCAAGTCAGTTTGCCTCAAGGCACCAGTACGTTAATGGCTTCTGTGAACTTTTCTGTCTCTGAAAGTACCGCCGCACTCTACGCGCCGTTTGCCGATGGTGAACAAGTCGCGCAAGTCACACTACACAGCACCTTGGGCGGTGGCCCAGGCGGTATGACACTCACCACAGAAAGCGGCAGAGTGATTGAAGTACCGACGACCTAATTCAGAATACATTGACCACAGCATAACGAGGCGCACGATGTTGGATACCGGCAATAAGCAATATGGACTTTTTCGTTTACCCATTCTTATGGGTTTATGGGTACTGCTGTGTGCGCCATTAGTTGGCTGGGCTGCTGATAGCGATTATCAGGTCATGAGTGATGTTGAGGTTAAGCAAAGTCGCCCCCATTATCATTGGCACTTGGGTACGGTCTTTACTCGTCATCGTTTAACCCATACGGGTACTGACACCGTGAGTGGTCAATTCCGTTTAGTAATCGAAAGTGCCAGCCACCGCCTTGAGCAACCCGATGGCACGACCGACAATGGTGAACCGTTTGTTTGGCTAAAACAAGGCCGCCGGATTGATTTTGAACCCGGCGAAACCCTCCGCAAGCGTCTGTTCTTTGTTAAACGCCACGGTAGTCAATTAGCCTATACACTGCGCTTGGAGTATCGCGGTCAGAGTGGTAGTGATGATCAATATATCACGGTAGATAATATTCGTTACAATCAACCATTCAGCCGTTACCAAGGGTACTTCAATAGATACAACCGTTATTACAGTTGGTATTATCGCGGCCTCGTCACCCAGAACCGTTTAAAAAATATTGGCACCGACACCCATAAGGGTCCGTTTCGCTTAGTCATTACCAATAACAACCGCACAGTCATCAATGCCGATGGCTATACGCCAGCCGGTGAACCTTATATTACCTTGCCACAAACCAATGTCGATGGTTATGGCTATACGCCTTATATTACCTTGCCACAAGCGCCACTGCTTCCGCGCGACCAGATCACTAATATCCGTATTATTTTTAAAGGTCGCTACTGGCACATCTACCATCTGCGTTACGATTTACGCCTGGAAAAACTCCACGACGATACCACAGAAAATAATCCACCCATCGCCAATGCTGGGCGGGATCAAACCATTGCGCTTGACAGCTCCGTGGTATTGGATGGTAGTGCCTCCTCCGATAGTGATGGCGATGCACTCACTTACTTGTGGGGCTTTAACCAAAAGCCAGATAAGTCGGCAGCCATACTTTCTGATCCTACATTGGTCAATCCCGATTTTATTGTCGATCAACCTGGGGGCTATATTCTTGATCTTATCGTCAATGATGGCACCGATAACAGTGACCCTGATCAGGTGATCATCTCTACCCTCAATAGTCTTCCGGTGGCTAATGCGGGGAATGATCAACAAGCCCATGTTGGGGGTCGCATTGTGCTCGATGGCACCGCCTCCAGTGACCGAGACGGTGATTCCTTAAGCTATCTGTGGGAGATTGAATCCGCTCCCGACGACAGCAGCGTGACATTAGAAAATCCCACGGCGGTGATGCCTGAGATGACCATTGATAGCCTGGGTGAATATATTATCCGTCTTACCGTATCCGATGGCGAAGCCAGCAGCGCCCCGGATACGGTCACCATCACCAGCGAAAACCTACCACCCGTGGCCAATGCTGGAGCGGACCAACAAGCCTTTGTCAATGATGTGGTGACACTGGAGGGTAGCGCCTCATCCGACCCCGAAAGCCAACCCTTAAGTTATCGCTGGTCGTTAGTCAGTCAACCCACAGACAGCCAAGCCACCCTCAGTGATACCACCTTGGTGAACCCAACACTCCCCATTGATAAAGCGGGTGATTACGTGGTGCAGTTAATCGTCAATGATGGCATTGAAGACAGTACGCCCGATCAGCGAGTGATTTCCACCATTAACAGCCGCCCCGTCGCCAATGCGGGCGATGATCAAACCGTCGAATTTAATCAACCGGTGTCATTGAGTGGCAGTCATTCCAGCGATGCTGATGAGGATACACTGACGTATCAATGGGCGATCCTGAGCCGCCCTGACAACAGTACCACTCAACTGACCAGTGCTACCCAGGAAGACACCGGCTTTTTAGCGGATCAATCGGGCCTCTACATTGTGCAACTGATCGTAGATGATGGTCAGTTGGCCAGTGAGCCGGATACTGTCACCCTGACCGTACAAGAGCCACCCAATGAACTACCGCAAATAATCAGTACACCCGTGACTGATGTGGTAGCGGGTGAAGCCTATAGCTATACGGTGGTGGCGACTGATCCCGATAATGATCCACTGAGCTACACCTTGCTGAATGCGCCTGTCGGAATGACCATCACAGGTGGCACCATAAACTGGGTGCCCAATGCCGCAGGCACTGCCAATGTGACCGTGCAAGCCAATGATGGGCGCGGTGGTACTGCCACCCAGAGCTTTACGATGACCATCGCCATTCCTCAACAACCGCCGGTAATCAGCTCCAGTCCTGTGACCTCAGCGACAGTGAATGCGACTTATCGCTATAGCGTCGCAGCCAGTGATGTGAATGGTGGCGATCTAAGCTACCGTTTAACCAGCGCACCGTTAGGTATGCGCCTCACCCAAACTAGTAACGATAATGCCGCGATTAGCTGGACTCCGATTAACGATGGTCATTATGCCGTCACTGTTAACGTCACTGATGAACAAGGGCTGAGCGCCACACAATCGTGGAGTATTCAAGTGACGGGTGAACAATCCTTAACACCTAGACTGAGTATTATCGGCAATCAAATGGCGCCATTAGGCCAAACCCTTACGCTACAACTGAACGCCAGTGACCCTAATGAGGCCACACTGCAATTTGGTATATCGCCCACACCATTACCCGCTAATATGTCACTGGATGCCATGAGTGGCAAACTGACCTTTACCCCGCAAGAAAGTCAAGTGGGCATCTATACGCTGACGTTAAATGCCAGTAATGGCTACTATGCGGATGAAGAAACCATCACCATTACTGTGCCCGAACCCGATGGCGTGACCCGTTTATATGGTAAAGTACTGACCCTGGGCGACCAGCCACTACCCGGTGTCCGTTTAGAAGTGAATGGTATTGAAACCGTGAGTGATGCCAATGGCGATTACTTATTTGATGATTTGCCCGTATCCGGCCATATCCGTTTATTAGTAGATGGCAGCACCGTTGATCCTGCCTTGGGCGATTTTGCGACTGTCCCGGAAATGATCCCCGTTATCGCAGGGGCCGATAACTTCCTTGATCCACCGATTTATTTATTGCCGCTGGATACGGGGAGTGCCGATCAAATCCACCCCAACCAAACTACGATTGTTGATAGTAGCCCACTGGAAGATCAAAACGGCAATACTACTGAGCCCGTGACGATGACCGTCCCTGCTGGTGCAGCCATTCATGATGAAACTGGCTTACCCTATTTAGGCGATATTCATATCTCCCGTGTGACTGATCCTACCTTGGAGCCACGTCCCTTACCGGAAGAGTATGATTTTTCGGTGTATATCGCGATTCAACCGTTCGGGGTGACCTATCCCGAACCGGTACCCATCTCCTTCCCCAATGTGGAAAACTTCCCGCCGGGGTCACGTATGGATATGTTTGCCCTCAACCACGATACTGGGCAAATGGAAAAAATCGGTGAAGGCTTGGTCAGTGCCAATGGGAAAACCGTAGATTCTATTGGCGGAGTGGTGCGTAGTAACTCCTGGCATGGTATTACCCCTCAAGTCCCGGTTGTCTCTGAGGATGGTAACCCCAATACCGGTAACCCTAATAAAAACGACTGTAATAAAGCAGCCTGTAAAGTCAATAAAACCACCGGCAATTTGGGGGAGTGGCATACACTGCCCAGTTACCGTTCGTTAGAACAACCCCGTGTTCTGGCACTGGAATACAATAGCAATACCGCGAACCCCCATCCCATTCAGACTTTTAGCAGCGGTTTTGGTAATCAGGCACCGCCACCGATATCGATGTCTGCGCATATGACGGTGGATGGCGTTAGCCTCAGTGAAGACCGATTTATGGCCGTTAGAGTGGAGCCGTCTAGCGTGCGCGGCCAATTTAAACTCACCCGTCCATCGATCCAATACAACGCCAGTGGCTTTAGTACCGACATTCACCAATACACTTTAAATACCCAGTGCTATTTCCCGATCTCCCGTCGGGCCGATACCATTACCGGTGAGGTGATGATCCACAACCAAACCGACAGCTCCATTGGGGCAGGCTGGTCGATTCGTGGTTTGCAACGGTTATACCCCCACGAGCTAACAGGCAAAGTATTACTCACCGATGGCACTGAAACCTTACTCACTTTTGAGCCGGATGCCAATAACGCGGATCAATTTACCTCACCACCGACGGATTATTCGGTACTGGCCCGACAGCCCGATGGCACGTACACCCGTCGCATGAAAGATGGCCGCGTGTATACGTTTGATGCCCGTGGCTTCTTAATGACCGGAGCTGACCGCAATAACAATACCACCACGTGGGAATACGATAATGAAGATCGTCTAACCCGCATCATTGATCCCACCGATAGCGCCTATACACTCACATACAGCGCAGGCAAACTGAGCAGCATTAGCGACCCACTGGATCGTACTACCCAATTTGAGCATGATAGCCGTGGTAATTTAATCGCCATTATCGAACCCAATGGTGATCGCCGCACCTTTGAATATCAGGCCGACGATTATTTAATGATTGCTCAAACCGATCAACGCAATCATCGTAAGCAATACCAATATGACTTTGCGCGTCGTGTCACCCAGGCGACCTTACCGGATGACAGCACGATTCACTTTAGCATCGGTGATGTGCAAGGGTTACCTGACCCGGCCAATGGCACCGGTACCCGTTACCAGCCTTTGGCCGCACCGCCATTACTGGAAGAGGTGAGTAACTTACTGACCGACCAAAACGGCAATCTCAGCCGCACCGAAGTGGATGCTAATGATATCCCCACCAAACGCGTGGATGCGGTAGGGCGTCACTATCACTACCAACGTAATGCCGATGGCGAAATCACAAGGCATACGCGTCCTAATGGTTCTACCATTGATAAGACCTTTGATGCACTGGGCAACGTATTAACACGGCGAGAAAACTTCAATAACGCCTTGTACCAATATACCTATGATCAATTTAGCTTGGTGACCCGCTATACCAACCCCAATAACCATAGCACCCAATATAACCGTGATAGCCAGGGCAATATGACGAGCATCGTCAATGAACTCGGCCATACCACGACAATGGAATACGACAGCCGTGGCTTGGTCACACGTATGGAAACACCTAATCAACTGGTGACGACCTATGAGTATAACGCCCAAGGCTTAATCGAGGCACTGACCGAAACACCGCCGACCGGTAATCCGGTAGACAGTAGAACCACGCGCTACACCTATGATGGCGCCGGGCAAACCACGCAAATCCAAACCCCGGATGGCATTACCCTGAAAATGACCTACGATGACAAAGGCCGAGTCACGCGTGTACAGGATAATCTTAACCAGTCAGTAGACTATCACTATGATGCCTTTAATAATCTGATCCAAACTGATACCCAAAATACTAATGGCAATGTGGCACTCACCGTCCAATCCGCGTTTGATTCACGCAACCGCGCAGTAGAACTCAGTGCGCCACACTTGGGAGAAGATCACTCTACCCAGCAAATCACTCTGGATAACAACAGCAATATTATTGGCATCACTGATCCTAACGGCGGCAATAGCAGTAGCCAATACGACGGGGAAGATCGCTTAATACGCCATACCCACCGCTTAAACGGGATTACCGAATATACTTATGATACTAACGACCGGATTACGCAAGTCAAAGCACCGAATGGTGTTACCACCCACTACACCTATGACTTAATTGGCCGCATCACTTCTGAAATCAGTCCGGATCGTGGCACGATTGCGTATACCTACGATAACAATAATAATGTGCTGACCAGCACCGATGGCAGAGGCATTACCACCACCTATACCTATGATGAGCTGGAACGCCCCATGACCAAAACTTTCCCCAATAGTGCAGGCACCATTGAGGATGTGACCTATTGTTATGATAATGCCAGTCACTGCCCTGGTATCGTAGCCTCACAACAAGGTGCTATACAAAGCAGTTGCGTTCTTAGTACTGGCAGACTGTGTGCTATACACGATGAAAGTGGTACCTATGTCTATGATTACGATGCCTTTGGGAATCTCATTCGGCAAATCAAAACTGAACTGGGGCAAAGCTACGTGACGGCTTACCAGTATGACAAGGGGGATAATGTCACCCAAATGCGTTATCCTACTGGGCGAGTGATGACTGTTGGCCGTGATGGTGTTAGGCGCGTTGCTAATATTGCTACTACCATAAACGGTAGCAACCAGACTATTATCAGCAATGTACAATATCGCGGTGATGATCAAATACTTAGCGCCACCTTTGGCAATGGCCTCACCGATAATCGCGCCTATGATTTACAAGGTCGTTTAATCAGCCAAAGTCTGGGCAGCATAGACACATGGGATTACAGCTACGATAAAAATAGCAATATGTTAAGCCGTGATACCATACCGCAAACGAGCTTTTACGATTACGATGCCTTGGATCGTATCACCGGTGATCAAGTCAATGCTCATCCACTTGATCAATATCAATATGACCTAAACCATAACCGTCAATTAAAAACTACAGCAGCGAATGATGATGCTTATACATACCAACAAAACAGCAACCGTTTAATCACCACAGAAGAAGTACTGGACGTCACAAGACCTGCTTCGCAAGGTGAAGAGTTACGTACTTACAATAACGCGAATAGATGGTATCAATTATTTAAAGAGGGACAATTAACGGCAACGTATATTTACAATTCACAAGGTTTACGGACACGTAAAATCATTGGTGCGACCGCAGAAACCGCGACAGTGACCATTTATCATTATGATAGGTATGGACAACTGATTGCTGAAACAGACGCGGCAGGTACTGTACAAAAAGAGTATCTGTATAATGGGATGTCGCCCGTTGCGCAGATTGATACACAAAGCAATACCGAGATCATTAATTACCTGCATGTGGATCACTTATATACACCAAGGTTTGCGACCAACAACACGCAACAAATAACGTGGCGTTGGGAAGGGGATGGGTTTGGTACGTCTGAACCGGAAGAATTAGGTGCAACGATGAATCTCAGGTTTGCGGGCCAATACCACGACAGGGAAAGTGGCTTACACTACAACTGGCATCGTTATTATGACCCCGCTACGGGAAGATATACCACCAGTGATCCGATTGGATTGTTGGGTGGGATGAATACTTATGGGTATGCTGGTCAAAACCCTTTGTTATATGTTGACCCTTATGGTCTTTATTGCCTTTCTCCTGAGGCTATAGGCGCTATATCCGGTGCTGTTGGTGGGCTTGTTTCTGGCGCTTTGGCAGGTAGTGCAGCTGGTGGAGTTGGAGCTATTCCAGGAGCTGTTGCTGGTGGAGTAGCAGGGGCCTTGGTAGGTGCAGGTAGTGGTTTTTTAGCGGCTTCTTCAACTGGGCAAGCCGCTGCGGCTGGGGCTATTGGTTCCAATGGAACAGCATCTGGGCTAGTAGGTGGTGTTGCTGGTGCTGTTGTTTCTCAGGGCTTAAGTCAATCGGGAGCTGCTAACCCAGTCACTGCTGCCGGTATAGGCGGCGCCGTTGGTGGTGTGTATGCTGCGGGTGTTGCTGGTACTGCATTGGCGCCAACCGCAGCTGTTGGGGCAATAGGAGGATTGGTTGCTGGTGGTACTTCTGAATTATTAAAGTTGGGGCAAGATTGTGATTGCAATCAATAATGGAGTAATATTTTTGGCTTTAATATTTTTAAGTTTTTTACTGCTAATATTTTTATTTGCTAAGTTGTGGAAATCAACTGCAACTAAAAGTGGTAAGTGGGGAATTAATTTTAATAATATGAAACAATGGGGTAATGATGGCGTATTAAATAATGTTGAGTGCCCTAATTGTGGAAATCAACTTGATACGTTTAGAAAGCCTAAAAATTTGACAGAAATATTATGGGGTGGTTGGACATGTGATGAGTGTGGTACGTCAGTTGATAAATGGGGTAATGAAAGAAATAAATAGATTCACATTACCAAAGGTGTCACCTTAGGCCGTTTTTTACCGCCACTTAATCAGTGCCGATAATTAGGGTCGTAACAAACTTTAAATACGCGGAACCGCAAACACTCACTCACCCCTAAGAGAGCTAATGGAATAAGAGAAGGACTATAATACGGGATAAAGGGGCGCATTTATTTAACGGTATTAAAAATATTTATTGGTGTCCTCTCTAGAAAAAAAGGGGGGATGTATTTATTTAAACGTGTGATGAGAGTAAAAGTCTTAGTATTTTTTACTTTTGTTGGAGTTTTTAATAACGGTAACCGTTGTATAAAAGTAATTTCTCAACGAAATTATTGAGGAGTTAATTAATAGGGACTGATCTATTTTATAGCCCAACGATTGTTAGTCGTTGGGCTTTGTCGTTTTAAGTGGGTAGTGATTGTTTGACATTGATGAGTTCAGCCATCAAGTTCTCCCCCTGTCTCTGCAACCACTGTTGATTCAGAAATAACCCAAAATACCAGTCTTGGGAATGCTCTAGCTGTTCAGGATTAGTCATTGCTCGAATTGCATGATCATAAAACTGGTAGCAAGCCAGCAGGTTATGGAGTTGATCTTCGAGCCTAGAAAGCTGCTCAGTGAGTTTTTTACTTGGTTGTAGGAGTGAATCTACATTACTATTGTTGGTAGTCATTACGAACCTCTCAGATAGGTTTGTGGTGATTAGTCTGCTTAGTGGGTTGCACCCCACTGGGCAGACGCTTTTATCAACAAATAATTAAACAGCCTCCCTTAATTACTTGTCCTTGAGGTGTATTGCTTAGCATCGTGCATCAGCAGTACACCATCAATCATGGTTTTAATCGCTTCCCGCTCTTTAGTATCTAGCTTAGAAACAGCCTCAAATTGTAATTTAAGCTGCTGATCTTCGGGGCCTCGCTCGGTGTCATTAAAAACGAGAGCGTCAGCAGTGACACCTAGCGCAATAGATAGCTTGCGGATGACTTCTAAGCTAGGTTGTGCGGCATCGTTCTCATAGCGTCGAATCTGAACGACATGAACCCCTGATTTATCTGATAACCCTTGTTGGGTTAATCCCTTCTCTTTACGCAGCGTTAACAGTCTTTTACCAAACCCCATGATGAGTACCGATAGTAGTTCTAAAGACATAATGGTAACTCCTCGATCTAATGCGCTTGATAAAAAGTAACTATATAGTTACTATATTAATATCTATTTAGTGTATTGACAAGGTTTTAGAGGAATTACTGATGGCGCGTATCCCAAACGACCAGATAGAACTCATTAAGCAAGAAGTTTCTCTATTGCGATTAGCAGAAAGCCAAGGCTATAAACTCAAAAAGCAAGGCAAGGACTATGCCGTATGCTGCCCGTTCCATGAGGATAAAACCCCGTCTTGTATGATTAGCCCACAATCGAACCTGTTTAACTGCTTTGGTTGTGGTACAGGTGGTAGTGTCATAGATTGGGTGATGCAAACCCAAGGTGTGGGGTTTAGGCATGCGGTTGAAATCTTGCGGGACGGCAATCCTTCTTTAGCGGCCAATACCAAACTCATCAAACAAACCACCGTTCCCAAACTGGAAGCCCCCATCACAGAAAACGCCGAAGATCAACAAGTCTTAAAACAAGTCATCGACTACTACCACCAAACCTTAAAACAATCTCTAGAAGCGCTCGACTATTTAGCGAAACGTGGTTTGGATGATCTAGAGTTGATTGATCACTTCAAACTGGGTTATGCCAATAGAACATTAGGTTTACGCCTGCCCCAAAAAAATCGCAAAGTGGGTAAACAACTACGGGAACAGTTAAAGCGGATTGGGCTTTATCGTGATACGGGTCGTGAACATTTTAATGGTTCGATGGTGTTCCCGATCATTAACGAGCAAGGTATCGTTTCAGAGGTGTATGGTCGTAAATTGTTGGATAACTTACGCAAAGGTACGCCTAAACATACGTACTTACCAGGGGAACATCTTGGGGTGTTCAACTCACAAGGTTTACTCAATACGGATGAAGTTATTTTATGTGAAAGTATTATTGATGCGTTAACGTTTTGGCGTTGGGGTTTTCGGCATGTGACGGCCAGTTACGGGACGAATGGCTTTACCGATGAAATGTTACACGCCTTAATCAGTAATAAGGTAAAACGGGTATTGATTGCGTATGATCGAGACGAGGCAGGTAATACCGCCGCTGAAAAGTTAGCACCTGTGTTACAACAAAACGGGATGGATGCGTTTAGAATCTTGTTGCCTAAAAATAGGGATGTGAATGAATATGCTCTACAGGTACAACCCGCACAAAAAACCTTGGCATTGGTAATACGTAAAGCGGAATGGTTGGGTAGCCCTTCCTGCGCATCCATGCGCCCAGGGCATACCGTTCGTCCTGAACATAACGGTAAGCCACCAGAACGCCAATTAGAGTTTACAGCAATACAAACGGCCACCATTGAATCCGAAGTGACGGAAAATAATAGCAAGCCTATAACCCCTGAAAAAACAGTATCAAACGAATCCATACCAGCACCAGAAAGTAATTCAATCGATCAATCCGCGTCACCACTTCCCTCTTTAGCTGCTGATCTGGCAGTTGAAAAAAATGAAACTGAAATATTAATCACGTTGGGTGGCGAGTCCCCGCGTCCTGCGTCCGCCTCGCATAAGGCCATCCCTGGCCAAAATAGAGTGTATCGCGTTCGTGGTTTGGATAAAAATACCAGTGTGGATCAATTAAAAATCCAGTTGTTAGTGCGTAAAGGTGACGTGTTCCATATGGATAAGTTAGACCTATACAGCAGCAAACAACGGCAGGTGTTTATCAATCAAGCCTGTGTTGAGTTGGGCGTTAAGGATGAGGTGGTTAAAAAAGATTTAGGGCAAGTGTTATTGGCTCTTGAGGAACAACAAGCCCAACAGCAGGAAGCCAGTGACGACAATCATACTATCGAGATGAATAGCGAAGAACGCAAAGCCGCAATGGAATTATTGCAGGATGAAAACTTATTGGATCGTGTGTTATCTGATTTTAGGTGTGCGGGTGTTGTCGGAGAAGAAACCAATAAATTAGCGGGTTACCTCTCTTGTGTATCGAGAAAGTTGGATAAGCCCTTGGCTGTTATCATTCAATCATCCAGTGCGGCGGGTAAGAGTTCGTTAATGGATTCTATCTTGGCGTTAATGCCGGAAGAGGAACGGGTACAGTATTCTGCCATGACAGGCCAGAGTTTGTTTTATATGGGAGAGACCAACTTAAAAAATAAGATATTAGCGATTAGTGAGGAAGAGGGGGCCAGTAATGCGAGCTATGCGCTAAAACTGTTACAGAGTGAGGGAGAGGTGACGATAGCCTCAACGGGCAAGGACGACAGCACAGGGAATTTAGTCACCAAAGAATACACCGTACAAGGTCCGGTGATGTTGTTCTTAACAACAACTGCGATTGATATTGATGAAGAATTAATGAATCGGTGTTTGGTGTTATCGGTGAATGAATCGCGGGAACAAACGCAAGCGATACATGCAGCGCAGCGACAAAAGCGAACACTACAGGGATTGCGAAACAAGTTAGAAAAAGAACGTGTGATTAGCTTGCATAGAAACGCACAGCGGCTCTTAAAACCGTTGCAGGTGATTAACCCCTACGCGGATCAACTCACCTTCCTGGATGATAAAACCCGTACTCGACGAGATCACGAAAAGTATCTCACCTTGATAGATTCCATGGCCTTATTGCACCAATACCAGCGGGAGATAAAAACGGTGTCTTATGCAGGGGAAGCCGTAGAATATATCGAGGTGGAACTATCGGATATAGAAACCGCTAACCGACTGGCTCACGATATATTAGGCCGCACACTGGATGAGCTACCACCACAGACCAGAAAACTATTAAAACAAATACAACAACTCGTACAGATTGAATGTGAAGCGCAAAAAATAGAGCAGAACCAGTTCCGATTTAGCCGCAAAAGCCTCCGCCAACAAATGGGTTGGACGTATGATCAACTTCGTGTTCACTTAGAACGTTTAGTCAATATGGAATATGTCTTAGTCCATCGAGGTGGGCGCGGCCAGTCGTTTGAGTATGAATTATTGTATGACGGCAATTCTGATGCTGATCAACACCATGCGATGGGGTTATTAAATATGACAGACTTAAAAAAGACTAAAAATAAACCTACGACAAAAAGTTTGGGGGGTAAAACGGCTAACGTTGGGGTGCCATTGGTGGGTCATTGGGGTACGGTTGATGATGACGAAAAAACGCTACAAGCGATGAGTATCAAGGCTTCCCAAGAAAGTTTGGGGAGTGTTGAGAAATGCACGTCTAAGGCGGTGTAAAAAAATGGCCTTACGACGCAAAAAACATAACTCAAGAACACGGTTTAAGCGAGTGGTTGAGCATAACGGTTTTTACCCTTACTTTAGTCGCTATCTGTCGGTATGTGAATCTCAGGGAGTTTCGATGGATACGATCAAACGCCGAGATAGCGCCTTGAGGCGATTTATTGAATGGTGCGATGATCGAGGTCTGGATGATCCGACAGCGATTACCAAACCGATTCTGGAACGTTATCAGCGGTATCTTTATCATTACCGCAAAGACAATGGCGAGCCGTTATCCATCGGTAGTCAGAATGTGATGTTAACACCCGTAAAAAGCTTTTTTAAATGGCTGACGCAAGAAAACTATTTACTCTATAATCCAGCGAGTGAATTAGTGTTACCCAAGAAACCGAAAGGTTTACCGAGAAATATTCTGAGCGTTGAGGAAGTGATTCATATACTCAGCCAACCGGACACAACCACTTTGGAAGGGGTACGGGATAGGGCGATATTAGAAGTCTTTTATGCCACAGGAATACGACGCAGTGAATTAATTCATCTAAAAGAATACGAGATCGACCACAGTCGACAAACGGTATTTGTGAAGGAAGGCAAATACCATAAGGATCGATACCTACCGCTTGGAAAAAGAGCCTTACAGTGGATACAAAAATACCAGCGGGAGGTGAGGGATCATCTACTGATCGATCACCAGGAGCCACATGTGTTCCTGACGGATTATGGTGAACCCTTTAATGGCAGTTATATCGGTCATCAGGTGAAAAAATATATCGAGCAAGCCGGAATCAAGGTCTCTGGTTCTTGCCATCTGTTCCGTCATGCGATGGCGACCCATATGCTGGAAAATGGGGCCGACATCCGTTTTATCCAGGCGATGTTAGGTCATGCGGATTTATCGACGACGGAGATTTATACGCGAGTATCGATAGAAAAATTGAGAGAGATTCACGCGGCGACACATCCGGCGAAAATAACAGCTGATGAGAGGGTCATAGATTGATACACTTCCCGAGAATGAATCTATTATGATGGTTTAGCTAGAGAAACAATATGCCAACGATATTACGTATTGGGCCTTACCGGTTTTTCTTTTACAGTAATGAAAATCAGGAGCCTGCTCATATCCATATACAGCGTGAGCGTATGCTAGCGAAATTCTGGCTAAATCCCGTTGCGCTAGGGAGTTCCACTCGATTCTCTTCGAGAGAATTAAAAAAACTGGAAGAGCTGGTAACTGAAAACAAAAATACCTTCCTGGAGGCTTGGAATGAATATTTTAGCGGTTGAGCTTCACCCTCAAGCTTACGATGTAAGTTGTACCGACACTGCTCTTGTGGTTGATCTGGTAGATGGTCGCACTATCTCAGCGCCTTTGGTCTGGTTCCCTCGCTTATCGAGTGCGGCCCCTGATCAGTTGAATAATTGGGAATTGTTGGGTGATGGGGAAGGAATCCACTGGCCAGATATTGATGAAGACTTGAGTGTAGCGGGGTTACTGACGGGGAGTCATTAGCGCTGCGTAAATCGATAGTTGAGCCCTGTTTATAGGAGACAATGGGCTTCTTCCTCCGGCTGTCACATGCCTTGCTAAGAACAACAGCAAGGCAAGGCGCCAGCCTACCATTGTGCTAATCGGAGAATAAAGTACTACCGTAAGAGAGCTTGCAATAATGTCGCGGCCCGCTCGTCCCTCGCTAAGCGCGCGGCTTCTATAGCCCAAAGCCCTGCGCGCACCTTGCCCAGCTACCTTGCGCCGGTCATCCTTCCACTTTAGCCGCTCACCCTGGTCGTTGCTTTTTAGGGTGAGCGGCTTGTCGTTCCAGGCTGTCCGTTGCAGGCGCTGTCCCGTGATGGCCAGCAAAAAGACGCTGGCCACATAGCACCTGGCGGTGCTAGTGCTTGCTAAAAGAATCAGGTGTGGGGCGCTGTAAGTCAGGGCGTACTGCTACGCACGGGTCATTATCCTCTTCTTCCGATCATTGTGTGCCGTGCGTGGCACCCTGCGGGTGTTGGTCGCAAAAAGCGCGGCCAACACTCCTCGGGGGCTTCAAAAAAGCCTTGTAGGTGTTTACACTGCCTCTATGCTTGCCCTTATTAAAAAGAAAGTCACGCCAGTTAAGCGAGAAACCGCGTCGGGGGTTGTGAAAATGAGTACGGTCTCGATATTGGGCTTTGCGGCGAATGATCCGAGGGTTTATCAGGGGTGTAGCGTTTGTTGTGTGTATGATGCGTCGGTTAAATTATTTGCGGGCCAGTATTTTGATGAAGAGACTCATCTTCATTACAATGGGTAGTTACGTGCAAAGTGATCCGATAGGGTTAACTGCTGGGACGAACACTGACGCGTATGTACACGGTAGTCCTCTTAAATGTGTTGCCCCTCATCGACTAGACGCATTATTATGGTTAGGAGTGGCAATAGCCCATCCGTAGTAGTTGGGTTTTATTGTGTGAGTGGTGCTGTTTTATAGCAAGTTGGTTACCCATTAAGTGATTTTTGTTGAATTTTCCCAACGGAAGGTGGTATGAAGTTTCGTTATTTTTTATATGTTATTATTTTGGTATGTGCAGCTGTTTATGTTTACTTAAATCCAAATGTTTATAGTAAGCCAGAGTCGGTTTCTTCAATTGAGAGTTTTGATCATCATCCCCCGTCTTTGTATGAAAGTAAAATCCGTCATTTAGCTGAGTTAAAGCAGTGGCTTAATGCTAATCAGTTTTCACAGGTGGATGATTTTTTAAGTAAGATCACTCTGGATGCTTTGAATCCGTGGGATCGTAAAGGAACGTTACACTTCTATCTTGATTATTTAAAGTCTGATAAGGAGACGTTTTCTAACAAAGATGTACACCTTGCTACTCAATGGGTCAATGCTACAGGAAGTGTATATGCCTATTCTTATCGTTCTTTAGTGAACTATCGTTTGGGTTGGCAAGCGCGAGGCACGAAGTTCTTTGCCGAAACGCCAACCTATAGCATTCATCAAATGCGCAAATATTTCAAGATGGCTATCCGCGATGCTGAGCACTCACTAACTATACAATCTAATAATGGTATGGCATGGGTAATATTAATCGACATTAAGAGAAACGTTGAATCTAAACAAGAGGTAAAAGCGATTTTTCATAACGCGATTCAATCGGCGCCAGAATATTTTCCTATATATAGGACATATTTAAGTTTTTTGCAGCCAAAATGGAGTCGTTATTCTTGGGAAGCTATGTTTGATTTTGCTCAGTTTTATGCAAGAGAGAAAGGTGGTTATTTTAATGCTTTAATAACTAAAGGTCACCGATTTAAGGCTGCGACTTTAGCGGGAAGTCGTTCACGCTTGCCTAAACCTATTGATGACAGAACTCATGATAATAAAGCCTATAACAAATATTATCGTGAATATTTTATGTTGGATAAAAACTGGAGTCGTTATCAAAAAGCATTTGAGTTATTAATTGCTGATACACCAGATTACGTAAGAGAAGTGTATCACTTTACCCGCCTTGCAGTACAAACTAAGCGTAAGGAATTAGCAAATCAATATCTTAATCAACTAGTCACTATGGGTGTGGCCGCTCTTGAACTTGATGAGCTAAGACATATAGCATGGTTGTTAAAAAAATATCATTATGATGAATTTGCTATCGTTTTTTTATGATAAATATCTTCATATTGCTTCAGCAGAAGAGAATCCCATCAAGGTCTATGAGGCAGCAGATTACGTAGGTTGGTATTTGAGTACTAAAGGTAGTTGGCAAAAAGCGTATAAATACTATGAGTTGGTTTATAAGTTGCGCCCGGATAGCGCTAGGGCCGTTTCTAATTATTGTAACGCTTTGTTTAATGTTCATCGTTATGATGAAGCGATTGCCTATTGTAATGAAGCCATTGAGCTAGATAGTGATCACCCGTGGTCTTATTATATATTATCTAAAACCTATGAAAGAAAAGGGTCGCCCATACCCATAAGTCGCTGTTTATCAACAAAACGATATGAATCGAAGGTGTTATCACTCCCATTTATTTTTATCGCATCGTTTCGACTAGAAAACAGCGGGTAGTTTATAAAATTTGGTCGAAATAATCTGCTCATTCAGTGTTTTTTTGAATAAAAACCATTGATTAGCCATTTTTCGGGGCCGACTACTTACCGATACAGAAACTGGAAAAAATTTTCCCCAGCAGTTCGTCAGCACTCACGAGTCCGGTAATTTCTCCCAAATATTGTTGGCTTAAACGTAAATCTTCAGCTAACAGCTCACCTGCGCCATGGTGTAATTGTTGTTTTCCATGAAGTAGAGAGGTCTGAGCTTTCTGCAACGCTTCTATATGACGACGTCGGGCGGTAAATCCCCCTTCAGTCGTATTGTGATACCCCATAACAGACTTCAGATGGTCTACTAAAAGATGAATCCCTTCTCCTGTTTTTGCAGATAGATAAATAACCGGTATATGGTGAATGGTGGTAGTTCTTGGCGTTTGTTTGTTTTTATCTATTTTGTTACAAATCACTGAAATTTTTGATTTTTTTAGGTTTTTAGTGGCATTTTCTGCGATAAAGCTCTCTATCGCTTTTGTAATAGAGGCAGTGTTTGAACTATCGATGAGTAGGAGTAATCTATCAGCCAGTTCAATTTCCTGCCACGCACGTTCAATACCTATTTGTTCAACAATATCAGAGCTGTTTCTTAAACCAGCGGTGTCAATAATATGCAGCGGCATACCATCGAGGTGAATATGTTCTTTTAGAACATCTCGAGTTGTACCTGCAATATCAGTGACAATAGCTGCTTCCTTTCCTGCTAATGCATTAAGCAGGCTGGATTTTCCCGCGTTGGGTTTGCCAGCAATAACTACTTTCATTCCTTCTCGAACTAAAACTCCTTGTTGAGCTTGATTAAAAATATTCTGCAGCTGTTCTTCCAGTTCACAAAGTTCCTGTTCTATTTTGCCGTCATTAATAAAATCGATTTCCTCTTCTGGAAAGTCGATAGCGGCCTCAACGTAAATACGTAAATGCGTTAATTTTTCTACCAATTCATGAATTTTCGACGAAAACAGACCTTGAAGGCTGTTCATTGCATTGTGTACAGCTTGTTTTGAACTGGCATCAATTAAATCTGCAATAGCTTCTGCTTGAGTGAGATCCATTTTGTCGTTGAGGAAAGCCCGTTCAGAAAACTCCCCTGGTTTGGCCAGACGAGCTCCCTGTTGAATAACAATGTTAAGCAATTCATTAAGAATAACAGGACCACCATGGCCATGAAGTTCAACAACGTCTTCACCAGTAAAAGAGTGGGGACCAGGGAAAAACAAGCATATGCCTTGATCAATCAGTTGGTGAGAAACTGGATCAATAAATGAACCATAATGAGCGTAGCGGGGGATAGGAGTGTGTTGGGCAATACTCTCGCCAATGGCTTTGGATTTAGGGCCCGACAGGCGGACAATACCTACCCCACCACGCCCCGGAGCGGTAGCTATGGCAGCGATGGTGTCAGTATGAATAGACAAATGGCATTAGCCTTCAGCTTCAATTTTGCGAGTAATCAAATACTGTTGAATAATAGAAAGTATATTATTGGTAACCCAGTAAACAACAAGTCCTGCAGGGAACCATAAGAACATAAAGGTAAATGCTACAGGCATCCATTGCATAATTTTAGCTTGCAGTGGATCAGGAGGTGTAGGGTTTAATGTCTGTTGGATATACATGGTCAAGCCCATGATTAATGGCAAAATAAAATAAGGATCTTTAACGGATAAATCGGCTATCCACAACATAAAAGGAGCATGGCGCAACTCAACACTTTCCATCAGTACCCAGTAGAGAGAAATAAATACTGGCATTTGGATAAGAATAGGTAGGCAACCACCCATAGGGTTAACTTTTTCTTTTTTATATAAACTCATCATTTCCTGAGACATTTTTTGACGATCATCACCGTACATTTCCTTCAAGCGTTGCATTTTAGGGGACAATTTACGCATTTTCGCCATTGAGCGATAACTGATGGCGGATGGATAAAAGAAAATAGCTTTAATAATGAAAGTTAATACAATAATGGACCAGCCCCAATTGCCTATAGCATCGTCAATAACCAGTAGTACTTTAAAGAGATATTTGGCAATCCACCATAACCAGCCAAAGTCAATAGTGAGATCAAGATAGGGAGAAATTGTCTCCAGGCGTTTGATATTTTTAGGACCAACGTAAAAGTCTGCGGAGAGTTGACCTTTTTCGCCGGCAGCAATAGTAACAGGAGGGCTAGAAAACTCCAGTATATAAAGATCCTTGTTATTTAGTTTTAATAGTCTAAAGGTATTGGTGGTTTTGCTATTGGGGATCCATGCACTTAAGAAGTAGTGTTGAATCATAGCAACCCAGCCGCCCTGTAATGAAAACTTGGTGGTTTTATCACTAAGATCGTCGAAATCCAATTTTTGGTAGTGATCTTCTATAGTAGTGGTTGCTGCGCCCAAATAGGGGGTTACACCAAAACCGGAGTCTGCTGCAGCAACAGGAATATGTCTATCGCGTTTAATTTGACCGTAAAGACTACCTTGCCATGGAGATGCAGTCTGATTATCCACTAAATAACTGATATTAATGAGGTAATCATTACGGGTAAAGGTAAAACGCTTGGTAATAAAGACGCCAGCCTGTTGAAGTGTTAAATCAACAGTTAAGGTGTCTTCGTTATCCCCCAATGTGTATATGTTGTTTGAACTACTAAATAGAGGTCTGCCACTGGCGGTATCGGTTGCATTGACACCAACAATACCACTTTGGGCCAGATAAGTGGTATTGGCTGTTCGATTAAGCAGAGTGTAGGCTTTGTCTTCACCTAGCCGCGCTTTGTGTTTTGGCAGGGATACTTTGACAATATCACCGCCTCGCTTATCGATTAAAATATCAAAAGCATCTGTAGTGATGCGTATTAGGTCATTATTAGTCTTGGGCTCATTTTTAGAAGTATCACTCGCTGTTGGTAGGCCATTTACCTCTGCGGATGATACCACTGGTGCATATGGCAACTCAGAATGACTATCAGAAGTGGTGGCGGTTGCAGTATTATTAATGGTATCAGAGATAGTCGTGGTATTAGACCCTGTAGTGATCTCTGAGCTGATTTGTTGGCTTCTTTCAAGTTTCTGTTGAGTAGTGAACTTGTTCCATTCGATGAGTAGTAGAAGTCCGACAATAAATATGCCAGAAATATATGCGGTGCGCTGCCAATCCATCTTCATTTTATATATCTTTTATTTCTTTATGGTGGTTGTTTTATCATCGGGCGCAGGGTCAAAGCCTCCGGCATGCCATGGATGACATTTAAATAATCGTTGTAACGTTAGCCACGTTCCTTTAAGCAGTCCAAAACGTCTATAAACCTCCTCACTATACTGTGAACAGCTTGGATAAAAACGACATTGACTGCCGAGTAATGGGCTGATCAGATAACGATAGAGTTTGATTGACAAAAGAGGCAAACCTATAGACCATTGTTTTACTCCGCTTTTGGTTTGTGATTTTGGGAATGCGCCTTTTTCTGAATTTTTAACCATTGCTGATTCATTATTTTGATAATCGTAGGGTTATCTAAATCACCGAGTCCTTTTCGGGCCAATACTATAGCATCTATTCCTACTAGATTGCGTTGTTGTTGGCGAAAACTTTCTCTGATTAAGCGTTTAATGCGATTGCGCTGAACGGCCAAACGAATATGTTTTTTAGCAATAATAAGTCCTAGGCGTGCATAGGATAGCTTATTGGGTTTGGCAAGAATGAGACAATGTTGGTGCGAACTACGAAACGGTGGGCCAGAAAAGACATTCTGAAAATCACCTGCATTGAGTAAACGCTGTAACTTACAAAATTTTTTAGGTGATACTACGTCTATAGACACGGCCACTCTGCCAATTTTTTAAAAAAGGGCAAAAAAGCGACAATATCAGCGAATAGTGAATTAGGCTGCCAGTATTTTACGGCCTTTGGCGCGACGACGTGCAATGATTTGACGGCCGCTTTTAGTTGCCATTCTGGCACGGAAGCCATGGGTACGTTTACGTTTTATGACGCTAGGTTGAAAAGTTCTTTTCATGACACGCTGCCTTAATTAAATATGGATCTTATGTGCAATAGCCGCCTGCTCTACCTACCGATTTACTGACTATTTAAAGTACGTAGAGTAAGTGGTTGTAAAAAACAATACCAAACGAAAACAAAAGTTAGGGGCTTAAACACATAGCCTTAAAAACCGAGGGGCGATTCTAAAGAATTGCTGGTCTAAAAGCAATCCCAAAAAAAATGAAAAATGGTATTTGTTATTAATCGCTCATCATATATCAAGGCCAGCATTTTGGAGGGGTAGCGCTGGTTGTGCCCTTTAAATGGACATAAAAGCAACCTATTAGAAACAAGTTACACACACATTTATCCACAAAAAAATATTTTTAATTGAATTTTGTTCACAGACTAAGCATAGGCTTTTACATTGCAATATTTATTTAACTATTTGATTTGTATAATATATATTTTTTTATTGGAAACTGAGACAAAAAAACAATTATTTTTGTGGATAACTATAGAGATTTTTAAGGTACAAGAGTAGAATACCCGGCAACTTCAATACATGGAGAAGCCTGTTAGTTATTCGATATTACGTTGAGGTTAAAGTCAGGCTGAATATCTTTAACCCTTAATCATATTGAACTGTTTAAATAGTAAGCAGTTTGTAGCAAGTTTAATACTGATTTAGTGTCTAATGTGCCTCTATATAGAGGCGACACAGGTACTGTTTTGTTTCAAAGCGCTGTAGCTCGAACGTGGGTATGTTTAGTTGTTTATTTAAAACTATAAAACAGAGGAGATGTAATGACATCGGTTATTTGGGAAAAATGTTTATCTTCGTTACAGCAAGAATTGTCAACACAACAATTCAATATGTGGATTCGCCCTTTAATCTTGGATAATACTTCTAAAGCAGGGTTAGAGTTTTGCCTTTTAGCGCCTAATCGCTTTATTCTGGACTGGGTTACCGATAAATTTCTTTCTCGAATTAAGGAATTAGTTCAATACTTTTTTTCAGCTGAACAGCTTCCAATGCCACAGACCATCACTGTTAAAGTCAGTGCTGAATTACAGACCAGCCTTCAGTTTCGGTCGGTGAATCGAAAGAAAACGCAAGTTAAAAGCAGAAAGGTCGAAGAAGATAAACGTCTATCTGATAATGAATTGTCTGTTCTGCACACCATTTCCACCTCAGATGAAGAAGCCCGTTTTGATGGTATTAGTACCAGTACGCTTTCGGCTACTCATATGCCTTCTTATCCTGCGGATATTTCTGGAAGCAATATTGCCTTAAAGACAACTTCGATATCTCGCACGGACGTTGGGGAAACAAAAAATACTTCCAATAATATGAATGGCGGTTTAAAACATCGCAGTGGACTCAATAAATCATTTACGTTTGAAAGCTTTGTTGAAGGTAAATCTAATCAAATGGGGCTTGCCGCCGCCCAACAGGTTGTTGAAAATCCTGGTGGTTCCTATAACCCTTTATTTATTTATGGTGGGGTGGGTCTAGGTAAAACACATTTGATGCATGCTGTTGGTAATGAAATGGCAAAACGTAACCTCAATGCGAAAATTGTGTATTTACATTCAGAACGTTTTGTTGCTGATATGGTCAAGGCATTACAGCTTAATGCAATTAATGACTTTAAACGCTATTATCGGTCAGTTGATGCTCTATTGATCGATGATATTCAGTTTTTTGCTGGGAAAGATCGCTCTCAAGAGGAATTTTTTCATACTTTTAATGCACTTTTAGAAGGTAACCAACAAATTATTCTGACTTGTGATCGTTATCCTAAGGTGATTAATAATTTAGAGGAGCGCTTAAAATCACGCTTTGGTTGGGGTTTAACCATTGAAGTTGAGCCGCCAGAGCTAGAAACGCGAGCGGCTATTTTGTTGAAGCGAGCCGAAGAAGTCAATGTTGATCTCTCTTACGATGCAGCCTTTTTCATCGCACAGAGAATCCGTTCAAATGTGCGTGAATTAGAAGGTGCTCTTAAAAGAGTGATTGCGAATGCAACATTTACACGTCGTGCAATTACTGTTGAACTGGTTCGTGAAGCTTTAAAAGACTTGTTAGCTTTGCAGGATAAGCAAGTCAGTATTAGTAATATTCAAAAAGTCGTTGGTGAATATTATAAAGTTAAAATCGCTGATTTTTTATCGAAACGTCGTAGTCGTTCTGTCGCTCGTCCTCGTCAGGTGGCAATGGCTCTGTCAAAAGAGCTGACCAACCATAGTCTTCCTGAGATCGGTGATGCTTTTGGTGGTCGGGATCATACGACAGTTCTCCATGCTTGCCGTAAAATTAAGGAATTATGTGACACTGATAATGATATACAGCAAGATTTAAAAAACTTGCAACGTCTTTTGACTACATAACTGTTACAATTGCCAGTAGTCTGTATTTTTTATCAAACAATAATAAAATTGTTTGTTAGTGCTTACTTTTAGCAATTTGTTAAATTGTTTTTTTAACTTCGTTACTTTTAAGCGCCCAAGCATAAGCATCGTTAACTTATGAAAACAATTGTAAAAAGTTTAGAAAATTAAAAGGCACACCTTATGAAATTTACTGTATCGCGTGAAGCGTTACTTGCCCCCTTACAATTAGTAACCGGTGTTGTTGAGCGTCGTCAAACATTACCTGTACTGGCTAATATTTTAATGGTTTTAGATCAAAATACATTATCTCTTACTGGTACAGATTTAGAAGTCGAAATTGTTGCCCGTTTTTCCTTAGAGCAGGTTGCTGCAGATGTCGGTGAAATTACCATTCCTGCGCGTAAATTGGTGGATATCTGTCGTTCATTACCCGATGATGCAACGATTGATTTTCTATTACAAGATGACCAAAAAATGATAGTTAAGAGTGGTCGGAGTCGTTTTACGTTAACCACTTTACCCGCAAATGATTTTCCATCGACAGAAAAAAGAGAGGGTGATATACACTTCTCCTGTCCACAGTTTTTAATTAAGCGATTAATTGATAGAACTGCTTTTGCAATGGCACAACAAGATGTCCGTTACTATTTGAATGGCATGTTGTGGGAAGTAGAAGCTAATCATTTACATTGTGTTGCAACAGATGGTCATCGCTTGGCTATGTGTTCCCGTGAATTAGATATTGATGTTCCTTTAAAAGTTCAGGCTATTCTGCCTCGCAAAGGGGTTATTGAACTTTCTCGTTTGTTAAATGATGATGAAACTCCTATTAAATTAACCTTGGGGGCTCACCATATCCGCGTAGAAACAGAGGATTATATGTTTACCTCAAAGTTGGTTGATGGAAAATTCCCTGATTATGAAAGAGTACTACCCAAAGGTGGTGTTAATGTTATTTTGGGTGATAGAACAGAATTAAAACAGGCTTTTGCACGTACAGCGATTTTATCCAATGAAAAATATCGCGGAGTGCGTTTAAATTTTACAAAAGGTTTATTGAATATAGTGGCTAACAATCCTGAGCAAGAGGAAGCTGAAGAACAAGTGGTTATCGATTATCAAGGAGATGATATTGAAGTAGGCTTTAATGTGAGTTATTTACAAGATGTCACTAATGTACTTGATACGGAAAAAATTAAAATAACATTATCTGACGCTAACAGCAGCGCTTTGTTGGAAGAGCCTGAAATGGGTGATTCTGTTTATGTTGTTATGCCTATGAGGCTGTAATAACATGATATTTTTATAGAAAATAGTTATATATACCCTATAATATTTCTCTATAAAGAGTAATTTTTCTATTTTATGGCGGCTTTTCTTTAAAGAGATTTCTCATTGACTGTTCTTAATCGCCTTATCATCAAAGGCCTTCGTAATGTTCACAACGCTACTTCTATTGAGCTATCTCCAAAAATTAATTTTTTTTATGGTAATAATGGTAGCGGGAAAACCAGCATATTAGAAGCGGTTTCATTATTAGGTTTAGGCCGCTCTTTCCGTAGCCATAAAACACTTTCGCTGGTGAATTACAGCATAGATGAATTAATAATTTTTGCAGATATAGCAATTAAAGAAAACATGGTCGTGCCTGTTGGGTTCCAAAAACACCGTAATGGCCGCAATATAATACGAATAGCCGGTGAGTCTGTCCATTCTGCTGCAGTATTAGCCAAGCAATTGCCCTTACAGTTTATTAATGCAAACTCTTTTCAACTAATAGAAGGATCTCCTAGTCAGCGCAGACAATTTTTAGATTGGGTAGTGTTTCACGTGAAACCTGAATTCTCTAATCGTTGGAAAGCCCTGCAAAAATTACTGAAGCAACGCAACAGCCTACTGAGACATGATAAAATAAACTATTCTGATTTATCTCCTTGGGATATTGAATTTTGTCGTTTAGCTGAAGAAATACATCATCTACGAACAGAAACCTTTAAGCTATTTTCTGAAGTATTTTTAGGTCTGGATACCGATTTTGCTATAGATAATCTTGCAATTACTATGGAATATACACAAGGTTGGAATGTTGACAAATCACTTTCTGATTGCTTAAAAGAAAATTTTGAGCGTGATAAACGTGATGGCTATACTCATCATGGTCCACAAAGAGCAGATATTAAAATAAAAGCCAAAGGAAAACCGGCTGCTGAAGTATTGAGTCGGGGCCAAAAAAAGGCGCTAATATGTGCAATGCATATAGCACAAGCGTATTTATATCAGCAAGAAACTCAACAAAAATGTGTTTTTTTAGTTGATGATCTGTTGGCAGAGCTCGATAAGCGACATAGTATTCGACTGGCAGCTTGGCTAACTGAGTTAGGAGGGCAGGTATTTGTTACAGGGATTTCCGAAAAAGAGATGCAAGACGCCTGGGCAGAGCAAAAGACAAAAACAGCCTTGTTTCACGTGAAACAAGGCAGTGTGGAACAGATTCACACTGCAAATAAATTAACAGAGAAACCATAACCTTTGGGTAACACACATGTCTGATAATAATCAAGAAGGAAACAATTACGATTCTTCCAATATTAAAGTACTTAAAGGCCTTGATGCCGTAAGAAAACGTCCTGGAATGTATATCGGTGACACAGATGATGGTACAGGGTTACATCATATGGTGTTCGAAATTGTAGATAACTCTATTGATGAAGCCTTAGCAGGACATTGTTCAGAGATTAAGGTGATTATTCATCCGGATGAATCGGTATCTGTTTCAGATAATGGCCGTGGTATTCCAACAGAAATGCACGAAGAGGGTGTATCTGCTGCAGAAGTAATTATGACAGTATTACATGCTGGTGGTAAATTTGATGATAATACTTATAAAGTTTCTGGTGGTTTACATGGCGTGGGGGTTTCAGTGGTTAATGCACTCTCGTCTGAGCTAAAGCTGACTATTCGCCGTCAGGGACAAGTGTTTGAGCAAGTGTATCACCATGGTGTTCCACAGGCCCAACTGTCTGTTATAGGGGAAACGGATAATAGTGGTACGGCAGTACACTTTAAGCCTTCCCCTAAAACTTTTAGCAATATTGAATTTCACTTTGATTTACTGGCAAAACGCTTAAGAGAGTTGTCTTTTCTTAATTCTGGTGTCCGCATTGTATTAAAAGATGAACGTAGTGGAAAAGAGGAAATTTATGAATATCAAGGCGGATTACATGCCTTTGTGGACTACTTAAATACCAATAAAAATACCATTAACCAGATTATTCATTTTAATAGTGTTTGTAAAGAAGGTGACATCGGCGTTGAAATTGCCTTACAGTGGAACGATGGTTTCCAGGAAAATATACTTTGTTACACCAATAATATACCCCAACGTGATGGCGGAACACACTTAGCTGGATTTCGTGCTGCACTTACCCGTAGTTTAAATAGTTATATTGAAAAAGAGGGAATGCTAAAAAAAGACAAGGTCAACACTACAGGCGATGATGCTCGTGAAGGTCTAACCGCAATTATTTCAGTTAAAGTTCCCGATCCTAAGTTTTCATCACAAACTAAAGATAAGTTAGTGTCCTCAGAAGTTAAATCTGCTGTTGAACAGGAAATGGGGCAAACATTTAATGAATATTTATTAGAACGGCCTCAAGAAGCTAAAAGTATTGTGGGTAAAATGATTGAAGCGGCAAAAGCTCGTGAAGCAGCTCGTAAAGCCCGCGAAATGACTCGTCGTAAAGGTGCCCTGGATATAGCAGGTTTACCAGGGAAATTAGCAGATTGTCAGGAAAAAGATCCAGCCTTATCAGAAGTTTATCTGGTAGAGGGTGATTCTGCAGGGGGATCAGCAAAACAGGGGCGTAACCGTAAAACTCAAGCTATTTTGCCATTGAAAGGTAAGATCCTCAATGTTGAAAAAGCCCGCTTTGACAAAATGTTATCCAGTGCCGAAGTAGGTACATTGATTACAGCTTTAGGTTGTGGAATTGGTGTTCAGGAATTTGATCCTGATAAACTTCGTTATCATCGAGTAATTATTATGACGGATGCGGATGTAGATGGTTCACATATTCGCACATTATTACTTACTTTCTTCTTCCGTCAGACCCGTGAGTTAGTAGAAAGAGGACATATTTATATTGCCCAGCCACCATTGTACAAAATCAGTAAAGGTAAACAGGAACAATATTTAAAGGATGATCAAGCGTTAACAGATTTTCTAACCAGTGCTGCCCTAGATGGTGGGCAAGTGTTTACTAACCCCACATCCCCACCAATATCAGGCCATGCCTTAGAAAGTTTAGTAAAAGACTACCGCCAAGTAATAGCTATAATTGAGCGTTTGTCACGATTATATCCAGCAGAAGTGCTTGAGCAAATGATCTATATATCTCCGCTTTCAACTCAGCAATTAGCTGATCAAAAATCGGTGCAGCAATGGAGTGAAGAGCTATCTATGGTATTGCAAGATTTGGAAACCAATGGTAGTAGTCGTTATATTGTTACAGTTAAAGAAGACTTAGAAAGGCACTTATTCTTACCACATATTGAAATATTAGCGCATGGCTTAAGCCATGAATATCCATTTAGCCATGATTTCTTTGATTCTGGTGAATATCAATTAATTATTAGTCTAGGTAATAAGCTAAACGGTTTAATCGAAGAAGATGGTAAAGCACAACGTGGGGAGCGTGAACAAACGGTCAGTAGTTTTAAAGAAGCACTTGAGTGGTTAATGACAGAATCAAGTCGTGGTTATAATATCCAACGTTATAAAGGCTTGGGTGAAATGAACCCAGATCAGCTTTGGGAAACGACCATGGACCCAGAAACTCGCAGCATGCTGCAAGTTAGCATCGAAGATGCGATTGCTGCAGACCAAATATTTACAACGCTGATGGGTGATAGCGTTGAGCCTCGTCGCGATTTTATTGAAACCAATGCGCTAACCGTTGCTAACTTAGATGTCTAGGTAAAAAATGTTGTGGGATCCCATAATTGTGAGCTAGCGTTCCAAATTTTATGAACTGGAGTTACCGCTAATAATTACAATGTGAAGCACCCAAATTACTATTTCGATTATTTTGAAGGTGAGTAGCTAAGTCCACCCTATCTTACAGAAGCCGAAAAATGGTTAAAAAGAAATTAACTGAGATCACTCAAGACCAAATACGTGAAGCTGAGTCTGCTATTAGTACTGTGACTAGGCAGGTTAAGTTTAATGTTGCTGAATACCCTGTTTCAATGTATGTCGGTAGGTTTAGCAAAGACACAGGAGATCGATACTTTGTTCCAGAATATCAACGGAATGCAACATGGACTGACGAGCAAAAATCTCAGTTTATTGAATCATTGATTGTTGGTCTGCCGATTCCATTTATGTTTTTTTATCAAACATCAGGTGGACAAATGGAAATCGTTGATGGCTCTCAGAGAATGAGGGCGATGAGGTCGTTTCTCAAAGAAAAACTGATTTTAAGTAATTTGGTGCTTGTTCCTGAGTTAAATGGGTTTACTTTTGATGACCTGCCTAACGATAGAAAAAACAAACTCGAAGATGTAACAATAAGAACAATTATTCTTGATACTGATACTGACCCGTCTACACGTGCAGAAATGTTTGCGCGAATAAACCGGATGGGTACATCTGCCGAGCCTGTTGAGATACGTAGAGGGTCTTTGCCTGGACCTGTAACTTCTCTAATCGACGAACTTGCTAAAAGTAGAGAATTTTCAGACTTAACACCTCTTTCTACAAAGCTGATTAATAAACGTGAAAGAGAAGAATTAATTACACGTTTTTTTGCTTATATAAATACTTATGATATAGATGGTGGACGTTTTCCTGGGTATAGGGATCGACCTAGCAAATTTCTTTTTGATTATTTGAAAAATTCAAATAACGAAGCGGAGCAGAACCCAGATATTATTGATGGAATGCGTAAAGAATTTTATAAAGTTTTAGATTTTGTTGCGAAAACTTTCCCTCTTGGATTTAGAAAATCATTAAAAGCGAAAACGATACCTCGTGTCAGGTTTGAAGCTATTGCTGTAGGGGCTGGATTAGCTCTAAGAGAAAGTCCAAATCTACAAGTAGAGCAACAAACAGTTGTTGAGAAGATGGAGCAACAAAATTTTGATCGTATAGTTGTTTCTGATGGAGCCAACGTACGATCAAAGCTTGAAGGTAGAATCGATTTTATTAAAAATATACTTTTGCAAAAATGACAGCTTTAATTTCAACGTTAGATGAAAGAAAAGAAGATTTTGATTCACACCTTGTTTCCGTACTTGACGACTCCAATAGCAAATCGCTCTAGTCGTTTAAGGACGTGGTCTATAAAAAAATCTTGAAGATAAATAAAGGCTTCATTTCTCTCTAGCCCGCCATCGCGACTTGAAGCTTCTCTAAACTCGTCGTTGTCTCCATCGATTTCGACTCTTCCAACTAGATCCCTAGTGCCAAAAAATCTACTTGTGCCTTGTTGTTTGCGTCCGTCAAGACCAAAAACGTCGCCCCGACCAATTTCACCAATAGGATGAATTCGAAATCCATTTTTATATACAAAGACGGAACCAAACTGAACGGGTCTAACTCCCATATATTTTGTAAACATAGACTTGGAAGTTTGATTCATGGCAAAAAGATGAACTCTTATATTGGATAGCGCCCAGTTTTCTGTTTTATACGGATTTTCTTCTGCCATTCGATAAACGAACTGCCCCTTATCAAAAAGTTCAGTCGTTATCAGCTCTCCTTTTTTGTCGATACCTACTTTGATACTGGTGGACTTTAAATCTAGCTTTTCAAAAAGGAAGTTACTTACTTTGCCATTGATAACTTCATGATCTTGGCCATTTTTCTTGGCCTCAGAATCATAAGATGTGAATTCTTCAGCTTTCAGATAGATAGAAAATGGAGTCTTTACATTCGATTGGGAGGGGTTGATCAGCTTTTCAAGGGATTGACGAAGTTTTCGAAGCTTGAAAGCATCCCATACAGATCTAACATTAGCTATTTCAAGTACTGTGCCTTTAGTCAGCTTATGTTCACAACTATCAATCAGCTCATATTCCACAGGGATGTTTTCAAACTTCTTTTGCATGCTTTTTTCGAATGCTTCCCAATCGACCGTAAGCTTGGAAATCTTTTCATCAGTGTTTCTTCGAGAGTAAATAGTTAAAACTTTACCCAATCTATCACATGAAAACCGGCCTATTCCTTTTGCTCCAGCATGTATTCTTTTCGTTTTTATTTCGTCGCGATAATCTTCAATACCTTCTTTTTTGGCGGAGTAAGCCACAAAAAGCCATTTTTCTTCAATATCTTTTAAATCCATTCCCTTTCCATTGTCTAAAATGATAATTCTCCCATCATCAGACAAGGTTCTTTCAAAGACTACATCAACGCGCTTAGCATTCGCGTCAAATGAATTTTTAACTAACTCGAATATTGCAACAAAATCATCAGTAATTAAGTCTTTCCCAATAATGCTCTTGAGCGCGGAACTTACTTTAAAGTGTTTTCTGGTCATATCTTTCCTTGAATTTTCTTAACCCATATCCCGAAAATCTCTCCTAAAAGGGGGGGTACAGCATTTCCTACTTGCGTATACCTTGGACATTCTTTAGTTCTATCTTTCCCGCCAGTTGTGTATTTCCCCTTAAACTCAAAATCATCTGGAAATGATTGTATTCGGGCACTTTCCCTTACCGTCAAAATGCGTGGTTCTTTGTAGTGCAGGACATCATCAGGTAGGGTTGTAATAGTTTTAGAGGGTTTTTTAGGGTCAAGAACGCAGATCGCTTGTTTTTTTGTGCCGATTGCATATTCCACTCCAAGATGAACACCTTCTCCAATTGAAAATGATCACCCCCTGCGATTAAACGTGATCAGTCT
>MDLC01000008.1 GCA_001723645.1 Candidatus Endobugula sertula | reverse complement strand
TTATCTTTATGCATTATTTGTATGAGGTGAGCAGTGATTGCTTACAGGGCTAGTTTTTGCTTGAAAATACTTGACTCGAAACGTAGTCCGTTATCACAAATGATGCCGTTGGGTACTTGTCGTTGTTCAAGTAGTTGTGACAGAAAGCGAGCTACTCGTTGCCCTGTAAGTGCAAACGCCACAAGCTGACTCACTCATTCACGGGAATAATCACCCACAGTATTTAAAATACGAAAACGGCGACCATTACTTAACTGATCAGCAACAAAGTCCATCGACCAACGCTGGTTTGCCTGATTAGGTAGATCCATAACCAACCGTGGGCGTGTTAACTTCTTACGCTTCTTGGTTCTCACTTGCAGGTCTTCTGTGGTGTAGAGGCGATACGTTCGTTTTTTATTAACCACCAAGCCCTCCTGCTTAAGCAAGTTGTGCAGCAATAAATAGCCATAACGCGGATATTTAGCTAGCGAGTGCTTTTAGGCGATCACGCAATGCCCGATCGTCCTGTGGGTTTGGTTGATAACGAAAACCTGTACGGCTGATGTCCGCTAAATGACAAGCCTTGCGTTCACTTAACTGATAGGTGTTAGGCTTACGATCCGCAGGCTTCACCACTTTTTTAAGAGGACATCCTTCATCGCCTCAACTTCCAGCAGTTGGTCAGCCAATAGTCTTTTAAGCTTATTATTTTCTGTCTCAAGTTCTCGTAAGCGTTTGGCTTCGTTGACTTCTAGCCCTGCAAACTTGGAGCGCCAGTTGTAGAAGGTGGCTGAAGATATACCCAGATCACGGCAAAGATCATCGACTTTGGCACCCGCTTCATTCTATTTGATGGCTTTAATGATTTGTTCTTCGGTGTAACGCTTCTTCATAATGAGATCTCCTAAACCGTAGATTAAGTGGAAATCTCAACAATGTCATGGTTTTAATTTAGAGGGATAGGCCAGTATTTTGACCGCCTCCTCAATCAGCAGTGGTTGTAGAGACAGGAAGAAAAATTGATGGCTGAACTCACCACCATTAAACAATCACTACCCTCTTAAAATAGCAAAGCCCAATCCGATAAACTAGGCTTGGGCTTTCTTAAAAAGGCACGGGGCAAGACACAGCCCCTATAGTTTTTTAGCTTTAATAAATTTCAAAGATAAAATATCTCCTACTAGCTTTATCAAAAAAGGAAGTGTATAAGAGTCAAAAGCTTTTTGTAATACGCCCAGTTCAATTGTTTCAACTTCCGGGTTTTGAGGGCCAATCCAATACCTACTACTATCATCATATGGCACCCAAACAACACAATCTACACCTTGATATTGAAACTCAACGACATATTCCGAACTTTTAAATATTTTTCGCATAGATGCCTTATCTACACCAATAATATTTGATAGTAATTTAAAAATTCCTCGGTCACTTATATAGACATTTTCAATTTCAAACCCTATTTGCAAACCATCAGTATCTATAATTGGGTAGGTATCCATGTTTATATCCTATTGATTACATTCACAACCAGCATCGCTTGCTCCATAAGCACCAGCGGCCGCAACTCCTGCCCCATAGGTATTAATAAGAGTATTAGTTCTGCCTTCTGCAACTCGCAAAGCATCATCTGTAGGATATTTTGATAAATTCGGGCACTTCCAATTTTTTCCAGCTCCCAATCTAAATTTATTTTTAAGTTTATTTCTAAACTGAGAAGCAGCAACGCCAGAAGAGGCTAATAGAGAGCCACCTTTTGCTAAACCTGCATAAGCAAGCCTTGCTCCGCCAAAAGCAACATATCCACCATTCCTATAGGAATTTGAACACTGATCAACACCACAGCCCATAAGGATCATAAAATATCAAGGGGTTTTGTTGAACGTAACTATAGAGATTAGGACCATCAAACAGACCTAATGGATCAGCATTTAAATATCTACCTGTGCTTGGACCATAATAACGAAAGTGGTTATAGTGCAATCCACTTTCCCTATCAAAATACTGGCCCGCAAATAATTTAACCAATGCATCATAAACACAACAACCGCTACCCCCCCCTTATAAACTTTGGGATCATTCGCCGCAAACCCCAAGATATCGACCGTTGTCATTTCTACAACCCCCGACACGAGTTTCGGCTTAAGTGGCGCTGTATTGATGAGAGTCATGGCTTCCATAAACCGCGAGTCTACCCCAGACATTCACACTTGGCGATCTTTTTATAACAGTGCCCGAGGAGGCACACAGCGTTTTTTGCTGTGTGACCCGCAGGGCACTTACGCACGGCACACAATGATCGGAAGAAGACGATAATGACCCGTGCGTAGTTCACGGCATTCACTGACTGCCCCCACACCTTATTCTTTTACCTTAACGATGATACTAAAACAGCTAATCTCCAGCTTGTGGGAATACTGGAAACTATTGAATGAACAAGTCAATCAACTCCAACTAACACCTTGTTAAATATACAAAAAGTGTCAGCCGAGGTCTAAAGTTTCACAAGGCGTTAGTGATTATTAATCGCCAACACTTTGAATATGCTAGGTCGTACTGTATTCGAACGTTAAAAGCCATTTAATCATAATCACTACAAACGTACTTCAATGCCTTGGTCACACATATACGCTTTTGCCTGGGGTATCGTGTATTCTCCAAAGTGAAAAATACTCGCAGCCAGTACAGCATCTGCCCCACCCTGCTCTACACCATCGACCAAGTGCTGCAAGTTACCCACACCACCAGACGCAATAACCGGAATACAAACCACATGATTGATCGCTCGGATCATGCTGACATCAAAACCATCCTTTGTCCCATCCCTATCCATACTGGTTAACAAGATCTCTCCTGCTCCATAATCGGCCATTTTAATTGCCCATTCCACGACATCAATACCTGTTGGTTTACGCCCACCGTGAGTAAATATTTCCCAACGATTGGCTTCACCCTCAGAACTTACCTTTTTAGCGTCAATAGCCACCACAATACACTGAGCACCAAAGCGCTCTGAAGCCTGCCGAACAAACTCCGGATTAAACACTGCTGCTGAATTAATACCGACTTTATCGGCCCCAGCATTCAACAGGGTACGAATATCCTCCACCGTACGAATACCACCACCGACAGTTAACGGGATAAAGACTTCACTGGCAATCTTCTCAACCGTACGAACTATTGTATCACGACCTTCATGAGTCGCCGTAATATCCAAAAAAGTAATTTCATCAGCTCCTTGCTCATTATAACGCTTGGCGACCTCAACGGGATCACCCGCATCGCGAATATCAGCAAATTGCACCCCCTTAACGACTCGACCACAATCAACGTCAAGGCAGGGGATAATACGTTTGGCAAGGGACATAAAACTTCCAGATAACAATAACAAGTACGTCATTTTAGCGGTTTTAGCACTAAATCACTATATAAAGGATGGGTTGTACCTCAACTTTTGAATCTCAAGCTGCCCTATAGTCACCGTCTATGGAGCCCTACACATATAGGTGTAGGCGCTAGTAGGCCAACTTGTTGGATATCAATAACAAAGCGATATATAAGTGTTAGAGACTGAATAGCGTTTCTTTAGGAAATCTATAATCATCATTCAATACTTACAAGGAACTTAATTTACAGGGAACTTACGATAATAATACCATCTAAGTGTGCCTGGATAGTCAGATGACAGGTATTTATCCCAATAATTTATATTATCGCTTACGTGAAAGTCATGTAAATAAAATATTCACACACCGAAATATCATAACAACACCAATAACAAATAGGAATATCATGTTACTCTACCTTATCGTCATATTACTCACTATTGCTGCGATCTCTTTTATTTTATCGCCCCGCGTTCAAACCACCGAAGGTTTTTTTAAAGGTTTTTCCGATAACGGTTCTGCACCTAGTTTATGGACCCTAATTTTATCGCAGGTCACCACCTGGATTTTTGCCCGTTCTTTGATGACTGCCGCTATTTTAGGTTACTACTATGGCATCGCAGGTGCTTTAGCTTATGCTGCTTACTACGTTAGTTTTCTCACTGGTGGTGCCATCATCGATCATTTACGCTTTAAACATGGCAAGAGTAATATACAGAGTTTTATGAGTGAGCAATTTGGAACAATAGGAAATTACTGCTATAATCTGGTTATTATTTTACGCTTACTTAGTGAAGTATTTTCTAACTTATTAGTTATTGGTGTCATATTTGGTATTGTAAACTCAACACAATATGTCGCAGCTATTGTGCTGATCGCTGGAATTACTTTTCTATATTCAGTGAACGGGGGCTTACGTGCATCACTACGCACAGATGTCTTCCAAGCCATTTTAGTGATTTTGGCTTTGGCAATGCTATTTACTATTATGCTCTTTCATAATGATTTTTCCTTCAACCAAATAATACTTTCTTCACCTGATGTTCAAAGTCCAGGCTGGGTATTACTTGCCGTTGCCTTCCTACAGGTATGGAGCTATCCACTACATGATCCCATTATGATGGACCGAGGCTTTCTAGCTGATAGAGAAACCACCAAAAAATCCTTTAATTACGCTGCGGCCATTTCCACCATTTGTATTTTGATTTTTGCTCTGCTGGGTGTGTTTGCCGGTATTGTCAAAATGGAGGGAGAAACACTGATTAGTACCTTAACACGATTATTTGGCGAACCCTAATATGATGATTTTTAATGTTACCTTAGTGATTTCTGCGGTATCAACACTGGACTCAGTATTTTCCAGCGCATCAAAATTAGTCGCCATTGATATGCAGATTGTTAAACCTACAACCACCAATGGCCGCTGGGTGATGTTGGCCTTCTTACTAGGCGGTGGATTGTTTCTATTTACTGGTGGCAAAGACTTATTTGCTGCCGTTGCCGTCAGTGGAACAATTTCTATGTTTTTGGCCCCCGTTATTTTCTTTAATATCTGGGGCAAACAACACACTGAACTTTGGGCATTAGCCTTAACCTTCATCGTTGCATTAAACAGGCGGTGCATTATATATGCTTGAAAGCGCTAACTATATCAACCTATTACAACCGTTATTTGGTTACAGTCACAAATATTCAAAATTATTAATTATTTGTATCGCTATTCTACTGATTGGCTGTACCTCTTTTATCTTAGGGAAAAAGCAAAACGTTCAGCATACCTAAAGCTGTCCTTTCTTTAAATGAATGATTAGGGACGCTGTTAATATTTGGCGCCCCCTTCTCTAATCTGCAGAGTTTGCAAGCGATCAAGTAACACGTTAAACGCCCATCTATTCTTCCATAAAACCGTATTTGCACGAGTGATATCTTAGCAATACCCAATAGGAATCTGGGAAAGAGATATGCTGCAGTAGGGCTTATTTGTGTTAGACAAATAAATTTCTAATTGTTCAAGTACAAAAAATGATTTAGTCCGCTAAAAATATTATAAATAAATAGAATAAGATATTTTTTTATAATAAGATTTAAGGCTTTTATTTATTCATAAAATTAGTTTAGTATTACGCTACTATTTCCTTAAAAAGGAATTTTTTTACCTTAAGTGTAAAATATTTTCACCACAAGCCTTATAAAAGCAATAGTGGAAAGTATACTATTTGAAGTCACCTCAGTATCGTTATAAGAGTTAAAAACCATTTTTTATCTTCCACATATATTAGTTTGTGCAGGAGAAAATATGTATTTGTCTGAACTACTGTCGTATCGAGCTATTCCTGCAGCGGGAATTTCAATAGGTATTACACGAAAATGCCCCTTACATTGTGCCCACTGCTCAACAAGATCAAGTCTTGATAGTGAATAATATTCAGAACATATTTTCACGGATTTTGTTGGTACTTTTACTGAACAACATCACCCCAGTATTCTCTCCATGTCTGGTGGCGAAGCACTTTTGCGGCCAAAATTAGTACATCGCTTGGCTGAAATGGCACGTCGAGTCGGTGTAAAATCATCGGTGTTATCCGGACTTTTTTTTGCAAATCATTCAACAATACCTAAAAATATCGAAAAAGCCATTCGCTCCGTCGACCATTTTTCCGTGAGTACAGATATCTTCCACGAGGCAGAAGTCCCTAGACGAAATGTATTTAAAACTCTGGAAACAGTGTTATCCTATGGTTCTCATGTCAGTATTCATATAGTGGGTCGCGATCAAGATGACCCTTACTTGCTAGAGGTCACTGAGGAAATTCAGGAAAATTTTGGTGAAAGCGTACCCATCCTCGTCAATAGTTTATCAAGCTTCGGACGCGCTAGAGATTGGCTTAAGGTGGATGGAAAAAAACAGCGTCCACTAGTACAAGCAATGCCTTGCACAATGGCTGCGTGGCCTGTTATGAGTTACGATGGCACTATCGTTGCCTGTGGGAATGACGATGCCATTGATCACTTACCAAAACATTTATACCTCGGACACGCACAAAAACATAGCTGGCAACAAATTAGCGAAAAGACTAGAAAATCCTATATATTGCGAGCTATTCGCTTATTTGGCCCAGATTATATCGCACAAACTTATAGCGATGAAAAAAATACCTGTGACGGTTACTGCGAAACTTGTATGGCATTATCATCAGATGCAACACTTGAAAAACATTTACAAACGATTATGCAGCGCAATTCGACCCATACTATGGAAGAGCTAGTATTGTCGATGCATCAACAAGGTGGAGCAGAATCTTTTATTCGCTCACAAGGTGTTGCCAAATATGCATCATTGGCTATATTGGGGGCACCAACATGAATAAGCCATTGAAGCATGACTCGTTAGAGGTGATTCGCCGTCAGCATGGACAATCTATGCTGCTATTTATTACTGATAAATGCCCTGTTGGGTGTCAGCACTGTTCAGTAGACTCCCGTCCCGATAGCCCAACTATTAAAGATTTTTCTCTGTTTACAGAAATAGTAGACTGGATGAAATTACAATCCAGACTTGAAGTTATTGGTATTTCAGGTGGCGAACCTTTCGTTGAAAAAAAGGGGCTGATATACGCCGTAGAAGAGTTTCATAAAGCCAATAAGTCTATTGTTATTTTTACTAGTGGTGTTTGGGCCAAATCCTTACAAACACCAAAGTGGATTGTTTCTCTACTTAAAAAATGCAATACCATTTATCTTAGCACTGATGCTTTCCATCAAGATAACATAACGGATGCTTGCTTTATGGATGCAATAAAAACCATTGTTAACGCAGGCTGTTGGCTAGTCATACAAATTCTTAAGCAAGACGAAATAAAACCCAGTTATTATCATGTGCAGGAATTACTTGCTAAGGCATTAGGTGATCATTATACGAGATTTTCCGAAATCAACCTAATTAAACCACTGACCAATGGTCGAGGAAAGGATATTTTCCCTTCAGTCAAGCAATACTATGGTCGTGATTTAAGCTCTTGTTCCTTAGTACGTAATCCAATGATTCGTTATGACGGACAAGTTTCTGCGTGTTGCAACGAAGATGTCATTATGGGGAAGGGGCCAAAGCAATTGCGTCGTTACATCACATCAGCTAAACAAATCACTTCAGCAATCAATGATTTTCAGGCCAACCCTTTATTAAAGTCCATCGGTGGGGTCGGTATTGGTGCACTGACACTGCATCCGCAATTTAGTGATTTTACTAAGCAACGTTTCGCTAATAATTGCACACTGTGTTGGCGAATGCTCAACCGACAAACACCCAGTCAACCAGCAGATAAGTTGCTTAATCTTATTTCAGTAATGGAGGTGTCATAATGGGTACAAGAACGACATACCCTAGTCAAGACTTACAAGCAAAACTGAATATTGTAGTACCGACATTAATGAGCGAAGCCAATACCATTTGGCGACATCCCAACTTGGTTCAGCTCTATCCTATATATTTAGAAACTATGCATATGGTTGTACGTTCATCAGTATCATTAATGGACGCAGCTATTGATACAGCCAAAAAAAAACCTACTGACTCTGTAGCATCTAGATTGATCAATTATTTGGAAATTCATAGAGAAGAAGAGCGCGGACACGATCAATGGTTATTGGAAGATTATGCGGTAACAGGTGGTGACCCGGAATTCTTGAGAAAAAAAATTCCCTCGACCAACGTTGCAGAAATGGTCGGCGCACAATATTACTGGCTATACCATTATCATCCAGTGTCGTTGTTAGGTCATATGGCAGCCTTGGAAGGCAATCATCCGCCCTTAGGTTTTGCCGAAAAATTAAGTGGTTTATCGGGTTATCCCATCGAAGCTTTTCGAGCAATAAAACGTCACGAAGTACTCGACATTTATCATAAACAAGAACTCTATGAGCTGATTGATAACCTTGCACTCACAGCAGAACATAAAAAAATAATTAACCTCAGTGGCATGCATACCATGTGCAGTAGTGTAACATTAATGGCCACAATTATTGATAGTTACAAGACTAAGCAGGAACAGAAAATGCCTGCTTAAAACTTTAATCCTTTTAAGGCTGCCTATGCCTAAACTAAAACAGTGGCATACTGCTGCTATACAACTGATAATGGAGAATATTATGTCTAATAAAATAAATAAAGAGACTGGAATGACGTTGGCTCACGAAGTTCGTTTAAAAAATGTTGTTCCACAAATTAGTACCTTAAATAATGACTTAAAAAAACAATTAGCCTTGTTAGATGAAGACGAAATAGAAGTACTTACATGTATTAAGGACAAACTTAATTCCGGGTTAACTGATGAACTTGCACAGGCAGCTGATACGGTGGGAGGATTTGTTTGGTAAGGTAGTATTTAATCGATGTAATATGCTCATAGGCAGCCTTAATATTACTTCGGTATTGTTCAATTTATTAAAAATATTACTACATTTTTTCACAAGCCAATACTAGAGATTTTGTATAAGGAGCTGTTTATAAAACCAAGCTTCTATGACTAGCTTTAATAAATTCTTTTTTCAAATCTTCGTATTCATACACGACCGGAAACTGTGGAAATTTATGGATAACATTATGTGGCGCCCTGAAGAGAATACCTGTATCTGCCTGTTCCAGCATACTGGTATCATTATAAGAATCACCTACAGCAATAATGCGGTAATATAAGCTCTGTAGAGCCAAGATAGATTGTCGCTTGGGATTTTTTTGGCGAAGCACGTAACCAGTTACTCTCCCCTCCGAGTCAACTTCTAGACGATGACAAAGTAATGTAGGAAAGCCCAATTGGCGTATCAAAGGTTGTGCAAATTCATAAAAGGTGTCTGACAAGATAATGACTTGAAAATATTCACGCAGCCAATCAATAAACTCTATAGCACCAGACAAGGGCTTTAAGGTAGCAATAACCTCCTGAATTTCAGGTAAACCGAGGTTATACTCATCTAATATACGTAAACGTTGCTTCATCAGCACATCGTAATCGGGAATATCCCGAGTAGTGGCTTTTAATTCATCAATGCCCATTTTATTAGCAAACTCAATCCATATTTCAGGAATAAGTACACCTTCCAAGTCTAAACACGCCAATTCCATTCTAATCCTCCTATAGTTAATTCACTCCCATTAGAAAATAGCTTAGAATACAGTATCAAGAGTTAGGCTCAAGTTATGATTATTATCAGTATCCAATTCTATTACAAACGTTCAGAATATTAGAGAAAAAATGAATCATGACAAAATGTTTTATCATTTACACTCTCCTTTGTCATTGATTTAACTCTTTAAATACGATATCTATTCAGCGTTCATTACTATCTCAACTTCGCAAGTCATTTTCATTATTTTAGGTTCCTGACCAAAGAATACGATAGTGTCATAATCGAGGAAGGTCATATAACTCTCTGTTTGAGTCACATATCGACTTTCAATAAAACTAATATCCCAACTTTTTCTAGTGGGCTCGTCTTTGAGAATTGAAATATAACTCCAGTAAAGCAAAGGATTCCAAGCATTAAGGTATGAACAAATATTAGAGCACTCAAACGAATATTTACTTAAAATTTATAGGACAGCAATGAAGATAAATTATAAATAAAAAGCGCCTTCCAGCGCTTTTTATTTAGACCAGCAACTTAGTAAATTGGTAAACGGACATGATGAAATAGTTCATCCAGCTCTAGCTTGGAGCCACAGTTATAAGCTTCATCAATCATATTACGTGTTAGATGCGGGGCAAAGTTTTCCATAAACTCATACATAAAGCCACGAAGAAAAGTGCCACGACGGAAACCTATTTTAGTCACGCTAGGTCTAAATAAGTGGCTGGCATCCAGCCGAACCAGATCATCATCGGCTTCTTCATCATAAGCAATACTGGCCATGATTCCCACGCCTAAACCTAAACGGACATAGGTTTTAATCACATCAGCATCCGCTGCAGTAAAGACAATTTTAGGCACTAGCCCATGCTCCATAAAGGCTTCATCCAGTTTTGAACGTCCGGTAAAACCAAACACATAGGTCACAATCGGGTTTTTAGCCACTGCCTCCAGTGTCAACTCTGATAATTGGCACAATGGATGATCCTTTGGCACGATCACACTTCGATTCCACTGATAACAAGGCATCATGATCAAATCACTAAAGAGTTCCATTGCTTCTGTCGCGATTGCGAAATCGACACTACCATTTGCTGCCATTTCTGAAATCTGCATTGGTGTTCCCTGATGCATATGTAATGCAACGTCGGGATAATGCTCGATAAAATTTTTGATAATTTTAGGTAACATGTAGCGTGCTTGGGTGTGAGTCGTTGCCAATGATAAGCTTCCCTTTTTATTATTGCTGAACTCCTGAGCAACTTGTTTAATACTCTCAACTTTGCGGAGTATTTCTCCCGTTGTTTGAAGAATAACATCACCTGCAGGGGTAACACGCGTTAAATGTTTACCACTACGAGAGAATATCTGAACATCTAATTCATCTTCAAGTAAGCGGATTTGCTTGCTAATACCTGGCTGTGATGTATACAAGCTTTGTGCAGTGGCAGACACATTTAGGTCATGATGCGCTACTTCCCATATATAACGCAATTGTTGAAGCTTCATAAAACCCCTCCACGAAAGTGTTAATAATGTGATTCAAATATCCTGTTATAAAAATAAACATCACTATTCTTATCCAGAATAGTTCTAATTAACGATATTTGCCAATAATTTCTAACAAAAAATTATGGTAAATTCCACTATCTATAACTTTAGACTATATCGTACCACTCTGAATCGGTAAATCTAGCAGGAGATGGGGCTTAAGTTCATTTAGTGCTCAAGTTGGCGATGTTTATTACTTTTATATTCGTAAATGTGACTCATCACTCCCTTTTGGCCACAGTGGTTGAGCATGGGGAACTAGGTAAACCGGGCTTTTCGAAACAGTTAACACTTTATGAGTTACTGACCAGATGCCTTCCATCCACTTCAGGGGAGTGGATGCCCAAAATCAATAGATCGGCATTATATTCTTCAGCCGTCTCCAGTATGGCTTTTTCTGGAGAAGCCGCTTTTACAATAACTTCTCCCAATCTAGGTAGATCAATATCGCCACTCATATATTCCTCTGTTAAGGAATCGATCACACGAAAACGTATTTGATCAATGATTGACTCCATACCAACCGTTGTCAACTCTTTTATAACTTCCGGCTGTAAATAAGTGTGTATCACAGCATTTCCCAGTGAACCTAAAGGCTCCACAGCATGAACAACGACAAGACGTGCATTATAGTGCTTTGAGAGGCTCGCTGCGTGCTGTAATAAATGGAGAAGTATAAACCCCCAAATCGACAGCTAATAAGATGGTTTTTATCACTGTATATTCCCGACTACTGGCTTTTAAGACCCGAGATAACACTTTTCTATCACTATTCATTAGAATAATAGCAGGGGTTTATGCGTGTTGGGCTTATTTTATAGATAGATTGGAAATAGATTTTTGAAATACTAGACACCAAACACTATTCTGATGGGTTTAGCCTACACCCATTTTTTCTCAATAGAATCAAAATCAGGGCGATAAGCAAGAAGAAACTCAAGAAGACAGACACTTTCATCAATCGCCTGAATCATTTCCTGATGTTTATGGAAAGGTCGTATGATCCATAACAGCTCCCTTAGGCGTTTTAGGCAATTAACCAAACATAAAACGGTGTAAGCCCAACCGAATTTATCTCTGGATAGCTCGAAAGGGAAGCAACGACTTACAACTTTCAGAATATGACCTTATGAAAACACTACTCATTAGCAATGCCGTGAGGAATATGGCCTGTTGCTACAACATGCTCTTTGGCTGATTCGCAATGTAACGCCTGATCATCGAAGAATATGTCCGCACCGTAGGCTTTCAGGAACTCTCCCTTTGGTAACCCCCCCAGGAATAGAGATTCATCAATACGGATATTCCAAGCCCTGAGCGTTCTTATGACACGCTCATGAGCTGGCGCTGAACGAGCAGTCACCAAAGCAGTTCTAATAGGACAATCACCTTCGGTGAATTCTACTTGTAAACGTTGCAGAGCAAATAAGAAATCCTTAAAGGGGCCTCCTGTAAGAGGCGTTTTTGCCGCTTTCTGTTCATTTTCAGTAAAAGCATCCAGACCATGCTGTTTATAGACTTTCTCTGCTTCATCTGAAAACAATACTGCATCGCCATCAAAAGCAAAACGTAATTGGCTATCCGGGTTGGTTTCTTTGCCTGCAGGAATCAAGGTAGCCGCCGCAATTCCATGATTCAGCGCATGACATACGTCTTCCCTTTCCGTCGATAAAAACAGATGACAGCCGAAAGCTTCTATATAGCGATAAGGACGCTCTCCACCGGAAAATGCTGCCCGACTGATATCCAATTTATAATATTGTATAGAATTAAAGATACGTAAGCCTGTGTCAGCACTATTGCGTGATAACAGGATAACTTCTACTTTAGGACGAGAATTATTATCAGTGTTATTCAAACGTAATAACTTTTTTACTAATGGCAATGCACTACCAGGCTTTAATACTTCATTTTCACGTTTAATCTGATACTGTGAATAGGCTTCTAACCCCTCGTTCACATAAATTTGATGACTCTCATCCAGATTAAATAAAGCTCTGGATGAGATTGCAATAACGAGTTTTTTTCCGAATTCCTTTGGCATAGCAACGATATAATGTAGCCCCTAACTATCTTCACCCTTCATCAGGGATTAAAACTATCGAGCCGGTTGTGGCTCCGCTTTCCAACATACAATGTGCTTCTTCAGCTTCTGACAATAGCAGCTGATAATTAACATTAATACTAAGCTGCTTTGATTGAACGATAGCAAATAATGCATTAGCTAATTGCTGTTGTTCGGCTGGTTCATGAATATAATCAAAAAGCACTGGGCGTGTTAAAAATATTGAACCTTTTTGCGATAATAACAAAGGAGGGAAATCCGGTACAGCACCTGATGCGTTACCAAAGCTCACCATTAACCCTCGTTTTTTCAGTGAGTCTAATGACATTTCAAACGTATCTTTACCTACGGAATCATAGACAACATCTACCCCCTTCCCGCCAGTGATTGCATTAACCGCATGAGGAATATCCTGCTGGCGGTATAGTAATACCTCGTCACAACCATTGGTTTTTGCAATCTCTACTTTCGATTCCTGACCAACCGTACCTATCACTGTTGCCCCTATCATCTTGGCCCAGGATGTAAGAATTGAACCCACACCACCCGCAGCCGCATGAACCAGAATAGTATCAGAGGGCTTCAGTAAGTGGGTTTTGAGTAATAAGTAGGCGGCTGTTAACCCTTTCAGCATCATTGCCGCTGCTGTTTTGTAAGCAATATCATCCGGTAATAATATTAATGCATCCTGATCCATCACATGAGCATGGGAATAAGCTCCCAATGGGGCTCGAACATAGCTAACCCGATCACCGGGCTTAACCCGCGAAACATCACGACCCACTGCTTCAACAACACCAGCCCCTTCTTTACCAAGCCCTGATGGCAAGGATATAGGGTATAAGCCTGAACGATGATAGATATCAATAAAATTAACACCAATGGCCTTGTTACGCACTAGAACATCGGTTTTTCCTAGTGCTGGTAGCGGGATATTTTGCTGGGAAAGAACACTATGTCCTCCAAATCGCGAAAAACGAATAGCTGTTGTTTGAGAATGGAGCATTATAGTCTTCTACATCGATAAGGCTTAAATGGCCTTGATAGTGCCTTTGGGCAATACTGCGTGCAAAGCAATTTTTTGAAATGTAAGTTCAATATTATTCGATACTTCAAGCACCATATAGTCCCCATCTACCTTGGTTACTTTACCGAGTATGCCACCAGTTGTCAGTACCTCATCACCTTTTGATAACTCATCAACCAGTAACTTATGTTCTTTCTGACGCTTCCGTTGGGGACGGATGATCATAAAATACATCAGGATAAACATACCTGCGATTAGCAACAAACCAGAAAGTTCTCCACCAGAAGAGCCTGTTGCCTGTGCATGAGCAGAAGGAATAAAAAACGGCATGCTAGCCCCTTATTAACGTTAATAAAAACTAGCCACCACTCTACCGTTTTTTAACATTTGAAGCAATAACAAAGATTTAAAGAATGACAAATACAAGAGGGTCAATATTAGATAAACACCAATATTGACCCATGTATTTATATTGAAGGTTTACACATAATCGCGATACAGTTTTCTGAAGACACTTGGAGAGAGATTAGCCCAACGCTTAAATGCATTGGTGAAACTCGTTCTATCAGAAAAATCAAGGTGCTTCGAAGTTTCCTCAATACTCATGTTCTCCACAAGCAAACAATCAAAAGCACGGTTAAACCGAACCCGATCGCGAAGTAATGCATAACTTACCATTTGTTGCTGCAGATGGCGCTGCAAGGTGCGTTTTGATAACTGTAAATCTTTAGCAACACTACTAATACTCAAAGACTGACAACCAATCCTTTGCTGTAAAATACGAACAACATTACCGGCAGTTCCTTCCATAACAGGAATTCTTGCTCGGGTCCTAAGATCTTCCAAATCCTTAAATCCAATGTCCATATTTGTTACAACATTTGAATTACTGGTACTTACCATCCTCTACGCTCCTAATCTGACTACGAAGACGTTTATATCTAAAGTAACAACTTGAATACCCAGTATCTATTAACTATAAAGAATAAAAGGTTTTCCAATAACACATACTAATTTGCTTACTTAATTATGTTTACTTTATTTTGTTGGTTGCAGAAAAGCCGGTGCTGTTGTGCGCATAATTATATTTAAATTTCTCTAAAGAACCAGAGACAAAAAAATAAATGTAACAAAGACTTGACGCTATATGGATTATTTAATATTAAAAGAGGTTTTGAATGCCAAAAAACCGTATAAACCTATCTATCTGCTTATAGGTTTATACAATTAGATAACAAAAAAATATAAAGAAAAAAGATAAAAACGACGCGTTTTAAAATATTGTGTCCAGAAAAAAGATCAACTCTTGATGATGATCCTTGGTTTTAAACTTATCCATCACACCTACAAGGCGTAATTCTTTATTGATCACAAAGGTAGTTCGAAGTATCCCCATGAACTCTTTACCCATAAACTTTTTAAGCCCCCAAGCTCCATATTTATCAGCAACCGTGTGATTTTCATCACTGAGAAGATCAAAGTTAAGCTCATGTTTATCGATAAACTTTTGCAGTCTTGCAATAGGATCTGGGCTTAAGCCAAAAACGACTGTATCCCTATCTTTTAATTCTTTTTGGATATCATGAAGACCACAAGCCTGAGTCGTACAACCTGGTGTTAGTGCCTTAGGATAAAAGTAGATAACAACATTTTTTTTACCAGCGAAATCTTTCAAAGCAACGGTGTCACCATGCTGGTTTTTCAGTGAAAAAGCCGGTGCCTTATTACCTATCTTTGGAAATGCCATGTCATTATCTCCTGATGTTCAGTGGGTTACTGGTAGAGTTAGATAATTATAAAAAAATGGAGAAATTTTCGTCGCTGCCACTTAAAAACTGCTCCTACATTTTGAATATACTCACCACCCATGCAGTTGAGCAAGATAAATTATTCGGGTAAATACCCCTAGAGCCATAGCCCTGTAGGTTAGTGACGACCGTCTACAGACCTGTATGACTTTAATACAACCAAACACGTCCATACAAGCGAACAAGCGTTGAATGTTATTGAAAGACGATCAAATCTACTTCATCATCAGGTGAATAGTTTATGGTAACAAATGGGCAACAGCGTCACGCTCCGCAGCTAATTCATTTTCTGTAACTTGCATTTTCTCACGAGAGAAATCGTTAATTTCAATACTTTGAACAATTTCCCAGTCACCAGCTTTACAAATACATGGGAATGAATAGATCAAACCTTCCTGAATACCATAGCTGCCATCGCTATAAACCCCCATACTGGTCCAATCACCTTCATGGGTACCCAACGCCCAGTCACGCATATGGAAAATAGCGGCATTAGCGGCTGAGGCAGCACTGGAAGCACCACGCGCATCAATAATGGCTGCACCACGCTGCTGTACGGCTGGAATGAATTCATTTTCATACCAATCCTGTTCAATCATACTCATAGCGGATTGACCATTCACCACTGCATGATGAATATCAGGGTACTGCGTTGAAGAATGGTTACCCCAAATCATCAACTGGGTTATATCATTAATTGAATGGCCGACCTTTTGACCTAATTGAGTCAAAGCACGGTTGTGATCCAGACGAGTCATTGCAGTAAAGTTACGGGGATCAATATCTGGTGCATTACGTTGAGTAATCACTGCATTAGTATTTGCTGGATTACCAACAACCAGTACTTTAATGTTGCGTGAAGCAACCTCATTAATTGCCTTACCTTGCACAGAGAAAATGGCTGCGTTTGCTTCCAACAAGTCTTTACGCTCCATACCTGGCCCACGAGGACGTGCACCAACCAGTAATGCATAGTCTGCATCTTTAAACACAACCGCTACATCATCAGTGATGACCATATCCACCAATAGGGGGAAGGCACTGTCATCTAACTCCATGGCAACTCCCTTCAGTGCGTTCAACGCAGGAGTGATTTCCAACATTTGCAGGATAACCGGTTGGTCCTTACCTAGCATATCTCCAGATGCGATACGAAATAGTAGGGAATAACTAATTTGACCAGCTGCGCCAGTTACGGCGACTCTAACAGGTGCTTTCACAATATTTCTCCAAATAGTAAAGATTTGTATTTCACAACAGAGCTTTGCTCACCAAGGCACTGCTTATGTTATGAGAATATTCCCATCAAGATCAAGGACAAGAAAAGCGCCCTGCCACTTGTCCACAGAACACACAGCCTAACCAAGTACACTTTTCACTAATGTGAGTATTCATAACGGCTCTATTAATGAAGGTTTTTATATTTGTCAACACAACAAACACAAGTATTATAAAGATTTCCCACGAAACTTCATCTATATTTGACACATGATACCCATTAAGGGCATAGCTCGGAGTAACGTTGCGACAAGCATGTATATACATTATCTTTAAAATTGGGATTTGAGGTATCTAAACTATTCACAATTTGCACCAGATGCTCATTGTCTTCCATTCCGCCCCATAGCTTTTGATAACTACCATCCTTATAACCGTGATCCTGACGAAAAAAATTGAGGACATTTTTGCCAATATAAGCAATATATAACTCTTCAAATGACATATTGATCGCATTCAGTAATGTGGCAAATTTTTTGATAGCAAAGTTTTTTGTACTCAACGTATTGCTAGCAAATTCCTCCAGCGCCACACGAAAATCAACATGTTCATTCTTTAAGCATGAGGATAGTTCATCAGCAATGGCATCAACACTGTGATGATTCATCAACAACATACTTAAGCCAAAATGCCAGATATCCACTAATTCCAGTTTTATCTGCTCATCATCTGGTATTTGTTTTTTCCACCATTTCCAGCCATAATGATCCATCAATTCAGCACTCTCAACCCATATCGCCCGATACCATTCATAGTGCTGAGCACGCCAGTTGTCGTGTACCCGCAAGTTCATAGACTCCTGTAAATCAAGCATTATCTGTAACTGTGTTTGCACGACTACTCCTCTTTAAAATAAAGTGTGGATATTCAATGAATATAACGACCAAGTGCCTGATTACGCAGCTTTATTAAATAAACGATAAAAATTAGCGCTGGTAATGTCAGCCAATTCTACCAATGAAATGCCCCTCAACGCAGCAATATATTCTGCGACTTCTTTGATATATTTAGGTTCATTGGGCTTTCCTCTGTAAGGCACTGGAGCAAGATAAGGCGAGTCAGTCTCAATCAGTAAACGATCCATAGGAATTTGTTTAACGACTTCACGTAATGCATTGGCGTTTTTAAAAGTCACAATACCAGACACGGAGATAAAATAGTTCATATCCATCGCCCGTCTGGCCATATCCCAGTTTTCAGTAAAACAATGAAGCACCCCTGCCGAGCTCTCTGAACCATACTTTTTAATTAATGCCAGAGTATCGTCACGGGCATCACGGGTATGTACGATAACCGGTAACTGTACCCGTGCTGCAGCCTCAAGGTGAATCACAAAACTCTCCTGCTGCAGTACTTTTTCTTCTTCACTGTAATAGTAATCCAGCCCAGTTTCCCCTAAAGCAACAACTTTGGGATGTTGCGACCATTGAATCAGCTCTTCTCCTGTCGCTAGACCTTCCTTGACATCCAATGGGTGAACACCAACGGAAGACACTACTGAAGGATACTTTTCCGCAATGTCTACTACCGCTTGACGATTATTGACACTGATACCCACACAGAGGAATTGTTGAATTCCGCGGGCTGTAGCAGCATCAATGGCAGCTGCCAGCTGATTATCATAGGCTTCAAGTTGTAATCGATCAAGATGACAATGGGAGTCGACAAACATGGTGTTCTCTTAATAGCTATAAGGTGTGAGTGGGACGTTCTGAGTTCAGTGTACCCGCTAAATAGGTTTCAATTTTACCAACAATAATACTTTCCTGCTCGGAAAATTGCACACCGATACCCGCCGTTCGACTTCCCTGTGCCCCTTTAGGTGTAATCCATACCACCTTGCCAGAAATTGGCATTTTCTCAGGCTCATCCATTAACGATAATAAAACAAAAACCTCATCGCCTAATTGATAACACTTAGACGTAGGAATAAATAGACCTCCATTTTTAATATAAGGCATATAAGACGCATAAAGCACTGACTTATCCTTAATACTTAAAGATAAGATGCCCTGCCCAGCTCTACCCATGGAAAAACTATTCATAGTCGACACTCTTTTTTATTCTTAGCAACCACTTAAATATATCAATCTTAATTTTTACGCAGCGTTTCAGGAACGCCCAACAATGACTTGCCAATCTAGCAGCAACTCATCAATAAGCAATGGCATGTTAGGGTTTGCACCCTGTAATTGCTGTTGTCTCAACAATATCAATTTGTCACTGAATTTCAATAACCACTGTCGATTAAATCGATAGCCGGAAGCCAATAAACGGTCCATTTCTGATGTAATACTGTTAGTGGTTGTATTAATATTATCTTTATTTTTTAAACTGCCATTGGAATCATTGAATGAATACACTAGCATCCCATGAATAATCTGTAACCACCACGCAATAATCTGGCTCAAGCCAATGCCTAACCAATCTTTCGCTACCGCAATATGAGAAGCTGCTGGTGGCCTCTGAGATAGACTTAATAAAGTGGTAATAAAAGTCTGTAAATGTTCCAAATCATCACCTTCCAGCATTGCCTTAGCAATCAACGGAGCTCCTCCTGATAAATGAAGCAAAGCAGCAGCATTATCTATCTGCAGTTCCTTAAGCCATGTTGTAGCAATCGTTTTATCCGGAGTCAATAAGGGAACCATTTGGCAACGGCTGCGAATGGTAGCCATAACAGCACTAGCAACATGAGAAACTAATATAAGCACCGTATCACCTGCGGGCTCTTCCAGGTTCTTCAGCAAAGCATTGGCAGCATTGATATTTAATTGCTCTACCGGCCCTAAAATGACTATTTTTCTTCCTCCCTGCTGTGCCGTTTTACCAACAAAGGTTGAAAGTTGTCTAACCTGTTCAATTTTAAGCAACTTACCAACCCCTTCAGGTATAAAAATCTGTTTGTCAGGGTGGCTATTGGCCAATAATAGCTGGCAGCCTCGGCACTGTCCGCAGGCTAGTTCAGCCTTGGGTGACAAGCACAACAAATAATCTGCCAATGCCTCAGCAAAGTGCCATTTACCAATTCCCTTCTGACCAGCCAATAACAATGCATGAGGAATTTTATTTTTGACAACCTGCAGTTGCAATTTTTGCCAACTGTCCTGCTGCCAGGGATATGGGATATGTACAGATGGAGACTCAGACATGTTGAAAAGTAAACTCATTATCATATGCTCTCATACTATCACTACTCTATGATTACAGAAAATAGTTAATGTAACCTGAGCGAGTCGTTTCCATGTTAATATTAGAGGAAAAAAGCGTAAAGACCTCTGAGAACCCTATCACAGGGTTATTATTCCTATTGAACAAATATCATAATTAAAATGGGGAGTTTTATGGATACATTACATAGTATTGCCACAACCGTTATTCAATGGAGTGCATTAACTCTAATTTTTTTCTTCGGATTGGGTTTAACTTATGTGGCTGTTCTCTATGTGATTGATGTGACCCAAACCAAACAGACAATTCGCCGCAATTATCCTGTTGTAGGCCGATTTCGCTATTTCTTCGAACATTTAGGTAGCTTCTTTCGTCAATACTTCTTTGCGATGGATCGTGAAGAATTACCTTTTAACCGAGCTGAGCGCTCCTGGGTTTACCGTGCAGCTAAAAAAGTAGACACAACCATTGCCTTTGGTTCGACACGACCACTCAGCCATCAAGGAGACCCTATATTTATTAACTGCCCTTTCCCCACACTGGACGAAGATGCTATTCCAACATCAGCAATGACCATTGGTGAGCATACCGCTAAAATACCTTATACAACCAATTCGATCATCAATATTTCTGGAATGAGCTATGGAGCTATTTCAACTCCCGCAGTCATTGCTCTATCAAAAGGTGCTAAGAAAGCAGGAATATGGATGAATACAGGGGAAGGTGGGTTATCACCTGACCACCTACAAGGTGGCTGCGATATTGTGTATCAGATTGGTACCGCAAAGTATGGCGTACGAACACCTGAGGGTGAGTTGTCCGATAAAAAACTGAAAGAAATCGCCAATCATGAACAGGTAAAAATGTTTGAAATAAAAATAAGTCAGGGCGCGAAACCCGGAAAAGGAGGCATTTTACCCGGAACCAAAGTCACAGAAAGGATTGCTCATATTCGTGGTATCAATGCCGGGGAAGACTCTATCAGCCCAAATGGACATAGAGATATTCGATCTATTGATGACTTACTTAATATGATTGAACGAGTACGCCATGTAACAGGCAAACCAACAGGATTTAAAATCGCTGTTGGACATCTCACTTTTTTTAATGAGTTATGTGAAAACATTCATCAACGAGGTCTGCAGAGTGCTCCTGACTTTATTACCCTCGATAGCTCTGATGGTGGAACCGGAGCTGCTCCCCAACCACTGATGGATTATGTAGGTTTGGATATACAAGAAAGTCTACCCATCGTTAATGATATTTTAGTAAATTATGGCTTACGGGATCGCATTAAACTCATCGCTTCTGGTAAATTAATTATTCCTGGGAAAGTAGCGTGGGCTTTAGCAGCAGGAGCCGATTTTATTACTTCAGCACGCGGTTTTATGTTTGCATTAGGTTGCATTCAGGCTTTACAGTGTAATAAAAATACTTGCCCTACTGGCATCACTACTCATAACAAGATGTTACAACGCGGATTGGTCACTAAAGAAAAAGCGAATAGAGTGGCTAACTTTGCCAACAAAATTTCATATGGTGTTGGTTTAATTGCGCACTCATGTGGAGTAAAAGAACCCAGAGAATTAAATCGACATCATGTAAGAATTATTCAACACAGTGGGCAGTCGAAATTACTTGAAGACATCTATCCTTCACCTCAAGTTCAAAGTCAGTATCAAGAAACAAGCACTTAGAGATACTACGAAGACACTTGAAATTAATACATTTGAAGTTTGATACTACCGTAAAACCCACTAAAAATAGGTATTTTAGTAATAGCCTTTACTCTCAGTGTACTGATTTCAAGTGCCTTAATAGTAACCTTTAAATAAATGAGTTCAAACCCAATGTAGCACATTTTCTTGCAAAAAAAAGGTTATCCGCTTTGCCACAACACTCCATCCCGCGGTCTAAAATTTCACAGATTCACTTGATCTCGATCAATGACCAAACCCGAGTATTATGTTTTTATCTATTATTTGAAAACCTTTAAAAATAGACCACCTGGCAAAGGTTACGAAGGAATGATAGGAAAGCAAACACATCAAAACAACAAGATTGTTGATGAAGAAATAACCATTCCAATCAACAACATCAGACTAGAAGGACACCTTCATATTCCTGAAAAGGCAAAAGGCTTAGTCATATTCGCTCACGGGAGCGGCAGTAGTCGGCATAGTTCACGTAACCGCTATGTTGCCGAGGTATTAAATAAACGCCAATTAGGCACTGTGTTGATTGATTTACTATCAGCACAAGAGGAAGAAGTTGATCTGCAAACACATCATCTACGTTTTGATATTCCACTACTTGCGAGCCGTTTAGTCGGCATTGTCAATTGGGTCACCGATCAAGACACAACTAAACATTTCAATATTGGTTATTTTGGTTCCAGTACGGGTGCTGGCGCTGCATTAATTGCAGCGGCAAAAAAAGCAGAGCCTATTACGGCAATAGTGTCACGAGGTGGAAGGCCTGATTTGGCCGGAAAATTTTTAACTCAAGTTAAGGCACCCACATTATTACTTGTGGGCGAGTATGACCCACAAGTTATTGAGCTAAATCAACAAGCATTAGCACATTTAAATTTACAATCCCAGTTGAATGTCATTCCCAGAGCAACGCACCTTTTTGAAGAACCCGGCACCTTGGAAAGGGTGGCTCATTTAGCAGTAGAATGGTTTGAACAATTTATCGAAACTTAACATTGGAGTTTCACTATGTTCCAACAATTTGAAAACAAACGAGAAGCGGGTAAGCAACTAGCTGAGGCACTCAATGACTACGAAGGTCGACAAGATTGTTTGATACTGGCACTGCCGCGTGGGGGCGTCCCTGTTGCCTACGAAGTTGCCAAGAGATTATCTTTGCCGCTTGATGTACTACTGGTACGCAAACTCGGTGTCCCTGGCCACGAAGAGCTTGCCATGGGAGCAATTGCAACGGGTGGTATTCGGGTTATCAACCACAATATTTTACAACAACTTTACCTTTCACCAGCAGCGCTTGAACAAGTCACCATAAAAGAAGAAAAGGAACTTAATCGTCGCAATCGGCTCTACCGTGGAAATTTGCCTATTCCCGATCTAAAAAGAAAAACCATTATCGTAGTGGATGATGGTTTGGCGACAGGCGCAACCATGAAAGCTGCTGTGGCTACACTTCAAGCAGCTAAGGCTAACTCCATTATTGTTGCTGTACCGGTCGGTGCCACTTTTACTTGTTACGAGCTGGCAGAACTTGCAGATAAAGTCGTTTGTTTATATCGTCCAGATCCATTTGGTGGCGTTGGCCAATGGTATACTGATTTTTCACAGACCAGTGATGAAGAAGTACAACAGTTGTTAGCACACGCAAAGCATCAACCGATGAATGAACTGGTTAACACATGAATACCAACATTATTAATAGCAAATTAGTTTCAGCCCTTGAAAAATACGCCATACCAATAGGTGGCTCTCTTTTAGATTATGATCCCATTATTGACGCGGCCAAGGATAAACAATTTGTATTAATCGGAGAAGCTTCGCATGGCACCAAAGAATTTTACCGCGCCCGCGCTGAAATTACACAAAGGTTAATTGAAGAAGTCAACTTTGATGCCGTTGCCGTCGAAGCAGACTGGCCAGATGCCTATACCGTTAATCGCTATGTCTCTAATCCACGCATTAGCTCCTCGGCAAACAATGCCCTAAAAGATTTTGAACGCTTTCCTACCTGGATGTGGCGTAATATAGAAGTTATGCATTTTATTGAATGGCTTTTTGCCTACAATTACAAACATTGTCTATTCAAGCCTGAAACTATTAATACCGTTGGTTTTTATGGACTTGATCTTTATAGTATGAGTACCTCTGTCCATGCCGTGATTGACTATTTAGACAGAGTAGATCCGAAAGAAGCCAAACAAGCGCGCAAACGTTACTCCTGCCTGGATCATTTTTTAACTAACCCACAGGATTATGGTTATGCAACCGAATTTGGATTGTCAAAATCTTGCGAAAAAGACATTATTACTCAACTCATTGAATTACAAAAAAATGCATTTGATTACATGAAACAGAATGGTCTTATCGCTAAAGATGAATATTTTTGCGCCGAACAAAATGCCAAGCTGGTCAAAAACGCTGAAGTATATTATCGTTCCATGTTCAAAAAGCGTTCTAATTCTTGGAATATCCGTGACCAACATATGTTTGAAACCTTGGAAGACTTAACCCAACATTTGAGTAAACAGCATAAACACGATGCTCGAATTATTGTCTGGGCACACAACTCCCACGTAGGCAATGCAGCCGCCACCGATATGTCACGACGCGGTGAATTGAATATCGGCCAACTGATGCGGAGTCAATATGGTAAAAGATCTTTACTAGTAGGATTTTCGACCTGCCGAGGAACCGTCACCGCCGCTTCCGATTGGGACTCACACATAGAGCGAAAACGCGTCCGCGAGCCACTCCCTAACAGTTACGAAGAGGTATTCCACCATGTTAATCACAAACAGTTTATCTTGAACTTACAAGAAAACAATGAAGCTATAGACTTATTAATGGAGCCTAGGCTGCAACGTGCTATTGGCGTGATATACCGCCCCGAAACCGAGCGCCAAAGCCATTATTATTATTCTAGCTTGCCACAACAATTTGATTTTATATTGCACTACGATGAAACCCACGCAGTAAAACCACTAGCGACCACTCCCCATTGGCACCGGGGGGAAATGGATGAGACTTATCCTACAGGCCTGTAGGAACCTCTCTTTATGCCAAAGATGATACTACATAAAAATATGTCACAGTATCAGGGGTTCCAAACTATTGTCCACCCAGTGAGGCTGCATACTCGTTACTTTTAAAATCGGAGAGCCGCACGATTATCCGTTTGGGCCAAAAAACGACAGCTCTCTAACCATTGCTCAGTAGAATAAATATTCAAGCGAATACCCTACATTAATATTTGTGAAAATAGTTGACTTCAGTCAATTACACGTTAACCTTTTGATGACGATACGATAATATCCTCTGCCTTCAAACTATTTTTACTGTCACGTTGATGAATAAAATCATTCAAATTATCAATAGTCGTTTTTCCAATCTGTTGCAGGGCTTCCTGTGTAAAAAAAGCCTGATGACCTGTCAACAAAACATTGGGAAAAGTCAGTAGGCGGGAAAAGGTATCATCGTCAATAATCTGGTCACGCATATCCTGATAAAATAAATGGGACTCTTCTTCATAAACATCCAAACCAACACCAGCCAAGTGGTATTGTTTTAAGGCTTTCACTAGGTCACCCGTATTGATAATACCTCCCCGACTGGTATTGATCAATAAAGCGGTTTTTTTCATTTTCGATAAGGTGGACTGATTAATCATATGAAATGAATCCGGGGTCAGTGGTAAATGCAAACTCACGATATCCGACTGATTTAATAGAGATGACAAATCGGTATAGTATACGCCTATTTCTTCACACTCTGAACGAGTAACCACATCATATGCAAGCAGATGACAGCCAAAGCCTTTTATAATATGCGCAAACGCTGTACCTATTTTTCCAGTACCAATAATGCCAACCGTTTTGCCAAACAAGTCAAAGCCCAGTAAACCATCCAACAAAAAATTACCTTCGCGCACACGATTATAAGCACGGTGAATTTTCCGGTTTAAATTGAGAATCATACCCACTGTAAATTCTGCTACAGAATGCGGAGAATAACTGACGACTCGCATCACACGGAGCCCCAGCTCTTGTGCTGCTCGCAAATCTACATTATTAAAGCCTGTACAGCGCAACAGCACTAACTTAACACCATGATTTTTTAAGTGCTGTAAAACCAACCCATTTAAGCTGTCATCGACAAAACAACAGACAGCTGGGTATTGGTCCGCCAATATCGTCGTTTGTGCTTCGAGCCGAGTTTCAGTAAAATCAAACTGATGCTCGTTGTTAGCATTAGCCGTAAGCAACATATCCTTTGTATATTCATTGGCGCTATAAACAAGTACTCGCATAGTGGTTAAGCCGTTTCAGTTTAATTAAATACGTTAATAATTGCCGTGTCAGCTATGCCTCCTCACAATAACCATTTATTCATAAACGCCCTCTTTAAAATAAAAGACAATACTATCTCTTCCAAGTCAGTGCTCATTGTCCCACCAGAGTATTTGGTTAGCTTCTTGAGGCAAATAGGCGTCTGGATGCCAGGGAATCACTCGCGCTGTAAAATCAGTATACGGACGCGTAGTGTTAACATTTGCAGAATAAATATAACCGTTAGTGGCGCCTGCAATAGTATGTGTTTTATCCATGGTGATACCATGTGGGCCTGATTCGCCATTGATATAACCATTGCTTTTCTGCTGATGATTCTCTTCTTTATCCGTTTCTGCATACAACTGTACTTGTACGAGATCCGGCGATAGATCACCTAGATAAAGTTGCAATTTGTAGACAAAACCTGTCTCTGTTTCTGCCACTTCAACATTTCCCCAGTGAATTTCCTGCCAGTGGGTTTGTATTTTGTTACTCCAGATAGCTAATAATTTAGCGATTTTAGCATTGTCTTTTGTCCGCCTCTGATAATGTTCGGCAGCGGGTTGATAAAGATTATCAACGTATTCCTGCACCATGCGATTACAACTGAATTGAGGAGCCAGTGAAGCCATGCTAACGCGCATACGTTCAACCCAATGTAAAGGGACACCGTTAACATCGCGATTATAAAATTCAGGAATGACCTCCTTTTCCAATAAATGGTAGAGTTGTTGAGCATCATCGACATCGTCATAATGAGAGTGGTTACTACCATCACCGATGGCCCACCCCACATGATCATTATGAGCCTCAGCCCACCAGCCATCGAGTACAGAAATATTCAGGCCACCATTCACCAATACTTTCATACCACTGGTGCCACATGCTTCCCAGGGTCTCCTAGGAGTATTGATCCATATATCAACCCCCTGAACCAGTTGTTGTGCCAAAGTAATGTCGTAATCTTCTAAAAAAACGACACGCCTTTTCACTGCTGAGCGCTGGATAAATTGCGCCCATTGCTGGACCAATTTTTTACCCTGCTCATCTTTTGGATGGGCCTTTCCAGCAATGATTAATTGTACGGGTCTTTCCCGGTGGGTTAATAATTTCTCTAAACGTTCCGCGTCTTGCAATAATAAGTTGGGGCGTTTGTAGAGTGTAAACCGGCGGGCAAACCCCAGCGTCAACACATTGGGGTCTAGCACACATAAGGCTTCGTTAATGGTGGTTTTATCAGCACCCCGCTGACCTAATTCCAGAGTGAAACGTTTGCGCGCATAGCGAACCAGATCCCGTCTTTCATTGGAACAAAATTTCCAAAGCTGCTCATTACTTTGTTTCTCAATCGCTTGACTTAAATAGCGTAAACTGCCCAACCAACGTTCTTTACCGGCAGCCTGCGTCCAAATATCGTCAGCCCATCGAGAATCCCATGAAGGTACATGGACACCATTGGTCACATAAGTGATAGGAACCTCATGTGATGGCCAGCGAGGATATAAACCACTAAAAATTTTTCGACTGACTTCACCGTGTAATTTACTTACCCCATTCACTGTAGCACTCCCGCGAATCGCCAAATAGGCCATATTAAAGGGTTCATGAGAATCCTTATGATGCAAGCGGCCCAATTGCAAAATCTTTTCTGTGGGGATACCCAATGTATCAGCATAGGCCACCCCATATTCTTCCAATAATTCAGGCTCAAACACATCAAAACCAGCCTTTACCATCGTATGGGTGGTAAAGACATTGCCTGCCCGTATCGCCCAAAAAGCATTGTAAAAATCCAACCCGCTTTTTTGCATATAGTCCAGTGTGCGTTCCAGTACCACAAACGCCGCATGTCCTTCATTCATATGACAAATATCAATGGGTAAATTGAGTTTCATTAAAGCACGCCAACCAGCAACGCCCAAAACCACTTCTTGCAACAATCGTATTTCACGGCCACCACCATAGAGCTGGCTAGTAATACTACGATCGACAACACCATTTAAAGGATGATTACTGTCAAGCAAATACAAAGTGACCCCACCGACATGTGCTTGCCATACGCGAATTAATACTATGCGCCCCGGTAACTCAATGGAGACCTGTAACCATTCACCACTCTCAGTATAAACAGGTGAAATAGGCAGATTGGTGGTATCACACACGGGGTAAGCTTCTTGTTGCCAACCACTGGCATTTAACATTTGCCGGAAATAGCCTTGGTGATAAAGCAGCCCAACACCAATAACCGGCATACACAAATCGCTTGCCGCTTTCAAAAAATCGCCCGCCAACACACCTAAACCACCGGCATAAAATGGCAGTGCTTCACCAATACCAAACTCCATACTGAAATAGGCTACCTGTTGAATACAATGACCTTGACAATGGGATTGATACCAACCGCTACGATTCAAATAGTTTTTCTGCTCTGTCAACAAATCGTGTAGCTGTTGGCAAAAATCAGGGTCTTGTGCCAAGGAAGCCAAACGTTGGGAACTGACATTCTGCAAGATAACGTAGGGGTTCTCAGTCTGTTGCCAAATATCTGGATCGATGGTATTCCACAAGGCATCCGCCGCATGGTTCCATGTCCAACGCAAATTGGCCGCCAATTCAGCCAGTCCTTCAAGGCCCACAGGTAATTCAGGCAATAGGTGTTGTGTTGGCTGCAATAGGGAACTCCTCTAAGCACTCGATTTCATTCATCCGACACGATAAAAATTATTGATCCTTCATCTGCTCATCAAATAGCACTTCGTCATCATAAACTACGTGCGGCGATCTCCTGAAGGTGTTATACACTTAAACCAATTGCCGCATTGACTATGCCTACTCGCAATGACAATATTCCCAACATGCATTTCGATTTTTTTCACAGAAACAGACTAGTTTTATGTGATTCATAACGTATTGATCTATATCAACAAGAACGATCGTAATAACACAGCACTGTTTTAAGATGTTGTACCAATCCATCATCAATTTGACACCAATGAAATCGCCATCGCCAATTATGCCCAATGGTACCAGGGGTGTTGATACGATGGCCTTGGCCTAGGGATAAAATATCCTGCATGGGAATCATCGTTAAGTTTGCAACAGAGTCAAACGCACAATAGATCAAAGGTCATGGCATTAACTTTTTAAACTCAGGATGGCTATTGGGTAACTGATAGTTTTTCAACACATTGTCCACTTTATTTTTCTGATCGTCATTTAAAGATTGATACCAAGATAAACTAGTATCATTATCATGCGTGCCGGTATAGAGCACACAGTTTTCAATATGCTGGGCTGGCAAATATGGGTTATCGTCACCACTATCAAAGGCAAACTGGAGCACTTTCATTCCGGGCAATTGAAATGTGTCCCGTAAATATTCCACATCCGGTGTGATAATACTCAGGTCTTCAACAATTAAGGGCAAGTCCTTAAAAATTTTTTTCAAGGTATGTAATAGTGCTTCACCTGGTACCCTTAACCAATATCCTTCCTGTGCTGTCTCCTTGTCAGCAAGAATGGACCAACTGGCCGACAGACCACGAAAGTGATCAATGCGCAATACATCGAAGCGTTCCAGCTCGGTTTGAATCCGTTGTACCCACCATTGAAAATGATTGGCTGCCATAACCTCCTAACGGTATTGCGGGTTACCCCAGCGTTGACCGTTGTCAGAAAAACAATCCGGCGGTACCCCTGTCACTATTTCTGCCCTGCCTTCGGCATCCACCATAAAAGCTTCTGGATAAGACCAAACATCGGTGCTATCGTAGGCAACGAATAGTGGCATATCCCCCACCAGAAAAATATTCTTTTGATGCGCATAAGATTTTATCGATTGCCATTGTTGATAAAAAATAAATTGCTCAAATTGTATTTTCTCTATAGTTTGACTCAACGACTTTTTCACTGACTCAAGGGCTTTGGAATTTCGGTCACGCAATTTAGTTTCCCAATACATCCAGTGACAGTTTCCTTGAGAAGCGCGAATAGTCATAAATAAAGCATAGTTATTTAACCAGTGTTGATGCTGTTTAACAAAATAAAAATACTGATCAGAGGGGGTTGTTTTTTTAAAATAGTGAAATGCTTGCGTTAAATAATTCTGCTTTTTTTCGAGTGTTACGTTTTCTTTTAATCCCTGTTTTGGTAAATAGCCTTGTTGCTGTAATCCCTGCAAGCTGATTAACTGGGGGTTGCCTGCATGAGCCGACAAGCATTGATAAGGAGAGTGATCCCAATGAGTGGGCCCCAAGGGTAACAATTGCCATACACTAAAACCGGCTTCTGCTAAAAAATCAATAAAGCGATAGGCTTGTCCAAAATCACCCTGTTCACTTGTCTTATTTTCTGAATCGGGTAAAGCGGTAATGGGTAATAACACTCCCGCCCGACGTTTACTGAATACTCTATGCACGTACTCAATCATTTCCTGGCCGCATGACACCACCCAACGGTGGATGACCACCACCGTGTGTAAAGACTTCGGATAAATAAGCTGGGGGGGGGGTGATGCAATAGCTGGTATAAATTAGCAATATGTAATCGGTAAAGCTGCTCAAACTCACTAACAGTATCCGATGGGTTATAGTCACTAAACCACCAAAACCAATCGGAGCCTTCGCAAACAGCTAGTTGCTTCTCCGCTTTTTGTAATTGTTGTTGATCTAAACGGCCACTAGCAACGACCCGATCAAAACAACGTTTGACATCACCTAGTATATCCCAGGCGCGATTTTTTTCTTCATCCCCAATCCATGTAGAAAAAGTACCATAAACCCAGCTTCCGGCAATAATGTTAGGAATCCTCGTGGTGTGGGAGAACAACCCTTCTTGAAATGTTGTCAGATGTAATAAAGGATTTTCACCCAGGCGCTGGTAAAGTGTTTCTAGAGAATAAAAAGCATTTTGCGGATAGTATTCCCAAGCATTTTCACCATCAAGAATAATCGATACAATGGATTCATCAGTCACATTCGGGTGGTGTGCAATCTCCTCTAACTGGCTAATAAAATGAGCGACTGCGTCATCTGCATGCCAGTCCGAGTAGGTAAAACCAATTAAATCAGATAAGGCATCATCTCGGAAAAAACAGCGAATAGCCATATTGTTCAATTGATAACTTTGATATAAATAATCCACCTTATTATCATCATTCGCTGAATGTGGATGATTGTGGTTATTCAGTGTCTGCTTGAGTACATTGCCCCCACTGGCTGTCCACTGAAAACCATATTCATCCAATAACTCTATTGTTTCGGTACTTAAACCACCTTCAGAGGGCCAACAGCCTTTGGGTTTAAAGCCAAAATAATGTTCAAAAGTTTGAATACCGTGCTGTAAATGCCAGCGGGCGCGTTCAGCACCATGGGGATAATGTTCGAGTATAGGCAAATGTATATTAGGTAAGGCTTCAGATGCCGATGCCAATTGCAAAAGCAAAGGGATGATAGTATGAGCGTAAGGCGTCATTGATAATTCTATTTGCTGCTGATCCGCAAGAGCGCGATAGCGCCCAATGATATTTTTCAATAAATCACCAATAATGGATAATAATTCACAGCGATCCTGCAAGTTAAATCCACCGCCTTTATTGATCAGGAATTGAACCTGTGTATTATCACGGCGAACGGTTTCGCCTAACCAAGCCAAATGATACCAAACCAATAAATCAAAGATATATTGGTTGTTTAAATAGGTGATATCATCTGGATGTTGTATTAACCAGCCAGACATATCCACCAGACGTTTATAAGCAGAAAAACGCTCGATTAACCGAACATTGTTGGCACGGAGACAGGATTGAATTAAAAACTGTTGATAAGCAGTATTGGATGGCAGTGCCGGGTCCACCAATGCTTTCAATAATGAGTCATGCAAGGCACAGGTGTTATTTAAGTAAGCGCTGATCTGCTGAGCATAGTCATCAATCTGCTCCAATAAAACAGGCGCAAAATTCACTACTGCACGGGCATTTGAATGCTTCTCAAGGTGTGCTGCCATATCCACATAATCCTTGATGGTATGTAGGTAAACCCAAGGTTGTTTATAGTCACCATTATGCAAGTCACGGTATTCCGGCTGATGCATATGCCAACATAAAACAACCTTAAGGGGTTGGCTAATGGCCATGGTGAATACTCTGGCCTAACATGTCGGGAGTAATTAAGGTCACGCCTTCAGGACTGACATAAAAGCGTTGCCGATCTTCTTCGGGGTTCTCACCGACTACCGTCCCATCAGGAATAATGGCGCCTTTATCAATAACCGTTTTATTGATACGGCAGTTTTTGCCGATGATAACCTCAGGCAAGATCACCGCATCATTTATCTGCGACTGATTATCTACTTCTACATTATTAAACAACAATGAATGATTCACATAGGCACCGGAAACAATACAACCACCTGAAACCATAGAATCAACCGCCATGCCCCGACGAACATCATCATTAAATACAAATTTGGCCGGTGGCACTTGTTCCTGATAAGTCCAGATAGGCCAGTTTTTATCATATAAGTTCAGCTCAGGAGTAATACCGATCAATTCCAGGTTAGCCCGCCAGTAATTGTCTACGGTCCCTACATCTCGCCAGTAGGCTTGTTTATCTCCATTGCCTTCGCGAAAAGGGTAGGCATAAACACGATACTGTTGAATAAGCGATGGAATGATATCTTTTCCAAAATCATGGGAAGATGCATCATTGTCAGCATCATGAATTAACTGTTCAATCAGAAAATCGCGTTTAAAAATATAAATTCCCATCGATACTAAAGCAATATTGGGATTGGAGGGAATCGATTGGGGATGTTCCGGCTTTTCATTAAATTGATGAATACGTAGCCGCTCATCGATTCCCATAACGCCAAATGCAAAAGCCTCCTCAATTGACATTTCAATACAACCTACTGTTAAATCAGCATTGTTCTCAACATGCTGCTCTAACATCGGCCCGTAGTCCATTTTGTAAACGTGATCACCAGCAAGAATTAACACATACTCTGGATGATGGCTACGAATAATATCCAGATTTTGATAAACTGCATTGGCAGTGCCAAGATACCAGGAACTTTCCACACACTGTTGTGCGGGTAATAGTTCAATAAATTCGCCAAATTCACCCCTTAAAAACCCCCAACCTTTTTGGATATGACTAAGTAAAGAGTGCGCTTTATATTGCGTTAATATGCCGATTTGTCGAACACCGGAATTAATGCAATTGGATAGAGGAAAATCAATAATCCGCAGCTTACCTCCAAAGGGAACAGCTGGCTTGGCCCGCCACTCAGTCAGTTGTTTTAAACGCGAACCACACCCACCTGCTAAAATCAGCGCTAAGTTATCTTTTGTTAAACAGTTTATCAATTGTGTATGCCGATGTGCAGTTCTCATTCATGCACATACTATAGGATATTACTGTATTTATTTTGAGATAGATCAACTTTACAAAAGAGATAATTTATTCATCGACACCTTCTGACTATTAATAATAAGCGACTATCAATATCTTTAATTAAAGTATTAATCAGTGTTTGAACCACTGCTCTTAATGAGTGAGTTTTATACATCGCCTGACATTAACTACTAAACTGACTTTCTAATAAAAGGGCTATAAATATACTCTCTTCAATAAGCAATCGCTTATTAGAAATTGTAAAATCACCTCCAATATTTTTTTAAAATGGATTTGAATACCAATACAGCAAGGATTATTTATTATACTTCTCTGAAAAAATAAGTCTCATATCGACTATTGACCTCGCAGGGTTTTCCATTACCCTCGAAAACCTTACAAACAGCGAAATAGAGCGGTAGTTTTTGGAAATATTTAAAAAATTATTCTACCTTTATTGTGATATATGACTCGTTTCGAAACATTGTTTATCATACTTTTTAATCACCCTAAGCACACAAATTGATGGTTAATACAAGTAGCAGATTGAATAATACCTAAAATACAGCACTATCGGTTAGAGGTCATTAATTTAACATTTTCCGTGGCATAAAAATGAAAAGTATTAGGAACATTTCCGCAGAATAAGTACAACTTTATTGATCTAAGTCAAACGCGAAAAGCAATAAGAGGTCATATTTATCCAACATTCCATTACAGTTACCATAGCGTAATTTATAAGGTTTATAAAAAAGCAATACTTTCATCAGAATGTACTATTTTAAATACTCGGAGACACACAATGCATATCAACAAAATTATGACGACTGAAACCTGTAGCTGTGAACTTGATACAACCTTAGACAAAGTAGCTATTATGATGTGGGAAAACGATTGTGGCTCGATTCCCATCCTGGATGACAAAAAACACCCAGTGGGGATGGTTACTGATCGAGATATTGCTATAGGCGCTGCATTAAAAACCAAACCTTTATGGCAAATTACTACCGGCGAGATCAATAATGACCGCCCTATTTTTACCTGCAAACTCAATGACAACGTTCATGACGTATTAACCACTATGAAAACAGAAAAAATTCGCAGAGTGCCCGTCATCAATAATAAAAGTGAACTGTGTGGTATGGTATCAATGAGTGACATCGTAAACGTTTCCGAACAAAAACGCGACGCTGATATTCCCTATAAAGAGGCAATGAACACTTTAAAAGCCATTGCCACCCATCATTAATACTGGTAGACGGGATGCTACCAACAAAGTAACTTATAAAAGGTGAGGCTCTATGCGTTTGGCAATTAGTGGTTACGGTAGAGTTGGGCGAAGTGTGTTACGGGCTATTTTTGAAATGCGCCTCGAAAAGCAATTTCAAATTGTAGCCATCAACGATTTATCTGACCCTGCATTAATGTGTCATTTAACACAATACGACTCGACGTTTGGGGAATTTAAGTACGATGTCACCTACGCGGACGGAGCGATGCAAATTAAAGATCAGTCTATTCCGTTATTATCCATCAGTGATGCGACCACTTTACCGTGGAGTGATTTATCGGTTGATATCTGCTTTGAGTGTAGCGGTCATATGACCAAGCGGGAGCTAGCTAAGCAACATTTAACTGCTGGTGCTCGCAAAGTATTGGTAAGCCAGCCCTGCCTCGGTGCCGACAAAACCATTGTCTATGGTGTCAATCATCTGCAGCTAAGTGACAAGGATTTAATTGTATCCAACGCGTCCTGCACAACGAATTGCTTAGCCCCGTTATTGTCAGTCCTACAAAAAACCATTGGAGTAAAATCAGGCATGATGACCACCATTCATGCTTATACTAATAACCAGCATTTAATCGATAAGTCACAAGGTGATTTTTATCGATCCCGGTCAGCAACACAATCTATTATCCCCACACGAACCGGTGCAACTAAGACAATCAGCCTAATTATGCCCGAGCTAGAGGGGCAATTACACGGTATGGCCATTCGCGCCCCTATTATTGATGTCTCTCTGATTGATTTATTGATTATCCCTGAAAGGTGCATACCTATCGAAGCCTTGCATCAATATATATTACAGGCTGCTAACAATGAATTAAAAGGTATTCTTGCCTACAATGAAAAAAAGCGGGTTTCCATCGATTTCAAAAAACACCCTGCATCCTGTATTTTTGATGCCAACCATACAGCCCAGGTAGGCAACCAGTTAAAATTGATGAGTTGGTACGATAATGAATGGGCATTTTCTTTACGAATGCTGGATGTAGCCAAAATAATGACGGAGTCACTTGATAAAATTCAATTAAATAATTCACAATCATGACTCCCTATCCTCTTATTCACCTAGCAACACCACCACCTCTCCAAGGTTCTCCTGCATAGAGCAGAATCACATATCAATATTGATCCACGTCAGCTAACATGCCATGAAAATTAGGCATAATGTTGCTTTTTAAATAGATTAGATGAAACTCAATGATCCTTTGACCGCACTTATGGACAACAGGTCCCATGACCCCTTTGCGATTTTGGGGCCTCACTCCGAAGGTACTAACGTTCGTTTGCGAGTATTGCGACATGAAGCCCAGCAATTATGTTTTATAGATCATCACCAACAAACACAACCCCTGCAATGCCTAGATAAAATAGGATTATTTGAATGGTTTGGCCCCAGTAAAAAGCTTCCAAAGCATTATCAATTGACCTGGATTGACCGACAGCAGCAACAACACACAAGCATCGACCCCTATAGTTTTAAAGAACAGTTATCTGACTTTGATTTACACCTATTCAATGAAGGCCAGCACTGGCATCTCTACAACGTTTTAGGGGCCAATGAAACGATTATCGATGGCATAGAAGGTATTTTGTTTGCCACTTGGGCACCCAATGCAGAGGCTGTTCACGTTGTCGGAGATTTTAACCAATGGGATAATCGCCGCCACCCCATGCGCCCAAGAGGGCAATCTGGGGTGTGGGAATTATTTTTGCCGGGTATCGCCGCTGGCTGTCATTATAAATATGCCATTCGTCATCAACATAGCCAGCCTATTTCACTCAAGTCTGATCCTTATGCCAAACGCTACGAGTTACGTCCTAAAACCTCCTCTATGATTCAAGCGAAATCTCAATATCAATGGCAGGATCAGGAATGGACCCATCAACGGGCAGAAACCGACTGGCTGCATCAACCTTATTCCATTTATGAGGTACATTTAGGTTCTTGGTGCCGAGATGATAATCATCATTTCTTAAACTACCGCAAACTAGCCCACCGCTTGGTGGATTACGTTAAAGCGTTGGGCTTTACACATATTGAATTACTACCTATTACAGAGCATCCTTTTGATGGTTCTTGGGGATATCAAACCATCGGTTATTTTGCTCCCACCAGTCGCTTCGGTAAGCCTGATGATTTACGTTATTTCATCAACTACTGTCATCAACATCAACTGGGCGTGCTGCTGGACTGGGTACCAGCACACTTTCCTAAAGACGAACATGGCCTGTTTCGCTATGATGGCACTGCACTCTATGAACACGATGACCCACGCCGTGCAGAGCATAAAGACTGGGGAACCTTAATTTATAACTATGGCCGCAACGAAGTCAGCAATTTTTTAATTGCCAGCGCATTATATTGGTTAGACCAATTTCACTTTGATGGACTACGGGTCGATGCTGTAGCGTCGATGTTGTATTTGGATTACTCCCGTGAAAATAGTGAATGGCTACCCAATGAGTTAGGCAGTAATGAAAACCTGCAAGCCATTGACTTTTTGCGCACCTTAAACCATGCAGTGCATCAATACCATCCTGACGTACTTATGATTGCTGAAGAATCCACCGCGTGGCCACAAGTCACACGCCCTGCCACTATAGGCGGGTTGGGGTTTTCCATGAAATGGAATTTAGGCTGGATGCACGATAGCCTAACTTATTTGGATAAAGATCCGATACATCGGAAATATCACCACGACCTGCTGACATTTCCAGCGCTATATGCAAACCATGAAAATTTTATTTTGTCGCTTTCCCATGATGAAGTGGTTCATGGCAAGCGCTCTTTACTCTATAAAATGCCAGGAGATGAATGGCAACAGTTTGCTAATCTGCGTTTACTCTATACTTATTTTTTTACCTGGCCTGGGAAAAAATTACTGTTTATGGGCAACGAATTTGCACAAGAACGTGAATGGGCACATGACGAAGTATTGGATTGGTCTGTCTTAAACGATCCTTTACATCAGGGTATACAACGACTGGTTACTGATTTAAATCATCTCTATACAAACACACCTGCACTTCACTATTACGATTTTGAGCATGATGGCTTTGAGTGGTTGGATTGTCACGATGCTGATCAGTCAGTTATCAGCTATTTAAGAAAATGTAACGACACTATTGCTATTGTCGTTTTAAATTTTACGCCAGTTCCCCGGTTTCATTATCGCTTGGGCGTCCCTTATTTTGGTACGTATCATGAGGCCATTAACTCGGATTCAAGTTTTTACGGGGGGAGCAATATCGGCAATAGGCAAACGGTTGAAGTGCAAAGTATAGCATGGATGCAACAACCCTATTCCATTGATATTACCTTGCCACCCTTGGCTGGTTTAATTTTCATTCCGAATAAAAAATCCTAAGCAATATATTGATATTCTCTCTTCTCTACGACAGAATACAGGGCTGACAAACTGTTGGATAATTGTAAGGAGCAAAGGACTTCTTCTTTAATCAGTTAAATTATGTCAAATAATAAACATAAAAACTATTATATTTTTCTATGAACAACAGACAGAATTTCATAAGAATCAATGATGACTCCCTAAATTAATCAATGACTGGAGTCATATCTGTATATTTGTAAATTTTATGCAACAGGGGTCGAAATATATACCGTTTATTTTTAAATATTAGTGAAATTAGTCTACAATTAAATCAACTATTAACGGCAAATGATCAGAGGCCACACGAGACAAACTGTTCTTGGGGATATAGACTACACTAATTTTTGTCGTCTTATCCACAAAAATATGGTCAATGCGAAGCGAAGGGTAGCGGCTTGAGAATGTATTTTGGGGCGAGTGATTAGAAGCCATTTTCTGCACGTCATTTAGATACTTATCGAGCTGATGATAAGCGTATTGCCAAGGAGTTGCATTGAAGTCTCCACAAACAATCAGCGCACTTTGGCATACTGGATGCCTGATCCATTGGCAGCTTAATAGGGCATCGATTTGCAAACGACGTTCAATAGCACTTAGACTTAAATGCGTGTTGATAACATGGATTGTAGTTGCTTGGTAATCTACCTCTACCCATAAGGCCCCTCTTGGTTCTAACGTTTTTTTCCGCATATCCAAAGATGGCAAATGCTCCTTTTTAATCAGTCGGGTTGGCAGTTGCGTTAAAATGGCATCACCATATTGCTCCTCTTCTACATGAATCGCTGGATAAAAATGAAAGTTCATATTCAGTAGTCTGGCGATAATATGTGCCTGGTCAACCCCATTGGTTCGATCACGTCCCACGTCCAACTCCTGTAATGCAACAATATCAGGCTGATGTTCCCCTATGACTCTGGCAATCCGTTGTGGCGACAACTGTCCATCCATCCCAATACAACTGTGTACATTATAAGTCATAACACGCAATGACTTTTTCACGTTTACAGGGAGATGAGCGTTTGATGTTGGTAATGGCTGCCGTTTTAAAAAATGCAAAGGCATGAGTCTCCTCAAACCCTGGGCCAGCATGGGCCCCGTTTTCAATAGGAAAACTATAGGGCTGACCATAAGCTCGCCAACCGCTGAAGACCCAATCACCAACATCAGGATGCTGGCAAAGCGAGATCAAATCTTTTGTGACTTCATCCAAAAAGGGATGATCAGCCCCTATAATGTGTTCCTTATCGCTCGGCAAATAAAATTCTCCTTCAGCCAACCAAACCCGCACCTGCTGACTCTGACTATTGATATCGTGTAGGCACATCACTAAAGGAATATGCGTGCTTTTAATCAATTGAACAGCAATTTCTTCTTTTAATGAGGGTGATAGTGGATACGGAGAATAAATAAAACCGATAGGCCCCATAGCAATGGTTGTAGGCCTAGTTTGATCATCAACGACTGTTTGAAGCTTATTAGTGCGCATGATTTTTTGTAGGCGTTTGCTACCTAGTAATTGAATACGCTGCGTCTGCTCACTATTGATACTTGAAATACTCTGGGGGGTGACAGATTTAGGCTCAATGGTAGCCATAGACAGTTCACTGAAAATTTTCTCAACTTCATATTCAATAGTACTGCCGAATTTTTTCGGGTAAGGCAATGTATGTTCTTGACCATGATCAGAATACACCCAAAGATCATAATCCCTATAGGGTGATCGCTGGGCAGTCTGCCAAATACGTTTAATAGCGTTATCTATTCCCTTTAAACTCCAATGGGCAAATTTTGATTGAGGTCCACGACGATGGGCCTGTTCATCATACCCTAAAAAATTGGCATGAATAACAGGTAGCCCCCTTAAGGTGTCCAGCTTAACTCCCACAGTGACTAATTCACGCAAGCCTATACAAATACCAACTCGGGTAAGAATAAAAGTCAATTCTTTTAATAAATCATGCCGACGAAAAATAGTTCCTCGAAAAAAATCAATAATGGCTAAAAAAAATTCAACAATAATCAGAGTTATCATCCGCAAAACACTATAAATATTCAATAAAATAAACATGACTGTTTTAACTAAGCTAAATTGACGAACAAAGTGACTCCATCCAATAGACGTTGAGCAAAAATGTGTTTCACCAGCCCCACCAGAATAAATATTGGCATAAGAACTCCCTTCTTTTAATAAAGGCTCTCCCTGGCTGCTTAATTTTTTTTCAATATCTATCACTGCTTGAGGCTCAAGCATAGTCACAATACGATGATCTTTATGGGATCGAAAACTAAAAGCAGGAACACAATTTTTAACCCCATAAAATAACTCAGCCTGTACCGCTGGTGTGCTGGACGGTAAACCGGAATAGAGATGGTGTAAGCGGTAGCATTCTTTAAAGAGCAATTTTTTTAAAAAAGGCATATTGCCATGATCTATGGCAGATGTCAGTTGATGATAAGACAAACCATCAACCTGGATAATAATAAGTCCAGACTCATACTCACTCTTTTCCTGAGGATAAACTGGCAACGATAAAAGTCGCAGCAACCATTCATTACGACTCAAATAGCACCTGCAACGACGAAAAAATTGTTCTAACTGATAAATCATCAACTCTCCCACTCAGTATCGCCTAACTCACTAGTCCCCCAGATAGCCATCCGCGCAGACTCCGCATAGCCCTTTATCAATTGCCATTCTGTTTCAATGAGAGGTAACAGTCCAGACCATAAATCTTCATTCTCCTGTCGATGCTTTCTATCTTCATGGATAAGGCGTTGGTAAATACCCAAGGCTTTTTTAGCCGAATTTTCTATAGAAAACATCTCTGCCGTTGCCAGTGCCATTTGTTGATATTGTTGCAACTTTTTTTCAGGAATATGAGAAAAACTCTCCAGTACTTTCGCAAAGTTCGCCGTCGTTTCATTGAAGAGTAATTGCCCATTCTGTCGATCGTGTATTACCTCCCTCACGCCGGGAGCATCCAGTGCAACCACAGGCACACCCGCTGCCATAGCTTCCGTCAACACCATTCCCTGAGTTTCACTGTGAGATGCAAAGGCAAATATATCCATGGCCTGATAAGCACTAGCCAACATAGGGCCTTCTAACAAACCAATCATTACCAGACGGTCGACCACACCTTCTCGTGCAAAAGTGTTTTTAATAGCAATTTCTGAGGGGCCTTTACCCACAATTAAGGCATACGCATGGGGATGATTTTTCAGAAATAATGACATCGCTTCTGCCAGATAATTGAGGTTTTTTTCCTGAGCCAAACGTCCCAAATGCCCCACGACAAAAGCATCTTCAGGGATGCCTATAATACGTCTAAAACCCGAACCACTGCCTTTTTGAAATTTTTTTAATTCAACACCCGTAGGTACAGTACTGATTGCTTGAGTCACCTGACGCTGCTTTAATAAACGGGCAATACTGTCACTGGGTGCAAAGATATGATCACATAAATTAGCATAGTGGGTCGCCAATTCAATCACGAATTTTTTAAGGGGGGTGGAATCACCTGGCACATAGTGGGTGTATTGTTCATACAACGTATGGTGGGTAAATACATGGGGTAAATGATGCAGACTCGCAATTCGCAAAGCCGTAGAGCCGATCAAAAAAGGATGGTGAGAGTGAATAATATCCGGCTTAAAACCGTTAATAGTCTTACTCAAAAAGCCGGACACTGGTAATACCACCGAAAAATCACTGCCGTTAAAATGCTGTATAGCCGGTATACGCACCACATGTTCTTCCCCTTCTGGCATCCCCTCAAACTCCGGTGCAACCACCATAACACGATGCCCCATTCTGCGGTATTGCTCACTAAAAGCGGCAACCGATCGCGCTACGCCACCGACATGGGGTAAATAGGTATTGGTCATCATTAAAATGTTCATATCTTTTTACTCGTCTCCATTAACGCTAACCGTAGTGGTTAATTGCTTTGCTGACACACTCACTGCATCGCAAGCCGGTAAGCAAATATCGATCATTGGCGCTTGCCCATGCCAATGACCTTGCCAGCTAACTTTCACTTTTTGACGAGAAGATCCCATGCTTGATTGCTTATACGGAGTGTATTCATCGAACTTTTGGATATGAAGAGAAATAACACCAAAACGAGTGGGAGCAGGGCCAAAACACAAAGCTTCACCCGTTCGCCACCATTGCGTTTGAATGCCTGCTCCGAGAACCAGTCGGTCTGACTCCTCACGCACAAAACAGTGACGCATCATTAATATCCACTCAGCTGCCGCCCAGGAATGCTGGCCATCCCCCATACAACCACCTCCTGTTTTGGGATGAACAGCTTCAGGCCACTGCCCCGTTGGCGATGCCAAATCAGCAACATGAGTGACCAGTTTAAAAAAGCGAGAATCTTCAGCTCTAAGCAATATTTGTGCTATATGTAGGGTCAAGTAGGGATTGATACCCGAGTGGATCATATCCTGAAAAAAACCATCGCCAAACATGCAGCTTTTTAATAAAAATTCCGTTGTCGCTAATAAAGCGACGTCCTTTGCAGGATAAAGTTGCAGTGGATAACCTGCCACTAATGATCCAATGGCACCCGCATCCAAACGACGGTAGGGTGAAGCAGGTAATACCGATAAACCTAAGCGTTTTTTAACAGAAGCAACACTACGATCGACGGCTTTTTGAAATAAATCGGCTTCATATTGGTTAGCTTTAGCTCGCTGCTCTTTGCCTTGTTTTTTATCTAACAAACTGACTTCACGCAAACCTGCTATGGCCCAGAAGTCATCCCAATAATAATCATCATTAGGCCCTAGGTGCTCTGCACTAAAACCTGCCGGTAATAAGCCCCCATGGGGTAACTCATTATCAGACAAACGCTTATCGACCAGCCAGTCAATCCCTTTATTAACGGCACTTTGCCATTTGACTTTCATTGGCTTTCCCGTAAATTGACAAAACAGTGAAAAAATCCATAATACTTGCCCATTAGAATCCCACTCACCTTCCTGAGAGTGAAAATAGCCTTTATGAGTTTGCTGGCTCGGAAAATAATCCAGAGCTCGTTCCGCTCGTGCAGTGAGACCCGCACACAATAAAGCATAAATAATAAAAGTGGCATCACGATACCAAAAACGTTTATACGTATAGGGGCCTGGATAAACGGCATCCACAGTGTGTAATAAGAGTGTACGCAAGGCGCTGTCATAGAGAAATTGCATTTTTTTATTGGGTATTTTAAGCTGGCAGGTAGTGTGTAATTTTTGTTGCCAAAGTTGGTTCGCCGATATACCGGGTCTTATTGCTGTTCCTTTTGCCGCTGCTATAGTGCTATCCGACAAGGGTATTTTTACCCTAAAATGATTACCTTGACTCGTCGTTAAACTAAACAAGGCGGCCGCTGTTAACAAACCAATGTCACACTGATGAGAAAATGGAAAAGGAAACGATTGATCCCCTAACCGTTTTTCCCGTTTCAATAGACTATACACGTCACCCTTGCGATAATCCGAGAGCTGTTGTTTTTCAATAGGCCGGTCAAAGACGATGGTTTCACTGTTATTAACAATCCACTGGCAGCGATCACCAGACACATTGATGGTATGAATAAAACTGATCCCCTCGGGGTTATAAGGACGTAATACCACCGCTAAATAACCGGGTTGTTCTACTATAGCGGTCATATCCAGATAACACATCGGAACTCCCTGCTCATATTCAACCATCACCATCGTCTCCAATGTCGCATCGTCTAATTGATTGAGAGTAGATAGAGATAAGCCCCGCTTATAATGCAGTCGTTGTTTACAATTGGACATTCTTGAAGGTAATAAAAATTCACCATTGGCATTCATTAACCAAACATCCAGTGACCAACGATCAATAAAGGGTGTTAATAAGCCCCGTGGATCAACAATGGGCAAATCAGCATAATCGGGCAAGCCTACCGCCGTCCAGTTTCTATGAGTTAAGTTAATATGAGTAATTGAAAAAGCACGAGGAATAAAAGCATCACTACAGGGATCAAATTGTTGTTCAACCCAATAAGGCCAAACCCAATCCAGATTATGTTGAATCACCCGGCTGTTAATCAATCCACGGGCGTGTAAAACAGCGCCCGCACGTAATAATTCTACCGGTTCATTAACTTCAGAAGGCTGTGTGAAACGCTGCAATTGTGATAGCAGTAAAACAGGGTCTAAAAAGCCATGAGCACGGGCCATCTTTTGAATAAAAAAATCCCAAGGCAACCAGCGCAACCATCGAAAACCGTGCGTCACTCGTTCACTCCTAAACATGATTTTTTCGATTAAATTTTGTCAATGATTTTTGAGACAAATGAAAAATATAACTGATCATCACTATACCCATCACCAACCCACCGCCATAGAACCATAAACTAAATGGTGATGTTCTGACTGGATCCATTGTAACCACATCGCTGATATCACTAGCAATGGAACCCACGTAAACATTAAAAGCGGTAATCGGTATAATGCCTACAACAGTCCCCAATATAAAATCGACTATTTTAAAACTGGCTGCACCAAAAAAATAATTGGATAGCTTAAAAGGAAAAAAGGGAATTAAGCGGCTGAGTAAGATAATTTTCCAGCCCTCGGCTACCAACTCATAATTAATCATTCTAAATTTCTTATGTTCTCTAAGATATCGCTTAACATCATTACTAAACAAATACCGAGAAATTGAAAAAGCCAAACAAGCCCCCAGAGTTGTCCCACAAATAATTACAAAAAACCCTTGAAAAAAGCCAAAAATAAAACCCGCACCTACAGTAAAAACTAACCCTGGCAATAGCAACACGATAACCAAACAATCCACCAAAATAAAAATAAACATCGCGCTATTCCCTTGCTGAACCAGCCACTCAAAAAAAAGGCTAACATAAACCCCTACCCCAAGACTTGCTAAAATCGCTATAACACCTACAACAATAACCGCGCTTGTGATCACAAGAACCAGTAATGATAAATAATGTTGGTACGACATAGTCAACACTCAGTTTCAGGCAATCTCGATTACCATTATAAAGATGCCAAGCATCAAACAGGTTTGACATAAGTCAATTGGGACTCACTTTAAAAGTATTATCCTTGCCATTGGAATCAAGTCACCCTTTTATTATTATGAATATTCTTTTCGCAAGTAGTGAGGTCTACCCCCTGATCCAAACTGGTGGGCTGGCTGATGTCAGTTATAGTCTTCCCCGAGTACTAAAAATCCTTCACCAATCGGTACGGGTTTTACTGCCAGCTTATGAAACGGTATTAAAAGCCATCGATCACTACCGACCATTAACATCATTCTCGTTGAACGATAAAACGGTTCAAGTCTTTGAAACAGAAATACCGCCTTCACGACTCAAAGTATGGCTAATCAATTATCCCGATTATTTTAAGCGGTCAGGGAACCCCTATATCGATGAAAAAGGGCAGGACTGGCCTGATAATGCCATGCGTTTTGGTTTTTTTTGTCAAGCCGCTGTTCTCGTTGCCATGAATCAGGTAGGCCTTAAATGGCAAGCAGATATTGTTCACTGTAATGACTGGCAAACTGGGTTAATTCCAGTTTACTTAACATTAACACACGAAAAAAATAAACCTAAAACCGTTTTTACCATTCATAACCTGGCTTATCAAGGTCTATTTCCCTACGATACCCTACAAAAATTAGCCTTACCGGAAAACTTATGGTCTTACGAAGCATTAGAATACTATGGCCAATTCTCTTTCATCAAGGGGGGGTTAGTCTTTGCCGACAAGCTCACCACCGTCAGTTTGCACTATGCTACAGAAATAACAACGTCTAAATTTGGCTGTGGACTGGAGGGTTTGTTAAATTATCGTCGACAAGATTTAACAGGCATAATTAACGGTATTGATGATAACGAATGGAACCCGGCAAAGGATCCTTATTTATCGACAACCTATTCGCACAAAAGCCTAGAGAAAAAAGTTAACAATAAGCGAGCTTTACAAGTAGAGTGTGGTCTGCACAACACTCAACAACCGTTGCCTCAATCGATGATCGAACCACTACTGATTGGTATTGTGAGTCGATTAAGTCATCAGAAAGGTATTGACGTATTATTGGATACACTGCCTACATTATTAGAGTTACCAATACAAATTGTACTATTGGGAAGTGGTAATAAAAATGATGAAACCCGCTTATTAGACTATGCGAAACACTATTCCGGACAGTTTCACGTGAGCCTGGGTTATAATAAAGCATTGGCACATCGCATAATTGCTGGAGCCGACCTTTTCTTAATGCCTTCCCGCTATGAACCTTGTGGATTAACCCAACTGTATAGCCTCGCCTATGGTACCTTACCATTAGTTCACTCGGTCGGTGGCTTGGTAGATACAGTAACTACAGCCACGGAAGAAACCATTAAAAATAAAACAGCAACAGGGTTTAGCTTTAACGAAATGACTGCTGATGTTATATATCAAAGCACCAAACAAATCTTATTCTACTACCAACAATCCTCTCTCTGGAAACAATTACAGATTAATGGAATGAAACAAAATTTTTCCTGGAAAAAAAGCGCCAGACAGTATTTACAGCTTTACCATACACTGTGACTTTTAATAGCATTCACTAACAAAGTATATAGTGTCATCTACCATTTTTATGGCGATGATATTCAACCCCAAGCGGCTAATCAGTAATATTACCAACAGAACCATAGTACCACTTAATTCTGGCAACGCTACACCCACTATCTGAGCCACTGTTCCGCCAGCTTCTCCTTCCGATAAACTATTAACGAAAAATAAAATGGCAAACAGATTGACTAATACATATTTTTATTCCCGTAGTACTCTATTTTTGATAATAATCGTAAAAATACCCTGAAACCTGCTATATTTTTCTGATCCAGATACAATGCCGATATTAGAGTTTAACGCGCCTCCCTGTGCATCCCACACCGCTGTTGAGCGATATAATAAGCACCTTCTAGCCCTAAATAATCATTTTTTACAATATAAACGGGTAGTTGCTCTAACAACGAAGACATACTACCTTTATCCATCAACAATCGCATAAAACGTTCAGGCTGCAACCAGGGAATAATATGTTGTGCTACTCCTCCCATCATATAAATCCCACCAGCAGGCAAACAACTTAACGCAACATTACCAATATAACCTGCCAACAATTCCAGATAATGCTCAATGGTTTTTTCAGCTAATAATTCATTGCAATTGGCATATTCAGTAATCATTTCTGATTGATTACTATTTTCTATTGCATGCCTAAAACGATCAGATACTATGATACTTGAATGCCTTAACAGATAATGACAAATATTTAACAAGCCCTGACTCGATAGCATAGTCTCTACCGTAACAGCCGAATAATCGTTACGACCAACCAAACATTGGGCTTCATAAAAAAAGTGACTAAAAGCATTAAATGGTGCAAAGTTCATATGTCCGGCTTCTGTTGACAATACTATAGATCGCCCTTTCTGATCGATAGACAAACTCTGACCAAAACCAGTACCTAACCCCAGCAGCAGCCTCGGGGATACACGATTTTTTTTACCTTCGTGTATTACCAACAGATCTTCAGGACAAAGCTGGGATATCCCATAAGCTGCCGCTTGCAAGTCATTTAATAAAAAAACGGAATCAACAGAAAAACGATCCCGCAGCTCCTTAGCACTACAAGACCAAGATAAGTGTGTTGGCTTAATTCTCTGATCACCACCCTCTTCAACGATAGGTCCTGCAATCGCTACACAGAGACAACCAACTTGAATCGAAATGCCCGTATTTTTAATATCCTCTATAAAACGGCAAATAATGGCAATTAAATCCGGGTAATTAGCGCTTTTATAGACTTTCCTGTAAAGAGTCGTGTTTTGTACTCGCAATTCCAAACGTGCTTGTGTACCACCAATATCTCCAACAATTGTTGACATGACCCTACCTAAAGTGAGAACTTTAAAAACTAGACTATTTTTAAGAAATGGGAATAACAATAAAACAACATATTAATAGTGTAACAAAATCACTATTGATATAAGTCAATAGAATACAATATTAACAGGCACAATAATTGACTATTATTTTATTGCCCTGCCATTTACTCTACCACTACTTCATTCAAGTCATTCCTCAAACGATGCACCCCATTCGCTCGTCCAAAGTGACCACAAACGCTATATATAAACAACCGATATCAGATACTCGCAAGGCCGTTTACAATGCTTCTTGATGACTCATTCTTGTCTTATCAGCTTTTACCGAATGTTAGTCAGCATCTATCGAGGTAGACTCAACGACATCGTCTACAGGGAGAGTCACATTCCATAGGGAGCGAGTTAATAATGTCGCGATAAAAAATAACAAGCTGGTAAAACCACTCAAAGTTAATACATTAAGCACACCGATAATTTCTATCATGTAACCCGCAAATAACGCACCCAAAGAAGCGCTACCAAACAAAGCCAACTGATAAATAGCGATCATTCGTCCACGCAGTGCTTCGGGAGCTAAAGACTGCAAGATTGTCCGCCCCATATTGGATGATATACCGACAACGATACCCCATAAAAAAATCAAGCCAAATAAGCCTGCCACAGTGGGTTTGGCAGACAAAGCCAACAAAATAATACCACCATAAAGCAGACTAAAAATAATTCTGCTGCCAGGGTTATGAAGGGGCTGCCTATAAATAATCACGGAAGTAGACACAATAGTCCCTATAACAAACACCAGTTGCAATCCACTATAAAAGTCGACAGCCCCACCATAGACCTGACGGACCAACAAAGGCAGGATAACAATAAATACACCAATATGAAAAAAGCCATTAAAAGCGACAATAACAATCAAGCTGCGCAAGGCGGAAAATGACCATATATCACGCAATCCAGAGCGTAATAACGCTTGACGCGTTACAGGACGACGGTTGCTATATCCACTTGGTTGAATAGTTAATAAAGCGATCAAACGCCACATAAAAATCACCGCCAACAATACAAAAAATAATTGAATGAATAGCAAGATTTCAGCGCCTACTTTCCCCATTAAAGACGTAAGAGCTACACCAATAGCCTGACCGCCATATAAACAAAGGCTACTCTTGGCAATTCTTTTCTGTAATTGATCATACTTAATGGAGTTTAAAATATATTCACGCCATGGTTGCACAAAGGCATTACTTATTCCTAACAAAACAGCGTAGGTAATGAGTAGTAAAATGCCCAACCATTGTTGATAAATAAGAATAGCCAGAATAACATGTAAAATGCTGTTAAAAATTAACAGCGGAACCAAATAACGCACTCCCTTACCTTGGTCAGCAATCATCCCCCCCACCAATAACAGGAGTAAATTCGGAATAAGTACTGCCAACTGAACCCAACCAACCCAAAGAGCGCCCAATGCCAAATGATCAACTACCAGCCAGGGTAATAGAATAATTTGAATACCTAAAGCAACAGATAGTGATGTAATACCCAGAAGATATAAAGTGATTAAAGCCAAAAGAACAATCCCGCTACAGAACAAAAGGCTTTTATCATAACAAAGCTATAACCGTAAAAGGTAATAGAAATATGAAATACAAAAGGAAAAGTTAGCGATATAGGAGCAGGGACAATAGATTAAACAAACCCTAAGAAGAACTAAATGCTTTCATCCACGATGTTAAGTGCAATAATAGCTGGTTTGGGCCCTCAGAAAGTTGTCTTCCCAAACGGGTGACCATATGGGCTTCGCCGCGTGTCAGCACCTCCTGATCAATCGGTATAGCCACTAACTGCTTGTCTGCTATTTCTCTAGCAACAACAAACTCCGGTAAAAAGGTCATGCCGAGCTGTGAGCGGACAAAATATTTTAATACTGCAATTGAGCTTGTTGTGAGAATAGGTTTAAAACGTAGCCGCTCTTGAAACTCTGCTACCGCCAACAATTGTCGGATACCAAAATGGTTTTCTAACAATGCTACCGGATAGTCAAGTAACATCTCCAATTTTACTGGAGACGATTGTTGAGCTAATACATGGCCAAGCGGGACAATAGCACACATCGGCTGGTAGCTGATAACCTGGGAACGTACTCCAGGATGATTGGCTGGGTGAAATAATAAACCTATATGTGCCTCATCCTCTTCCACCTGACGGATGACCTCATTGGTATCCACCATATTAATAGATAGTGTTAAGTTAGGGTATAAACGATTAAACTCAGGAAGAGGACCTGACATCAAGTCTCCCACAAAACCTTCCCCTACCGCTAATATAATGTGCCCTATTTGCAATCCTTCCAACGCCTGCAATTCGGAAATACAGCTCTCTTCACTGGATAACAATTCCCGATAGTAGCGCAATACGATCGCCCCAGCATCTGTTGGCGTCACACCCTTACGGTGCCGTTCTACTAAGGTTGTTGCCAACTCTTCTTCCAACAATGCAATTTGTCGGCTAACTGCTGAGGGAGCGGTATTAAGTTTATCTGCCGCCGCTCTTATTGACCCCCTGTTAATTGCTTCGTAGAGATACGCTACTCGTTTCTCGTTAATCTGCTTCATAATAATGCTAGCATGACATTATTGATTAACAGAAAGTTGGGTATATACCAAAGATATCCAGAAATTGGCCCCCAAGGCAAGTATATTGTCATTAAAATCATAATAGGGATTATGCAAACTTTTGCTCTCTTTATCGGCACCATTGCCCAACCAAATATAAGCACCGGGCTTTTGTTGCAACATAAAAGAAAAATCTTCTGCACCCATACTCGGCGCCATATCGAGCTTAACATTTTCTGTACCAACCAAATCCATGGCTACGGCAGCACAAATTTCCGCGTGGGCAGGTGTATTAATGGTTGCGGGATAACCTCTGCGATAATCCAGTTCCGCTGTAGCTCCAAACGCTTCCGCTATAGCATTCACCTGCTGTTGAATACGCAACTCCAAAAGATCACACACTTCCGAAGAAAAAGTGCGACAGGTTCCAGATAATGTCACACTATCTGGCACCACATTGTAGGCCTCGCCACCATGTACCTTGGTGATACTCACTACACCAGATTCCAGTGGATTCAAAGAACGACTGATCACACTTTGCATAGCCGTCATCAAATGTGCAGCCACAATAATAGGGTCAACGCCCATATGTGGCATAGCCGCATGACAACCTTTACCAGTAATGATAATGTCGAAAGTCGCCATTGAAGCCATTACCGGACCAGCATGTATCGCAAAGCTGCCTTCAGCAACACCCGGCCAATTATGTATTCCGTAAACGGCATCTACATTAAATTGTGTAAATAGACCATCATCACACATGGCTTGAGCACCTGCTTCACCCTCTTCTGCCGGCTGAAAGATAAAGACCACTGTGCCAGCAAACTCCCGATGTTCCGATAAATATTTTGCAGCGCCCAATAGCATGGCCGTATGACCATCATGACCACAGGCATGCATTTTCCCCTGATGTTGTGAGCAATGGGCAAAAGTATTGAGCTCTTGTAACTTCAGTGCATCCATATCTGCTCGTAAAGCGATGGAACGTTCACTCGCCTGATGCCCCTGAAGTGTGGCAACAACACCCGTTTTCCCCAGGCCGGTCACCACCTCTAAACCAAAACTGCGTAATAGCTCAGCAACTTTCGCCGATGTGCGATGTTCTTCAAATGCGGTTTCTGGATGCGCGTGAAGATCGCGTCGCCATTGACGCATTAACTCATGTAAATCATCATCTTTTACAATTAGTGACACCAGACTTTTCCTCAATAAAAACCTACAAACCCATCGTAGGATACATTTCAAAAATAGTATTGCCTGCATAGTGGGCAGGGATACGTAAACCCCCATCACACGTTTTTACATACTGAACCTGATGGCTATCAAGACACGCTTGCGCCTGAGCCAAGGACTGAACACTAAAACGAATAGCAATACCACTAGGAAGCTGTTCAGTATTCATGGGAATATCAACTCCCTCAAAACGTCCCCTGGACTCCTCTGGACCGAGTATTTCAAACAACCCCCTATCAGTCTTCACAGTAAACCCTTCTGATGTTCGCACTATCGCTTCACTCCCATAAATACCTGCAAAGCGATCTAACAAAGCGAGTGGATTTTCTGCCACATAACACACCGATGTAATGGCATTAGCGCTATTAGGGTGAGTCATCCAATCCTTAACCCACAATAACTCTGGCCGTTGTTGATGACAAAAAAAGTGCGAGATAGAAGGATACTCTGAATTAATCAACATCACTAGGGAAACCACGGCTTCGCCTTCAGTCCCATCAGGGAGGTGGGCCGCTCGACGAAAGTCCACAATTCCCTGATTTTCCACCCCGCGCTCTTGCATCAATTGATGATCTGCGCGAGCATCTTCACTGTGTAGTGCCACTAACGCAATTCCCTCACGGCGCTCTATAGCATTGCTGATAAAACGACCAAAGGCAAAACCCTTCTCATTGGTTTGATCTAATTTACTTTTGTCATAAATACTAATCACTTCAACAAAATTTTCCGGAAACATTAGAAAATGATTGTCTGTACCCCAAGGATGATGATGTCGAGGGTTAATAAAAAAGCCAAGGCGAGCAAAATCCTCGCAAGCTTTATCCATATCCCGAACCGCAACCAATGGGTGGTCAATACCTAAATGATTTTTTGCCATTACTCTCACCCTCATCACTCTTTATTTCTATCTCGATAGTAGCTTGGCAACCGGACCTACTACCGTTGTTTCAGGAGGAACAGCCTTAACTACAATAGCACCACTCCCTACCTTTGCATTTTTGCCAATTTCAATATTGCCTAAAACCATCGCACCTGCACCAATAAATGCTCCCTGACGAACTTTGGGGTGCCTATCACCGCTCTCCTTACCTGTACCACCCAGGGTGACCCCTTGAAAGAGTGTTACACCGTTTTCAATCACAGCGGTTTCACCAATCACAATGCCTACCGCGTGGTCCATAAAAATCCCTTCGCCAATCACTGCTCCCGGATGAATATCCACACCAAACAGCGATACCATCCTGCCCTGAATATAGTTGGCCATAGCAAGCTGATTATTGAGCCAACAATAATGGGCCAAACGATAACACTGTAATGCTTGATAGCCGACAAAATACAGCAGTGGTGTATAGTGATCTTTAATAGAGGCATTGCTTTGTAATTGACATAATAAATCCTTAATCGTTGCCTGGGAGATAGTAGTATTCTTATTGATTAACTGATGAATAAATTGCTGCCACTGAGCAATATTTTTCGAATTATCCGCTAATTTCTCTGCCAATACATAGGACAATGCCTGATCATAGCTACTATGCTGTAATATATTTTGCTGATAAAAATCAGTCAGCAAAGGGCACGTTTTAACAACGGACTCCGCTTCCAGTCGTATTGTGGGCCACAGGTTATCAATATCAATGTCGCGCTGATATTCCGCCATATTTATTTACTCTTTTTACAAACCAGAAACCATTTTTTACTCAGCATAGATAGCTTATTCAATAGAATAACCGAACTGAGCCACTGCTTCTTTACCGGTTTCAACCCAAATACTTTTCGTTTGCGTATATTCCAACAAACCTTCATAACCACTGGAACGCCCATAACCACTTTCGCCAAAGCCACCAAAGGGCGACATCACGTTAATGGCCTTATAACTATTTACCCAGAAAGTACCGGCCTTCACCTGTTCAGCCATCCGATGTGCCCGTCCTACATCCCGAGTCCATACGGCACCCGCCAAACCAAAACGACTGTCATTGGCAATCGCTATAGCATCTTCCTCATCGTCAAACGGAATAGCCGATACTACTGGACCAAAAATTTCTTCCTGAGCAACCCGCATAGAATTTTTAACATTCGCTAAAACCGTGGGTTGATAAAAATAACCCGCCTCACCACCTTCTATCTGACCACGTTTACCACCAGCAACAACATCAGCACCTTCAGAGATACCATCCGATACCAGAGAATTCACATGGTGAAATTGCGATAAATTGTTAATCGGACCCACCATAGTATCCTCTAACCAAGGTAAACCCAACGCAATTTTTTGGCTGGCAGAGGCTAAACGATCAACCACCTGTTCATAAATACTACGCTGAACAAGCAGGCGAGAGCCAGACACACAGCTTTGTCCCGCTGCTGCAAATACAGCCGCCTGAGCACCGATAACCGCTCTATCAACATCAGCATCATCAAACACGATATTCGCCGATTTGCCGCCAAGCTCCAGCACACATGGGATCACTTTCTGAGCCGCTGCTGCTATCAACCCTCCTGTTTTTGGAGACCCCACAAAGATAACTTTTCGGGTTGCTGAATGGCTAATTGCCGCTGCACCTGTCGTATGTCCCAAACCATTAATCACATTAACCAGTCCCCGAGGCACACCTGCAGCTTCAATTAACTTCGCCAGCACAGTGCTGCTTAACGGTGTCAATTCCGAAGGCTTTAACAAAACGGCATTACCCGCACAAATAGCAGGAGCAATCTGCCAACCTGCGGTAAAAACAGGGGCATTCCAGGGAGTAATTTGTGTCACCACGCCATAAGGCTCATGACGCGTATAATTATGATGGCTGGTAGGAACAGGAATCACCTGCCCGACCAACTTGTCACACCAGCCCGCATAATATTCAAACATATCTGCTACTTTTGCCACCTCAACCCGGCAATCACGAATTGGCTTACCTGCTGATAGTGACTCTAATTGAGCAAGGGGTTCCAATACTTCCCGAACCTTAGCTGAACATTGCCACATCAATCGAGCCCGTGTACTGGCAGTCATTGCCCACCATTCTTTCTGAGCGTCTACCGCAGACTCTGCAGCCATAGTGACCACCTGTTCACCCGCATCACGATAGGTCATCAATACGTTACCTGTTGCTGGATTAATCAGGCTAATTTCACTACCATTGCCTGGTAGTAAACCACCACCTACCCAGCTTCCCAACTCCATCGTACCCAAAAATTCAGTTAATAGGCTTGCGAGTTGTTTTTCACCGTTATTTTCAACAACAAAACTCATTATTCTATTCTCCAAAACCATAAGGCTTAACAATACAATTAAAATCATCTTGATCTGGGATATCTTTTTCACTCGCAGCCCAAGAGGAAGTAATCTGCTCTGACAATGGCAAATCAAGCTTCATATCCTCAATCAGACTTTTTGCCAATTTCACATCTTTACGCATAAGCTGCATCGTAAAACCAGAGTCAAAACTATTATTGAGGACCCAACGCGGGAAATTGACTTCACTGATGGCACTACGCCCAGAACCTGCATTGAGACCATTGATCAAATCAGCTGGCTCAAGACCCGCCTTTTTACCCAGAGCTACTGCTTCAGCAGTAGTTAGCAAATGTGCTGCACATAGCAGATTGTTGATTAATTTACCCACATGGCCATTACCGGACTCCCCTAAATGCACTACCTTGGAACTCAGAGCATCAAGATAGGGAGTTGCTCGTTCTAACACCGGTTTATCTCCTCCAACCAGAATCACCATCGTCCCTGACGACGCCCCTGCAGGACCACCGCTCACAGGACAGTCCAGTAGTTGATGGCCCAGTTCTTTAAGTTCTCGGGCCAGTGTACGAGTGATCTCTGGCTCTGATGTGGAAGTATCAATAATTAACGTCTCTGGCTGCGCATGCTCAATAATTCCCCCTTCTCCTTTAATGACAGACTGAACATGCCTGGCCATAGGCAGGGACAACACGATAACATGAGTTGCCGCACAGAGTGCCTGAATACTCTCAACTACATTGACTCCCTGTGCTCGCGCGGCCTCCTGCTGCTCTAAACCAATATCAAAACCCACCACATCAAAGTGTTCACGCAAAAAAGTTTGGGCCATGCCCCGCCCCATATTACCAAGGCCGATAATACCTACTGTTGTTTCTTGATTCATTCCTCATTGCCTTTGTTTTTTACTCATCATAGTCTCTATTGTAGGAATAAATAAAGCAAAAAAAAGATCACAAAAATTTATTTAATGTTCTAATTATAGCAACAATAAAAACACGTATTATCAGATAAATAGCACTACCCTCAATGGACAAGCATGGACAGTATAGTGAATGACACACTAATGGGGACGTTTTAATCGGATAAGTCGTCGCCGTTATCGACCACCACCCTCCTAAGAACGGTGCATGTGAGTTCCTCTACAACGAGTATAAACAGATGGAAGACGGGAATTTTTGCTAAAAAAACACAAAAAAATTTATGGAACACGACACTACGTTTCGTCCTAACAAACCTAATCGCACAAAATTTTACCATTCAATGTGGAAATAATATCGGTGAATCTCACACTATACTAGTGGGGTGATTTGCCGCCATGCACTGCTAATTTCAGTAATTAACTGATTGCATTCATCTAAAAGTTCAGGCTGGTTATTGGCATGTGCGCGCCATAATTGTCTCTGAATATATTCGTATAAATCATCCAATCTATCGACAAGCGCATTACCTTGATCAATGTTCAGTGCATCCCGCAAACCTAATAAAATACTGGTTGCCTGATTCACTTTGAGATTCTTTAACTCAATATTATTTTGTTCTATGGCACCTTTCAACTGAGCCATGCGTTCTAACAAACCATCATATAACATTTGAATAAGACCGTGAGGAGTTGCACCAGCCACACCCGCTTTCACTTTAACATCACTATAACTTTTTAGAGCTACTTGAGCGTTCACTATTGTTTCTCCAGTGCTTAATAATCATGAGGTCTATAAAGAATAGCGGCGTGAGGGCGAGAATCTTTAATTGTTTTTTAACTCTGGACTTGTCAGGTGTTTGTAGAAAAAATACCATCGAAACAAAAATAAAACATCTCACGTTTAACGTCAGACATCCTATATTTCTTAATTATCGTTTGTAGTCGCTTTTAACAAATTATCCAACGTAGTTTCCAAAAACGAACTACTATCCTGCAAACTACGCACGATCGCTTCCATAGCAATAAACTGGGAAGTGATGCGTTCCTGAAAAGCTTCTATTCTTCGATCAAGATCTTCTTGGTCAGCATCTAAGTCTGTTATATCGGCTTTCAATGAGTCTTCACGAAGCTTAATAACGCCAGTATTCTCCAGAAACTGTTCAATCAAACGTTCTAGCTGCCCACCAAAACCCCGAGAAAAGTTAACAGTACCCGATGTGGCACTTTCACCAATAATCAATCCTAAACTTTCCCCAGGCTGGCCGAGCGCGGGTAGTAAAATATTGCCTGTACCAAAACCTGCTACGCCATCAACAGTGCCGGCAACATTAATACCAGAAGTTGATGTGCCTGTTGATAATGCTAAATCGGCTGTACTAGTCCCTAGATTTGTCACACTGACTGCAGAGCTGGAACCATATTGTCGAGAAGTGATGGTAAACGCATCATTACCTGAATCATAGGTCACATCAACCAATGCACCTGAAGCAATTAAAGTCGCATCAGCATTAATTTTTGATTGTAATTCGGTTGCCACTGCCGCTTTATCAGCAAATACCGCTGAGGCTAAGTTAATGATACCTGAGGTTGTACCATTCACATTCACTGTGAAAGCATATTCAGATTCAACACCCTGTACAAGGGTGCCCGCAGTAATGCCTAAGGTTGATGTTTGTGAACCAACTGCAGTTGCGTTAGCAAGCGTGGAACTGGCTCCTGTTGAAGCGGAGGTGATCACAAATTCTGAACCATTATGTGTCACTGTAACCGTTTTCCCGGCAGTCGTTAATGTTGAATCTGCATTAATTTGCGTGGTTAAATGAGTCGCCAAATCATCAAAGGTAGCATCCGGGAGTCACACTGATCGTACCCGATGTCGTGCCATCAACCGCTATCGTAAAATCATAATCATTAGCACCACCCGTACCATTAGTGCCAGACGTAGCGGATATACCCAATTCAGTGGCATTCGCCGCTAAACCGGAAAATGCAATAGAGGAACTAGCACCCGTTGTTGACGAAGTAAAAACGAAATGATCGGTATCATAGGTTACCGTCACACCTGAAATATTGGCATCATTATTAATGGCTGTTTGCAGACCTGCAGCCAATGCAGTGTGATTAGCATAGTTAGATGCTGCTAAACTAATTGCGGAAGCAGAAGTGACTCCATCCACAGTGATTGTAAATTCGTAATTACTTGAACCACCGGTTAAATCCAAAAGCTCTGTTGCCGTTGCAGCTGCAGCCGTAAATGTACCAGATGTAGCCACAAAGTCAGATAAAACAGCCGTTGGCACTGCACCTGTTAAGGTTGCACTAGTAGCCGCGGTAACACTCGCCAAATCGGCCACCAGAGTATCGACCATATCAGCACCCACTAAGTTACCCTTTGTCGGCGGCTGGGTAATGACAACCGCATACTCCCCTTCCGTAGTATTGGATCCCGAACTATTAATGATGATTTGATCGGTAGAGGATGCATTAACAGGAATAAACAAGTTTTTAAATAATTCGTAATTATCTGTTATCGCCGCTGAAAAATCTTCTTCGTCAATCGATAAACTACCATCTAACTCTGTACGAATCCCTACATTGGTAAGCGAAGTAAACGTACCGCCAAGACCGGTTACGTTACCCACTAATAATTGCCGAATTTGCGAGGGGATACTTTTAGCTAAAGAATCATTAGCCAAGCTACCATAGGTATCGGTTTCATCATTAAATCCGGTAATCGGTTTTAAGGCGTCTAAAAAGGTATTATAAGCCGTAAAAAAATCTCTGACCGCCGTTTCCCCACTAGATTTATCCTCGCTAATTGATACACTTACCGTTTCATTCACAGCCGTTAAACCCGATAAGGTAAACTCAAAGCCATCGACTACATCATCAATCGTATTCGTACTCCTCGAAACCGATAAACCATTAACCGTCAGGGTCGAATCCTGGCCTATTTGATTTTGTGTTTGTTGAAATGCAGAAGTATTAAAAGCAAAGCGTGATAGACCTGTATTATCCGTATTACTTGGCGACCCACCACTTTCTGATACCGTAATTTGTAGCTGGTTATTTAAACCTGATTCTGCACGAGTGACCAAGCGATATCCGCTACCGTCATTGACAACACTTGCCTGAACCCCAAAGTTAGCATCATTAATCGCCTTGGCTAAACCTGCCAATGTATTATTGCTGCTATCAATCGTAATCACCTGATCAGCTTTGGTAGCATTGCCTGTAAATGTGGTTGGGTTCGCTGGAGGAGTCACCACGTCCCAACTACCAAAACTAAAGGTTAGTGTGCCTTGACCCACTGCATCGGTTGTATTGGTAAATACTACACTGGACAAAGATTGCGCCTGCGCAAGCTGAGTCACTTCAAAAGCGTATTCACCAACTTGGGTTGAAGGGTCCAAAGAGACAGGAATAAACGCTGTGCTATCACTAAAGGAGGCTTCTTTACTATTAAAGGTATCCGCCTTACCCAACGTATCAGCCGCAGCCTGCAAGGTAGATAAAGCACTGCTTAATAAACCAAAGTCTGAAATTTGTGTTTCAGCAGTTTCACGTTTATTGTCTATACGTTGTTGTGGCGCTGCGCGTTCTACTTCAACCAAACTTGCTACTAAAGCCTGTGTATCAATACCAGAGCCTGCGCCCAATGCATTAACGATATTCTGTGACATATACCACCTATACCTATTTGACTTCTCACTCGCAGCTGTAAAGACAAGACTCTAACAGCAAAAGGCACATCACTGGGATGCACCTAACGCTTCTTATTTAACGAATAGATAAAAATGTTTTAAACGACGTTACCCATGCACATCAAATAAACGTATTGTCTGATTTTCCCTCAAATTTTGTGCCAAACTTAAAAAAATATCTTCAGGAATTTGCCGAATCAACTCGCCGGATTCTTTATCACGAACACGCACTACCGTTAAACCTGAGTCTTTATCAACACTAAAATGAAGATCCCGTTGTACCAATTGAACATATTCATTAATTTCTGTTACCGCCTGCTCAATGTCAACGTTTTCTGTTTTAAAAACGGCTTCCTGACCCTCCTTAATCGGCAATTCTTTACCGCTAGATGGCAAAGCGTTTGTCTTATCATTTTCCGTTGATACGACATCACTGGCAACCCGTGGTGCAACATGGGATGTCGCTATGGTTACTTGTGTTGCTCTGACTTCATTCATGGTAGGTACCTCTTACTTTCTTTGATAAAGTGGTGACTCATCATGAATCACCACTTTATTAAGATTACAGCACTCCTAAACCAAGGGGTTAGTTAAGAAGTGATAATACTTGCTGAGGACGAGCATTGGCTTGTGCAAGGATAGCTTGAGAAGCTTGTTGCAATACCTGAGCTCGACTTAACTGAGCAGTCTCAGCCGCAAAGTCCGCATCAACAATCCGAGAACGTGCAGCCGATGTATTTTCCGATACATTGGATAAATTAGATACTGTAAAGTCCAAGCGATTGTTAACTGCACCCAGCTCTGAACGTGTTGTGTTAATAGTCTCCAACGCCGTATCAACAGAAGTAATCGCGGCTTGAGCACCAGACTGAGTAGCCACACTAATGCTGGATAATGCAGTCCCTGTTACCGTAGCACTAAGATCTGTATTTAGGTCTTTAAAGCCTGTGGCAGTAGCACCATTACCATTCAGTTCCAGGGAGATAGGGCTAGAAGAATTAACAGATTCAAGCCTGATAGAAGCATTAACGCTTTGTGAATCCAATAAACCGTCCGGCGTACCACCATCCACAAAGTTGATACCTAATACTCTACCTGTTGCAATACCATTGGCATCACCTGCTTCCAAAGTAATGGTTGAATTAGATGAAAGCTTCACTTCACCATTACCATCCAAACTAGCAATAACCCCTGTATTTGCTTGGGCAGCATTAATGGTAGTCACCGCTGCATCTTTATCCGTCAAGCTAATACTGGTGACTTCAAAACCATTAATAATCACAGAACCAGAGGTCACCGCAGTACTGAATGTCGCCGCAGCACCTAGAGCACCCGCATTTAGGTTAGCACCACTATCTAGACCTTCTTCAAAGTCACTCCCATTACTGTGTGCCGCCAGAACAAAGGAATCATCCGCTGAAAAATGTAGATTGCCTGTTGTATCTACATAAGCTGTCACACCCGTCGTCGCACTTGCGGTATTCACAGCATCAGCAATTTCTACTGCAGTCACTGCACCATCTGTCTGAGCGGTCCCTAAACTAATGTCTGTACCATTCAGATTAAAACCTGCCGCCGCACCGGCAAAAGAACCACCACTACCAGCGAGATCTTCAATATCAAAGCCCAACAAGTCATTAGCATCACCTGGGTTAATATTGGTGCCTGCATCCGTTTCAGTAAAGTTATCCACCAAAATATCACCACCCGTTGCTGTCGCACGGAAAGCCAGTTTACCGTAAGTATCTTGATAAGCTTCCACATTAGTGCCACCCGTGGTTAGCTGGCCATTAATATCCGTAATCAGCGCTGCCACTGTCGTATGTGCCGTACGAACTTGCACATTAGTGGTTGTACCAGCACCAGCATTATCATCCACGTCAAAGTTAATCCCGTTACTTGCATCGAAAGCACCTGCCGCTGTTGTTACGCTACCATTGGTAATGGCCACACCTGAAGCAAAGTGTAAATTTTGATAAGACGTTGTCCCTGCTACATAGGCATTAGAAGCGGTCACTTCAACTGGAGTAATAGCAGCATCATAGGTGTAAGATTGCTCAGCTTTCGCACTCGCCACAACACCGGTTGTTGCGGTGACATCATTAATATTGTTAATTTTACCTTGTAAGCCTTCCGCGACCGTAGTGGCGGCAATCGCTGTACCATTAATGGTTAAATCACCCGCAGCTAGCGCTACTGCTTGGTTAACCGTCGTTAAAGCAAGCCCGGTAACTTCACCAGAAGAGGTTTCGCGGAAACCTAAATTAGCCAGGTCTGTATCTGTACCATTAGCCCCTTTCGTCACCGTAATATCGGAACCATCATCAGAAGTTAATGCTAGACTACCGGTTTTTAAAACAGCGTATTGAGCACCCGCCACAAATTCAGTCGCTGCACCAACACTACCACCTTGGTCCGTCACGTCGGTGTTACTTAAGCCCAACACACTGGTTAAGGTCACCGTGTCCGCAGCACCATCATTCAAACTTAAGCCAATAGCCGCACCCGTATCATTCGTTAATACTAAGCGACCATTATCATTAATACTGGCATCAACAATACCACCGGTTTTGGTATTAATATCACTGACCAAATCCGCCAAGCTGGTAGTGCTGGAGAAAGTAAATTGGGTTTCCTGCTGATCAGCATTAGTGCCACTAGCATTAAAAACAGAAATAGTTAACACTTCATCGGATGCCAATACACCTGTACCCACAGTGCCCGCTTCCAGTACGTTAACACCTGATGCTGAAACACCCGTAATATTGGTATTAATATCATCAATAATCGTTTGTAGACTCTGAGTAGCACCAGTAAATGCGGCAAGCCCTTGACCATTAATCAAGATATCATCCTGACCAAAAGTAATCACTGCGTTAGCATTATCACCCGCAACATTAGTGTTTAAGTTAGTTAAATCCTGGAAGGTATCACCAGAAAGATTAGCTGAAGTAGACCCTAAACCTAAGGTTGAGGAATTAACTGCGCCAATTTCAAAGGAAATAGTTTCAGCGGCTTCAGAACCCACCTGTAAGTCAACACTACCTTGAGTGCCATCAAGAACTTTTTGTCCATTAAAGCTCGTGGTCTCTGAAATACGATCCAATTCAGCCACTAGTTGTTGTACCTCAGCATCTAATGTTGTCCGATCTGTATCAGAGTAGATTCCGTTAGATGCTTGTACCGATAATTCACGAATACGTTGTAAAATGTTGGTTGATTCGTCCAAAGCACCTTCTGCCGTTTGAATCAGTGAAATACCATCGTTCGCATTTCGTATCGCTTGATCCAGACCTCTAATTTGTGATGTTTGACGATTCGAGATAGCCAAGCCTGCAGCATCATCTGCCGCCGAATTAATACGACGCCCAGATGCCAATCGTTCACTAGCTTTATCCAGGTCAGCCCCCGCTTGCGTAAGCTGTCGTTGTGCATTCAACGAGCCAATATTACTATTAATCACTAAAGCCATTGTGGCCTCCTACTTTTTCATTTATGAATGCCAACCTATGGGCTGACTAACACGACGACAGAAATAAATTTCTAATGTCTTGATTCCGTTATCGACTAACTAGAAAAGCACTTTAATCGCTTAAACAAGAAGCATTTGAGTAGTAAGAGAAAGGCTAAATATTTAACACATTGTTTAATAAGGGTTTTTAAATACTGATGACAAAAAATTGACTATTTTTATGGTGTAATTTTATTGATTCAAGAATCATTGAACAAAAGTATTCTAAAAAATAGAAAAATGTTAGAGGCGAGACGTAAGATTCTCTTTACGTCTCATATTTAACCACTGACGCGACCTTCCAAGGATAGAAAGTACAACACAAAGATAGTGCTGATACACTCACTATCCTTGCAATAACTGTAACACCTGTTGGGGACGCGCATTCGCCTGAGCCAGAATAGCTTGTGATGCTTGAGAGAGCACCTGAGCTCGACTTAAAGCCGCACTTTCTGCTGCAAAATCAGCATCCACAATTCGAGAACGCGCTGCTGAAGTATTTTCAGAGACGTTGGCTAAATTAGATACCGTGAAGTCCAAACGATTACTAATCGCACCTAATTCTGAACGCGTAGAGTTAATGGTTTCCAATGCCGTATCAATGGAAGTGATCGCTGCCTGTGCTGCCATCGAAGTGGCTACATTAATATTCGATAATGCAGATCCAGTTAACGTCGAACTGAGGTCAGTATTTAAATCTTTAAGACCTGTTGCAGTGGCACCATTACCATTGAGTTCTAATGAAATAGGACTGCCACTATTAACCGTAGTCAGCTGAATGGAGGCATTAACACTTTGTGAATCTAATAAACCATCCGGCGTACCACCATCCACAAAGTTGATACCTAATACTCTACCTGTTGCAATACCATTGGCATCACCGGCTTCCAAGGTAATAGTTGAATTAGCGGACAATTTAAGCTCTCCATTCTCATCCAGAGTCGCTGTAACACCCGTATTGGCTTGAGCGGCATTAATCGTTGTGGCCGCAGCATCCGCATCCGTCAAACTAATACTGGTGACTTCAAAACCATTAATAATCACAGAACCGGAAGTCACTGCAGTACTGAACGTCGCCGCAGCACCTAGAGCACCCGCATTCAGGTTAGCACCACTATCCAGATCTTCTTCAAGGTCACTCCCATTACTGTGTGCCGCCAGAACAAAGGAATCATCCGCTGAAAAATGTAGATTGCCTGTTGTATCTACATAAGCTGTCACACCCGTCGTCGCACTTGCAGTATTCACAGCATCAGCAATTTCTACTGCGGTAATTGAACCATCTGCCTGGGCGGTCCCCAAACTAATATCCGTACCATTCAGATTAAAGCCTGCTGCGCCACCCGCAAACGAACCACCACTACCAGCGAGATCTTCAATATCAAAGCCCAACAAGTCATTGGCATCGCCCGGATTAATATTGGTGCCTGCATCCGTTTCGGTAAAGTTATCCACCAAAATATCACCACCCGTTGCTGTCGCACGGAAAGCCAGTTTACCGTAAGTATCTTGATAAGCTTCCACATTAGTGCCACCCGTGGTTAGCTGGCCATTAATATCCGTAATCAGCGCTGCCACTGTCGTATGTGCCGTACGAACTTGCACATTAGTGGTTGTACCAGCACCGGCATTATCATCTACATCAAAGTTAATCCCGTTACTTGCATCGAAAGCACCTGCCGCTGTTGTTACGCTACCATTGGTAATGGCCACACCTGCGGCAAAATGTAAATTTTGATAGGCTGCGGTACCTGCTACATACGCATTGGACGCGGTCACTTCAACCGGAGTAATCGTTGTATCATAAGTATAAGACTGCTCAGCCTTGGCATGAGCAATCACCCCCGTTGTTGCCGTCACATCATTGATATTATCAATTTTACCTTGTAAGCCTTCCGCGCTCGTAGTGGCGGCAATCGCTGTACCATTAATGGTTAAATCACCCGCAGCTAACACTACTGCTTGGTTAACGGTCGTTAAAGCAAGCCCGGTCACTTCACCAGAAGAGGTTTCGCGGAAACCTAAATTAGCCAGATCCGTATCCGTACCATTAGCTCCTTTCGTCACCGTAATATCGGAACCATCATCGGAACTTAAAGCCAAGCTACCACCAAAGAAAACACCATATTGAGCACCAGCCACAAATTCCGTGGCTGCACCAATGCTACCACCTTGATCTGTCACATTGGTATTACTAATGCCTAACACACTGGTTAAAGTTGCAGTATCGGCTGCACCATCATTTAAACTTAAACCAATGGCAGCTCCCGTATTGTTACTTAAAACCAATCGACCATTATCATTTAAACTAGCATCAACAATCCCTCCCGTTTTGGTATTAATATCACTCACCAAATCCGCCAAGTTTGTGGTACTGGAAAAAGTAAACTGTGTTTCCTGTTGATTGGCATTAGTTGCACTAGCGTTAAATACGGATATCGTTAATACCTCATCAGAAGCCAAGACTCCTGCACCCACAGTTCCCGCTTCAATAATGTTATAACCGGACGCCGTCACCCCTTCGATATTAGTATTAATATCATCAATAATGGTTTGGAGACTATCAGTCGCCCCGGTAAAGGCAGCGAGTCCCTGACCGTTAATTAAAATGTCTCCATCCCCATAGGTAATCACTGCGTTGACATTATCACCCGCAACGTTAGTGTTTAAATTATTCAGGTCTGGTAGCCGATCTCCCGATAGATCTGATGCGGTAGATCCTAAGCCCAGATTTTGTGTATTAATCGCGCCAATAGAAAATGATACCGTTTCCTCAGACTCTGCCCCTATTTGTAAATCGACATTCCCTAAGGTGCCATCAAGAACTTTTTGCCCATTAAAACTCGTTGTTTCAGCAATACGATCCAGCTCTGCGACTAACTGTTGCACTTCTGCATCCAGTGTTAGTCTGTCTGTATCAGAGTAAATACCATTCGCTGCTTGAATCGCTAGCTCCCTCATTCGCTGTAAAATATTGGTTGATTCATCCAAGGCTCCTTCTGCCGTTTGAATCAGAGAAATGCCATCATTGGCATTTCGTATCGCCTGATCCAAGCCACGAATTTGCGATGTTTGTCGGTTAGAGATAGACAAACCCGCCGCATCATCTGCTGCTGAATTAATACGCCGACCCGAAGCTAATCGCTCACTAGCTTGGTCTAAATCAGCACCAGACTGCGTAAGCTGACGCTGGGCATTCAATGAAGATACATTGGTATTAATGACTAATGGCATAGCCAATCTCCTGTTAGTTTATCTTGCTTTAGCTAAACAGTTCATGGTACGTAATCAGTGTAAACAGAGCTCTCTTGTCAAAAATGATATGCCATGTTTACTTAACAGAACCGTTCGAATATTGTCAAAAATATTACTTACGGATCAAGTAGCAACCATTGTGCCAACCACTAAAAAATACATTAACAGTCCATAAATCAGGAGGGAAAGAATGACAAGATAACAGGTTCCAAAGGGGATAAAGACAAACAAACATTCTACACTTAAGGCATATGGTACTGCCGCAGGCTGCAAAGAATTGCCGCTTTGCCGTTTTGATAAATAGCACTAATACTCTGACCCCATTATCAGCACTGTTTAACAATATCATCAAATAAGGCAAGTATATTGCGTTCAATAACACGTATAACGACAGAGAATGAATATGATATTATACCAACAGTTACTAGACGTAAGCCGATCGATGCTCTCTATGAGCCAACAAGAGGATTGGGAAAGCTTCCGCAAAAAGGAAAAAGAGCGCGAGCACATCATTGATCAATTAAAGAACGAAAAAGCGCAAAGTGAGGTTAGCGTAGCCAACCTTCAAGAATTAATCAGCATACACCAAGATTTAGAACTCATCACCAAAAAACAAAGAGGCGTGATAAAACAATCACTCATTGCTATCCAGAAAGGAAAAAAAGCCAATAGCGTTTATCAAGCAAGGGGAAAAACTCAATAAAACAAGCCATAGCGTCTTACTCACATAGGCTTATCTTAGGTTACACTTATCACTTTAAATGACAATAGATAGAATCAATAGACATTAGACTAGCAATTATGAACAAATCACTACAGGAACAACTTTTAGGTGCTCGCTTGGTTGATGAAAAAAAAGCCAAGAAAATCTCTAAAGAAAACCGCAAAGAAAAAAAGGTTCAACGTCGTAATAAAGATCAATCTCTAAACGATATTCAGGCTGCCGCATTAAAAGTCAAACAAGATAAAATCGAACGCGATACAGAACTCAATCGACAGCGTAACCTCAAAGCAGAAAAGAAAGCCATAAACGCCCAAATATCTCAAATGATCAAACATTATCGTATCCCTCGTGAGATTGGAGATATGGAATATCATTTCACTGATGGAAAGATTATTAAAACGCTATTAGTAAACAGTAAAACCGCAGAAGAAATCACCCGAGGCAGATTATGCATTGCTCGCCTGAATGAACAATATGAAATCATCCCTAAGCCCATCGCGGATAAAATCCGTGAGCGAGATATCAACACCATTGTTGTCTATAATGAGAAATCATCCACTGAAGCAATAGACCCAACTGATCCAGACACAAAATACTACACACAATTTGAAATTCCAGATGATTTGAATTGGTAATGACGAGGTGTGATTCATAGATATTGTTTCAGTACCATGAGTCTACAAATAAAGCAATCAAACAACAACTACACTACCCTCTATAAAAAGATCAACGATGCTGGCCTTGTTTGTTTCTGGGTCATTCTAACCCGACATAATAACTACCCTGTATAAATAGCCCCATAAAGCGGCACAACGTACCAGTACTATGTTCCCTCTGATGTTATGCCATCCAAGGCTAATTTAACCGCTGCCTCTCTAAATGCTGGGGCATAATATGCGTTTACTCATTTAACTCGTGACTCATTTACGCTTAGTTTAGTCAAATCGACTGTCCTAATTAGCGGGGTAACATCAATAAGCGTATTCAACGATTCCAAAGGCATCATACTTCAGGTATACTCCGGCGCATTTTTCACTCAACCATTTTCCAGATATAAACGAGTAACACAATGACAGACTTAAGCCTTTATAGAAATATTGGTATCTTTGCTCATGTTGATGCGGGCAAGACAACTTCCACCGAGCGTATTCTAAAGCTCACCGGTAAGATTCATAAGACAGGTGAAGTACATGACGGCGCGGCGACTACTGACTTTATGGAACAGGAGCAAGAACGTGGTATTACCATTCAGTCTGCAGCAACCACTTGTTTCTGGAAAGATCACCGTTTAAATATTATTGATACCCCGGGGCACGTTGATTTCACTGTTGAGGTCTACCGCTCATTGAAAGTATTGGATGGTGGTATCGGGGTGTTCTGTGGTTCTGGTGGTGTTGAACCGCAATCAGAAACCAACTGGCGCTATGCCAACGAATCTGAAGTCGCCCGTGTGATTTTCGTCAATAAGCTGGACCGTATGGGGGCTGATTTCTACCGTGTAGTGAAACAGGTTAAGAAAGTCTTGGGGGCTAATCCTCTAGTGATGACCCTGCCTATCGGTATTGAAGACGATTTTAAAGGTGTGGTCGATATACTCAGCCAAAAAGCCTATATCTGGGATGATTCTGGTCTACCAGAAAACTACGAAGTCACAGATATCCCTGGAGATATGGTAGAAAAAGTCGCTGAGTATCGTGAGCAGTTGATTGAAACAGCCGTTGAACAGGACGATGACCTAATGGTGGCTTATATGGAGGGTGAAGAGCCTTCTATTGACGATATTAAGCGTTGTATCCGTAAGGGGACTATCGCTCTTGATTTCTTCCCAACTTATTGTGGTTCAGCCTTTAAAAACAAAGGTATCCAGTTAGTATTGGATGCGGTTATTGATTACCTGCCAAACCCAACAGAGGTTGATCCTCAACCGTTAACCGATGAAGAAGGTAATGAAACAAATGAAGTCGCTACTGTTTCTGTTGATGAGCCACTACGTGCTCTGGCCTTCAAGATTATGGATGATCGCTTTGGTGCTTTAACCTTTATTCGCATCTACTCCGGCAAGCTAGAAAAAGGCATGACCATATTAAATTCCTACACAGGCAAAACAGAGCGCATTGGCCGTATGGTCGAAATGCACGCAGATGACCGTAATGAACTGAATTCCGCACAAGCTGGCGATATTATTGCCGTTGTCGGCATGAAGAATGTACAGACGGGTCATACACTATGCGACCCAAACAACCCTTGCACGCTAGAGCCCATGATCTTCCCTGAGCCAGTGATTTCTATTGCAGTGGCACCAAAAGATAAGGGAGGTGTTGAGAAGATGGGAATTGCTATTGGTAAAATGGTTGCAGAAGACCCTTCATTCCGAGTTGAAACTGACGAAGATTCTGGTGAAACTATCCTAAAAGGGATGGGTGAATTGCACTTGGATATTAAAGTAGACATCCTGAAGCGTACTTATGGCGTTGACCTTGATGTGGGTAAACCCCAGGTAGCCTATCGTGAGAGTATTACTCAAACCATTGAAGATAGCTATACTCATAAAAAACAATCGGGAGGAGCTGGCCAGTTTGGTAAAATTGACTATCGCATTAGACCTAATGAACCTGGTGTTGGCTTCACTTTCAGATCAACAGTAGTAGGCGGTAATGTACCAAAAGAATTTTTTCCTGCTATTGAAAAAGGCTTCAAGACCATGATGGAAGAGGGCCCCTTAGCCAGCTTCCCTATGGTAGATGTTGATATTGAACTGTATGACGGTGCTTATCACGCAGTGGATTCGTCAGCGGTTGCCTTTGAAATTGCAGCCAAGAGTGCATTCCGTCAGTCCATGCCAAAAGCCGGTCCCCAATTATTAGAGCCTATCATGCATGTGGATGTATTTACTCCAGACGACCATGTCGGTGATGTGATTGGTGATCTAAACCGCCGTCGCGGAATGATTAAAGATCAAGAACCAGGCACTACAGGTGTACGTATTAAAGCGGATGTCCCTCTTTCAGAGATGTTTGGTTATATTGGTCATTTACGAACCATTACTTCTGGGCGCGGCCAATTCTCTATGGAATTCTCACATTACTTACCTTGCCCTGCACAAGTAGCCGAAGACGTAATCGCAGCAGAAAAAGAGAAGAAAGCGAATAAGTAATTTCACTTTCTGTGTCAACAACAGCCCCGATAATTAACGTTATCGGGGCTTTATGATGACGTCTAGAAAACCGCTGAGGTCTTACAAGCTTAATAAATAATGTCTTCCTCGGCAGGCAGCGGTATTAATACTTCAGTATTACCATCTATCGCCGACTTTTGAGAAGCAGTACCTAGGGACTCCTCACCCACTTGCACAATAAAGGTTAAAGCACGCCCCTCGATCTTACCACCACTTTCCACTTTAGCATTCAAATAAATATAGTAACGTCCTGTCTGGCTAGCAATAATAGTATAAGGAAACTCAATGGTCCCCTTACGTAGTGATACTGTTGGATTGGTATCACCATCGACGATATAAAGTCCTTCCGAGGCACTGACAGATAGCGCCATAGTACCACTATCGTAAGCGCTATTGATACCTACATCAACGGCATGTTGTGCACCAGCCACATCTAACGTTACTTTGCTATTCGCTAAAGCAACAGAAGCTCCAGGTTTTGCATACCCTGGTAGTTGAACGGTATAGTTATCGGCTACAACCACCCTTTGTGGTTTTAACTCTTCCTTACACGCTTGCATTAAAGGCAAGCTGACTATTAATGCAAACAATAATATATTGTTCATCGCTCTTTTCCTACTTTCTCTTAAAATACAGACACATTAAAACAGACATTACCACCAGTGGTTGTTGATCTATCAACATTACTAAAATCATGGACTTCAACAATATACTCATCAACGTTTAGGTTAGCGGTGATTGTTTCTGTGTTATTAGTCGATGAAGTACCTACAAATATTAAACTACCATTTAGATAAACCCCGACATCAGGATCAGACGATGTTAAACCCGACACTCGGGTGGCCACAATGTTATGACTACCAGCAGATACCACCTGTAAACGCAGGAATTGTCCGTTGCCTAACTTATTATATTCACCGTTATCTTTATGACTACATACTATGACAGGATTACCATCATCCGTCAGTAGTTTATACATAGGAAGATTAGTCGCGTTACCACCACTATTGGTTTCGTTGGTACCAAACCGATCAACAATAACATCAATACTTTGTGAGCTGACCAGAGTATCAATAGCACTTGCAGAACCTACATTATCCTCTTTCACTTTATCAATTAGAGAAAAAATACTGGTTAAACTAGCTTGGTTTTTATACTCAGAACTCACCATGGCATTGTAAATAGCAGAAAAACCCAAACTTACAGAGTCATTAACATCAGCAGTTGTATCATAAATATCATATAGGATTGTCTGTACTGAACCCTCACTAAACCAACCGATATTCGTTGCTGCGTTGGTTTCAACATTAATGACAGAACCATTGCCCTGCTGAGCATCATATGAATCCCGATAAACAGGATCATCTGTCACCATTCCAGAAAGAGCATTACCAAAACCTTCACTAAGAGCAACACGCATGTCTAATATATCGCTAATAGTATGACCGCCTCCTATACTATCCGAGCGGGAAAGATTATCTTCAAAATAATGCCCCCATTCATGAATAATGACATGCTCATCATACTCATCCGTACCACTGTTTTGCCGACCGAGAAGATAAATCTCATCGTTCAAATAATAGCTGGTTCCAATCTCACCAGCAGAAGGGGTTCCACTGGCCGTACTGTTATTTACACTCCAAAAAATATCTGCATTATCCATATTCACGGAGGCATCAACAGAAACGACTTTTTGAATAGCCTTGTACACAGAGTCCAGAATCGCAAAAGGAGCTGCACTTCGTACACCACCATAGGAACTACCCGTCCAACCAGAAGTAGCCGTTAAATTACGGGTAGAGTTTGCTATGCCAGACGTCGCAAAAGAACCGTCCAGAACGTAAAGGCCATTACTATTAGTATTATCCTTAACTGCAAAGTCCCAAAGAGCGCCTGCTGTGCTTTGTGTTTGGGCTTTTACACGAATTTTCACACTGGTGTTTGGGGAAACTGCCAAGGAGTAGGTTCCAGTAACAGAAGTCAACGCGCTAGCCATAACACAACCGCCAACACCCAAAGCCTGTATCACTGCCCCACGAACAGGGCGCGGCTGAATATTATTATAATCCAGGCCCGATGCTGTTGTGGAAAAAAAGACTCTCTCATAATGAACAGTGCCAGAAACCAGCACAGTAGCACCCATAGGAGCACAGGCAGTACCATCGTTGATAATAGTCTGGACTGATGGTGGAGGCGTAGTGGTAGTTGACGACGAGTTGGAGCTGGAGGTAGAAGTGGAGTTGGAATCATCACCACCTCCACCACAACCAACAATGACCAAAGCAATGATTCCAAAAATCATCATTAAACGAACTGTATACAAGTAAAACTCCTTAAGGACAATCTCTACCAAGATATTTCGTCAATCGAATAGTTCCTGATAGACTCCATGATAGATTTATGAGATATAATAATACCAGCCATCATAGGTGCGAGCAAAGTAAACGACAATAATTCTCTCATGATAGGTCTCTATGAAATTAATTACCTTTATCTGCGCACTTATTTTATGCTTTGGCATTGGCTATTATACTGGACACCAAGGCCAAAACGCTACAAACCAAGGTTCTCACACGATCAGCCAACATCATGAATCTAATCCCCCTATTACCGATACAATGAGCCCCTTACCAGCAGGGTCAACCACTTGCAATTGCAGCACACTCAGCGAACTCCCTGTCACTGCATACAAACTCAACCGTACACAGACCCCTATACCGGCAATATTTTCCCAATTACTAGAAGCCGAAAAATACATAGATGCCATGAGGCTATACCATACGATATGGAATCTATCACAAGACAATGCACACTTATTCAAACAACAATTTATTCAATACTTAAAACGATTAATCGAATTCCCCTTGCAAAATCGGGAAAAAGTTATAGCAGCAATAGATAGCTACTTGAACGATTTTTATGATGATATAGACATTCTATTAATATTGGCTGATTTTTATGATAAACAAGAGCTATTTTATGAAGCACTCAATACGTTCCAACTTGTTAATAGCTATGCTTTCACCAAAGAAGATAAAATTAAAACTCACGAAGCCTACAAACAATTTATGAAACAAGTGAATGAGGCCTTTATGAACTCAGAAAATCTGAGTGAACTTATTAATATTTATACATTTGCTGACAACACTGGCTTATTAACAAAAACCGACAGATACCAGTTAATTAACATTCATTTACAATCAGGCAATGAATACCGAGCTAAAGCAGAAGCTGACAACTTAGCAGAACATCATGAATGGAGAGATAGAATATCGGCATTATTTAAAACATATGGCATCAGCTCCTCATCCCATGCAGAAAACACAGGGAATAACAGTACATTCGAATCATCGGTCACCCTAATTAAACATGCCAACCAATTTATTGTCCCTGTAAACTTGTCTGGAACTGATGCTCAGTTATTGCTGGATACTGGAGCCTCTATCACTACAATTAGTAAAGTTTTTTTTGAAACGATGAACTCATCAAGCAATATGACATACCAATCCTCACAGTATTTCTTAACCGCTAATGGAAAAACAAACGGCGACATCTATCTACTGGATACGTTTACTTTAGGAAATTATACAATTAGCAATGTTAGTATTGCTGTTCTTGACTACCCCACTTCAAACCACTCAGTGGGATTATTGGGAATGAATATCTTGCAACAATTTCAATTCGAAATTGACCAGAAAAATTCACTAATCAACCTAAGGAGGGAACACTAGCTCTTAATATAACCCTAAAACTAAGTCTAGCCATTAAAGGGTCGAAACTGGAAACATAAACTCAAAAACACTACCTTCATTATCAACACTTCTAATATCAAACTTAACGTTATAGTCAGCAATAAACTTCATCATTTGATCACAAGATACTAACTCGTTATCATAGAACAATAGCTTGTTTTCTTCTGGGTTATAGGAATAAAATAACAAAAAAAGCATTTGTTTTTTAGTCATTTTACCTGAAGGGATACCGCGTATCGCACCACCATCAACAACTGAAGCCCTCACTTCATTTACATTCAATCCTGTTCCATCATTACGTATTGTCAGATAATAACCACCACTTTTCTTTTTAACCAGCCTGACATCAACCAGGCCAAAACTTGGCTTACCCATTTCAATTCTTCGCTGCGGGGTTTCAATACTCACGGCAATAGAATGGTAAGTTAGTTGTACAATAATTGAATTAATAAAGCGCAACATTTTCTTTGGCAATAAGTGGTCATTCAAACCTGACACGACAAATTCAATATCCTTTCGCTCTTTTTCTGCCACAATCTCAGAAAATTCGCTCAGATGAGCCCAACCAATATCATTTTCCGACACAACTGACTTAAGCTGAAATATTTTTACAGCATTTTCCGACAAAATTTTATTAGAAAATTTATAAATAGATTCAGTATGGGAGACAAGATTATCAAGCACCAATGAAAAATTATAAAAATCATCAACAGATAATTTTTTCTTTCCTTTTATTTTTTCAAGTTCAGTCTGCAAGTCACTCGACACATTGGTTAAAGACTCCAAGCCCAGTTTTTTAGCCTCAACTCGAAAGTCATTCAGCAATGAATCAATTCTTTCAACTTTACCAAAAAGTTCTCTACTATCGCTAATTGGCGACTTTAAGATACCATTGATATGATCAAAACAATAAAAACTTCTCTGAAAAAATATGGGTAACATATCTGCATTACTATTCATTAGTGCAGATATAAGATGCATCTGTTTAAACTGCCTGTCTCTCTCCTTTTCCAGAGTCTGCTCGTGCAATACTTCTTTTGAAATATCAACAACACGAACCAGTATCCTCTCTACATATTTATCAGCTTCAATTCTGGAATAAGAAAATCTCAAGTATCGTTTATCATCCAAACCATGAGTTTTATTTTTATCTTTAACTAACACTTTTTGCAGAGGATTAAGTAAATTTAGCACTTTCATATTTTTATTTTTATCAAATAAGGCTTGCAAAAAATCGCCCACACCCTTTTCATTAAAATCATGGCATATTTTATTTAAGAGGAATAATAATGATTTTCCACTTAACTCTTCACCATTAAAAATAATTTCCATTTCTTTAGAGTATTGCTCACTAATTACCAAATTAGAATCCAACAAAAATATTCCCTCAGTAATCGTATTTAACATTACGTGCAATTCCGCTTTCGCAAATTCAAGCTCAGTATCAATTTTCCTTAAATTCTTCAGTGCAAAGAAAATAATAAAGAAAAAATTGATTACTGCAAGAAAGATAGCAAGGGATTGTATAATCCTCAACTTCCTAACTTTCTCTTCTGCAGTATTCCCTACCGCTTCATTCAGATCGCTTACCACTTCCAGCAGGGCAAGATTATTATGAGTCACATAAAGCACTACGTCGTTGATAATAGATTCTCTAAAAAAAATAGTCACTACATCTTCTTTAATATGTTCCCGATGTTCAAACTCATTCAATACATCTGCCGTATAATTTTTATAGATTGCCCACATAGGCTTAGCAGTTTCAATAGCTCGCCTCCCTGGTTCATCAGAAACGGGTTCTATAAAGACCCGTTCTCCCTTTATAGACACCATCCCACCAACATCAAATGCTGATAGTATTTCGTCAAACCTTCCCATACTACTCTTTATATCAGCAATAATAGGCCCATAATCCCTCGCTTTATCGTAAGCTCTTTCAAACTCTAACAAGTTTTTTGTGATCCGCTGACTTAAGGATCGCTGTTGGCCTGCAAGATTAATTGCAATAGCATTTTTGGCTATTTTATAAGAGATATAATAATTAAATACCAGAACGGAGAAATCCAGTATAAGAAAGACCACTACAGAAATTATAATAACTTTATATTTTTTAAAATGGACAATATTTGCCATGAATTGCCTCACTCTCCATTAAAACCTATTATTCAAAAATATTATAAGGTTTATCTTATTTTTCATCATAAGTGGCAGCAACGCATTCATAACGATCCCATTTATTTAAATCATAATATAGGTTAACCTCATGCCATTTATAATGTCCGTGAACATACAACCACTCCATATTACTGTAAATAACATTGGCTAATTGGCGAGCAACATTGCAATACTTACCTTTAAAACCAGAACTCATCAATACTGCTTTTACAGCTACTGTTTTGACGACACCTTCTTGCCACGAATAAGTCCCGGCTGGAATCTCGGAACTGAGGTAATATTCGGAAAGTACAGCTTCACCCAGAGGAACCAAATGGAATCGACTAGCATCGACATTTTGGAGTAACTCCACGGGATATCCTGAAACATAGATAAAGGCATCTATTTGATTATTCTCTAAAGCCCTTAACGCAGACACTCCTTCCAGATAATACTTCTTGCGCGGCCAAACATTGGTTACCTCAAACAATAAATCACCTGTTAAGTTAGTACCACTTCCACGGCCACCAACTCCAACATGTTTATTATTTAAATCGTAAATTGAAGTAATCTCCTTCCTTGCCAATAAATGAATCTCTTCATTATATAAAGGGAACATCATTTTTATATTTTCTTCAATTTTTTCCAGCTTTTTATTTTGCGATTCTCTTAAATAACCCAAGACATCCGATTGTACCAAGGCCATTTGCACATCATCTCGCTCAAATACTGCCGCAATATTTTCCAGAGAACCATTGGATGGATACACATTGACCTGTATGTTATTTTGCTTTGCTAACTGTGAGATGTTCTCACCAATTTGGATATAAGTGCCACCTATAGTCCCGGTAATCAACCCAATGACTCCAATATCTTCAGCGTATAGATTAGGACCAATAACAATGAAGAAAGGCACAATAAAGAAGATAATATTTCGTTTCAAGCACCGAAAGAACATAGTCATTATTTTTTATTTTATTAGGACTATAAATTGTAAATTACTGGAATTATATCGCATAATCACAAAAAAGGGTCCGTTAACGAACCCTTTTAGCGAATAATTATTCAATAATCTTAGCGACAACACCCGCACCGACTGTACGACCCCCTTCACGAATCGCAAAACGTAAACCCTCTTCCATCGCAATCGGATGAATCAAAGTCACCGTCATCTGAACATTATCACCCGGCATCACCATCTCAACACCCTCCGGCAACTCACACGCCCCCGTCACATCCGTAGTACGGAAATAAAACTGTGGACGGTAACCTTTAAAGAACGGCGTATGACGACCCCCCTCTTCTTTCGACAATACATACACCTCCGCTTCAAACGTCGTATGGGGCTTCACTGAACCAGGAACACACAATACCTGACCTCGCTCAATCTCTTCACGTTTCGTACCACGTAACAATACCCCCACATTCTCTCCTGCACGACCTTCATCAAGCAGCTTACGGAACATCTCTACTCCCGTACACGTCGTCTTGGCTGTTTCTTTAATACCAACAATCTCTATCTCTTCACCTACCTTAATCAGGCCCCGCTCCACACGTCCAGTCACCACCGTACCACGACCCGAAATAGAAAACACATCTTCAATTGGCATCAAGAAAGGTTGATCAACCGCACGCTCTGGTTCAGGGATGTACTCATCCAACGTCTCGACTAACTGCTTAACCGCTGAAGTGCCCAGCTCATTATCGTCTTCACCGTTCAAGGCCATCAAAGCAGAACCCGCAATAATTGGCGTATCATCTCCTGGGAATTCATAGGTATCCAACAACTCACGCAATTCCATTTCCACCAATTCCAGCATCTCGTTATATTCTTCTGAACCCACACCACCACAATCTTCTGCCAGCAGGTCAGCTTTGTTCAAAAACACCACAATATAAGGAACACCCACCTGACGAGACAACAAAATGTGCTCACGGGTCTGTGGCATAGGACCATCCGTTGCCCCACACACCAAAATCGCACCGTCCATCTGCGCTGCACCTGTAATCATATTTTTCACGTAGTCGGCGTGTCCTGGGCAGTCTACGTGGGCGTAATGACGGCTCGGAGAATCATATTCAACGTGTGACGTCGCAATCGTAATACCACGCTCACGCTCTTCTGGTGCATTATCAATACCATCAAAGGCAACCGCATCACCCCCCCATACTTCTGCACAGACGCGTGTCAGTGCCGCTGTCAATGTCGTTTTACCATGATCTACGTGACCAATTGTGCCCACATTGACGTGGGGTTTACTACGTTCAAACTTTTCTTTTGCCACTGTACTTTTCCTCTTAAAAGCGTTCTTTAATCAATAACTAGCGCTTGAACATATAAAATGACAATGACAAGCAGGGTTTAAAAATGATTAGATCATGCCATTTTTAGCCATGATCTCTTGTGTAACATTGTTGGGAGCCTCGGAATATTTTTCAAATTCCATAGTAAATGTTGCGCGCCCTTGCGTTGCAGAACGCAAATCAGTCGCATAACCAAACATTTCAGACAAAGGTACTTCAGCATTCACAACCTTACCTGAAATATTTTCACCCATTCCCAGAATAAGTCCACGACGACGATTTAAATCACCGACCACATCACCCATATTTTCTTCAGGTGTTACCACTTCAACTTTCATCACAGGTTCCAACAACTTAGCTCCACCATTTTCGGCTAATTGCTTAGTTGCCATTGAAGCTGCAATTTTAAAGGCCATTTCATTAGAATCTACATCGTGGAAAGAACCATCATAGAGTGTCGCTTTTAAACCCAACAAAGGGTAACCCGCTAACACACCATTTTGCATTTGCTCAGCAATACCTTTTTCAACTGCAGGAATATATTCTTTGGGAACGACACCACCCACGATTTCGTTAACAAATTGCAAGCCCTCAGCGTTAGTATCATCAGCACACTCAAATTTAACCCATACATGACCGTATTGACCTCGCCCACCTGATTGGCGCACAAATTTCCCTTCAACTTCACAGACATTAGTAATACGCTCTCGATACGCTACCTGAGGCTTACCAATATTAGCCTCTACACTAAATTCTCGACGCATGCGGTCAACCAGAATATCTAAATGCAGCTCACCCATACCAGAAATGATTGTCTGTCCTGTCTCTTCATCCGTTTTTACACGGAACGACGGATCTTCCTGAGCTAACTTGCCTAAAGCAATACCCATTTTTTCCTGGTCAGCTTTAGTTCTAGGCTCTACAGCAACGGAAATGACTGGTTCTGGAAATTCCATTCGTTCAAGAACAATTTTCCCATTCTCTGCACATAAAGTGTCGCCTGTAGTCACATCTTTAAGGCCAATAGCTGCGGCAATATCTCCAGCCAACACTTCTTTAATTTCTTCTCGCGAGTTGGAATGCATTTGTACCATACGACCCACGCGTTCTTTTTTGCCTTTTACAGAATTGTATACCGCCGTGCCACTTTCCAATTTACCGGAATACACACGGAAAAAAGTTAAGGTGCCAACAAAGGGGTCCGTAGCAATCTTAAAGGCTAGAGCAGAAAACGGGGCCGTATCATCAGCTTCTCGAGTACCAACAGTGTCATCATCATCCAATAAACCTTCAATGGCTTTAACCTCTTGAGGAGAAGGCAAGTATTCAACCATGGCATCCAACATGGCTTGAACCCCTTTGTTTTTAAAAGCTGAACCACCAATAACAGGAACAATTTCATTCGCTAGCGTACGCGCGCGAATACCTGTTTTGATTTCGATTTTGCTCAGCTCGCCCTCTTCAAGATACTTTTCCATGTACTCATCATTCGCTTCCGCAGCAGCCTCCACCAGGTATTCTCTCATTTCTTCACAAATACCCTGAATATCTGCCGGAATATCAGCGTAATCAAATGTCATCCCTTGATCGGCTTCATTCCAAAGAATCGCTTTCATTTTAATGAGATCAACGACTCCTTTGAAATGATCTTCCGCACCAATCGTCATTTGCAGAGGAACAGGATTAGCTTTTAAACGATCACGCAACTGGTCAACCACCATTTGGAAATCTGCCCCAGCCCGATCCATTTTGTTGACAAATACCATACGAGGCACTTCATATTTATTAGCCTGACGCCACACAGTTTCTGTTTGTGGCTGAACACCCGAAGAACCACACAGTACAACAACCGCTCCATCCAAGACTCGGAGAGAACGCTCCACCTCAATGGTAAAGTCTACGTGCCCTGGGGTATCAATGATATTGATACGGTGTTGATCAAACTGCTGTTGCATACCAGCCCAAAAGCAGGTCGTTGCAGCGGAGGTAATGGTAATACCACGTTCTTGTTCTTGTTCCATCCAATCCATAGTTGCAGCACCATCGTGAACTTCACCAATTTTGTGCGAAAGCCCGGTATAAAACAAAACACGTTCCGTTGTCGTTGTTTTACCGGCATCAACATGCGCACAAATACCAATATTACGGTAACGTGAAATAGGCGTTTGACGTGCCACCCTATTAACCTCCACTAATAATCGGATAGTCTTTGAATCAGTGTTAGCGGAACAGGTTGAGATAAAAAATCGTCAAGATCAAAACACAACACTTCGTAATAGTAGAACTATTACGAAGTGTTATAACGCAGAGGCTGACTTTTTTTCGCTTAAACTGTTCGATCATGGCGTACTCAAAGACGACATAATTTTATATAACAAAAAGGCAGCCATAATAGCTGCCTTTTATGACCATTTTAAGAGCACTATTATCGATGCTCTTAAAAACATTAGAAACGATAGTGCGAGAACGCTTTATTCGCTTCGGCCATACGGTGAACATCTTCACGCTTCTTAACCGCACCACCTTTACCTTGAGAAGCATCTATTAACTCTCCCGCTAAACGCGCAGGCATAGACTTTTCACTACGTTTACGTGAATATTCAACCAACCAACGCATAGCTAGTGCTTCACGACGTGCTGGACGAACTTCAATAGGCACTTGGTAAGTTGCACCACCGACACGGCGCGATTTTACTTCTACTAATGGAGCAATATTCTCTAAGGCTTCATTAAATAGCTCTAGAGGTTCTTTATCCACTTTTTGTCCTACCAGATCCAACGCACCGTAAACGATACGCTCGGCAACTGACTTCTTGCCACTAACCATTAGGATATTCATAAATTTCGCTAGCGTGATATTTCCAAACTTAGGATCTGGAAGAATCTCACGTTTCGCGACGATTCGTCTTCTTGGCATTTTTTTACGCCTCTGTTTCAGGTTAATTCTAAGACAACGCTATCGCATCCCGCTATCGTTCATCACTTACGCCCTGTAAGCAACGCTCTTACTTTCTATCTCTTACACAACACCTTTTTATTACATCAAAATCAGTGTCTCAATACTGGCAAGCGCGCTTAGCCTTACTCTTCGTTCAATCTTGGCTAAAAAGCTGTACTAACACCCCCTTTATTTAGGACGTTTAGTACCGTACTTCGAGCGACCCTGTTTACGGTCAGCAACACCAGAGGTGTCCAGACTACCGCGAACAGTGTGGTAACGAACACCCGGCAAGTCTTTTACACGACCACCACGAATCAATACCACGCTATGCTCTTGCAAGTTGTGACCCTCACCACCAATATACGACGTTACCTCAAAGCCATTAGTTAGGCGAACACGACATACTTTACGTAGTGCCGAGTTTGGTTTCTTCGGTGTAGTAGTGTAAACGCGGGTACAAACACCACGTTTTTGCGGGTTACCTTGTAGAGCAGGTACGTCACTTTTCTGTACTTTACGCTTTCTAGGCTTACGAACCAATTGGTTGATCGTTGCCATGAAATATAACTCCAACTATTTTTACGTTATGCTTTTTTATCGAGTTCTACCCAATAAATCAGGATAACCTTGTTAATATCAAATCCCATAGAAATACATTCCCATCCCATAAATATGGGGTGGCGCATTGTACGAGGAGTCGGAACCAAGGTCAAGCAGATTGGTGATCATTGGAGACATACCATAGCTTGGTGCTTAATTGAAAAGGTTCTCCCAACAGCTTGGGGTTGACACAGATACGTCATGTGCCCGCTCAGATTCAAAGAAGGTTTCCCAAGCTTTTTTCTTAACGGAATGCCATTGCTGGGGGCATTACGTCCTCATGTAACACTGACCACAGCCCACGTCTTATAAACATCTCGTAGCTCAAAACGACCAGAATAAACACAAACGTATTATAACTAATGTGTTGTATGACTTCCTAAAGCACCCAACCAAGAGGCTGACAAACACCATAAAAGAGCCGAGCATTTATTCCCAGCTCTTTTATTATACAAGGTTAATTCAACTTCTCTTTAATGCGTGCTGCACGACCAGTGAGTTCACGCAAGTAGTACAACTTAGCCTGACGAACATCACCACGACGCTTCACCACAATACTGTCCACTAATGGACTATGCAGCTGGAATGTTCGTTCAACACCTACACCGTGCGAGATTTTACGTACAGTAAAAGCAGAGTTAATCCCTCGATTACGCTTGGCAATTACCACACCTTCAAACGCCTGCAAACGCTCACGGTTACCTTCTTTTACTTTTACCTGAACGACAACAGTGTCACCAGGAGAAAATTTTGGTACATCCGACTTAAGCTGTTCCTTTTCAAGTTCCTGGATAATCTTGTTAGTCATTGTGTTTTCCTCTTCAATAAAGGTATGTAGCTTCACAGCTAGATCATAAATATAACATTACTATTTTTTCAATGCAGACAATAACTTCTGCTGCTCTTGCGTTAACTCATTGTTGCTCAGTTTAGCCGCCAATAAATCTGGGCGTCTTTCCAACGTACGCTTTAAAGACTGCTCTAACCGCCATCGTTCAATAGACCCATGATTACCTGAAAGCAGCACCGATGGCACTTTTTTCCCCCCATATACTTCTGGCCGAGTATAGTGAGGGCAATCCAATAAACCATCGCTGAAAGAGTCTTCACCAGCGGAACTCTCATGTCCTAGAGCCCCCGGCAGCAAACGAATGATTGCGTCCAATAAAACCATAGCAGGCAGTTCACCTCCACTGAGAACATAGTCACCTATGGACCATTCTTCATCAATCTCCTGCTGCAACAAGCGCTCATCAATTCCTTCATAACGACCGGCAACCAACACAAAATTTTCTACTTGGGCATCTTGTGCCAACTCTTTGACCCCTGACTGCTTGAGGACTCGCCCTTGAGGAGACAAATAAATGACCCTGTTTGGCCTACCATTTTCGCCAGCCCATTGTTTCGCTGAACGAATAGCCTCTTGCAATGGCTCAACTTTCATGACCATCCCAGGGCCACCACCATAAGGACGATCATCCACAGTCTGATGTCGGTCACAGGTAAAGTCACGTGGGCTATAGGTAGCAATTCCCAGCAGTTGGTTACCGAATGCCCGACCACTAATCCCATAATCTGTCAATGCAGAGAACATTTCAGGAAACAGTGTAACGATAGCAACTCGCATCCCTCTTCCTCTGTTTGTTAATCTATTTAGAATTCTGGGTCCCATTCAACATAAATAGTACCATCAATAACATTGACACTCTTAACAAACTGGCCTGGTATGTAGGGGATCAGACGTTCATCCTGATCCAAGCTCTGCGCATCACCCACGACTACCAGTACATCATTAGCACCCGTGGGCAATATTTTTTTCACTAAACCAAAGTCATAACGCTGGCCATCAAACTCACTGATGACCCGCAAACCCTCCAATTGGTGCCAATAATAATCTCCATCGGGCAAGACAGCCAATTGAGACTTTTCTATTGCAATATCCACAGGGCAAAGCTGTTCTGCAACAGCTCGATTATCTATATCTTTGATTTGAGCGATAAAACCCTTGCCATGAGACCGCCAATCGACTAAATCCACAGCTTTTATTCCATGCTTTGTTTTCAAATACCAAGGCTGGTAGTGAAAAAGGTTCTCAGCGGGTTCTGTCTGCGAATGAACCTTAATCCACCCCTTAACACCGTAAACGGTGGTAATACGGCCAACATTGAGTAAATTCGACATTTAGCCTATCTATGCTTCGAAAAAAACGGAATTAGGCCGCTTGCTGTTGACCTTTTAATAATTTAGCAACACGATCAGACAATTGAGCCCCTTCACCTACCCAATAATTAACGCGGTCATTATCAACGCGTAAACGTTCTTCCTGACCACGGGCAATAGGGTTAAAAAATCCAACACGCTCAATATACCTTCCATCACGGGCGTTACGACTATCTGCAACGGTTAAATGGTAAAAAGGACGTTTTTTAGATCCACCACGAGCCAAGCGAATGGTAACCATCTCTGTTTGTTTCCTATATTCTGTTAGCAACACTGCCTCACGGCAAAATAAATTCGATAAATACTAACCACTCTACACAGGTCTAGTGGCTAGCGAAAGGCGACGCATTTTACGGGAAAGAGTTCGAACTGTATAGTATTTTTAAGTAAATAACACACCCAAGACCCTGAGAGGACAGTATAACCAGAAAAACCATCACAGAGGTAATCAATAAACACGTTCACTAGCAAAAGCTACTCTCCCAGTAACCAGTAGTGACTGAACTACACTTTTTTAAAGATCGACATGCCATTACTCCCATAAAATGACCCAGAGAGCACCTTTAAAGTTACAAACTGAGTACCTTTTCACCACGACTTAAACCCGAAATACCTGTTCTCACGACTTCAAGCACAGCCGTTTCATCTACAGCGTGAATAAAGGCTGTTAATTTATCACTATCACCCACTAGTTGAACGGTATAAATCGTAGGCGTGACATCAACAATCTGACCACGAAAAATATCAACACAGTGTTTAATTTCTTCACGCGCACTACCCGTTGCTTTGAGTTTAATCATCATCAGTTCGCGCTCAATAAACACGCTATTTGATAATTCAATCACTTTAATGACATCAATAAGTTTATTCAGCTGTTTGGTAATTTGTTCTGTTTTTTCATCATCACCCAATGTCGTTAGCGTCAAGCGAGACATGCTCACATCCTCTGTGGGCGCAACACTTAAGGACTCAATGTTATAGCCACGTTGAGAAAATAAACCAACAACACGCGAGAGTGCTCCTGGTGAGTTTTCCATCAAAATAGATATAATTCTTTTGGTCATTAGGTACGCTCCGTTCTACTGATAAACATGTCACCTACAGACTGTAGTGGCACCTGCATGGGATACACATGCTCATGTGGGTCGACATAAATGTCCATGAATACCACACGATCTTTCATAGCAAAGCATTCTTTTAATTTGTCTTTTAGTTCTTCACGCTTGGTCACTTTCATACCAACATGGCCATAAGCTTCTGCCAACTTAACAAAATCAGGTAAAGAATCTTCATACAGAATTTCTGAATAGCGACTATCGTAATTCATATCTTGCCACTGTTTTACCATACCTAATGCCTGGTTATTAATATTAATAATCTTAATAGGCAAGTTGTATTGTGTGCAGGTAGATAGTTCCTGAATACACATCTGTACACTACCTTCACCGGTAAAACACGCCACAGTTTCATCCATATTTGCAAGCTGTGCTCCCATTGCGGCCGGAATGCCAAAACCCATAGTTCCCAAACCACCAGAGGTTACCCAGCGACGTGGTTTATCAAACCGGTAATATTGCGCCGCAAACATCTGATGCTGTCCTACATCTGTTGTCACAACAGCATCCCCATGAGTCACTTCATAAACCGCCTGTACGACTTCCTGCGGCATAATCATGCCAGAGGTATCGAAACGATTTTGGGTATACAAGCCATGTTTATCCCGCCATTCATTGATTTGCTGCCACCAGCTATTCAGTGCACTTGTATCCAGACTTTTGCCGGATGTCTCAATCATCTTTAGCATATCTCTCAATACGGATTCAACAGAGCCTACTATAGGAATATGCGCTGCAATCGTCTTGGAAATAGACGTTGGATCAATATCGATATGGATGACCGTTGCGTCTGGGCAAAATTTTTCTATTTTATTCGTGACACGATCATCAAAACGTGCGCCTACTGCCAGAATCACATCACTATTGTGCATTGCCGTGTTAGACTCATAGGTCCCATGCATACCTAGCATACCGACGAATTGTTCATCAGTACCAGGATAAGCTCCTAACCCCATTAACGTACTCGTCACGGGAACACCTAATTTTTTGACAAGTCGGGTAAGTAGCTCAGGGCCTTGACCCGCTAAGGATCCCCCACCAATATAAACGATGGGTTTTTTAGCTGCCATTACTGCTCTCACAGCTTTTTTAATCTGACCTCCATGACCTTTAACTGTTGGCGTATAAGAACGAATAGAGACAGTGTTTGGGCACCGATATTCAAAGAACTGATTGGGATCTGTCATATCTTTTGGTATATCAATAACAACGGGCCCAGGACGACCAGAAGAAGCAAGATAATATGCTTTTTTAACGATTATCGGAATTTCGCTAGGATCCTGCACCATGAAGCTATGCTTAACAACAGGACGAGAAACACCCATCATATCAGTTTCCTGAAACGCATCCTCACCAATACGTGCACTCGGTACCTGACCTGAAATAATGACCATAGGAATCGAATCCATATAAGCCGTTGCAATACCAGTAATCGCATTAGTCGCACCAGGACCAGAAGTGACCAATACAGTACCCACTCTACCTGTGACACGGGCATAAGCGTCTGCAGCATGAGCTGCCGCTTGTTCATGACGAACAAGAATATGCTTAATCTTATTTTGGCGAAACAGTGCATCATAAATATGTAATGCAGCACCACCTGGATAGCCGAAAATCAATTCGACTCCCACATCGGTTAAAGCACGAGTGAGTAAATCACCACCCGAAAGATTTTCCATGATTGAAGACTCTTTTTAGATAAGTTATAAATATCTACCAATCAACCATAACCTTAACTTGAGCAATGTGGAAACACCGCACAATATTAACTTACGGTATCATGACCGAAGAAAGTTATACATTTAAAATGAAATCTAAAGTACTGCATATCGACAGGCAAACCATAGATCTCAAATACTATGCTTGCGGAAAGGGCCTCGATACTAACCGATAAGTTAGCCGTCTAGGAGTATTACCTTCATCGGCGGTAACCAATGGGGCAAAACTCATAAACCTTCAGCTTGAAATGGTTTACGCCACACGCCATCATTCATCATTGATGAACAGGTGTCCGTGGCGGAATTATAACGCCAATGGTAAAAGAATAACAAGCGGCAGTCTTTTCCAATAATGAGATGAGCCTGATTTACAATGCCAAATGGTTAGAGAGAGGGTATTTTTCCTCTGGCCAGAATGCTTTCTTCGTCGGTTGCCGCCAAAATACCTCTAATCACCGCATTCATTCTAAAAGTTAGAATGTGAGTCATAAATACAAAAATAAAGCCATTTTTAC
>MDLC01000007.1 GCA_001723645.1 Candidatus Endobugula sertula | reverse complement strand
GAACATTCTGAATGCTTAGGAAGAAAAAGCGATCATGTTTAATCGTTGGCGGTGATCATCTTCAGTGGAATACGCAAAGCTATCTGATCGAACATCATTTTCATCCTGACACAGAAGAATGATATAGCTAGCATGAGAAATATTGAGATTATCAATATGCACAGTGCTACTAACATCGATATGATAATGAACAACTCCCATACGTCTTAACTCATTGGGTAAACCATTAGGATATGAATGCGTGGCTATTTTAATCGGTAGTGCATCAATTTCCGGCGTTTGCTTAATTTGTTCGATCAGCCTAATTAAGTAACGATCACCACCCACTGATGGTGTATTAATAATTAATATGTGATCAGACATTGCTTTCCACCTCCATAGCCCTTTGATCATCTGATCATCTTTTCTCGTTTATCCGCTCGATACTCAATAAAGTCACCCGCTAGCTGCGCCAATAACCAAATGCCAACAATATAAATTAACAGTATGGTCGCGGTTCGCCCTTCAAGACTTGCAGCAGAAAAGTCACCGTAGCCAACCGTCGTAATCGAGGTAACGCTTAACCATATTGAATCGGCAAAACTCATATTTTCAAAATATTGAATAATGAGCGTGTGGCTTAGTAAAATAATAAACAGAATGCACAGCCGTCTGAGTAATATGACTGACATACTAGCATCTATAAGCCCTAGATAATTTTTCCGCTTTTTTCTCCTGAAAAATAACATGTTATTGATTGCCGAATTCACTTTTTTCTACATATTTTTGCAGATCATTAGTGGCTTGTTGTTTAATACTTTTCCTATCTGAACTATCAAGACCATACTTTTCTGCTAGTCGTTGGAAGTCTTTAGGTCTTAACGATATGGACAAGCGAGGACGTTGAGGTGCTCGATTCATTTCAAGACCAAGAATCTGACGAATTCTTTCACTGGGATTAATATCCAAATCCAGCGCTTCTCTACGTATTACATATTGTACTTGTTCGTCTAAATCAAAAGCTACTTGAATAGCTTTGATAAACTTTTCTTCCGCTTTCCATTTTTCAGGCATTACTTTTTGAGACATACAATATCGAGTGCTTGTGTGTTGATGATTATGTCGCTGGCCAAAATTCATGAACATCCGATTCAGGTCTGAGAATAGAAATAAAAACATCTATCTCATCTTGGCTCCAAATCTCTACATCCATAGAGCGGCCCTCATCATCATTGTAAAACTCATAATAGGTAAGGCTTTCACCACCGGTGGGTTGGTGCTGACGCCTGCAATCACGATCAAAATAAACGGCTTTAGCTGCACATTCTCGACGGTAATACTCTTTGTCCAGCCAACCTTCAAATAATGCGCTGTTTTTGCAAACCAGAGGCCCTTCATAATCTTCATGATACTGTTGTTTAATGTTATCCCAACCAAATACTGTTTCTACTTCTTTCTTATTCAATTGATAACTGAGTACAATACGGTCTTCATCACCTAAGTCACTTAAAGACAGATACACTTTTTTCTGAGTTTCCCCTTTAAGCGTCCATTCAACGCTTAATTTCTCTCCGTAGTAATAGCTATCAATAGAATTAACTTGAAAGGTTTTGCCTCGTAATTCTTTAGGCAAAGCAAAGGAATCATTGAGTTTAATGTAATCATCAATGTGCAAATCTGAAAGCTTGTCCAGTGATCTGGGTTTCTGGTCCGCTTTGTCAGAGGAAAACAGGGCTTTAAACAATTTTTTCATGGTGTATTCCTGTCACTGAATAATGCAACGATGTTAGATGTAGATACAGTAAACGTCAAAAGGGCTTCAATAGATATTGAAGCCCTTGTTAACCTTTCAGGTAATTATTTATTCCTTAGTCGTTCCAATACCGCATTGGCACTTGAGGAGCTAGCACCCACAATTCCCGCTTCTTTTAGCTTGGCCTGTAATGACTGATCGAAATTATCTTCATTCAGTTCTTGCGCGGCTTTGAGTTTATCCTCTCTCATCTGTTGACGCTTTTTGATTCTCTCCAGGGATTCTTTAGCATTCACTATTTTAGAGCCAGAAGAAACAAAACTATCGCTGATCGCTGATGTGGCTTTATGGACACTTTCTGTTGTTTTAATCATATTGAGCTGACGCTCATTTTCACTGATTTGACGTTCAGCAGAATGAATTTGTCCCTTTAGCTTCTCAATATGGGCAGCACAACTATCGTGGACTTGCTGCTGTTCCCCTAAAGTGACTTCTAAGGCTGAAATTTTTTCAGCCACTTCCAAAGCAAGTCCTTCATTGCCTTGGTCCAACGCTTTGGTCGCATATTGCTCATTTTCAGCAATATCGTTTTTAATCGCGTCCAATTTACGGGCTGCCTGCATTTTTTCGGCCATCACTGTCGTTAGACTGTTTTTGGCTTTTTTGATATGTTTTTTTGAATCGACAATTTCCTGTTCAAAAATACGAACCGCATTGGCATCAACAACGGCTTCACCAGCCTCTCTAGCCCCACTACGAATGGCAGTAAAAATTTTTGATAATACACTCATCACTTTAACCTCTGTTCAATACTGTTATTTAAGAAAACCAGACATCATTGAGAGCACTTCGACAGCATTCTCTCCTAATGTAATCACTTCATGTGCAATGTCTTCCAGTCTTGAGTTGGTAGCGAGTGCACCAAATACCGCATATTGATCCTGAATACGAGAAAAGGATGACAAAGGCATAGGAATATTCATGTCAAGCATCGCCTCCAACATTTCGGTTCTGGTGTCTTTAGCCACTTCTGACTCAGACCATAAATAAGCAATGCATAAAATCTGCGTATCAGTCGTTGAAATATAAATGGGTACCTCTTCAAAACCCTCTATCATTACCTGTAGTACATCAACTTCGCCGGCAATCAGCTGACAGTCAAATGAGTATCCTTCCAGGTTGAAATCAGAAAAGTGAAGGCTCAAGTCTTGTAAATTCATTGATTGGCTCCTTATAGGTGACATATTATGTCGTGACAGGGATAGTAGGCTGCTTGACATATTATGTCAAGCATGATTTAACATTTTTTATAACTGATATTCAAGTACCAATGGTGCATGATCAGAAAACCGCTCTTCTTTATAAATAAGGTCTGAACCAGTAATAACTTTATTGGCTAAACCCGGTGTAATAATCTGGTAATCAATTCTCCACCCGGTATTGTTAGCCCAAGCCTGACCACGGTTCGACCACCACGTATATTCATGTGCCTTTTGATTGATAACCCTAAATGCATCCACAAAGTTAAGTGGTTTATCACGCTTATTATTATCATCATTGAGTAGCCAGTCCATCCAAGCTCGCTCTTCGGGGAGAAAGCCAGAGTTTTTCTGGTTGCCACGCCAGTTTTTAATATCAACTTTCTTATGAGCAATATTCCAGTCACCACAGATAATAAATTCTCGTCTCTTTCTCAGCATAGATCGTAGCACAGTCTCAAAACGACCCATCATTGCGTACTTAAAGTCTTGTCGTTCTCTCTTTGATGAGCCCGACGGCATATAGAGGGAGACAACACTAACATCAGAAAAGTCTACCTGAATATAGCGTCCTTCCCTATCTACATCAAACCAGTCATCATCGCTAATAGCGCCCAATCCTCTATATACGGCTTTGGGCTTTTGTTTGCAATAAATGCCTACCCCAGCATAGCCTTTTTTTTCTGCCGAGTGAAAATAGGCATGATAGCCTTCGGGATGGTATAACGGATCTTCAATCTGATCTGGATACGCTTTTAGCTCCTGAAAGCAAATAACATCCGCATCAACTTTTGCCAACCATTCAAACATACCTTTACCTGCCGCTGCACGAATACCATTGACGTTAATAGAAATGACTTTCACATAAACCTCTTATCAGATATTCTGTGGGAAAGAACATGACTACCCTTCGCAAGAAACAAAGCTCATAGAAACAGCACATCCGGGGAATCCAGATCTAGCTGGTGTGCTTGCGCGACTTTTTAATCAAATCATAGGCGGTTTGTACTTCTTGCGCGCGTTCGGTAGCAACCTTAACCATATCGTCCGGAACACCTTGGCCAATAAGCTTATCTGGGTGGTATTCACTCATCAGTTTACGATAGGTTCGCTTAATTTCTTTATCGCTGGCCTCTTCTGTTACGCCGAGGGCGGCATAAGCCCTGTTTAATTCATCGACGCCACTGTGGGTATGCCCATCCTGTTGATAACGACCACCTGCAAAAGAATCCTGTGCACGCACCATACCTAAAAGCTGTTCGAAAGCCTGGTGGGAAAACTGTAGGCTTTCAGCAATATATCTTAAAGCGCTTTCCTCTTTTTCATCAAAATCCCCATCAACCAGAGCCGTATTGACTAAATACACGATGAGCATTTGGGTGAGTTGTACCCGATGGCCACAGGTTTCATAGAAGTCTTTTAAGGTTCCATCGGGATTAAAATCAGGCTCCGCCCCAATTTTAAACAGCTTAATCGCCTCGCGTTTATGATCTGCAGTCAACCCCATTTTATCCATTAACTGTTGAGTCAGGTCGACCTCCTCTTGTGAAACCCTCCCATCAGATTTAGCAAGGTATCCCATTAATGTAAATGTGGTGGTAAAAAAAGACGTCTGGATAGCGAGTAATGCTTCAGGCGACTCACTTTGAGTAAACTTCCCTAAAGCCTGATCAAAACCATGGCCAACAAAGATTCCCAGTACAGCACCCAAAATGCCAAAACTGAAATAACCTATTAAGCCACCAATAACTTTGCCTGCTATCATTTTTACCCCGTGTGGATATTATCGCGTTGTGGAATGGCGACAATGATAGCAGTTTATGAGTTTAACGTGTGATTTTGCCCACTTTCCCATTAGCGAGACAGCGCTCAACCAGAGTTTTCTACTTTACACAATCTAGTGGCTTACGATAATCACGTGTTCTACCCAAACCTATCGCCTAGCAGGCTTGCGTGATAGAAAACCCTTGACCAACTATCGCTTTTTCCGCATCGTGCTCGGGTTGCGCCTAAAAAAGCGTCAATAGAGATGAAGCATCAGCAGATTCTAGAAGTTTAGGAGATTTTCACCCGTCATTTCTACAGGCTTTTCCATCCCTAGCATGGCGAGTAGGGTAGGCGCTATGTCCGATAGCTTGCCCGATGTTAAGGTCGGTGATTTGCCCCGATTGGAGACATAAACCAATGGTACAGGGCCATTAGTATGAGAGGTGACCGGGCTTCCCGTCTCAGGATCTACCATCAATTCTACATTGCCGTGATCGGCGGTAATTAGGCATTGACCGTTGACTTGTAATATGGCATCGGTCACTCGCTGTAAACAGATGTCCAACGTCTCAACTGCCTTGATCGCTGCATCCATCTTGCCGGTATGCCCCACCATATCACCATTGGCATAGTTGCAAATAATGACATCGTAATCACCACTTTCAATGGCAGCAACCAAGTGATCAGTTACCTCAGGAGCACTCATTTCTGGTTGTAAATCATACGTTGCAACATCGGGTGATGGGACGAGAATGCGCTTTTCCCCTGGATATTCAGTTTCAACTCCGCCGCTAAAAAAGAAAGTCACATGGGCATATTTTTCAGTTTCAGCAATGCGTAATTGAGTTTTGTTATGGTCAGCAAGGTACTCACCAAGGGTATTGCTGAGCATTTCTGGAGGATAAGCACAGGGGGTATCGATATCAGAAGCATACTCTGTCAGCATGACAAAATCAGACAATTGTGGGCGAATACTTCTATCAAGGGTGCTGTCCAGATTATCCTGAATCAGTGCTCGGGTAAGTTCTCGTGCACGATCTGGACGGAAGTTCATGAAAATAACGACATCGCCACTATGAATAATAGTGGCCTTACCTTGGGGCTGAATGGAAGTCGCAGGGCAAAATTCATCATTCTTACCTTGCGCATAGGCTAACGCCAAACCTGCTATGGCATTATCGGCAATATTCACCGCTTTGCCTTGCGTTAATAAACCATACGCCTCCTGCACACGCTCCCAACGGTTATCCCGATCCATCGCATAATAGCGACCAATCATTGAAGCAATATGGCCTACATTGAGTTCACTCAATTTTTCAGTGACTTTTTCTAAAGATGCTTGTGCACTACGAGGGGGGGTATCACGACCATCAAGAAAAGCATGTACATACACCTGAGTCGCTCCCCGCTTGGCAGCCAACTCGATCATCGCCATCAATTGATCTTCATGACTATGCACACCACCAGGAGACAATAAGCCCATAATGTGTACAGCCTTGTTAGCGTTAACCGCTTTATCAACTGCTTGAGTCAACGCTGGGTTAGCAAAAAAATCGCCGTCATCTATAGCCTTGGCAATCTTGGTAAAGTTCTGATAAACAATTCGACCAGCACCCAGGTTCATATGACCAACTTCAGAATTACCCATCTGTCCATCTGGCAAGCCTACGGCAAGCCCCGAGGTTTGAATTAAACTGGTAGGGTAATTAGACCACAAATAATCCCAGGTTGGACAGTGAGCGGCTTCAATGGCACTGGATTGTGATGTTTTAGAATAACCAAAACCATCCAGAATAAAGAGTGCGACCGTTTTTTTTCTCATAGTGTTTACTGAAATAGAGAGGCAGAGTGTAAAGAGGGGCATTATACGTGAATATTGGGGAGAATGTTGGCCTTAATACCTTTATATAGATGGTTAAATCATCACAAACCATCGACTTTAGCACCAGCCCCTGCAGCTCCAACAATTCCGTTCACTTCAAATAGCTATCCAATCAATTAATCGTAACAATTCACGTAAGTCTAACAGGCAACCTCTGCTATTCAGGCGGTCAAACCAACACGGCAGAGTATCAAGCAAATAAAAAATCGTGCTGATTGGAGTCACTCTGTGTTGGATAGTATTACAGATACATGAAAAACAAGAACCGTACTGGAGAATGATTATGTTAGAGATAAAGTAGAGCTTTATTGAGACCCTTTTATTATTTTTTCTGGGTTTACATATTTATAAATTTTTATATTTTTACCTGTTTCCGTTGTTATTTCAGCTTCAACAGGGAAACTTTTCCATGCTTTGATATTAATTCCCTGTTTTACTTGGCGGGGTGTTAGACTAATTTTGTCTACTTTAAATTCATTTTTTGGTAAGAAAAATTTTATATTTTTTGGTTGTGCGTCTGGGTCTTCATTTTTTGTGACTAAAGACAGTTTGGTTTCGTAGCTTTTGGTAATAACGCCTTGATTTTGTAGCCAGCTTTTCAGTCCTGGTTTCTGAGACTTTGTAATTTCCACCTTGATTTCATAATTAGAGTCTGATGTCTCAGAATCTCTATGCTGTAAATCTGCAGATGATTTTGTCCAATCATAAAATAATGGACGTTCTTGATTAATCATGTCTTCTGCCATAACTGACGTTGTGCCCGTTGCCATAGAAAAGATAATTAAAGAATTAATGATATAGAGAATCAGCTTTACAAATTTTGATGATTTCTCAGATTTAAACTCTCTACTTTGAAATACGACCATTCCCAGCATAAAGCTAAGAGCTATGGTGCAAAAAGCAACAGAAATGCCAAAGTTTTTAAATAAAGCCCCCGAAATTAATGCGACTATAGCGCCTGCTGCTGCAGGAGTTGGCATTGATTTTGGGTTTAGAAAGTCTTCTATATTATTGTTGCCCGCTGAAGCATCCATTTTTGCTCCTTGTTTTTATAAAAAGATTAAAAGAAAAGACCTTATATGCCTGCAAACATGACTTAGGGTAATCACTTATTTAACTATTATTTTGATTGCGATTTAATTTCTGTATCAAACTTATGTATTAGAATGACATTCTCTGTAATAATTCGTGATAATGCCAGGAATATAACTGAATAAAAATGAGAGTTATTATAACTATAAACACCCTTGAAATGAGTGGTTAGTGTTGAGATTTTATATATTGTTATGACTTGACCTTTACTTAACATGAAGCAGGAGTGATCAAATAATACCACCTTAAAACCTCTTCAAATTCTAACCGGTCTAAGTGTTAGCGTCTTGCCATCAATGGCAATGACGTCTTGGCCATTGTCGTTTAATGAAACCCACCATGTCTTTTGATACAATGTGAGCAACCGCAATTCAGCGTTGCATCACGATAAAACGCCATCTTTCAACATACTGAGTACTTCCTATGAGCAGAATCGCTAGCTACTTCCTACTACTCATTTGTCTATTACTGTCAAGTTGTTACAATACGCCTTCAAAGAAACCTGTAACCAATACACCCAAATCCACACTGATACACCAAGACTCAACAGTCTACTTCGCCCAAAGAAAGGCATCGATCAGCATGCGGGCCAGTTTTAGTCAAAAACCACAAACGATAAAACAACAGTTAGCTAGAGGTTATAAATTACAGCTTCGTTCTATCCATCAACAAAGTATATTGATAAGTCAGATGTCTATTATTGCTGGGGGCAAAAAGATATCACTCAATGAAGGGAGTTTCATTGTCGTACCCCAGAAAAGTGTTAATCTGTCATTATCACCGGAAGACTCACAGTATATCAGCCAACAAAGCGATGCCTTGTTGCGCTTTAAATATAATGGGGCATCTCAATTGATATCGATTAGCAACCATCAGCTCAGCAATTTCTTGGTTGAATAACAGGCTCAATGAAAAACCCTCTATTGCATCATCAGCAAAGCCCCATATTCTTATTTGCCACAATTCTCATACTACTCATTAACGGGGCCCAAAGTTATGCGGACAATCACCTTAAAGATATTCCTGATTTTTCATTAGACAGTCAGGCAGGTGAGAATGTCAGTCTATCTGCACTCAAAGGACACGTTATACTCATCAACTTCTGGGCCACCTGGTGTCGCCCTTGTCGATTGGAAATGCCTGCAATAGAAAAACTGTATTCGAAGTACAAGGCATCTGGATTGACTGTGCTGGCCATCAATATTGAAGATGCCCGCAACCTTCCCAAAAAAATGGCGATTGATCATGTCACTCAAACAATGAATCTAAGCTTCCCCATACTTTACGATAGCCAAAAAATTGTGATGAACAATATTGAAAGTCACCTGCTTGGGAAAAATATGGGGATACCCACAAGTATCCTTATTGATAGAAAAGGTAAAACCCGTTATTTACACCAAGGATATCGTGAGGGTGATGAGAACACCTATCAACGTATTATAGAGTCACTCATCAAGGAAACAACCGTAACAACACCATTGCCCCCCTCACAAGACCCGCTAAATGAGGCACTCAGCGAGCATTAACCCCAATGTTATCAAGCCGTCCTTATAGACATGCGGGAAGGCAAAATAGACATGCAGGAAGATAAATAGCAGATACCTCGGCTTATCGAGGAAAATAACTTTTAATAAAATACGTATTCCCTTCCCGACTATGGCTGACTAACTCCAATGTATCCAACAAAGAGCGATTCTCCATATTTTTCGGTGTCACCGTTCCTACAATATGCACCAACTGACTATTGGTAAATAACATTTCTACGTCTACATCAATAGGGTTGAAGGGTAAATTATTCTCCATATCCAGCCAATTGATAGTCATGGATTTATTTTTGGTTTCGCTGCTAACCGCCATTAATAAGATACCTAAATCCAACCACTCTTCTCCATTATAAAATTTCGCCTGCCGCCAAATCACATCACCTTGAAGGCCAACTAAACGGTTATCTTTTAAAATCAGTGTTCTTATTAACGCTTGAAATTTACCTTGTATTTCAACATTTAACACATCAGCTACCACAACGGCTGATAGTGTCATATCCAATTGATGAAAGTATATTTTTTTAGAAAACAGGTCAATACACAATCTACCCTGCCCACGGCTTACAGTGGACAGGGTAGAAAAAATAATACATGGTTTAACAACAAATAAAGACAGTCCGTCAAAAGTCCAAGAAATATCCGAAAGATTAATCGTATCACCTCGGTAAATAATACTGACTTCATGCGCGGTGCCTTGCCACCAATATCCCGAAGAGCCTGTTATAGAGAGTTCCGGCAATTGCTCTTGAACTCGCATCACGACCCAAGCAGCGGGAAGTGATAAAATCAAGATAAGCACAATAAATAACAGTATTAAGTAGTAGAATGTTTTTATCACTTTAGTCATTCCTCGCTTACTCATGAAGCCTTTGGCCTTCAGGGTACTTAGCCTCTGAAGTATTTTGATCCACATGATAATCACCCTGTTGGCATTGTGTGATCATGGCCTAAACACTAGAGTCTTCCTGATCTATTGCTACCAAGCTTTCTTCGAGTGACTCACACTTAGGTTCTCTAATAACATTTGCGGTTTATGAGAAATGATGTGCTTAAAACAATAAAGGCAGCAAAGCGCAAACAATGATAGAACGTACGGTTAATATTTTTATTGTCATAATATCACCTACTGATTACTATTAACTTTTAACAATTCGTATGCTGACCATTAGCCGTCCTGGTGTTTTTGCCTGACTGATTGTTAACTCCTCAATAGAAATATTATGTTTATATTCCAATTCATAAAGCCATTGTACCAATGGCTTATAAGCAACATTACTCAAACGCAGGCGAGCATCATTATTTTTTCCAGGCTGAAATCCTTTCATAGGTAGGTCATTCTTTTGTAAGCTACGATCTACAATACTTGCCAAACCTGTATTAGGCGTATCAACGACAGCAGACTGTGTTTGAAAACGTGAGACTAAACGGGTGACTTCCATCAACGTTATTTCTTTTGCCTTGAGATGCTTTTGCTGCTGTTCTCTCAGGTTGATAATAGGATCAAATACCAGAAAATAAAATAGACTACATACTATAACCAAACCAACAATAGCCATAATTATTTTTTCTAATGATGTCCGTTGTTGCCAATTATCCAATAACCTTTCCATTAGCGCTCACCTGTACTGATACGTAAGCGAGCCTGAAATTTTTCCTCTATAGCATTAGAGCTAAGTAACTCAGCGCTCAATCCTTTTTGATTGATATCCGTACGTAGCTTTTCTACTATATTAAATGAGTCTGCCTGTATATTCAGACGCATAGCACGATCTTTTTTACTATAATTCATTGAGGAAAGGTCAATATTGAGTGATTTAATAAGAGGAGCCACAACCGATAGTAGATAAATAACCTGACTGGGTTCATCGTCACTAGTGGACGATTGATTTAACTTTCGAGTGAGCTATTTTATTGGATCGTTCATCACACCTTGGGGGATAACGGTACGATAAGCAGCCTCTATGCGTTGGTGTTTTTGTTGGTTTTGTTGTTTTAGCTGATAAATATCAAAAAAGTTAACTGATAAAAAAGCAATCAATGCAACGGTAGCTAAACCAGCAATACCTGAAAATTCTTTAAACCATTGTCCGCCAGACATATGGCTTTTATATTGACCACAACAAAAGTTAATCGCCTGAGGATGATTAATAGATAGCTCTGGTGTACCCTGAAAAAACTTACTCTCCATTTCTGGAACCAGTGTATGTAAAAGATTAACAATACTCACACCCTCTTTATCATTAGGTGCATAGTCCATATAGACAGATAGTGTATATTCAGCATCAATATTCTGTAAAAAGTTTTTCAGCAATATGGGGGCTACTGTTCTAGCACAGGAAAAACCTAAACCATTGGCTCTGTGAACATGCAACATTTCACCTGAAAACCAACAGACAGTTTCATTTTCTTCAGCATGAATCAGTTGGAATTGAACAAAGCAGTGTGAAACATCTATACCCTGGCCAACAAAAAAATTCCATTGTTTCGCAAACCACTCTTTATCTATATAGGCTACCGTAGCCTGAGAAGTTTGTTTTAAACCAACCGCAAAGTGTAGTTCATCAACATCGCCAATGATATTGTCTTCTACTTCATAAGGTAGCATTTTATCAAAGTGACGTCTTTCCTTCTCATTAAAATCCACTTGACAAACTACGGCTTTTTCACCAGGAATCACAAGTACGATAGCTTGAGTTTGTCGCTCTAGCCATTCCATCAGTTGGTCTTGATTACCCTGCTGGGCATTTTCTTCCATCAGCTCCGTATTGGCCATACCCCATTGATAGATAGCAGAACCATGAACGTTAGTCTGATCGTCTGTTTGACAGGGAGATAACACTTGTATGTACGGATATTCTTTCAAAAATGTAGCCTTTTAGTTGTGAAACTGTTTTCTAATAATGTCTTATAGTTGTTCACGTGCACGTCTTAATACCCGAACCTTAAATCCAGTAGCAACCATTTCTCGCTTAAGCATGCTAGTTTGTTGACGTTGATAGTCCAACAGTGTCGCTTCAGCTTCCAAAATAAAATATTCACTCCCAGTGCGCAAGCCCTCTTTAGGTGGTAATAATCCTACCTCACCACCAAACACTCGCTGAGCGCCATCACTCTTAAAAAAGTCATCCACAGACGTGTAACCATCTATAGTATGATTAATAGCCTCGTTATCGTCTGACTCTCCGCGAGGCGGTGGTCTACTAGCTACCAATATATCCACATCTTCCTTGCTCAGTGGTGTTTCAGTATCTTTTTGATTTAAGCTCCTCATCACCGCAGGTAATGCCGTATTAATATTAATACCTACAGTATTAGGTAAGGCAACCACCACGGTTTTTAGGTAATCATAAATTTCCGGGGTAATCCCCCGAACTTGTCGCAACTCAGTGACACTAATAAATAATTGGTTTGCTGCCCGGTAAGGAGGCTTCAACGTGGTGTAATAACTTTCCGCACCCCCAATACCCGAAATCGTATTATCACTATCTATCCAATCAACCACAGCGTCTGTGATTTGCTGAGCCAAGATCGAATCCACCAGATCATCCGGGTGTGTTTGTAACAATCTGACAAAACGTTTTTGTGCTACGGTAAAACGTTGTGAAAATACGCCATTGGGGTTATACCCCTGTGGCCGTCCCAGTAACTGGTTTACATTAAAATAGCTCAAGGCATCTGTTAATTTAGCGCTAATGGTAGCCGTCTCTATAGGTGTGTGTAACAGACTATTCCATTCCTCTTGTAGGTGGTCATAATTGCCGCCAGCGCCATTGCTTTTAAAATGACCGTTGGAGTCGTCTTTTTTTGCATCTTCTATTAGCACCCAACTCGCAAAATTTTCTACACTATGTAAATACTGTTGTAGCTGGGTATGTATCATGTGCTGTTCTATTCTGGCTACAGTTAATTGAAAATCACTAGTAAAGCGAACCGATAGCGCAACAATAATGCTAACCACAAAAACAACCATAACAAGTACTGAACCACGTTGAAATTGACAGTCCGTCATTGCTGACTGCCCTCCCCTTCAATGAGGGCAAAAAGTCGAGTGACTTCTCCAATATCGTTTAAGTCAATGGTGACCTCTATCGCAATAGGCAATTCAGAATTTTGTTCTGATGATTCCGGCCAACCTTCAATCCAGGCTTCATCATTAACCCTGTCATTATTTCTAGACAGGTAACGAAAATGGATGGTCTTCATACCATCCAATAAACGACGACTTTTAATGTTAGGTTCTTCAACGCTGTCAATAGGACGCCAGTAATCACGCCATAGACTCAGCTTGCCTCTATCTTCATTATTGTTGTCAGTCTCTTCTTCAGTAATGCGATAAGCAACAAGCTGTAAATTACTGCGAGTTTGGCCGAAGAAATTTTTTTCTCCACTGCGTACAAATCGTATTAAGTGATTGTCACTGCCATTACTTAATACACTACTTTGGGCCAAGCGATCACCAAGTACACCAAACATTGGCGGTTGAATACCGCCAAGATAGTCAACCCAAGGTCTTGCCACCGCATGTTGAACATCATCAGCAATCACTTGCCAGACACGATTAATACTATTATTTCTTGTTGTGACTTCTCTTACACGTTCTTCAATATTGAGTGCACCAGATAGTGCCTGATAGGCGAGTAAGGTAATGCCTGCCCCAATAGCTAGAGCCACTAGCATCTCAATAAGTGTAAACCCTTGTTTACTGGTATGATGATGTTTGCTATTGGGTAAATAGTTTAACATTATGATGCTATCATTTTAATGAATAAACGTATCAACAGTGACTAGTGGTTCGTCTGGTTCGAGGCTCACGGTGGTTCGATAACGTAATAAAGACGCTTGATCAGTTTCTTCGGGCTCCGTTAATACGATCCATTCTAAACCCGCCATAGTGACAGTTTCTTCTAAAGGCCTATCAATAACAGAACCCTCTATTTGTCGCTCCAGGCGCAAACGAGTCAGAGTGTTTTCTGCAATCCAGAAAGCGACCGATTTATTACGCAAAGCACCTGCAGTATCCGCTTGTTTCATCATTAATAACATCAGTGCTGGAATGGTGAAGGCAATGATAGCGGTTGCTGCTAATACCTCAAGTAGACTAAAACCAGCGTGTGCTTTTAGTATCTGTTGCTTGCTTACTAGCGATATCATTTTGTTCTCTTTATCCATTAATTATTTTCCGTACCCTCTCCAGTTCTTTCAAGTTCGCCGCGTTCATTAATAAAAATACGAAACTGGCTTTTATCCTGATTATTTTCTTTAAGAGCTAATGTCAATTCAAAATCAGAGACTTCACTACTTGGATAAAACATGATAGCTGGCGTTATTTCTTGAGCACTGTCGACTTCATTTAAACTTTTTTCTAATAAAGACTCTAGTAGACTATCCTCTATCGAAATCTGCAATGTTATTTCATCCGTTAAATGGTGTGATGAGAGAGGCTCTTTTAGTGCTTGCCAACGTTCATTTTTATAACGATGCCAGCTATAAGTTGATCCATTCTCTGCATCGACTTCAACATGTAAACCAATTAAGTGTTGTTGCATCAACGCTTCATCTAGTGCAAAATTCATTTGGGCAAACAATCGTTCGCCTGTTTCAAATAAACGCTTTTCCGGTGAAGATGTTGCACTAATAGCAATGGCAACACCGCCACTCAGTATCGAAATCATAAATAAAACGATTAAGAGCTCAATTAAGCTAAACCCTTTTAGCGTTTGTTTACTCATAGTCACCAGCTCAACTATAGATTCACGCCTCCGCGAGAATGATTTTTGATACGTATTTTATTACTTCTTTTCAAAGCGTTCCCAGCTATAAATATCTTTGTCTGCGTCGATACCCCCGGCTACGCCATCAGCACCGTAGCTATAGAGGTCATAACTTCTTGTTTCACCTGGAGCACTGTAAAGATAATAGTTACCCCACGGGTCCACAGGCAAAGCTTCCAGGTAACCACCTTTTTGCCATTGACGGGGAATGGGGTCAATCGTTGGCTTTTCAACTAAGGCTTGTAAGCCTTGCTCAGTAGTGGGATAGCGAAAATTATCCAGTTTATAAAGCTTTAGTTGGCCTTCAATGGTACTAAAGTCAGCGTTGACTTGTTTAATTCGAGCCTCATCGGCCTTACCTAAAAAATTACCTCCAACAGCTGCAGCCAGAATACCAATAATAACGAGTACCACCATAATCTCAATAAAACTAAATCCTAATTGATATTGTTGATAGCCTGTACGGTTGTTTTTTGTCATTTCTATCTTCTCATTTGTGTTAAATCAAATTGCTCATATTAGCGATTGGAACAATAATCGCCGCCATAATAAAACCAATAACGAAACCCATAAGAACAATGGTTATGGGTTCAATCACTCCCAAAGCTGCTGACAGTTGCAGATCGAGCTCACGCTGCTGACTCTTAGCTGAGTAATCCAGTTGTTCTGATAAGGTCCCATTAGCCTCACCACTAGCGGCCATTTGTACCATCAGTGGTGGAAAGACTTCGGTTTTATCCAAAGCCTTATGCAAACTGGAACCTTCTTCTACGGCAATAGCCACCTGCTCCGCTTGCTCACACAAAATACTATTGGCCATAGTTTGGTTACTGATTCGCAGACTATTTAGCAGAGGAACTCCACTACTTATCAGCATCCCTAAGGTGCTAGCAAAGCGAGAGGAATCTGCTTGTACAACAATATGGCCAATGAGAGGTAACTTCAATTGTAGTTTGTGCCACTTACGTAAATTTTGTTCCCGGTTTAGCCACCACCGGCTAATAACAATCCATGCGATCACTACCGCAAAGCACAATAGACCATGCTGTTGTAAAAAGTCACTGACATTAATAAGTAATTGTGTCATCCAGGGTAGTTCTTGCTTAGCTCGGGTAAATACACTGGTTAACTGGGGCACCACAAATACCATTAAAGCAATCACAATTCCGATGCAGACAATCACCAAAATAATTGGGTAAACCATTGCTGATTTCAGTTGCTGTCTGGCGGCATGGCTAGTTTCTGCGTATTCAGACAGACGTTCTAAAACGGGCCCAAGAAAACCTGCTTGTTCTCCTGCATTCACCATAGCACGGTACATGGAATCAAAAATGCGAGGATAGTCTGCAAACGCTTGTGCCAAACTACGCCCTTCTAATACGCGAGATCGCACGTGTAGTACCACGTCCTTCACGGCGTCTTTACGGGTTTGTTTAGCGACAGCTTGTAATGATTCAGCCAATGGCATTCCCGATTGGACCAAAGATGCCAATTGACGAGTCAATAAGGTAAGGTCTTTAACCGCTATTTTTACTCCACCTAAACGAAGCTTAAATAGCTTACTGACACTGGAATTGCCACTGTGTTTAGCCGTAAGATGGCTCGCAGACACTTTTTCAACACTGATGGGTTTGAGCTGTTGTTGGCGTAATCGAGTACGCACTTGTCGATCAGTATCGCTCTCAAGTGTTCCTTTAACCACTCGCCCCTTGGCATTAATAGCTTGATATCGAAAAGCACCCATCATTGACTCCCGTTAACTGACCACCGTTACCCTGAGTACTTCTTCGATACTCGTCTCTCCAGCAAGTATGCGATGCCGTCCATTTTCCATTAAAGAGGGAGCATGCTGTCGCGCATACTTTAACATGACCTGTTCACCAACCCCTTCATGAATTAATTGTCGTAGTTCAGAGTCAATCTGAATAATTTCATAAATGGCTGTACGCCCGCGGTAACCGGTTTGATTGCAGTGGTCACAACCCACTGCCCGATAGATGGTGTTATCTTCGGCAAGGCTTAGACGACTGCGTTCAGCTGGGGTCGGTGCCTGAGGCTCACGACAGCGATCACAGAGTAAACGCACAAGGCGCTGGGCCATTACCATTTCCAGACTAGAAGATAATAAAAAGGGCCCCACCCCCATATCTTTTAAGCGAGTAATCGCACCAATGGCGGTATTGGTATGCAGAGTGGATAGCACTAAATGCCCCGTTAAACTCGCCTGTACGGCAATGGATGCCGTTTCCTGATCCCGAATTTCACCAATCATCACAACATCCGGGTCTTGGCGCAAAATGGCACGCAAACCGCGCGCAAAAGTCATATCCACTTTGGGGTTAACTTGTGTTTGACCAATACCTGCCAACAAATATTCCACTGGATCTTCAATAGTAAGGATATTACGACTACGGTCATTAATATGAGTGAGACCCGCATACAGTGTCGTCGTTTTACCCGAACCGGTAGGTCCCGTTACTAGGATAATACCGTGAGGACGGGATAAACAATCTGCAAATAGTTGATGTAAAGCTGGCGGCATGGCGAGTTGATCCAACTGCAGTTGACCTGCCGCTTGATCCAATAAACGCAAGACCACCCGTTCACCATAGGAGGATGGAATCGTCGACATACGAATATCAACACCATGACCGGCTATACGAATCGAAATTCGACCATCTTGAGGTAAACGTTTTTCTGCAATATCCAGCTTGCCCATAACCTTTAAACGAGACACCAAAACAGATGCCAATTCAGGCTTAGGTGATAACATTTCTTTTAACACACCATCAACCCGAAACCGAATAGCGACTCGATCCTCATAAGGTTCGATATGAATATCGGATACCTTTTCTTTAACCGCTTCAGATAAAATCGCATTAATTAAACGAATAACGGGCGCATCGTCATTGCCTGCTAATAGATCGGTTTGTTGTTGTAAATCGTCTGCGATTTGTCCAAGATCCATTTCTGCATCTAAATCATCGGCTGCACGTTGAGCAGCACCATCAACCGTTTGATATTTTTGTGTTAACTCTTTTTTAAAGACAGCTTCATCCATACGCTGGAATGACAGTTGTGTGCCAAGCACTCGCTGAAGTTCTAACATAATAGACGTATCAACATCACCGTAATGATATACTGTATTACCATCAACCATGACGCCATGCTGTTCTGCAAAGCTGAATGACACATCGGCAGTTTGGGGTTCGGTTATATCTTCCGTATCCATTATATTTACTCGATAACGGTTGTGCCACCAGTATCAGGTGAAGAGTCATGAAACTCTTCCCATGCGGGTAATAGTGGTAACACATCTCTATCCGTCAGTCGACCAGGCTTTTGTCTTGCTCGTTGTTGATCCTCTCGGACAGAGTTATATTTTTCACGGGTGGCCCCTTGCATATCTCTATTATCCTTGATAATAGAGGCACGTAAAAATACCATGAGGTTACGTTCCTCTGTAGTGGTTTGGTCGTGTCTAAATAAGCTGCCAACTATGGGGATATCACCGAGTAAAGGAACTTTATGTTCAACCTCTTGAACATCATCACTTTTCAGTCCACCCAATATAATGAGCTCACCATCTTCGGCGATCACTTTGGTTGAAATGTTACGATTGTTAGTAGTGGTTTGGTCTGTATTTTCTGCGCTAGCAGCAACACTGGAAACCTCTTGTGCTAGTTCCAAAATTAACGTATCGCCGCTTCCATTAATTTGTGGTGTTACCTTTAAAGAAATACCCACCTTCTGACGCTCAAAAGTTCGGAATACGTCGCTATTATTACTAGTTGCTGATGTCCTATCGCCTGTTACAACAGGAATCTCTTGGCCGATAGAAATGCTGGCCTCAGCATTGTCCGTAGTTAAAACACTGGGTGTAGATAAGATATTGACATCGCTATTCTTTTGAAAAAAACGAATTAATCCAGCAAAACTCACCCCCTTATTTTTAGAACCGAGGAAAAAACCAAGAGTTTGTCCATCCCCAATACTTGGAAATTTGTTGTCTTTAATCGCCAGAGCAGTACTTGATAAACCTCCACCATTTTGTGAGACAGCGGCTAATTTACCGTCCTTATAAGCAGCCCATTCAACACCAAACTCTTTATTGAACTCTGAAGTTAACTCAACAATAATGGCTTCAACTAATACTTGGGCTCGTCGGATATCCAAACGATCAATGACCGGTAGTAAAGATTCCATGGTTTCAGTATCAGCAGTGATCAATAAAGAATTGGTAGCAGGGTCAGCTTCAACACTAGCGCTATCCGCAGAGGGCTGAGCGCTTTTTTTAGCGGCATCAGGTTCTAGCTTGGAAAGACTCGATACGACTTTGGTTAATACTGCTGCCACTTCTTCGGCATCGGCATATTTTAGATACTTAACATACACCTTACCGAGTTGAGGTTGATAAATATCCAAGCGCTTAACTAAGTCACGGGACTTATGACGTCGCACCTCATCTCCTGTTACCAAAATGCTGTTGCTGCGTTGATCGGCGACAATAATGGTCTGGGTATTTTGCGGGCTATCTTTTATATTTTTATTGTGTTGCTGCAAAATAGTGACCACATCGGCTGCCCGGGCGTATTTCAGAGGAATGACTTCTGTTTCTGCGACCCCCGCTCGGTCAAGCTGTTGGATAATATCTTTTAGTCGGGCAATATTAGCCACGGTATCAGAAACAATAATAGCGTTACTGGGTTGATAAGCCGCTAAGTGGGAATGCTGTGGGGCCAGGGGGCGCAACACGGGTAATATCTTGGTTGCCGATACGTTATAGAGCTGAATCACCTGGGTAATATAAGCATCTGTGCCTAAATCTGGTTGACTAGTGACAGGAACGGCTGAGGTTCTGGCATCTTTACGTGGTATAATTCTTACGACATTGCCTACTTCAATAGCAGTAAAATTTTGTGTTTCCAAGACCGACAAAAATAGATCATAAAGCTGCTGCTTAGTAAGAAGGGAGTCTGAAATCACCTTTACCTTACCTTTAACCCGAGGATCGATAATAACGGTTTTACCCGTCACATCAGCGACAAATTTAATCACTTCGTGAATATCAGAATCTTTAAAGTTTATCCGCCATCTAGACTCTTCCTGAGAACTCGCTGGTTGTTGAGTGCTTGTGTCTTGGGCAATACTGATAGCCGACAACGCTATCAGGCTCGATGCGATACATCCTCTCATTATTCTTCTAAAAAAACGTTTCACTGCAGAAATTCCATGATTGATAGGTGATTTATAGATTAAGTGTATCAAGATCGAGATCAAGGCTAATCTCATGATCATCACGACGAATAATTAATGAAACCCGCGTCGCGTTTCTCTTATTACGATAAATTGCCATGGCTGAGCGCCAATCAGTTAATAGCTCTCCATCCATTGAAATGATAACATCATTGGGCTTTAAGCCAGAAAGCTTAAACGCGTGCCTATTTCTACCAGGGAGCACCCGAAACCCTAGCATCTCACCAGTAAGTTTATTACGCTCACGCACAACACGCATAATTTGGTTAAGCTTTTTAACACCTGCTTTTTCAGTTTCAGTATTAAGTTGACGGTCAACCGATTCAATAACATCGGGCTCTGAACTATTATCAACAAATGCAGGAACATTGGGCGAGTTAGAGGGTGACAAACGCTCAGACTCAGGGTACAAATACAACACCTCTGTATTACCACGATTGTCAAGATTAATCCGATCTTTAAAAACCGCCATTAGTTTAACATTGGACAAGCCCTCTATTTCATCTCCTACCCGGTATAATGCTTCCTTTTTACCATTAGTAATGATGGCACGCCCTAGTTTAGGATTATCTGAAGTAAATAAGCCTTTTAACAACAAATTAAGCTGGGTTTCTACCACTACGGCTTCTTTTGGCTCAACAACAAGATCAGAAGGAACGTCAACAACTTCCCCAAATAAAGCGATCGACATCAAGGCGGCAATATCCACTTCTGGCAATGAAGGGTTGGCATTTGAATTTATCAGTTTATCGTTGGCGGGGGATATTGCAGCAGGAGCGTCTGAAGGCATGATAATATGTGCCAGTTGTATCAGGGTGGATGCAAGCCACATTAATAATACAATGCCTACCAACCCCTTGGCGATCAATAATAAGATAATACGGTGTTGTTGCATGATCCATTTCTTATAATAAGTGTTCACCTCTAACATTCATCTTTCCGCAAGCTGACTTTTTTATAATATATTTACGGCCTATTGGCTCATTCTGCAACGACAACTGAGATAAAAGCCGACAAAAGACGCTCTATCGTTATAAACCACCAGCTACCAAGCAATATTTTCCACCTTTCGATGACCATAAGTCGACTTAACGGCTTATCTTAATCAATCATATTGAAATAAAAAAGCAAACCCGTAAAATTGAGGTTTCAGCACCACCAATAAAACGAGTTTGCAATGCCTCGATGTATGCTCTCAGATGAACACTAGTCGAAGCTGAAGCCAAGCATGCGCCAAATGGGGATCTATCGTCCTAAGTTTACCGTTGAAGGTGCCTTGTACCAACGGCAAGTAGGGTGTCCTGATGCGTGAACGCGCAAGGGTTACCAAAGTATCTTTTTATGGTGATTCCAACACATAATACATTATGCTGCACATTAAACAACCACTACTTAATATACGTAAGAAAATAACTGCAATTGCGACGGCAAACAACCGTTTAGGCAGTGATGTCAACTTGTTAGCAGTCAGTAAAACTCAACCGCCCTCATGTATACGGGAAGCCTACCAGGCTGGACAAACAGCTTTCGGTGAAAACCACCTACAGGAAGCCAGGGACAAGCAGCAAGTACTTAACGATTTGGACATCAGTTGGCATTTTATTGGTTCGATCCAGTCCAATAAAACCCGTAAGATTGCAGAACACTTTCAGTGGGTCCACAGTGTCGACCGCCTACAAGTCGCTCAGCGCTTAAGCCAGCAGCGTCCAAATCACCTACCACCACTGAATATTTGCTTACAAATCAATATTGATAACGAAGCGACCAAATCCGGAATACCATTAAATGAATTGTCATCTCTGGCAAACATGGTTAATACATTGCCACAACTCCGTTTACGTGGCTTAATGATTATCCCTGCCAAACGCGATAATCCCAGCGATCAACGAGCAATTTTTAATCAAGCCGCGGAAATATTTCGACAGTTAAAATTAACTAACCCTGCGTTAAGGTTAGATACTTTATCCATGGGCATGTCTGACGATATGGAAGCTGCGATCGCAGCCGGCTCGACCATTGTCAGGGTAGGCCGCGCCATTTTTGGACCCAGAGACATTGTTGGAAAACCTCAACCACTTAGATAAAACACATCACTCAGGAATATCATGAACTATACGACCTCATTAACCTTTATCGGCGCTGGCAATATGTCAAGCAGTATTATCGGCGGGCTGATTGGGGAACATTATCCACCACAAGCGATTACTGCCTGTGACCCTAATCTGGATGCACTGGACAGACTTTCGCAAACATTTGCCATTCAAACGACAACAGATAATACTGTCGCCTGCCAACAAAGTGACGTGATTATACTGGCTGTAAAACCCCAAATACTAAAATCCGTTGCCGAAGGTCTACAAACTACCCTGACAAACAGAGCCAATACCAGTAAAGAAAGTCTGCCTTTAATTATCTCTATCGCTGCAGGCATCACTAGCCAGCAAATTCAAAACTGGTTGGGCCAGAATGTTGCCATTGTTCGCTGCATGCCCAATACTCCGGCCTTGGTCCAGCAAGGAGCTTGTGGTCTTTATGCTACAGCCCAAACCAGTAGCGAACAAAAGTTGATCGCAGAGCAACTGATGCAAGCCATTGGTGATAGTGTTTGGTTGAATGATGAAGCACTCATTGACTCAGTGACTGCGGTATCAGGTAGTGGTCCGGCTTATTTCTTTTTATTAATGGAGGCCATGATCGATGCCGGAGTCAAACAGGGACTGAATAAAGACATTGCCACACAATTAACCTTGCAAACTGCATTGGGAGCCGCCACACTAGCCAAATCCAGCGATGTCTCGGTAGGTGAATTACGTCGTCGTGTCACCTCACCAGGTGGAACCACAGAACAAGCACTGAATTACTTTGAACACGCTGGTCTACGGGATACTGTCACTAAAGCGATGCAAGCCTGTGCAGACCGATCCAAAACAATGGCTAAGGAACTCAACTAAACTCTCTTCGGAAGTGTTCTCATTTGCCTGATTTATTTAGATGTATATATTAACTCATTGTATTAACACTTAAGGTAACCAAGTCAATGGACAAGCTAGTACAAATTATGCATTTGTTGATTACGTTTGCATCAAGCATATACATTACAATTGTGGTCGTTCGTTTTATTCTACAGTGGGTGCGCGCCGATTTTTATAATCCGCTATCGCAATTTATTGTAAAAGCAACTAACCCTCTATTGTTGCCATTGCGTAAAGTGGTGCCAGGCTTTTTAGGCATCGACTTTGCCAGCCTCGTACTTGCTTGGCTCTTACAAATCGCCACCATTGGATTACTATCCATCATATCGGGGCATGGTATTCCTCCTTTATGGGCTGTTTTGGTTTACTCCATCCGTGAGTTACTACTCCTAGTCCTCAATATTTATTTACTGTCTTTTATCGTGCTCGTCATTATTAGCTGGATAGCACCTCATAATCATAATCCCGCCATCAGTCTTATTGTTAGTATTACGGAGCCGGTGCTAGCACCGATTCGCCGGATTATACCGCCTATGGGAGGGTTAGATTTCTCGATCATGATCGCTTTATTGATCATTTATATCTTGAAGATTCTGTTAATTTAGCACCGGTTCTTTCTCATTGAAGACTCTACTGCCAGCTATTTTCCTATTGCAAAGCAAACAGAGGGGGGCTTCTCTCAGAGCGATAAGCCCTGACAATGCTTGCAGTTCCTCGTTACGATCCGTAGACTCACCTGTTTACCGACTCGACGACTAATAATAAAATCATGCCCGAAGATTTTCCCAGCAACAGCATTGGTATTGTTACTCCGCAAGGCCACCATTTTGACCAACCCCTGACACTGGCCAATGGATACACTTTGGATACTTACGATATTATCTATGAAACTTATGGCACGCTGAACACCGCCAGAGATAATGCCGTACTCATATGTCATGCTCTATCAGGACATCACCACGCAGCAGGTTTTCACAGCAAAGAAGATAAGCGCCCTGGCTGGTGGAATCATTATATAGGTCCAGGCAAGGCTATAGATACTCATCGCTTTTTTGTTGTTTCCTTAAATAACCTCGGTGGTTGCCACGGCTCTACGGGACCGACCAGTATAAACCCCAAAACCAATAAACCTTGGGGTAGTCGCTTCCCTACCCTACGAGCACGGGATTGGGTTGAAAGTCAAAAACGATTGGCTGATGTATTGGGGATTCAACAATGGGCTGCTATTATTGGGGCAAGCCTCGGGGGGATGCAGGCCATGCGTTGGGCATTGGAATACCCCCATAAACTAAGGCACTGTGTGTCTATTGCCGCAGCCCTAAAACTCACCGCCCAAAATATCGCCTTTAATGAAACAGCCAGACGGGCCATTACCTCAGACCCAGAGTTTTTTGATGGTGATTATTTAAATCACAACACCATTCCCAAACACGGCTTGTCTATTGCACGTATGATCGGACATATTACTTATTTATCCGATGATGGCATGGGTAAAAAGTTTGGCCGCGAACTACGTTCAGGAAGTTTTCAATTAGGCACTGATGAACCCTTAGAATTCGAAATCGAAAGTTATCTTCGTTATCAAGGCAACGTATTTTCGACTGTTTTCGATGCCAATACGTATATACTGATGACTCGCGCCTTGGATTATTTTGATCTCGCCCGAGAATACAATGACGATCCCGTGGCTGCATTTAGCCATGCTCAGTGTCAATTCCTCATTTTCTCGTTTACCAGCGACTGGCGCTTTTCTCCTGAACGCTCTCGTGAAATTGTTAATGCCCTACTACACGCCAAAAAATCTGTTACCTATGCAGAAATAGAATCGGATTATGGACACGATGCGTTTCTTATCCCCAACGAGCGTTACCATCAAGCGTTTCGTACTTACATGCAACGTATTGACATTAGTCAGTCGAAGAAGATAGACAGAGAAGATAAGCATGCGCATTGATCTTGATGAAATTCAATCCTATATCTCCTCAAACAGCCACATACTGGATTTAGGCTGTGGCGAAGGTGATTTACTGTTACATCTACAAGAGAAAAAAAATATTACTGGTGTCGGCCTGGAGAATGACCCCAATCATATTGCTCAATGCATTCTCAAAGGCGTGAATGTTGTCGAACATGACCTTAATAAAGGTCTCAGCCATCTTGCAAACAACAGTTACGATGTTGTCATTATGACCTTGGCACTACAAACAATGAAGTCTCCTGACAAAGTATTGGACGAGATGCTACGTATTGGCAAAGAGTGTATCATTACCTTTCCCAACTTTGCTTATTGGAAGTCACGCTGGCATCTATTGATTCATGGCCGCATGCCCGTCTCTGATTTACTGCCTTATGAGTGGTACAGTACGCCCAATATACATTTTTGCACAGTAAGGGACTTTGAAGTACTATGCCATGAACGGGGTATCACTATTTTACATAATACCGTGGTAGCAAGAACTAGGATTGATCAGTATATGACTCGATGGAATAAGAATCTATTTGGGGAAACAGCCGTTTATCATTTAACAAGATGAAATATTATTTATTGCCTTTTTGTATTTGCCTGTTGTTTTACTATTCACCTATCAATGCGCAAGAAAATATCTCTTACGATCTAGGTGAATATACCGTTTATTACAATGTATTTAACAGCTCGTTAATACCCGCAGAAGTTGCACAAGCTTACCATTTGACTCGGGCAAAAGACCGAGTGTATCTGAACGTTGCCGTCGTCAAGAAGTCTGGTGGCTACGGCTTTGCTCCAGCAAAGCTCGAAGGGGTCTATCGCAATCTGATTCAACAGCAATTTCCTTTAAAGTTTATCGAAATTAAAGAAAGTACCAGCACTTACTATTTAGCACCGATTCACTTTAATAATGAAGATATCCTGCATCTGGATATCACTGTTAAACCCAACCGTACCGGGTCAGAAACCACCTTCACGATAACTAAAAAACTTTATGTCGACCAATAAACCTACCATTGACACTATTGTACTTGCCAGTAATAACTCAGGTAAACTTCGTGAATTCCATCACATGTTTTCCAATAGTGGCATTACGATAATGTCTCAGCGTGAGTTCGCAATCAGTGATACAGAAGAAACCGGCTTGAGCTTTATCGAAAATGCCATCCTTAAAGCCCGCCACGCCTGCCAACACAGCAAACTACCTGCTATCGCCGATGACTCTGGTCTGGCTATAGACTACCTAAAAGGCGCGCCTGGTATTTATTCCGCCCGTTATGCAGGAGAACATGGCAACGACGAAGCCAACAACCAAAAAGTGCTCCAACAATTATCCGGACAACGGCAGGAAAATCGTAAAGCACAATTTATATGTGCCCTGGCCTTTATGCAACATGCAGAAGACCCAACTCCCATCATCTGCCAAGCAAGCTGGGAAGGTTTTATTTTGGAACAAGCATCAGGGGAAAACGGCTTTGGTTATGATCCATTATTTTGGGTGCCAGAAAAAAGCTGCAGCTCAGCAGAATTACTACCTGAGATTAAAAATACCTTAAGCCACCGGGCCAAAGCCTTAAAAAAACTACTCCGTGCATTACAAGAGCACCGATATATTCACACCTGATGTTATCTTCCTCAACGCCATTTTTACGTCTTAGTCCACTCTCTCTCTATATTCACATTCCATGGTGTATACTCAAATGTCCTTACTGCGATTTTAACTCTCATGAAGTGCAACTGTTTGATGAAGATGCTTACATTAAACAATTAATGTTAGATTTATCTCATGAACAACAATGGCTAGATAAACGAAACGCCGCCAGGAAATTACAAAGTATTTTTTTCGGTGGTGGCACTCCCAGCCTATTCAGTGCCAAGGGTATTGGTACCATACTCTCTGGGGCAGAAAATATCGTAGGATTTGAAACAGATATTGAAATTACTCTGGAAGCCAACCCAGGCACTTTCGAGCAAGAAAAATTTTCCGATTTTTTTCACGCAGGCGTTAATCGTTTATCCATTGGGGTACAAAGTTTTAATGAGTCTCAGTTAAAAATTCTGAAAAGAATACACAATAGCAACGAAGCGCAACAAGCCGTCTTGATTGCACAAAAAGCGGGCTTTGATAATATTAATCTCGACTTAATGCACGGCCTTCCCAAGCAAACCGTTGATGATGCCAAACGAGACTTAGACATAGCCATTGGTCTAGGAGTACAACATATTTCCTGGTACCAACTCACTATAGAACCCAATACCGTTTTTTATCACCAGCCACCACCTTTGCCCAACGATGAAATGACGGACAATATTCAATACCATGGAGCAGCCCTATTAACAGAACATGGATATCAACAATATGAAGTTTCTGCCTTTAGCCAACAAGCCACATATCAATCCCGACACAACACTCATTACTGGCAATTCGGTGACTATATTGGCATTGGTGCTGGAGCCCATGGCAAATTAACAGATCACCATAACAGCCAAATTATTCGCCGACAAAAAGCACGTCTCCCAGAGCATTATCTCAGTAGTCATGGTCCACCTCATCATAAAGAGAGTCAGGTTAAACGTCATGAATTAGCACTGGAATTTATGATGAATGCCCTACGCTTAAATCATGGCGTTCCAATAAACTATTTCAGTGAACGAACTGGTTTGCCATTTTCCCACGTCGCCTCGCATATAAATAATCTGCAAAAAAAAGGGCTGCTGAAAAATAGTGATCAACGTATTGTGACAACAAAATTAGGTCACCGATTTTTAAATAGTGTACTAGAAACCTTTAGTCATTCAGACAGATATGGATATTAAAGGGCATGTTCATATGAGGTACGTCAAAAAGGCTCCCAAGCAGAAAACGACACTCCGATTCACGGCGATGGCCCCCTTTGGTTACACTGGTTATGAACAGAGTCTAATCACACATTGCCATTTTTGTTATTCTGTGGTGCTAATATGGCAAGCATTATCGAGACTCTGTTGAGTCATCTTCCACTAACAGCCGATCAAGAACACACACGAGCTCTTTGATTCCTTGACGTTTTAATGCTGAGAACAATTGTACTGATACTAAATCATCCACACCCACCTCACGTAAATGCTTCTCAACGGTCAAAAGCGTATTCTTGGCCACCCCTTTTTTTAATTTATCGCATTTTGTAAGCAGTATATGAACCGGCATTTCAATATCGACGGCCCAATTTATCATCATCGCATCGAACTCTTGCATGGGATGGCGACTATCCATCAATAACACCAAACCTTTTAGACAACCCCGGTATTGTAAATACTCGGAAAGATGCTTATCCCACTCTTTCTTCATTGCCAGAGGCACTTTTGCATAACCATAGCCTGGTAAGTCCACCAAGCACCGACGATTGCCGATACTAAAATAATTAATCAACTGAGTACGACCTGGCGTTTTACTGATGCGGGCCAGTTTTTTATTCTCGGTTAAGGTATTAATAGCACTGGATTTGCCCGCATTGGAACGCCCAGCAAAAGCCACTTCGGCCACAACACATTCGGGACATTGATTTAATCTTGCGGCACTTTTTAAAAATACCGCCTGTTTATAGGGGTTATGGGGTGACATAAAGCCTCAAAAATGGTGTATTAGTACTTTAGCTCTATTAGAAGCTTTAGTATATAATCCTCTCGCGTTGACAACACGGTGAGTATGCTTAGCCTGGAGATATTCATTAACATTGCATATTGCAGCAATATAGTGAGCAAAGGCTATAATAAGTCTTATTGTATCCTCCCGTTGGCATTAAGCGAATAGAAATTAAAAAAGACGGCCTGAATATGAACAATACAAGTAAGTTTCTACCATTCCTGATTCTGACACTATCGCTATCCAGCTTGGCTATTAAGAGTCAAGCCGCAGGTGATCCTAAAGCCGGACAAACATTGGCAGCCAGTTGTGCGGGTTGTCACGGTGCAGATGGTAATAGTCCTGCGCCCTCCTTTCCTAAACTAGCCGGTGTGGGGGAAAAGTATCTCTATAAGCAAATGCTGGATATCCAATCAGGCAAACGTCCCATTGCACAAATGGCCGGACAACTTGACGGTAAAAGCGACCAAGGCCTATTGGATCTGGCCGCTTATTTTAACAACAACACAATGCAGCTTAGTGGTGCGAAGGCATTGCAGGTCAAAGTGAATGCAGGTATCAAGGTTGATGGCTTAAAACTCGGTGAGCGGATTTTCCGTTCAGGCAATCTAGAGACCAACACACCAGCATGCACTGGCTGTCATTCCCCTAGAGGTCTGGGCAATGACCCCGCTGGTTTCCCTCGCTTAAGCGGCCAATATCCCGAGTATATTGCCAAACAATTGCGCGACTTTCGTGGTGGTGAGCGCACCAATGACGGTGACGCCAAAACTATGCGTCAAGTGGCGGAACATATGAGCGATGCAGAAATTGATGCTGTTGCCAATTATATTGGTGGTCTGTATTAATACACGGGACATCTCTAAGTATGACGACTTTTAGAGATACTCCACACGAGAACTATCTCCTATAGTGGCAACACCACTCGCGGTTATTGTTTATATAGCCTTTTAAAGCAAACACAAACGGTATTGTCATAACATTCCAACCCTATCAATCCGTAAGGAACTTATTTAAAATACACGTCTCAAAGAGTCCAGTCAGCGTTACTATCATTTTCAGGAGAAAAATATGCGAGCCATCCCCTCACTAGGATTATCAATTACCTTGATAGCTCTAGTCGCACTATTAACCATTGCTACCACATCGGTAAATGCCCAAGCGTTATATCGTGAAGGTCAACATTACCTACCAGTAAACACACCGACTACTCCTAAAGACCCCAGCAAAATCGAAGTCACCGAAATATTCTGGTATGGCTGCCCTCACTGCCAACAATTCCAACCTGTATTTTCACAATGGAAACAACAACAAGCTGATGATGTTCGTATTATGCATATGCCAGCCATGTGGAACAAACCTATGCGCACCCACGCGCGCATTTTTTATACCGCAAAAGCCCTTGGTGTACTAGGTAAAGTGCACAAAGACGCTTTTGATGCTATGCACGTAGAAAAAAAACGTCTTCTCAAAGAAAGTGAGGTGTTCTCCCTGTTTGAAAAACATGGTATTGACAGAAAAGTTTTCGACAAAACCTTTCATTCTTTCGGTCTTAAATCTCAGGTACAACGCGCTAATAACCTGGCCAAAGCCTACGGTACCACAGGCACTCCAGAAGTGATTGTTAACGGTAAGTATCGTGTCTCTGGATCCACAGCAGGCTCCCAGTCAGAAATGCTTAACGTTATCAATTTTCTCATTGCCAAAGAACGCGCTAACAAAAAATCATAATATCAATCTCAGTGGATAGCGAAGAGCGGACGTTATAATACGGGCAACTTCGCTAACGCTGGAGCACCATCCCTCTTTTTTTATCCTTATCCTCACAAGCTACAATAGCCGTCTATACTTAAAAGTGACCCCTTTTGAGGTAAGGCTTGTGACTCAGAAAAATAACCGCTGGCGCGATCAATATCGAAACGCACTGAACCAACAGGGACAATTGGAGAGTACCCTGGCTGCCCAACAAGCTTTACTTCACCGCACCGTACAAATCTTAAGCGCTGCGGCCGAAGGATATGACGCTCAGATGGATAAACGTTTATCTGCCATTCGCGGTAGCCTGAAAAGCAATGATGTCGGTGGTTTTGATCGCATGCTAAAATCGCTTAGTCGAGTCACTGAAGAAGCGGATAAACGGCGACAAGACCAGTGGTCTGGTGTCTATAAAAGCTTTGGCAAGATTGCCAGCCAACTGCAGGACCTAAGCCCATCAACGGATATGAAACCAGCGATTAAACACTACAAAAAATGTATTCCCAAAGGAGCATTATTACCTGCCACCCTGAATCGCTTACTCGAAGAATTTGGCAACTTACAAACTCAAGCATTAGAAAATAACCCGACATCATCGAATAAAGGGTTGTTGAACCGTTTATTCAGTAGCAAATCTGTGAATACCGCAGAAACGAGCGCCTCCCCTACACCAGAAAATAGCAGTACCACCATCGTCTGGGAGGACGTTGATGAAGACGAGCAGCAAGCACCTGTTGTGGTTGCAGAATGGGTCGATGATACCTCTCCTAAACACCGAGTAAGAGATATTCCTGAGGCTGTGCTTGACCGCCCAATCCATGAACCCGCCTTTTCTCGCATTTCTGATCGAGTCACTATTATTCTGACCGAACTGTTAGACCATTTTCCCCCAGTCCCTTGTGTAGTACAAAAGTCAACCAAAGCCAGGGAACGTATATCCAGAGGACTGAATTGGTATGAGTTGGTTCCTACACTGGAGGATATCCGTGATTTTGTGATTCAATCGTATATGGGCGCCGATAATGAATATCGACTGTATCTCAAGAACGTTTACGTCGAACTCAGCCATATTATTGAAGCATTGGGGGTAGCAATTGAATCAGAACAGCAGCAACGTTCTGCAGTGGGGCAGTTACAGAGTCATGTCAGCAACGGTATTCATACCTTGCACCAAGCGCTCGTTGATCACCAAGAAATAGACCAATTAAAAGCCGCTGTCGAAACACAAGTACAATGTATTCAGGGAGCATTACATCAATTCATTCAAACAACAGAACCACATTCTCTTTCTACACAATTAACAGAACTCATTGATCGTGTTAAGAAAATGGAAGCTCAAGATGAGGATATACGCAAACAACTGGAACAGGAGAAAATGCGAGCAATTACCGATAGTCTCACAGGTCTCCCGAATCGCGAAGCCTACAGTGAGCGTGTACATGAAGAAATGCTGCGCTGGCAACGTTATCAGCACCCTCTCACTTTAGCTGTATTAGATATTGATTTTTTCAAAAAAATTAACGACCACTATGGTCACCAAACCGGGGATAAGGTCTTACAGATTGTGTCAACATCTGTCGCCAAGCGACTGCGAGAAGTCGATTTTATAGCGCGCTTTGGTGGCGAAGAGTTTGTCTTACTGTTACCAGAAACGTCTATAAACAACGCACTGGAGATGCTCAATCGGATTCGTGATCGATTAGCTAACACCCCAATGCGTTACAAAGAACAAAAAATGACGGTGACTGTCTCTATTGGTATTGCTAACTTTAGTGATGATGATACCGCTGAAACCGTTTTTGCACGAGCCGACAAAGCACTTTACGATGCCAAAGAAGGTGGGCGTAATCAATGTCGTGTAGGCTAGAGTTAATTAACCATAAGACGTTTCGAATACTTATCTGCTATTGTACCCGCGTTATCTTCCGGCAAATCCCAACCTTGTAGGTGTTTTTTAATTAAGGAAGTTAATACTGAAATATGTTCTTCACTTGCATTTAAGGCAGGAATATATTCATAACGTTCGCCACCCATTCCTATAAAATAACCACGGTTTTCTTCACCAATTTCTTCGATAGTTTCCAAACAATCGGCAGAAAAACCTGGGCAAATGACCTGTACAGATTTAACACCTTGATTAGGTAATTGTTTTAAAGTTTCATCAGTATAGGGTTTCAACCATTCAGCACGACCAAAACGGGATTGAAATGTTGTGAGATAATCATCGCTGGATAAACCTAGATATTCAGCCAGTAAACGTGAGGTTTTGTGACACTCGCAGTGATAAGGATCACCATTTTGTAAATAGCGTAGCGGAACCCCATGATAAGATATAATTAATTTATCCGCACGGCCATTCCATTTCCAATGTTCTTCAATACTATGCGCCAAAGCCTCAATGTAAGCAGGGTAATCATGGTAATGATTAATAAAACGTAATGCTGGCAACCACCGTCGTTGCATAAAGTCTTTTGCTAAAGCATCGAATGTGGAGGCCGTTGTTGCAGCAGAATATTGCGGATATAAAGGCAATACCAACAATTGGCGTACGCCTTCTTTTTGCATGGTATCAATCGTTTTTGCAATCGAGGGGTTACCATAACGCATAGCAAATTTGACGACAATATGTTCACCATAGATTGCGGCTAATGATTGGCTCAGAGCATCACGCTGTTGTTGCGTATAAACGATCAGAGGGGAACCTTTATCTGTCCAAATGCTGGCATAGGCTGCGGCTGAACGACGAGGACGAATTCTTAAAATAATGGCATGTAGGATACACTTCCACAATATACGGGGAACTTCTACAACACGAGGGTCTGATAGAAACTGAGCTAGGTAACGCCGTAATGCTGCTGTAGTTGGCGCTTCAGGAGTGCCAAGATTCGTTATTAGTACACCAATCTTAGGTTGCTGTGCATGTAAAAAATCTTTTTGTCCGCTAAATGCCATCGTGGAACCTACCGTATTATTGGCAAATGATTGAAATAGTAGGCAACTGCCCAGTAGCAACGTTATTGATCACACAATGCCTGCGCTGCCTCAATGTCCAAGGTCCCTTCATAAATAGCACGTCCTGTAATCGCACCACAAATACCATGATGAGCTTGTGCTTTAAGAGCTTTAATATCATTAATATCGGTAATACCACCTGAAGCGATGACAGGGATATTCGATGCTTGAGCCATAGCCACCGTCGCTTCCACATTCACTCCCTGCATCATACCGTCACGAACAATATCAGTATAAACAATCGATTCAATACCATCAGCTTCGAATTGTTGCGCTAAATCGATGGCTTTAATTTCAGAAACCTCTGCCCAACCATCAGTGGCTACCAGCCCCTCTTTGGCATCCAGGCCAACGATAATATGCCCAGCAAACTGCTTGCACATCTCGGTAATAAACTCGGGGTCTTTTACCGCTTTCGTACCAATAATGACATAATTAACCCCCGCTTTTAGATAATGCTCAATGGTCTCACCACTGCGAATACCACCACCAATCTGGATAGGCAAAGTCGGAAACGCCTTAGCAATGTCAGTCACCACTTCACCATTGACAGGCTTACCCGCAAATGCGCCATTTAAATCCACTAAATGCAAACGACGGCAGCCCTTATCAATCCATTGTTTTGCAAAATCAACTGGGTTACCACCAAAAACGGTGGAATCTTCCATCAGCCCTTGGCGCAAGCGAACACACTGGCCATCTTTTAAATCAATTGCAGGAATAATTAACATAGAACATTTTCCAATCACTGTTTGTACTATATAAAAAAACGCTATAAAAACATTTAGATCGGTTTATATACGACCATCCCAATCCATAAAGTTTTTCAATAATTGTAAGCCTGCAGTATCACTTTTTTCCGGGTGAAACTGGGTAGCAAATAGACTACCATGACTGAGCGCAGCAACAAATTCCCGGTGGTACTCCGTGCGACCAGCCACCTGTTGAGCGTTACTGGCAATCACAAAATAACTATGTACAAAATAAAAGTGGCTATAGTTATCAATACCTTGCCACAACGGGTGATCTATCGTTTGCTGTACTTGATTCCACCCCATATGCGGTACTTTCAGCTTACGTCCCTGGTCATCGCGTAGATCATCTCCAAAATAATTGACAAAACCAGGCAATACATCGATGCAAGACACACCACTGTTTTCTTCACTACTGGCCATCAAAGCCTGCATGCCAACACAAATGGCTAACATCGGCTTGCCTCCCTTAATCATCTCAGGGACCAGAGTGTCGAAACCCAAACGACGAATTTCAACCATACAATCACGAATCGCCCCCACACCGGGGAATAAGACTTTGTCTGCGTTAGCAATCAACTGGGCATCAGATGTAATATCAATTTGGCTATCAGGCGCAACATGAGCAAAGGCGCTCGCTACCGAGTGCAAATTGCCCATGCCATAATCAATAATCGCAACAGAGGTTGTCATCCGAACTTTAACCTATAGTTATCAAACAGAAAAAATATGCGTACTTAGCAAAAACTAGGTAACCCTGTAAGGAGCGCAGTAAAAACTATAACGTTCCTTTTGTTGAAGGCATGACACCTGCCATACGAGGATCCAGCTCCAGAGCCATGCGTAAGGAACGACCAAATGCCTTAAAAACAGTCTCAATCTGGTGATGCGTATTGTGGCCCTTAATACAATCAATATGCAAAGTAACCTGAGCATGATTAGCAAAGCCTTGAAAAAACTCCCAAAACAACTCAGTATCAAATTGGCCCACACGCTTTTGGGTAAAGGGAATATCCATTAACAGGGCCGGACGACCAGAAAAATCAATTACCACACGAGATAATGCTTCATCCAAAGGGACATAAGCATACCCATAACGACGAATCCCTTTTTTATCACCCACCGCCTTAGCGACCGCCTGACCAATGGTAATACCTATATCTTCAACACTATGGTGATCATCAATGTGGATATCACCATCACAAGTCACATCAAGATCAATCAAACCATGACGCGCAATCTGGTCCATCATATGCTCAAGGAACGGTACTCCAGTATCAAATCGGGCAGCACCCATTCCATCCAGATTAAGATCAACAGTGATTTTAGTTTCCAGAGTATCTCGACGAACACTGGCAGTACGGGCACTCATGGGCATCTCCGATGATTAAAACAAGCCCCTAAGTCAAACATAGTGAGCCAAAGGGCGAATTATACGTGTTAGAGCTCGTTAACACTACAAGCGCGGCGACTTTGTTGGTAAAGTACATTCTAACAGAACTGATATACAATCATGCGGTCTAGAGCTATTGTCACTGACTCTTAACTAGGCCAGCGGATAAAACGGGTCACTGAATGTCCCGGAAACCTAGGGTCTGTTTAAATAAAGTACTCGCTCACTCAAGCACGATAATACATATCATGAAAATACTAAAAATATCTCTCTCTATTCTCATCACTTTACTGTTATTACTCATTGTCGCGATTATTGCTCTCCCCCAATTTATAGATCCCAATGATTACAAGGAACAAATAAGTCGTGTGGTTAAGGATAAAACGGGCTTAACATTGCAAATTCAGGGGGATTTATCCTTATCTGTATTTCCTTGGCTAGGACTACAAACCCAAAAGCTCTCACTGGCTCAACCTCAGGATATTGCCAGTACAGGCAACTTTGTTGAGGTTGATCAAGCGAATATTAAAGTTAAACTCAAGCCCTTACTTAAGCGTGAGCTACAAGTGGATACCGTTCTATTAAAAACGCCGCACATTCATATTATTGTCAATAAATCAGGCAAAAGTAGTATTGATAGTGTCATCACCACAGCACAAGGCCAGCAACCCACCAGCACAACTAACCCCACCTCCAATAATGCCAAGACCATTGCTGCACTCACCATAGCCGGCATTAATATTACTGACGGCAACATTATTTACGAGGATCAACAAACACAAACAAGTTACCAACTCAGCAACTTCAACATCATTAGCGGCAATTTATTAAACGATCCCAGCGCTCCTCTACACTTGTCGGGTAAGGTAACTCATAATCAAGCTCCTCTGGTAGATTTTAACCTTGATACCCAAATCCATCTCAATATTGATACTTTAAAAGCCAAGGCTAAAAAACTGGCACTACAAGTCAAACACCCATTGTCAACCATGAATGCCAACATAGACTCCATCTATATTGACCAGCAAACCCAAACAATCGATGCCAAAAATCTACAAATAGAAACGCGCTTTGATGGGCGCATCCCTGCCAGATTAACTATTCCAGATATATCTGCTGATTTGGACAAGATGCTGGTCACCATACCACAGCTATTGGTTAATAGCCTGGGAGTCAATTTGTCTGGCGATACCACCATCAATCTTGGTAACAAAATGTCAATGGTTCGCGGTCATATTCAATCCAATACATTTAATCCAAAAGAGATTCTTAATCAACTAGAGATTGACTATACACCAACAAAAGCGACTGCATTAGAGAATCTGTCCATTGCATCAAGCTTTAATGCGACACCTCATGGTGTTTCATTACAGAATACTCAAATCAAATTTGATCAGAGCTTATTAGAAAGCAGCATTTCTATTATTAATTTGGAAAATCCTCATTATCAGTTCGACATTGCACTGGATAAGATGATTGTTGATGACTATCTACCATTAACAGAAGAAACCGCCACAACTGAAGAGAATACTAAGCCCACTAGTGTTGCTGAAACCCTGGCCGCACCGATTGCACTTTTAAAAGATATTAAGGCTAACGGCGTACTTCGCATTAAATCGCTCATTGCCAATAATATAAAACTAGAAAATAGTAACCTGACGATAGCCTCAGATAATAAGAAAGTGGTCCTCATCCCTACAACAGAGCTCTATCAAGGCAAGCTCAATGGCAACATAACCTTAAAAAAAACCCAAAATCCAGAACTCTCCATTGTCACCCAGTTAAAAGGCGTACAGTTGGAACCTTTACTGATTGATACCGAAGTCACTGATAAGTTCTCAGGCATTGGTAATGTAAGCACCCATCTGAAAGTCCTTGAAAACAATGGTAAACCCTCGACCAAAGGAACTATTAACGTCGTTGCAAGAGATGGCGCTATTAAAGGTTTGGATTTAAAAAAGATTTTGGACAACGGCCAAAAACTTATTGATCAAGCACGAGGCAAGGCAGTAACAGAATCATCTACCAGCACCGATGATAAAACTCAATTTGCCGCTATGACCGCCACACTATTAGTAAATAACGATATCACGACTAACAATGACTTATTGATCACTGCGCCTGCTGCACGAATTACTGGGGAAGGAACCATCAACACGGCACAACAAGTATTGGATTATAAAACGAATATTCATGTGGTAAATACCAATAGTGGACAGGGAGGAAAATCTCTTGCAGACTTACAAGGGCTCACTATCCCAGTGGACATTAGTGGTTCATTTAGCGACCCAAAGATAAAACCCGACTACTCGACTATAGTAAAAAATATTACCGATCTGTTGCTTAAAGAGAAAAAAGAAAAACTAAAAGCAGAATTAAAAGCAAAGGAGGAAGAACTCAAAGACAAAGCAACAGCGAAAGCGGCTGAAAAGTTAGGCTTAGACGCTGAAAAAGAAGAAGTGAAACAATCGTTAAAAGATAAGCTTAAGAAAAAGCTACTAGACAATTTATTCTAGGAAGACCAGACTGTAGGTGACATTGTGTATCTGTTTATCATTGCCCCCAACAGGAGATAAACAGATACACAGCTTAATCTACAGTTTCTAACAGTGTCTCACAATGTTTTATACCGACCCTTATACAAAAACACCAAAACTTTGTTTAACTTGTCAATCACATCCATATGGTTATCCGCTAATACCGCAATATGGCCCAACTTGCGACGAGGGCGTTCCTCCTTGCCATAAGCGTGATAAAACATGCCTTCTTGAGCAAAGTCCTCAGGCCTACCATGCTTCCCCAACATATTCACAATGCCACCCACACCTTTAGTCGTTGTTGGGCCTAGAGCAATATTCGCAATCGCTCGACAATGATTTTCGAACTGGCTGGTCTCACAAGCTTCAATAGACCAATGCCCTGAGTTATGCACACGTGGTGCTAATTCATTCACCACCAGACCCTGCTCAGTATCAAAACACTCAATGGTTAATATACCCACATAATCAATGGATGACATAATGGTCTCCATATAGGCGATGGCACCTTCTTCCAAGATTTTAACGGTTTGGGGGGCAGGGGCGATAGTAGAAATCAACACGCCATCTTCGTGGCGATTTTCCATCAGAGGATAATAAACAATATCACCATCGACACGACGGGCAGCAATCACTGAGATTTCACGAGAATACTCTATATGCTTCTCAGCAATTAATACGACATCATCACTGAGAAGAACCTGTGATAAATCTTCCTGCTTTTGAATACGCCATTGATTATAACCATCATAACCCGACTCAGCAGCTTTAATATAAATGGGAAAACCCAAACGCTGGGGCAAGGATTCCAATTGCTCTTGAGTTTCAATAATTTCAAATTCGGCGGTAGGGATACCATGATGACGCAGGAAATTCTTCTCACGAATACGATTTTGCGATAAATAGACACTTTGATCATTAGGCGATACACGAGTGTACTGTTGTAAGGCCGCCATTAGCGTTGTATCCACCATTTCTTTTTCAACAGTGATAACATCTGGCTTCTTCAGTGCATTAAACAAAGCTTCCGCATCCATTCCCTGACGAAAAACAACAATGTTACCAAGGCCATCCACACAACAGGTATCTTCCCCTTCACCCACAATAAAAGAGAAGGTAAAACCTAAGGAAATGCCCGCCTGTGCAGTCATTTGGGCAAGTTGACCACCACCAAAAATCGCAATATGCATGGACATGACTTATTCACTATCGTCTGTAACTGACCAAGGCACACTATCTGTCTGTGCCTGGCGCCACTGCTGGATACGTTTCTCCAGTTTATCATCAGCAATTGCCAACATTTGAGATGCCATTAAGCCTGCATTATAAGCACCCGCTTCTCCAATAGCTTGGGTCGCCACGGCCACCCCACGAGGCATCTGCACAATTGACATCAAGCTGTCCATACCTTTTAGATGCTTACTGCTAACAGGCACAGCCACAACGGGCAAATGCGTTAACGCTGCAACCATACCTGGCAAGTGAGCTGAACCACCCGCACCCGCAATAATAACCTTAATTCCACGCTTATCTGCACCCTGAGCAAATTCGAGTAGGCGCTCTGGTGTTCTATGCGCTGAGACGACATGAGTCTCATAAGCGACACCTAACTGGTCCATTACCTGAACGGCTTCTGACATGGTCGGCCAATCAGATCGGGAGCCCATAATAATGCTAACAATTGCACTCATACACTGTATCTCTCAGCTATATCTATATATTCCAATGATCAACAAACCAGATGCGGTGAATTAAAGCTTATCGTACTCACCCCCCCCAAAAAAATAGGTAGATTAAATCGTCGATTCTTCGAAAAAGGGGCGAATTGTACCAGTAGACATCTCTATAGGCTACCACTCCAAGTCATCAACATGACAAAGAGGGATAATAGAGATATTGTTAGTCAGCCATCGCGTAGATAGTCCCAAAATCGATCACTAAAGCCAATAAGCTATAGAGACATTAATTGGACGTAAGCTTGTTCCAGTTTAGAAATATTAGGAATAGCAGCAGGTTCACCAGCCACATGAACGTTCATTTGATCGAAAGCTTTTGGAACAATCATCTGATCTTCAACAATAGAATCATTCGTAACACGACTCAGCCGTGGGATTCCTTGTGTAGGAAAACAAATAAAAGGAAGCTTGGGGTGTACCCCAGTATTATTCAACACAACCATTTGAGTAACGCCTTTAATATCCGCAATAGCATCACCGTTAATGGCTTCATAGGAAATCATGGGCACCATAATGCCACGCCATAAAATATCCCCCAAATACCACTTGCACCCCTCTATTTTTTTAGGCTCCTGTGGTTGCTTGTAAGGTAGTGTTTCTGCAATAGAAACCATCGGCAATAAGAGACGCCTATCAGTAATAGGTACCAATAAACTGGGCACTTCATCAACATTCATTACTGTAGGAGTATTAGTAATCGGTGTATCCATGATAAGTCTCTATTTTTCTGTAATGGTTGCTGCAGAATTTTTCAATGCCACATTAAGATGTATTGCAAGACTTTCGGGAGTATCAACCTTAGCCGCACAGCCTGTATCAATGACTGATTTAGGCATCGATTCTACGGTGCAAGACGACGGTGACTGCACCCATACCTGCCCACCACGTAATGACATCAAGCGACAACCCGCTGTGCCATCATCCCCCATACCTGTAAAAAATATCACTCCGGATGCGGCACCATAAACATCCGCTACATTAGCAACCACCTGATCAATAGATGGGCTATACACCCCTCTCCATGGGCGATCTTGATGAACAATCATAGTGCCATTGCTTTGCAACTCGACCAATTTATCCGCAGGAATCACCATAACCGTTTTGCTACAAACGACTTCGCCATGAGAAGCAATCAGCCCGGTATAGTGACTGTCTCGACAAACGGTTTCGCTAAGCACCTGGTACTGCATCTGATCAATGTGCTGCACATAGATAAAACCCACATCAAGATCTTTATCCACCCTATCAAGAAAGCGCTTAACCACCTCAGGACCACCCGTAGACGCTGCTAATACCCAGATATTCGCCGCTTTTACTTTATTTCTTCTCAGTAGCTGCAGTTGCCCCTTAAGATTCAACAACTTAATGTTCAGTTGCCGAGACCAAGAAATAAAATCTGCTTCTGCAGCATTATACGTATTACCTTCGCTAAAAATAATTGGGGCTTCAATACCACTAAGCCAGTCTTCAAAATGACGGAGCAAATAACCATCCAAACGCTCAATATCCACATCAATAAGCCAGGCATCTACGCTGGATAATGTCATCGGCTTATCCTTATCACTAAATTCAGCTACCAATAAACAACACTCAGATTGGTAACCACTTTCCTCAACAACATGCTTTAAATAGTATTGTTGAACATGTGTTTCACTAACAATACCTATTTTCAGCACAATACTTCATACCTACGCCGCCAGTTAACTCTCTGCCAAAAAAAGCTGACGAATATTAGCTAGCAGCTCTGCTTCCTGATAAGGTTTACCCATATAGTAAGTAGCTCCAGCCGCCAACCCTGTTTGACGGTGTTTCTCTCCTGTCCTTGAGGTAATCATAATAATAGGTAAATCAGCAAGATGGCTACTGATACGCACTCGTTTGGCCACTTCAAAACCATCCATTCTAGGCATTTCAATATCCAGTAACATGACATCTGGCGTATGGTTCTGCAAAATTTGCATCGCATCAACGCCATCTTTTGCCGTCATCACATCATAGCCTTCACGTTCCAGAAAACGGGTCGTTACCTTACGCACCGTCACAGAATCATCTACGACCATAACCATACGCTTTTTCGCAGGTAGCTCTTTCATCTCTTCAACAGATTCAGCAACCTCAATCATGCTGGATAAGGCATACTGCTGTCGAATCATCGCATGCACATCCAGAATAACCACCACATGGCCATCTCCCATAATAGTGGCACCAGCAAGACCCTGCACTGCACTAAATTGCGCTCCCAAGGATTTTACAACAATCTCGCGACTACCTTGAAGAGAATCAACCTGTAAGGCAAACGCGTGACTTGCGCTACGCACCAATAACACAGGCACAGGCAATGTATGCCCGGTAAGTTTTGGTTTGACTTTTGCGTCTAATAAACTTCCCAGATATTTTAGTTGGTAATGTGTGCCCGCATACTCGAAGTCGCTGTCTTCGTCTTCATAATATTGAGGCAATTCATCCGGGTGAATACGGGCAATACCTTCTATGGCATTCAAGGGAACGGCATAACCATCGTCGCCCATTGAAATCATTAAGGCCCGATTCACAGACACCGTGAAGGGTAAACGAATAGAAAATACCGTTCCCTGACCTTCTCTGGAGTGAATTTCAATACTTCCACCCAGTTGCTTAATTTCACTGCTCACCACATCCATGCCGACACCACGACCGGAAATTTGCGTCACGGTTTCTGCCGTTGAAAAGCCAGGACGGAAAATAAACTGTAATATTTCTTGATCCGTTAACGCCGCATCGGCACTCATTAATTGGCGTTCAATCGCTTTTTGTCGCGTACGTTGCACATCGATACCAGCACCATCATCTGACAATACCAATAAGATATTCCCTCCTTCACGTTCCAGCGACAAAGTAATACGACCAGCAGCGGGCTTACCCCGATGCTGGCGCACTGGCTGGGGCTCAATACCATGATCTACCGCATTACGCAGCATATGTTCCAATGGAGCCACCATACGCTCCATCATATTCCTATCCAATTCACCTTCAGTATCACTGGACTCAAAAACAACGTCTTTCCCTAATTCATTGGATATCTGCCGAACAATCCGACGCAAACGTGGCACCAAACGGGAAAAAGGCACCATGCGCGAACGCATTAGGCCCTCCTGCAACTCAGTATTAATACGTGACTGCTGCAGTAATACCGTTTCCGCATCACGCGCTTTATCACTTAAGGTCGATTTTAAATCAATGAGATCCGAAGCGGACTCAATCAATGAACGAGATAATTGTTGTAGCTGTGAATAGCGGTCCATTTCCAACGGATCGAAATCATCGCGATCAGACAGCTGCTCCTGACGAAAAATAACCTGTGCCTCTGTTTCAATATCAAGTCGGCGCAACTGTTCCTGTAAACGCTCAACTGTAGTACCCATTTCCTCCAAAGAATAACCCATATCATTGATTTGCTGCTCCATACGGCCACGACTAATCGATGTTTCACCAGCCAAGTTTACCAATTCTTCCATCAAATTAGCCGAAACTTTTACCATCTCCTGAGGCATAACACGTTGGGCTGGTGCTGCACTTGTCGTGACATCAAAACCTGGAAACGTTATCGAAGTAGTAGGCTTAACGGCGGGAGCCACTTCTGCTTTGCCAGTAAAAGGCACTACGTTGTCATCATTAGAAGATAATACGTCGGGTTGAACGGTATCCGTTCCCTCTGTTTTATTCCTCAGTGGGCCAGCAACCTCATTAACAACCGTTTTGGATTTATCCGTCAGGTCTCCTATGCTCGCTTCCAATCCAACGTCTATTCGCTCTTCTTCAGCAACAGAAATTTCACCATGACGATGGTTTTCTGTTTCAACATTCTTGCTAGTCGTTGGAGTATCCGGCAACGATAGTTCAGGGGATAGCTCTGCTGAAGATGATGGGGTAGACAGTTCTGGTAACTCTGGTGAAGTACTTAAGGCATCAATATATTGAATCAGTTGATCCTGATATTGATGGATGCTTTCCATCAACGTATCAGATGTCTTACTCCGATATTGGCTAATCAGGTAAGACTCAAAATTATGTGCTAAGTCACCAATATCTATCAAACCAGCAAGGCGGGCTCCGCCTTTAAAGGTATGTAACAAGCGCTGTAACGCCTCATTACCGACTCGTTCATTTCCACCATTTTCCCAGGCATGAATAGCTTCAATTAACTCACTGGCTTCTTCCAAAAATATCTCAACGATTTCCCCATCAATCTCATCTACAACTTCATCAGCCACATCCACTGTCTCATTGGCTAACGCAGCGGTTTCAATGCCTTGTTCACTATGACTTTCCGATATCAATTCAAGAGAGTTCACAGGAAGCTCAGGTTCACCAGTCAGTTCCCTATCAGGCCCGATATCAGACTCGTCACTCTGCGGGTCTCCAGCATTTTCCATAATGGCATCGGCGATATGATCAGTCTCTAAAACAGGGGTGACGGGTTCTGTCGTTGTATTAACATGAGTCTCACTACTTTCAGATAGCACTTCAATCTGTCTGTCTTCTACTTGACCGCCTTCATTCGAGGAATCAACTTGATCGACTACAGCAACAGACTTTAATGATTTCAGTCGCTGATACAATGCGCTATTCATCGGTGGTAGATCCTGGCCAACAGCTATCGCATCAACAATAGCAAGCAAGCTATAGTGCCCATCCAATAAGGTGTCGTAAAAACGCTCTCCCGGCTGAAGGTCCGATTCAAACGCCCACTGATAAATATCCAACAGTGCATCGCACAACTGGATCATACTTCCTAAATTGGCGCGTTCAGCACCATGTTTAACAATATCGAGCTCATGAATAATCGATTGCCAATCTTCCTTTGTTACCCCATTATTTCGCCATTGAGAAATCACTGTATCAATATCTAACAGGTGATCCATACCATCATTCATTAACATTTCCAGGATAGCCGGATCAACTACAGGTACCGTTTGTGCTTCCTCATGCTTGATCAAATGTCCCACTGACCGTTCACGTAATTCTGCAACACGGGCTAAAAATAAATTTATTTTTTCTATTCGAGGGTAAGTTAACTCAGCAATCTGTTCTAGTGCTTCCTCAGTATAAGTCACACTATCTTTTATCAGCTGTAAAACATCCTCATCAATACTGACTTGATAACGACGTAAATCTTTAGCAAATAGCTCCATCGGTTTCATGAGTTCAGCAATCGGTGTAATATCTGCCATGTACGCACTCCCTTTGAGCGTATGCATTGCACGTTGCATTGCATCACTGGGAGGTTTATAGAAGGGTTTGGCAGACTCCATTTCTGCGATATATTCTCTAACAATAGTGAGGTGTATTTCAGCTTCAGCACTAAATATTTCCCACAATTGAGGATCTATGTCGTGCTCAACAACAGCCTCTACTTCCTCAACCGTTGCTATAGTCCCTTCCGTCGGCTCAACATCAACGTTATCATTTGCTATTGCAAGTAACGCTTGGGGTATTTTATCTTCTGCAAGCTCATACGCCCAAACCTTATATTGCTCACACAAATCCAAATGAGGCGTTGCCTTCTGTTGACCAAAGGCTGTTACCAACTCAGGCAACAATGCACAAACACACTGTACTAAATAGGTATGAATGTTTTCCGGAACCAGAACTTTATCAATGATCCGGTTTAGCATATTCTCAACTGACCATGCCAGTTCACCAATATCCATAGCTTTAACCAGACGACCACTACCCTTTAAGGTATGAAAGGCTCGCCTGACTTCGGTCAGTGCTTCCTGGTGATCTAAACTCTCGACCCAGACAGGGAGATATTCATCAATTGTTTGTTGAACTTCTATTGCTTCTTCTACAAAGATTTCGATTATCTCATCATCAATCAATGCTTCGTTATCATCTTCTACTGATATATTGCCAACTACCGTTGGCTCTTCAACAGTAACATCGGTGGTTTCTTCAATGCCTGTCTCCAATGGTGTTTCAGGCGTTTCTGTTACGGAAGTTTCCTCCTCAACACTATTCAGTAATAGACCATCCATGATCTGCTGCACTCTGGTCACAGGAACACCAAGACTCAGCAAACCATTTCCTGCACTTTTAAGAATATCGGCATTTTCTTCCCGTGTTAAGGAAAGTACTTCTAAAAAGTAATCAATACTGGCAATCACATCCGCCAAACTATCCAACTGACTCCATTGGGGCCTTTTGGTTTGATTAATGAGCTGCAACTCAATATAACTAGCACAGGCAGAAAGTATTTCCGCCGGTGCTTTCAGTACCAATATCGATAAATTTTTACTGACATTACGCAATAACTGCGGCACAGACTGAAGATTTTTAATATTCCATTGTGTAGCAATGTAATTGACGACAGCATCCTTAGCTTCTTCTAAACCATTACGACTTTCCTGTAAAGCAAACTCATGTTCTTCATCAAATGGGTGAAAGGTTCCCGATGGTGTATTTTCACTTTCCAATAGTGTGCTTTCCAGTGCTTGCTCTATAATGTAGATGCTTTGCTCAATTTCAAGCAATTCATTAGCTGGGAATCCTTGAACATTCTTAATCACATTAACACGAGAAATATTCTCCAACATTTCCTGGCGCAAATGGCCAACCCCCAATATCGCTAAGGTGTCTGCCACACGACGAAAGGTACTTTCAATAGCACTAAAATCACAAGTCAGCTGATGTTCAGCCCGACAATTTTCCAACGCATTTTTAACCTCAATAAACTCATTCAGAATAGCTACCATCACTGCACGCATCGCAGACGAATCCACTGTTTTTATAGTCCCTTCTATATCTGCCGGTGCCAACAAGGAGCCTTTATTTAAAACATAGCTCTCTCGAATTTTATCAATAACGGGGGTAGAACCTTCACATGAGAACAGGTAATACAATAAATTTTTTAACAAGTCATCATGAGTATGGTCAGCTAAAGGTTCCGTTCCATTCGTCTCTAAAACGTTGAGTTCTTCGTCCAATTCACGTAATAGCTTTTTAATAGAAGCATTGGTTGGAATAATATTTGTCTGCAGGCCAGTGACAAAAGCCTCCGTAATCTCCCAGACAACAAAACGCTTCGTACCTGCTAAAATTTGCTGCAAACGCCGACTGACTTTCAGCAAGTATTCCAGATTTTGCTCAACATTACGCTTATGTATAACACTGGCAGCAGCAAACTGATACATTTTACGCAGTTTAGCAACTAACGGTATTAACTGCTGTGAATTCTGACTAATAGGGTGGGGGACCCCTTGGTAATTATGCGCATAGTCCAAATTAGGAGAGAACAGGGTTGACTCACTGAGAAAGTGAGCATCTCTTACCGCACGTAAATCATTAAGCAACGGAAGTACAAGACTAGGTTGATCCCGCTTTGCCTTCAAAGCATGCTCTAGATAATCAGGCAATTGCTCTATTGCCCGAATAAGCACATCAACAGCTTCAGACTGATGAGAAATATTATTCTCCAATAGTTGCTGGGCTAGCACTTCCATCTCGGATACAATCATTGCTGCACCGTGAAAGCCCGACATATGCAAGCTACCATAAACCTGGTGAATATAGGTTAAGCAAAACTTCAGCTGTATAATGTCCGCCGAATCACGAACATAGCCATCCAAAGCACGCCGTGCTTGAGAGAGAGTATCCTTGATATCTCTAATGATCCATTCAAGGGCCATATATTGGCGATTATCTGCCATAGCACTTTCTCATGTTATTTTAAATGCGGAGTTCATAAGCCACTACACACTTTTGATATAGGCCTGAACTTCATCATTATCTACTCTTTGTACTTCCAGATGTCGCCAATCAGTGGTTTCTCCCAGTCCGATAATTAACAATCCACCCAGCTTTAAGCGCTCAACCAATTGATTTAAAATTTCCCTTCGACGCCATCGTCGAAAATAAATTAAAACATTTTGACAATAAATCACATCCATTTTTTGAATAGGCGCAACTGATAAACTATTAATGTTGGCCTGCGAAAAGCACACTCGCTTTTTTAACTGCGACACAACTTCGAACTGACCATCGCTTTGCTTAAGAAAATATTTTTCACGTTCTACATCAGTCAAAAATGACATGCTACGCTTTTTATAAATACCTCTACGCGCAACTGATAAGGCAGGTAAACTTACATCAATTGCAGTCACACCAAAATAAAAACGCTCTTGGCTTTCTTCCATGCAGTCATTAGCAATCATTGCCAACCCATAAGGCTCTTCTCCAGTAGAACAGCCTACGCTCCATATATCAAAACTATCTTCCGCATCCCGTTGGCTGATTGTATTTTTTAAATGTTGACGCACATACTCCAGAGAAGGGCGGTGGCGAAAAAACGTAGTTTCTTTAACGACCAACCTATCAACAAGTACTTGCCATTCAACCAGACCGGATTTGTCATTTCGTTTAACTTGTTCATAATACTCATCGTAGCTACTGATATTGAGCTCTCGCATACGAATAGCAATTTGCGTTTGCAACAATATTTTTTGCTGTGGAGCAAGCTGAATTCCCGTACGCAACTCTAGCAGCTTTTCCCAAAGTAAAAACTTACCTTCCGGCAGAACATCAAATTTCTTAAAGGACCAGGACATACTACTTAGCGAACAGCATCTAATTCTTCATCAGTAAGATCAAAAGAAGACAAGCCAAAGTCATCGTCACCTAATGTACTAACCTCTGACATTTCATCCAGTAGTGTATGTTCGTCAACTACAATGTCGGCATTATCTCCCACAAACTCAAATTCTTCGTTCATAGAAAAATCAAGCTCATCCGCTATAAAAGAGGAAGTTCTCATCCTTCGCTTAGTGGGCTGTACCGTACTAGAGGTATTACGAACTGGATGTGTTTGAGTCGCAGCCAACTCAAAACCATCATCATCAAACAACTCCGGCAATTCACTGTCCGAACCACTATCAACTCCACTACCTTCTGTGCTGTTAAATAAAGCATCAGATAAGGTAAAGCCCTCATCGGGTTTCAACAGATCATTCTTAAAACCTATGATGTCAGATTCAGTTTCATAACCACCCAACAATTCTCTATCTTCCAATTCACCTGCGGAACTCCAGGCAGCCTCATCAATATCAATACCTTGCTCAGTCTCCTGCACCTCCATATCTTCTGGTAAAGTAAAGCCTGCAACAGACTCTCGTAACTCAAGTGCCATATTAGCAAGATCACCAATCGCCTGTGCAGTTGCACCCGTACCCGCAGAGGTTTGCGATGTAATTTCCTGAATAACATTCATCGTATTGGAAATGTGGCCCGCCGATGAGGCCTGCTGCCGCGCAGCATTAGAAATATTTTGAATCAATTCCGCAATGTTCACTGATACACCTTCAATCTCTTCGAGTGCCACACCCGCAGCCTGCGCCAAACGAGCACCACCCACCACTTCAGTTGTCGTTTGTTCCATCGAAATTACCGCTTCGTTGGTATCCGTCTGAATGGTCTTTACCAGAGACTCAATCTGTTTTGTTGCCGCTGCTGAACGTTCTGCAAGACGCTGTACCTCATCGGCTACCACTGCGAAGCCTCGTCCTGCATCACCTGCCATCGATGCCTGAATAGCCGCATTCAGTGCCAGAATGTTTGTTTGGTCAGCAATATCATTAATCAAACTAACGATATCCCCAATTTCTTGTGATGACTCACCCAATCGCTTAATACGTTTTGATGTATCTTGAATCTGTTCACGAATAGTATCCATTCCGTGAATCGTATTCTGCACCAGCTTTGCCCCATTGTTTGCAATCGATACCGATTTACTCGCAACCAATGCTGATTCGGCAGCATTCGCGGATACCTGGTCAATCGTAACCGCCATTTCATTAATGGCTGCAGAGGCTCCAGCAATTTCCTGCGCCTGATGATCAGAGGCTTCTGCAAGATGCAGGGCTGTCTGCTGAGATTCCTGTGCTGCACCGGATACTTGCACCGCCGTATTATTTATTTTCGATACCAACTGACGTAGCTGGTCAATCGTGTAATTGACCGAATCGGCGATAGCTCCGGTGAAATCCTCAGACACTGTTGTGGTTACCGTCAAGTCCCCATCAGCGAGGTCAGCCAATTCGTCCAGCAAGCGCAAAATCGCTGCCTGTACATTTTCTGTTTCCGACAGTTTAACTTCATCAACCTGCTGAGACGCCTGCCTCAACGACAGAAAGAGAATGATAAGACTCATCAATAAGGCCACCAGGAAAGTCAAAACGATTATCGGCTGAGGAAACCTTACCGTTTTTTGTGCCTCAACCGCACTCAGCATGTCTGTTAGGACAAATTGCAAACGTTCAAAGCTGGCAGCCATTTTTTCCTGAGCACCACGCGCTAACAACAAAGCCTCAACTAAACCAACAAGTTCTCCATCTGAATCTCTTATAGGGTCAAGCAATCTATAAATACGCCCAACATTAGCTTTAATGTCTTCACTGCGCAGTGGTTGTAACTTGCCTTCTACATCACCCTCTAATAAGTGTCGATAATTGCGCTCAAAAGCCACTAGGTTTTGCTGGTACACATCAAACGGTTGACTCGCTGGGGAGGGTGAACGAGAGAAAACCTGCATTGCATCAGACATCTTACGCAATAATAAGGATTGAGCGCTAAGCGCCGACACTTGTTCTTTACTGGCTCCTCTCAGTAAAGCCTCATCTACAGTGTCAACAGTAATAACCTGAGCATTTGTCGCATAGCTTTCCAATTGCTGGGCGGTAGAACGCACTAAAACAACCGCACTCTTAGCGGCAACAATAGTCGATGCATTATTTTTTATACGGTGCCAAAAATTATTAACAGACTCATATTTCCCTTCCAAAAATTTTTGCTTGAAAACGTCATTTGCCAACAGCGTGTTGATATGACCATCCATCTTCTGAATAGTCGCCCTTAACGAATCGATGGCTACTTCATCACCAACTACCCCTTGCTTTGAAGCAGATAAAACGCTTCTGGAAAAAATGTGTAGTTCACGGAGTTTTTGTATGCTTTGATTGTCATTGTTCGTGTTTTGCCACCACTGATAACCAAAGAAAGCCGATAACGATAAACACAATAACACACTAATAAGGGCTGCTGGCAACCAATAACGTCCACTGAAAAAGCTGGTTTCATTACTCATTATATTTCTCTCCTGTACGAACACCCAAGCCCGCGCGATTTATCTATCAGCCAATAGGCTGCCTTATACTATAGAACTATTTACTCTATGGTTTCATTATTTTAAGGCTTAGAATTCACTTCTAATTACCCCATTCTTATTACCTACCCTAAGATGCTGCAACACGCAAAAACTGCGCATCCTGAGATAAAGACGCTAAATGAAACACTATCCATTGACATTCATTGGCTTCGTAATACCCATCAACAAAACCCCTCATCCGCGCAGGCACGTGATCTGGAACATCTGGATGCTTTGAATCAGTGGGGAAATACTGTATACCAAAAACAGAATCAACCCAAATACTGGCATACACCTGCTGATTATCCAATACCAGTAAACGCTGATGCTTTTTGTTGCCCGTTAACTCCGCTAAAAAGAAAGCGGCTAAATCAAATAAAGGCAATAGGCGACCGCGTATATTAGACACACCTTTTACCCACGGGTGAACACCTGGAAGCTTTGTATAGGCAGGGATTTCCAGCATCTCGACTAATTCTTCCATGGGTGCAACAAAATGAAGACCGAGTAAAGAAAAGCCGATACCACTCCACTGAGAAACAATATTAGTTTCAGACGGCAGTTGATGGGCAAAAAAGCGACTCTTAGCTGCCAATGCCTGCAAAGTACGATAGGCTGACGTCTGCTCTACCATAATTGTTACCTCAAACTAGACTGATTTCTCAGCCTATGGACCGTTGTTATTATTCTTAGCCGACTACAAATAACGCCGTTATGACAGCGCTTCACTAATGGCACTGAGCAGCTGAGTTTCCGATATAGGTTTCACCAGATAAGCTCTTGCTCCCTGACGCATGCCCCACACCTTGTCTGTTGCCTGATCTTTAGTAGACACAATAATAATAGGTACATTCGTTGTTTCTGGATTACGACTTAATTGACGAGTTGCCTGAAAACCATTCAGGCCAGGCATAACAACATCCATCAGAATCAAATCTGGGGGATTGCGCTTAGCCATTTCCAATCCTTCTTCACCCGTCTCAGCCACTTCCACAGCATACCCTTTTTTTTCAAGTATGGTGGTCAACTTATACACCTCTGTTGGTGAATCATCAACGATTAGTATACGTAACATAGGTTTCCTCGAGTAATAGTATAAATAGCCTAATAACAAATATTAAGCCGTGATATATCAAACATAAGTCTCTATTGCACCCAACAGCTCGGTCTTACTAAACGGTTTAGTAAGATATTGATCAGACCCGACAATACGACCTTTCGCTTTATCAAACAAACCGTCTTTACTCGACAGCATAATGACGGGCGTAGACTTAAATTCACTGTTATTCTTAATTAATGCACAGGTTTGATAGCCATCCAAACGCGGCATCATAATATCAACAAAGATAATATTAGGCCGACAATCCGCTATTTTTGCCAAGGCATCAAAACCATCCGTAGCCGTTACCACTTCACATCCTGCTTTACTTAACAAGGTTTCGGCAGTACGTCGAATCGTTTTACTATCATCAATCACCATCACCTTTAAGTTTGCCAGAGATACACTCATACAGCCTTCATCCCCTAATACTGGCTCCTGCCAATAATGAATATTATTTATTGGGCCCACGAATGAACCGCAATACCATCCTATTAAAGACATAGGTGTAGTTTTTAACACAGAAGCTCTAATATATCTATATAAAGTCTGACAAAATCCACCCCACCTTTACAGGAAAACAACACATGTAGTTCTGAACACTGATAAAACTTATAATCTGTTGTAGACTCAAGACATAATATAACACAACCTATCAATCCAACTAGAGTGAATCTTTCATATGTCCCTGAGACTCGGCGTTGTTATGGACCCCATAGCCCATATCAATTACTACAAAGATACCACCCTTGCCCTATTGCTAGCCGCTAAAGAGCTGGCCTGGGAGCTCTTATATTTTGAACAAAATGACTTATTTTTAAACAATGAAGTGGCCAAAGGCTATGGGCGCCCTTTAAAGGTTTTTGCCAATAATGATCAATGGTATAACCTCGGAGCACCTAAAGCCTACGCTTTAGGTGATTTAGACGTCATATTAATGCGCAAAGACCCCCCTTTTAATATACAGTTTTTACAAGCGACTTATATCCTCGAAGTCGCTCATCAACAAGGATGTCTTGTGATCAACAATCCGAGAAGCTTGAGAGACTGTAATGAAAAGCTATTTGCTGCTCAATTTCCTCAATGCTGCCCACCGCTGACCGTCAGCTCAAACATTCAACATTTACGGGATTTCCATCAGTTACACCAAGACGTCATTTTTAAACCCATTGATGGTATGGGAGGCAGCGGCATTTTTCACTGTAAAGAAAACGACCCTAACCTTGGAGTCATTCTGGAAACGCTCACAGAACAGGGACAACAGTTAGTTATGGCACAGAAGTTTATTCCCGATATCAAGGAGGGAGATAAACGCATTCTGGTTATTCATGGAGAAGCCGTACCCTATTGCCTAGCACGAGTACCTGCAAAAGGTGAAACCCGAGGCAATCTGGCAGCAGGAGGCCGTGGGTTGCCTCAACCCATTACCGATAGAGACCGCTGGATCGTTAAACAAGTCGCTCCTTCTCTAATTGAAAAAGGACTGTTATTTGTTGGCCTGGATGTGATTGGCAGATACTTAACAGAAATTAATGTGACCAGCCCTACTTGCGCACAGGAAATCGATAGAGCTTATGATACAAACATTGGCCAACGACTTATGAATGCTATTATTCAGCAACATAAGGCCCATCACACCAATAATAGCTAAGCCACCAATGACACCATCTTCCCATTCAGCAACGGCCACCCAGCACCAGCAGCTGGTAACGACAACATCCAGTGATCGTTTAAGCTTTACCGTATTTTTAGCATTGGCGGTACATGGCCTGCTTATTTTCGGCCTGAGCTTCAACAGCAACAAACCCAGTGAAAGTGCCCCTAGCATAACGGTGACATTAGCGACACACACATCAAGCAAAGCACCTAATGACGCTGACTTCCTCGCGCAATCCAATCAGCTAGGTAGCGGAACCAAGCAAACCGCCAGAGAAATCACCACCGATGTGATCTCACCATTTGATAGCTCAGCCATTAACGAGACACTTATCCATAAACAACGTAAGCAAACGGTCGAAAAACCCGAGGGCCAACAAATAATCACCAGTATTAACAGTACAAACTCTATCAATAATGCCCAACAACCCGATGAAAAAAAAGTCCCAGAATCGGGTGAAGATATCATCGATGTTGACTCTGTTAGCGCCCAAATTGCTAGCCTAAAAGCCAAACTGGCAGAACAACGTCAACACTATGCGAAAATACCGAGAGAGCGAGTACTCACTTCCGTGTCAACACTAGCTTCCAACGAGGCCGCCTACCTCAATCAGTGGACAGAAAAGGTCGAAACCATAGGGAATCGATATTTCCCACAGGAAGCAATACGTCAAAAAATCACCGGGAAATTACGCCTGCAGGTGGTTATTAAACACGATGGAACCATTGTTGAGGTTAATCTGAAAGAATCTGCTGAACATAGTATTTTTAACAATGCCGCATTACAAATAGTACACCAAGCTGCTCCATTCCCGGTTTTTCCTCCCGACATTCGTCAAGACTATGAACACCTTGTTATTATCAGAACCTGGCATTTTGATATCAGTGGTCTCACGACAGAACAATAACAAAACCTCAAAATAGTCAACATGAAGGTCTCTGGATTCAAGAAAGGCGTGAATAAAAAAGGAGTTTCAAGTAGACTACACACCGATGTTTTTTTAAACAAGCAAGATACTGCTGAATACAATCTATGACAACCTTTAATTCATTCAAAAATCACTTTTTAATTGCCATGCCCAGCATCGCAGACCGCCGATTTTCCCAATCCGTGACCTATCTGTGTGAACATAATCGGGGGGGAGCTATGGGGCTCATTATCAACCAACCCGCACCCATGTCATACAGCGACTTATTCCATCAACTGCAATTAAATACAGAATATCCTGACAACTCACCACTATTAGTCGGTGGTCCAGTACAAAAAGAGCGCGGTTTTGTTCTACATTCCAACGAAAAGCAATGGGAAGCAACGCTACCCATTTCCGACGAAATATCCATTACCAGTTCAAAGGATATCCTTTCCGATATAGCCAACCACCAAGGACCAGAAAGCGTATTGATCGCTTTGGGCTATGCAGGCTGGGACGCGGGTCAATTGGAGGCCGAAATCGCTCAAAATAGCTGGTTAACCGTCCCTGCCAATAAACAGATAATTTTTGACGCCCCCCTTGAAACACGCTGGAAATCATCCGCTCAGGTACTAGGCATCGATTTACATCTCATGTCTTCCCATGCCGGACACGCCTAAGCACCAATCCGGCGAACACTCATATTTTAATTACCATCACGATATGTAAATACCCTACATGACCGTTACCGCATTAGCATTCGACTACGGCCTCAAAAGTATTGGCGTGGCCTATGGTCAGGCACTCACAGGAAGTGGCAAAGAACTCCCTCTACTATCTGCTAGAGATGGTATTCCAGACTGGGGGAAAATCGAGCAGTTACTTCAGGAGTGGAAACCAAAGCGACTGATTGTGGGCCTCCCTCTCAATATGGATGGTAGCGAAAGTGAACTTTGTATCAGAGTGAGAAAATTTGGACGTCGGCTTTATGGCAGATTCTCTATCGATGTGGAATATATGGACGAACGCCTCTCAACATTTGATGCTAAACAAGAAGCTAAAGAACGGAGACACAAGGGAGACTATCGCAGTAACCCTATCGACTCCATCGCAGCCAGGATTATATTGGAAAGTTGGTTTATCCAACAGAACTCTAAGGTATAAGAACGTTCACAGACCTATGTTAATCTAGAGACCCAATAAGTAGTGATCTTTCTCATGGAGGATCACAAGAATCGTCACATTGTGTTTTTTACGGTTACCAGGAATATTTTTTTGTTCCCCACATACCAGAACGGACATTTTTGGTCTCACGTTTATTCAATCTGCTTCAAATATTTCACACCACCCAAATTACGAATAGCAAACCGTATATCCATCGTTCATAAACATAAGGGGAAGGCGCTTCGACCTTCATTTTTTTAGGGTTTGGAAGCACAGCAGCTAAAATAGAGGCATCAATACGATTTAATTGCTGGGGCAACTTATCAAAATAATGCTCAGATGCGTCGGTAATGCCATAAATTCCTTGACCAAACTCTATAACATTTAAATAGAGTTCTAATATACGCGATTTGGGCAATAGTACTTCCATACACATCGCCATATAGGCTTCAACCGCTTTGCGAACAACACCTTTATTTGGCCATAAATACAAATTTTTAACTAACTGTTGAGTAATGGTGCTGGCTCCTCTCCGTGGCACACCAGAATGAGAGAGCACTTTTGTTAGCTCGGTAAAGTCAAGGCCATAGTGTTTAGGGAAACGCTGATCTTCTGCAGCTAACACTGCCATTTGAGAAACAGGAGCAATAGCCTCCAAAGGTGTCCAGGATTGATAAATCCACACTGAATCAATATGTTCATCACGTAAAATAAAAGCCGTCGTTACTGGATTCAACCAACGTAACGGCAATATCAGGAATAGGGTTAACACAATACTTCCGACAATGGCAATCGCACTATATTGAAGTAGTCGTTTTTTAATCAGTTTCTCGCCCCAGTGGTTGTAATAACAACATAAGTTTAGGTAATAATGTTAATGATGCAACAATCGCTGCCAACATAGCCAATCCCGTGAGCAAACCAAAGTATATGGATGGAATGAATTTAGACAAGGCTAAGATAGAAAACCCCATAATAACGGTCACTGATGTATAGTACATTGAACGACCAATAGAGGCATGGGATCGGTGCATCGTGTTAATGTAGTTTTTATCTTTAGCAAACTCATTGCGGAAGCGATAGATATAATGAATAGCATCATCAACACCAATACCCACCGCTATAGCCGCAATCGTAATCGTCATCATATCCAAAGGAATACCTGCCAATCCCATTCCCCCTAAAACCACTAAAGCCGCTAACATGTTGGGCGCAAGCGCAATAAGTGACAGATATAACGAGCGAAATAGTACTAGAAACATCATCAATATTCCTAAAAATACAGCACCAATCGTCAAAATTTGTGATGTAAACAAACTTTGCAACATATTATTATAAAGAACCAACAAACCTGTTATATGTACACTGTCCTCGGGAATTCCCATATCGTTAATGACATAATGACGAATTTTATCAAGTAATTCTGCTCGACGTAAATTAGGATCAGTTTCTCTAATCCGCATAGTAATTCTTGTTTGCTCAAGATCACTAGCTAAATAGGGCGTAATCAGAAAATCAGTAATATTATCAGGTAATAGACGGCGTACTATCGCTAACTCAAAGTCGTTTAATTGACCTCCATTAAGGTCACTGGCGGTTTGATAGGCTGTCGCTAAAGATTGTACTTTACCCACCTCAGGCAAGTTATCCAAATAATGATGTAACTGAGATATCGTCTCTAAACCCGCTCGAGTAAACCAATAGCTGCTGTAAGGGTCTGGGCTAATTGAATCATCATCCGCAAACGGATCATCTGCAAAAGGATCTTCAACATCAACATTATCAGCGAATGGATCGCCCTCATTACCAAAAGGGTTTGCTTCATCACTATCAACACCACCAAAACTTTCGGGCTTTGATTGACGACTACGGTCAAGAATAATATCCAATGTAATAGTGCCACCCAGTTGTTGGTCAATCACCAACATTCCCTGATAAATTTCAGTTGATGAGTGGAAATAATCAATAAAACGATTTTCTACTTTTAAGTAACTCACACCAATAATACTGACCACTGCCGCAACCAACCCTGACATAATCACCACCGAGCCATAACGCTCGGTAAAGCGTGAAAATACTACCGTAAAAGCTCTGGAGTTATCACGGCTCATTTTAATGGCTGCTTTAGGTAATAAAATCAAACCCGACGGAATAATCAGAAACGCAACAACAAAAGAAATCAACAACCCCAGTGTCATCATCCAACCAAAATCAATCACTGGACGAATACCACTAACGACCAGAGACACAAATGCTACCATCGTCGTTAGGACAGTATAGACACAAGGTTTAATCATTAAACAAACCATTTGTTCAACAAGCCACTCGTTGCTTGCCTCAGGCTGATCTGCGGCTGACTCCCAATAACGAACAATTAAATGGATCGTCAATGCCAAACCAATAATCAACAATAAAGCCACAAAATTTGATGAAATGACCGTTAATCTCCAATCAATCGCCGCCAGAAGGCCCAACATAATCGTTGCAGATAGAAAACAGCTTGTCATTGGCAATAAAACAAACTGCCAATGTCGAAAAATGAACCACAGGATAGCAATAATCAATAAAAGAATACCTACACCAAATACCACCATATCACTACGAATAAAATCAACCATATCCGCCGTGATCATATCCGTTCCTCCTAAAAATAGTTCGGCACGATCACGATAACTCTCCACAATAGCCCTGACAGCCTGAACTCTCTGATAGTTTTTTGCGGCAACTTGAGTTCGATAAACGAAAAATTCTTCAGACACAGCCATTAAACGTTGAACTTCATCCTCAGGTAACTCCCCAGTACTGGCTTTTAAACGCAGTGCATCACGCTCACGTACCAGTCGAATAAATTTTTCATCAACATCAAGATTTAACAAGATAGCCGTAGTCTTTCCATCAGGACCCAGCAACATATTTTTATAAATGGGGCTATTGCTCAATTCTTTAGCCGCCAATTGTCGATCAACCCCTTTATGAGATAATGTTTTAATACCTTGAGAGATATCTGATAATGATACTTTCGGACTATAAAGAAGGGGAACATCAAGAATAGAATACACCGTTGATACACCATCAAGAATTTTTAGCTCATCACGTAATGCTTTAAGATGCTCAAGTGATTCATCACTCAATAGGTCACCATCTGGCTTATAAGTGATGACTAAAAAGTTGCCCGATTGATAACGCTTTGTGACTTCTCGAAAATAATCCAGATCTTTATCATATTCCAATGTGAGTGCATCAGAAGAGGCATCGATCTTTAAATTACCCAACTGAGTTGCCAACACAATGGCTAGTATCACAATGAAACCCATAACCCATAAGGGTTTTTTCAGAATACTATTGAAGTAAAATGACTGTAAAACGTGTAACATGATTATTCCTAAAATGATTTGTCACTGTGTCCCAATGATTTTTTCGGATTAAAAATATCGCGTACCCGCTGTTTTAATAGCGGCAAATCAGGAAAGCCCTGGTCACGCTTTTTTTCCCAAACACAGTGTTCGTCAACCCATATTGAAAACTGCCCGTCTGTATTTGGAAGCAAGGATAGTTGTTTGATTTCATCTTCAAAAGTGACTAAAAGCTCCTGCCCGACCCATGCGGAACGCAATAACCAGCGACAACGGCTGCAGTAATGAATGTTAATCGTCGTACCAGACACTAGTTCTCTCCCCATCGAGGCATAAGGTCTTGGGGTAATTGCAACTGATCCAAGATCCGTGCCACCACAAAATCAACCATATCTTCAAGACTTCTGGGGTTATAGTAAAAGCCTGGACTAGCAGGCAACACGATTGCCCCCATTTGAGTAAGCTTTAACATATTTTCCAAATGGACTTGGGAATAAGGTGTTTCGCGGGGAACGACAATTAATGGCCTACGCTCTTTGAGTGCAACATCTGCTGCACGTTCAATAAGGTTATTACTCGCACCATGCGCAATAGCGGATAAGGTACCGCCACTCGCAGGGCATATCACCATACTGATAGAACTACTGGACCCTGAGGCCACAGGAGAAAACCAATCCTCCCGACCAAACAACTGTAATTGTCCTGGTCCAGCCGCATATAGATCGCTTAAGTAACGTTGCTGTAACACACCATCACTGGAGGACTCAGGCAAAGATAATGATGTTTCTGTTGCAATAACCACTTCTGCAGCACGAGATAGCAACAAATACACTCGACAATCTAGCGCCACCAAGCACTCCAATAAGCGTAAGCCATATTGCACCCCTGAAGCGCCTGTTATCGCTAAAGCAATACTTCTGTTATAAAGATCACTCATACTTTTCACTCCATTGATTTATTCAGCATGCTGTTGCAAACGTTCAACCAATTGCTGGTGTAAACCGGAAAAGCTACCATTGCTCATAATAACGATATGAGTGCCCGGTTTTGCGCGTTGTAATATCTGTGTTATTAACCTATCAATACTTTCATAGTATTCACTATCACAAGTACTGGCGTCAATCACACTATCCAACCCCCACGATAAATCAGGGGGGTTAAACCATAAAACCTGGTCAGCGGCAGAAACAGATTTCGCTAACTCACAAGCGTGAATTCCCATACGCATCGTATTAGATCGAAGTTCAATAACCGCTAGAATAGTTTCAGTACCGACGTTTTCTCGCAAGCCATTTAACGTAGATGCGATGGCGGTTGGATGATGAGCAAAGTCATCATAAACCCTAACCCCGTTCACATCCACCAAACATTCCATGCGACGCTTAACGCCTGCAAATAGACACAAAGCCTCACAGCTTATTTCGGCAGTCACACCTACATGATGAGCAGCCGCAATAACGGCCAGTGCGTTGGATACATTGTGCACACCTATCTGCTGCCAGTTAACCCTGCCCTGTTTTTCTCCTTGGTAAAAGATATCAAAGCAGGAACCATCCGTATTTACTAAGGCAGCACTCCAAGTTAAAGCACTATCAGACAGAGAAAACTGACTTTGTTCACACCAACACCCCTGCTCAATGACTGCATTAATCACTGGATTATTATTAGGAAAAATGACTAAGCCATTTTGGGGGATTGTTCGTACGACATGGTGAAACTGCCGTTGTATTGCCGCCAAATCATCAAAAATATCCGCATGATCAAACTCCAGATTATTGATCACCAAGGTGCGAGGCCGATAATGAATAAACTTTGAACGCTTATCAAAAAAAGCACTATCATATTCATCCGCTTCAATAACAAAAAATGGCGTTTTTCCTAGTTGGGCAGAGGTAGAAAAATTTCGCGGGACCCCTCCAATAAGATAACCCGGAGACATCCCAGCATATTCCAGAATCCATGCCAGCATACTACTGGTGGTGGTTTTACCATGAGTTCCAGCCAAAGCCAATACCCACCTGCCCTGTAAAATATGATCGCTCAACCATTGAGGTCCAGAAGTATAAGGCAGTCCTGCATCCAAAATAGCTTCCAGTAATGGATTCCCACGACTAATCGCGTTACCAATAATGTAGCTATCAGGGTTAAGAGACAACTGGTCTGCTATAGCCTTCTATAAGCTCAATACCCGCAACTTTCAGCTGAGAGCTCATTGGGGGGTATACATTGTCATCAGCGCCCGTAACACGGTAGCCTTTTGCAATGGCCAGTTGAGCCAAGCTGCCCATAAAGGTGCCACAAATACCCAGTATGTGAATATGTTTCATATCCATTTTTCTCGACTAAGCCCCTTGCAATTTATTCACTGTAACCACATTGACATTGCTAGAATGTCCAACAACCACAATAACACTCGACAAAGCTAGCCATAAAAAACGCCAAGCTTACATGAAATTCACATTTAATTCCCGTATCATTAACAACGATGTTACTTTAAAGGCAACCATTTCATGGCTAAGAAAAACGCTTTTTACGCGCAATCCGGTGGTGTCACTGCGGTTATTAATGCATCCGCATGTGGTGTTATTGAAACTGCCCGTCAACATAAAAAATATATTGGTAACGTTTACGCAGGCCATAACGGCATTATTGGTGCATTGCGGGAAGAGCTGATTGACACCAATGAAGAAAGTGCAGAAACCATTGCCGCATTAAAGCATACGCCATCGGGAGCCTTTGGCTCATGTCGATATAAACTCAAAAGCCTGGAAGAAAGTCAAGGAGAATATGAACGCCTGATTGACGTGTTTAAAGCACATAATATTGGCTACTTTTTTTATAATGGTGGTGGTGACTCTGCAGATACCTGCTTAAAAATATCCCAACTATCCAAAACCATGAATTATCCCATTCACGCTATCCACGTACCTAAAACTGTCGATAACGACTTACCGTTTACTGATAACTGCCCCGGCTTTGGATCAGTTGCTAAATATGTTGCCATCTCAACCAAAGAAGCGTCTTTGGACATAAAATCTATGTGCGAAACATCCACTAAAGTTTTTATACTTGAAGTCATGGGTAGGCATGCAGGCTGGATTGCCGCAGCAGGGGGCTTGGCCACAGAACAGGAAGATGATGCTCCACATATCATCCTGTTTCCTGAAATTGCTTTTAACAAAGACACGTTTTTAACACGCGTTAATCATACCGTAAAAAAACATGGATATTGTGTCATTGTTGCATCAGAGGGCACACGTTACCATAATGGAACCTTTTTAGCAGATGCAGGAAGCGTCGATGCCTTTGGACATAAACAGTTGGGAGGCGTTGCTCCAACACTGGCTTCAATGGTCAAAAACGAGTTGGGTTATAAATACCATTGGGCTCTGGCGGATTACCTGCAACGCGCCGCACGCCATATTGCTTCGGCGACTGACGTTCAACAAGCCTATGCCGTTGGCCAAGCTGCTGTTGAGATGGCGATAGCGGGGAAAAACGCGGTTATGCCTGCCATTATCCGAGGCGAAGGTAAAACATATTCCTGGTCAATTCAAGCAGCGCCGTTGGAACAAATAGCAAATGTAGAAAAAATGATGCCGAGAAATTATATTAACAAAGACGGATTTCATATTAGTGAGCAGGGACGCAACTATTTATCACCTCTTATCCAGGGAGAAGATTATCCTCCTTATGGTAAAAACGGCTTACCTTTAGTCGCTAACCTTAAGAAAGTGTTTGTCGATAAAAAAATCAAAAAGACATTTCTTATTTAGTTTTTATTATCTATAGCGTTAAACTGAATAGAGAAGCATGATTTCCCCACCCTTTTAGTCAACCCCAAAATGGCACGATTAATAACAAAAATTTAATCGTTTGACTATCATAACCGACATAAAAACTCATAGCTTTTTCATAACACCATGAATCCTTTGGGCCTGCCTTATCACTTGTTATTTGCTTCATTCCAAAAGATTACTATACTCATACTTAGATATTTCCTTTACTAAAAAGTGACTACTATTTTGTAATGAGTGAATACACAAATTATCTGGCTAATTTACAAAACAGAGCAAAAGTTATTGCAACAGAGGACATACACAGTGATCAAGGAGTCTTACTAGCAAAAAGCGGCGCAGAATTCAACAAAAAAATCTATGACAATATTCTTAAGTTTAAATTATTAAAGCCTCTAGAAGATTCGATAGCCATATCAAACCAACTGAATGCCAAGTCTGTTTATAATAGAATTTCCCAATTTATTTACACTGACCCTTCACTAAACGCTATTAATGAAAGCCTAGGTGACAAATTAGTCCTACAAAAATGTTGCTTGCAACTGGAAAAGTACCCGTTGCTATTACAAAAACTGACCGTTTTAAGCCTTGAAATGCGAGAGGTTTTTGACCAAGCCATACTGTCCTCCTATTTATCTTATATCTGTGGTTTAACTAATCAGGAAAATCAACAGACTATTAATGAGTATTTTTTAGCAGGCTTGAGCCATGATATAGGTCTTTTACATATTGACCGATATATTTTAAATAAAAAAGAAACATTGACAGCAGACGAATGGAGAAAGATTCAGTCACACCCCATTATTGGATATGAAATTTTAAAAAGAATTGACAATTTCCCCAAAAAAGTCAGTAACGCAGTACTAGAACATCACGAAAATATAGATGGTACTGGCTATCCACGGGCCAAAAGATCGCAAGATATTAGCCATTTAGGTCAAGCCATTAGTCTGGTAGATAATGTTATTGCTATTTATAACAAGAAATTTAAACCGCTTAATCGCAGTTTAAGAGGGCTTATTCCCATTTTGCAAATCAATATGCATTCTTATTTTCCAGAAGAAATATCATTAATTCTTCGTACTCTAAAGCAAGTCCCTGAATCGACAATAGAAGAGTACGCAACAACAATCGTTAACGAGTTAGTTGTTCATGTTAAAAAGGAGCAAGACTATGTGCAACGTATCATAGAAGAAATGATAAAAGTAAATAAAACCATTGGACTCCGGCATAATGATAATGAAGTATCCGCTACACAAAATATTGCCAATAACATTATCATGATTGCCCATAGCGCGGGTTTATCTGACAGTAATTACAACTTTTGGCTACAAGAAATTGGACACATGGAGTCACAATCACTTTATAATGAAATCGAAGACACTCGGCTCATGTTAGATGAAGTCGTTTATCACCTACAAACCTATCAAAAAGCAGCCAGTGTTTTTATTAGTAAAAACTCAGACAATGGAATTGCAAAAAAAATTCAAAGTATTATCAACCAGTTCGAAACGACCAAACGCCCCTCACCCTCCCAAGCATTAGTAGCGCACTGGAAATCTTTGCAAGATAAAAAAATAACAAAATAGTACCTATAAAAGCAGATACTATTTTGTCGTTAGTCGTTTCGTCTTATCCCAGTAACGGAGCAATAACCAAACTCACAATGGCCATGACATTAATCAAAATATTCATGGATGGACCCGATGTATCTTTAAAAGGGTCTCCAACGGTATCTCCAACCACAACTGCCTTATGAACATCCGAACCTTTACCACAAGATTGCCTTTTTCAACATACTTTTTAGCATTATCCCAAGCACCACCTGCATTCGCCATCATTAAGGCCAGTAATACACAACTGATCAATGCACCACCCAGCATACCTCCCAAAGCCTCTGGCCCTAATAGAAAACCAACCGCAACAGGAGAACCTACAGCCAACACACCAGGAATAACCATTTTTTTCAATGCTGCCTGTGTCGCAATATCCACACAACGTTCACTATCAGGTTTAGCGGTACCTTCCATCAATCCGGGGATGTCTTTAAATTGGCGACGAATTTCCTTAATCATATCAAAGGCCGCATCACCCACTGCACGCATAGTAATGGCGCTCACTAAAAATGGGAAGATTCCACCCAGAAACATCCCCATAAGAACGAGTGGGTTATTGATATTCAACGAGAAGCCTTCAACATGGTGAGAAACCGTTTCAATATACGCTGCGATAATTGCTAAAGCAGCCAGACCCGCAGCACCAATAGCAAACCCTTTACCTATAGCGGCGGTTGTATTCCCCACTTCATCAAGACCATCGGTGATTTCACGAACATCCTCACCTAACTCGGCCATCTCGGCAATACCGCCAGCATTGTCAGCTACAGGGCCATAAGCATCAATAGCCATAGTAATCCCTACTGTTGATAGCATACCCGCTGCGGCAATACCGACCCCATAAACGCCAGCACTTTCCGGTAAAATAGCACTGGTAATATAAATAATGGCCGCAATCACTAAAACGGGCACCACCACAGACTCCATACCGACTGACAAACCCGAAATCATCACCGTTGCTGATCCAGTTTCACCGCCTGAGGCAATATCACGAACAGGTTTCCCCCCCGTGTAATACTCTGTCACCAGACCAATAATCATACCTCCAATCGCACCTGATACCACACACCACCAAACAGCCGAATGAATTCCCAAGCTATGCACAACAAACCAAGCAACGACAATAAATAGCAAAGTCGCACCTATGGTACCAATACGTAAAGCCAATGCGGGCTCCTTTGCAGACATAAAGCGCACCAGTACAATCCCCATAATGGAACAAAGCAAGCCTGCAGAAGCCATCGCTAAAGGCGCAAACATTAATTGTCCACGATCGCCACCCAGTGCGGTAACAGACGCTACCGCCATAGTCGAGGCAATAGCAATCGTGGCGATCATAGACCCACAATAAGACTCAAAAATATCCGAACCCATGCCAGCAACGTCACCTACATTATCGGCAATCACACCAGGATTGCGTGGATCATCTTCTGGAATCCCCGCTTCCACCTTACCGACAAGATCTGCACCCACATCGGCGCTTTTGGTAAAAATACCCCCTCCAACACGCGAAAATAGCGCTACCACCGAAGCCCCCATACCAAAGCCATGAATAGCTTCTGCATGCTCAGGATTTGAACCAAACAATAAATATAAACCACCAAGCCCTAACAGCCCCATAGAAGCAACCGTTAGTCCCATAATAGAACCACCATAAAATGCCACACTTAAAGCACTCGCAGCACCGTCTATTGAAGCTGCCACGGTAGTTCGAACATTCGCTTGAGTCGCAGTATACATACCAATATAACCTGCAACAGCAGAACACAATGCACCAACGACAAAAGCAACAGGGGTATGCCAGGAAGAAAAACTGATGAAGAGTAATAGAGTAATCACCAACGCAAACATACCCAGGATACTGTACTCACGACGCATAAAAACCATGGCACCACCGTGAATAGCCTCAGCAATTTCCGCAACAACACCTTCACCAGAAGAATATCGAGAAACCATTTGATAAATAATAAACGCAACAAACAAACCACCAATACCTAATACTGGGGGCAACATTAATACATCCATAACAACCTCATCTTGTGTCTTTTATTAGGGTGACCCGTAAACGGGAGGTATAATGGAGTAAATAATATGGAACAACAGCTATTTACTACCGCCGATCGCCAACCATTCTAGGCTACCCAACTATTATCAGCAAGCTAAGGCTTGATGATACGATTGAAAGCTATCAACATAAGACATTTTGCAAAGGATTTATGATAGAATCGCGCGCTTTAAGCGGTCCAGCAGTTGCCACACAAGCATCTGATTTACACTAAACTAAAATAGAACAATGAAGTCATTATTATGAGTTTACACTTAATCCCTGCAGGCAAAAACGTCCCTGAAGAAGTGAACGTTATTATTGAAATCCCTTTAAATGGTGAACCTATCAAATACGAAGTCGATAAAGACACTGGCGCTCTATTTGTTGATCGCATTTTAGGTACCTCCATGCATTATCCTTGCAACTACGGCTATGTAAATAACACTCTATGTGGAGATGGAGACCCCATTGACGTGATGGTAGTTTCCCGTTTTGGACTTGCCCCAGGTTCCGTTGTCCAATGCCGCCCTGTAGGCGTTCTAAAAATGACGGATGAATCTGGAGATGATGCCAAAGTGCTCGCGGTTCCCATTGAAAAAATCAGCAGCATGAATAAAAAAATTCAAAATGTGGATGACGTGCCTGAATTGCTACTCAAACGTATTGCCCACTTCTTTGAACATTATAAAGACCTGGAAGAAGGGAAATGGGTCAAAGTAGAAGGCTGGGAAGGTGCCTCAGCGGCCAAAAAAGAAATTAGCGACTCCATTAAACGCTTTGAAGAGAACCAATAAACGTATCAATACCAACTGCTGACAACAGCCGTTGGTCCCATACCATTGTTATCCACAAACATCGCTACACGGTTAAGTCTTGCCTTGGATTGGGAAATGAGTCGCTCGAACCACTTAACAACACGACGGTTATGACCGTCGTGTTGTTAGCAATTCATCGACTGTTTATTCTTCCAGTTGAGACAGGTCTCTTACTGCACCTTTGTCTGCACTAGTCGCTAACATGGCATAGGCTTTTAGCGCTGCCGATACTTGACGTGGACGTGTCTGGGCAGGCTTCCAGCCTTTTTGATCCTGTGCTGCACGACGAGCCTCCAGTTCTTCATCAGACACCAGAACATTGATGCTACGGTTAGGGATATCAATGTTGATTTTATCCCCATTTTGTAGCAAACCAATGGCTCCGCCCGCGGCAGCTTCTGGCGAAACATGACCAATAGACAGGCCGGAAGTCCCACCGGAAAAACGCCCATCAGTAAGAAGTGCACACTGTTTACCCAGCCCTTTAGATTTAATATAGCTCGTGGGATAAAGCATTTCCTGCATGCCCGGCCCACCTTTAGGGCCTTCGTAACGAACAACAACGACATCACCGGGTTTAACTTTGTCAGCGAGAATGTTACTTACGGCTTCGTCTTGAGATTCCACCACGTGAGCCGTACCTTCGAAGACGAGAATATCTTCATCAACACCTGCTGTCTTCACAACGCAGCCATCCAGTGCGATATTACCATACAAAACAGCCAGCCCACCTTCGCGGTTAAAGCAGTGTTCCAGTGAGCGAATGCAGCCCTTTTCACGATCTGCATCCAGGGTTGGCCAACGAGTATCCTGGCTAAAGGCGGTTTGAGTCGGTATACCTGCCGGACCAGCTTTATAAAAGTGCATCACTTCTTCAGAGGGAGAGCGCATAATGTCCCATTCATCAAGAGCGTCTTTTAAGGTATCGCTATGTATGGTTGGCAACGCTGTATCCAATAGACCCGCGCGATCCAATTCACCAAGGATAGCCATGATTCCCCCTGCGCGGTGAACATCCTCTATATGGTACTCAGGGGTATTGGGTGCGACCTTACACAACTGTGGAACTTGATGGCTAAGTGCATCAATATCTTTCATACTAAAATCAACACCGGCTTCCTGAGCGGCTGCTAGAAAGTGCAGGATGGTATTAGTTGATCCTCCCATGGCGATATCAAGACACATGGCGTTTTGAAACGCATTGTACTGGGCAATACTTCTCGGAAGCACGCTATAATCATCCTGCTCATAATAGCGGCGGGTGATTTCAACAATACGTTGGCCCGCTTTTCTAAACAGTGTTTCACGATCCACATGGGTAGCGAGTGTGGTCCCATTACCGGGTAGACTCAAACCCAAGGCTTCGGTTAGGCAATTCATGGAATTGGCTGTAAACATACCAGAACATGAGCCGCAGGTCGGACAGGCACTACGCTCATACTCAGCGACTTTTTCATCACTGGCGTTATCATCCGCTGCAATGACCATTGCATCAACCAAATCTAGTTTGTTTTCCGATAATGTGGTTTTACCAGCTTCCATTGGACCACCAGAGACAAAAATAACGGGAATATTAATGCGCATGGCCGCCATTAGCATGCCCGGTGTAATTTTGTCGCAGTTGGAAATACAGACCATGGCATCAGCACAATGGGCATTCACCATATATTCCACGGAATCAGCAATAATATCTCTTGATGGCAGGCTATAGAGCATACCATCGTGACCCATAGCGATACCATCATCGACGGCAATCGTATTAAATTCTTTGGCAACACCACCAGCGTCTTCAATCTCACTAGCCACTAGTTGTCCAAGGTCTTTAAGGTGTACGTGTCCTGGTACAAACTGCGTAAATGAATTAACGACTGCAATAATCGGTTTTTGAAAATCGTCATCTTTCATTCCGGTAGCGCGCCACAAGGCTCGTGCCCCTGCCATATTGCGACCAGACGTCGTTGTTTTAGAACGATAAATAGGCATAGTGACCTCGATAAAAATAGTATGGGGGCTGATTATACATCGCTTAATTACAGGGTTTTAACAAATATTTTTGAATTCCGTTGGTAGTTATAGACTTTTTGCTTTTCCTGCGGGAGTATTTCCAAACTGGATTCGGAGAACCCCTGTTCCAAAAACCAATGAGCCGTTTGTGTGGTCAGGACAAAAAGCTGTGATATTTTTAATTTACCCGCTTGTTTTTCTATATGAGAGAGTAATTTTGCAGCTTTACCCTGCCTCTGGTAATCTGGATGGGTGACCATACAAGCCAGTTCCCCAGTGTTGCCTTTAACAAAGGGATAAAGGGCGGCACAGGCGATAACGGTTCCGTCAATCTCCATGACCGTAAAATGGTTGATTTCCTGTTCCAATAATTCTCGTGGGCGTCTTGTTAGTACCCCATCCAACTCAAGCGGCTTGATGAGTTCGAGAATGCCACTGATATCATCAATACGTGCACGCCTGATCGTTTCATAGCTATCTCTATGTACCATGGTGCCAAAACCATCCCGGGTAAATAGTTCTTTAATCAATGCCCCATCTTCAATGTAACTGATTATATGCGCACGATTGACACCTTGGTCGCAGGCTTTGTAGCAGGCTTTTAATGATAAGTGGATGTTACTGGTATCTTTTTGCAATAACAGCTTTTCGCATTGCAATAGTGTTAATTGTTTTTGTAGTTTTCTATTATCATTGAATGCACCATTATTTTTAGTAAAGGCGATTAACTTGTCAGCATTCATATCAATGGCAATTTTGGTAGCAAGCTCTGTATAGTTGAGATTAAAAACTTCGCCAGTAGCCGAGAAACCCAAGGGAGAAATCAAAACAATAGCATGGTTAAAAAGCATCTCATCAAGACTATGGATATCCACTTTTCTGACTTTGCCTGCGTACTGTAGATCGACCCCATCAACCACGCCTATGGGCATTGCCGTAATAAAGTTACCGCTTCTAACCTGAATATTAGCATTGTGCATAGGTGAATTGGGCAAGCCGGTTGAGAGGGACGCTTCAATAGCAAAACGTGTTGAAGCGATGGCTTCAACTAACAGGGGCGAGGTTGTGCTGTCAATCGCTCTGATACCTTGGTGAATCTGAGCGGTTGTGGATGGATCTTGCAGTTTCTGCTCCGTTTGTTGGCGGGCACCATGCACTAATATAATACGCACCCCCAGATGATTAAGCAGTGCAATATCATGGGTAATATTTGCAAAATTCGCATGGGTAACAGCCGCTTCCGGAAGCATTAAAACAAAGGTTTTCCCTTTATAGGACTTGATATAAGGGGAGATTTGTCTAAATGACGAGACGTAATCTGGGTTGCTATTCATAGTGTATAAGTACTGCCGATGGTTTCTTGCGATTAAACCATAGACCCTGAGTAGTCGTCTATATATTCCAAAGCTGTTGGGCTGTGTTGTTAACTGGTTTTGTTAGATAGGCTAGGGTCTATCTCCTGAATAATTTCTTTAGCCCATTCCCCAATGATAGGAATAAATTCTACTTGAGCCAAAAGTGATATCAACAAGGAGACAATGATTGTTGCACCAATAACACTCCCCAAACCGAAAGCAACGCCGCGAAGAAACTGAAACTATAACATTCTGGGAACAGAATTATAAACACGGATAAACTGGTGTTGATTTAGAATGTTTAATTGATCGCGAATATGTCGAAGTTCACTATTATTTATCTTATTCATTATTGGGCTCTTATATGGCAGATGATTTTCTTTCAGTACATGGTTACCTAATGCCAGGTTAGTGCCACTCACAAAGAAGGAGGCAACCGGTTGCTGTCACTGTGTACAGAATGGTTTCTGGCTGAAGGATCATATGACGCTTCTTCTATACATACTGGTTGTGGATTGGTGAAGACTATAGTAGCTTATGACCATCAACAATAGGCTGTATTATATGCCAAAAAAAATAATAACCGGTATCCACCATGCTAATGAAAACAGCTGTCCTGGAAAAAGAGGCCACTAGCCAATGATAGCGGGAACATTCATAGAGCTGCATCAATGCGTTAATGAACTGCTTGCTGATGGCCGTCTCAATCAACAGGATGCTAATCTAATTACCAGCGCCTCGCGAACTCGCGAACAGGCAGCCATGCATCCTATCAGTTATATCGCTTCCCTAAAGTTGCATGATCGCAAATCTGAAGGGGCATTATTAGATGAGGGAACTTTATCTGAGTGGATGAGCCATGTCAGCCAGTTACCTCTATTTACTATTGATCCTCTTAAAGTGAATGTGAGTTTGATAACGGAAGTGATGTCATTTGCTTTTGCTCAGCGACACCATATTTTGTGTGTTGAAGTCAATACTCATGAAATGATTGTAGCGACCTCCCAGCCTTATATCAGTGATTGGGAAGAGCAGTTGGCCCATATCACCCGTAAGCCAATCAAGAAAGTGTTTGCCAACCCCACCGATATTGAGCGCTATACGGTCGAGTTTTACAGCTTGTCTCACTCAGTATTTGGCGCTTCAGGTATTGCTGGCAACCGTTCATTTGTCACCAATTTTGAACAGCTCTTGGATTTGGGGTCTTTAAAAGACCCTGAAGCAAATGATCAACATGTAGTGAATATTGTGGATTGGTTGTTACAGTACGCTTTTGATCAGCGAGCCAGTGACATTCATATTGAACCGCGTCGTGAAATCTGTAAGCTGCGTTTTCGCATTGATGGTGTATTGCATCAGGTCTATGAGTTACCCATTTCCGTTGCGGTTGCGGTGATTTCCCGGCTGAAAATTTTGGGCCGGATGAATGTTGCCGAGAAACGCAAACCTCAGGATGGTCGCATTAAAACCAAAGGCCCAGATGGTAATGAAATCGAGCTGCGTTTATCCACCTTGCCTACAGCATTTGGTGAAAAAATGGTACTACGAATTTTTGATCCAGATGTGCTGTTGCGTAGTTTTGTTGAGTTGGGGTTGATGGATGAAGATCAGGCGCGTTGGAACAGTATGACAGCAAAATCACACGGTATTATTCTTGTAACTGGACCTACAGGATCGGGTAAAACAACCACCTTATACTCATCGCTTAAACAGTTGGCCACGCCAGAAGTGAATGTGAGTACAGTAGAAGACCCCATTGAAATGATTGAAGAGAGTTTTAACCAAACGCAGGTTCATTCTGCTATTGGGTTGGACTTTGCCGCTGGTGTACGGACATTACTGCGTCAAGATCCGGATATTATTATGGTCGGTGAGATCCGTGATAATGAAACCGGTCAGATGGCTGTTCAGGCGGCGTTGACAGGGCATTTGGTATTGTCGACTCTTCATACCAACGATGCCCCTACGGCTATTACACGTTTATTGGATTTGGGCCTGCCCAGCTTTTTGATCAGGTCTACCGTTTTGGGGGTGATGGCTCAACGTTTAGTCCGGACCTTGTGTCCTCATTGTAAAGCGGAAAGTGATATCTCTCAGCAAGAATGGGATACATTGGTGGCTCCCTGGACTGCGCCAAAACCAGACTCTATATGCAAACCTGTGGGTTGTCTTGAGTGCCGAAATACGGGTTACTTGGGCCGTCAGGGTATTTATGAAATTATGCTGATGACAGATACGCTGAGTCAAAAAATAAATGACCGTTGCGATTTTATGGTGTTGCGTAAACAAGCCATCAAAGAGGGGATGCGTAGCTTACGTTTATCGGGTGCCCAGAAAATTGCAGCAGGGATCACGACGGTTGAGGAGGTTTTGCGCGTAGCACCTTCAACAGACGAGTATAGACAGGCCCTAAGGTAAGGTGGGGTGGGGTGCATTTTTTTGACATTCGATTTCGTTAATTTTTTCAAGATATGACCATGCTGAATGCATTATTGAGTGAATCGCTTCCTGAAAACTTGCAAGTAGACGGCGAAGAGGTCTGTGCTCAACTACTTTCAAACCTTGAAGATCAACAGCAACAACAGCTCATCTCAATACTCAATCGATCTCCGACACTGGTGCCACAATTAGCTCGTGCTTTAGTCGGCAGTCGATATATCCTGGAGAGCTGTTGTCGAGACCCCGCCCTACTGTTTCACTGGTTGCTCGTAGATACCCCCTTTGCTCCATTATCTGCAGAACGGATTGTGGAAATGGCAGAGTTGTCTTGCTGCGAGTGTACAACCGTAGAGATGCTGGATCAAACGCTGCGTCAACTGCGCCGCAAACTGATGGTGGCTGTGTTTTGGCGGGACCTTAATCATTTATCCACATTCTCTGAAGTGTGTCAGTCGATGACAACCATGGCAGAAGTTTGTATTCAACAAGCCCTGGATTTCCATTACCGAGAGTTATCACTTAAGTATGGTATGCCAAGAGGAGCTAGCTCTAAAGCACCTCAGCAACTGTTGGTACTGGGTATGGGTAAGCTAGGAGGTGGTGAGCTTAACGTTTCGTCTGATATTGATTTGATCTTCGTGTTTTCCGAATCTGGAGAGACTGATAGTGACACAGCTTCGATAGATAATCAGTTGTTCTTTACTCGATTGGGGAAGCGACTCATTAAAAGCCTTAATGATGTGACGGTGGATGGATTTGTCTTCCGGGTTGATATGCGTTTGCGACCCTATGGCCAGAGTGGGGCTTTAGTGAGTAGCTTTGCTGCGTTAGAGAATTATTATATGACACAGGGCCGTGAATGGGAGAGATTTGCCGCAATTAAAGCTCGAGTTGTTGCCTGCTCAACTCTGCCTGATATTCAACAATCATTGATGTTGCAACGGAAGGCTTATGAAGAATTAGATCAAATATTGCTGCCTTTTACTTATCGAAAATACATTGATTATTCTGTTGTAGAAGCACTGAGACGCCTAAAGGCGATGATTGTTCAGGAAGTGCGACGTAAAGGGATGCAATCTAATGTCAAGTTGGGGACAGGGGGTATTCGAGAATTGGAATTTATCGTACAGGCATTCCAGCTCATTCGCGGCGGTCGAGATGTACAGCTCCAACAACGACATTGGTTGGCTGTATTGAAACCATTATGTGTAGACCAAACCCTTGATGAGGATGTTGTACAACAGTTACGTAATAGTTATTTATTTTTACGTAAAACAGAGCATGCGATTCAAGCCTATCAGGACCAGCAAACCCAACAGTTGCCTATAGATGAAAGGTTGCAAAATGTGCTGTCATGGGTAATGGGTTTTGATAACTGGCAAAGCTTTTTAAGCGAGCTTGATCGATATCGAAACAATGTGAGTCAACAGTTTCAGTGGGTGGTTGCTGATCCAAAAGATAAGTTGGCGAAGCAGGCGATCTCGGAGGAATGGGTGGATTTATGGATGGAACGTATCGATAAGCCTGAGCAACTACTTGCTTTTTCGGGCTATAGCAATGCTGACGCTGTTCTGGAACAATTAAACGGCTTTCGTCAATGTTGGGGAGTGAAACAATTATCATCGGCGTCTCGTGAAGCACTGGATCAATTCATTCCCCACTTGTTATCCGCTGCAGCAACAATGGATGAATCCGATGTGTCTCTCCTGCGACTGTTGGGTTGGCTGGAAAAAATTGTCAGTCGTAGTAGCTATTTGACTTTCTTGCTGGAGAATCCTGGGGTTGTGCATCAACTGCTCGTACTATTTCAAGGGAGTGTATTGATTGTCGAACTATTAACGCAAATGCCCTCCTTGCTTGATGAGTTGCTTAATATGGAGAGTCTGTATACCCTGCCTAACCAACAGGAATTACAAGACGACTTAAGACAGCGTTTATTACGTATAGACGAAAACGATCTCGAATCTCATATGGAAGTGCTGCGTTATTTTAAGCTGGTTCATGTACTTAGAGTGGCTGCCAGCGAGTTATCAGGTGCCTTACCTTTAATGAAGGTCAGTGATTATCTGACCTGGATCGCCGAAACTGTGCTAGCAGAAGTGGTTAATTTAGCATGGCAACTGTTGGTATCCAAACATGGGGTTCCCAGTGAACAACTTCTTGGTGAAGAAGACAATAATTGCTCCGTTAATGGGGTATGTACGACTGCTCCAGGTTTTATTGTGGTCGGTTATGGCAAATTGGGAGGCATTGAGCTAAGTTACAACTCCGACCTAGATTTGGTCTTTATTTATCAGGCTGATGCCCAGGGTTTTACTACGGGTGAAAAGCCTATAGATAACCAAACATTCTACACTCGCCTGGGGCAGAAAATTATCCATATACTGAATACCAGAACACTCTCTGGACCTCTCTATGAAGTGGATATGCGGTTACGCCCTTCAGGCAACTCTGGCCTACTGGTCAGCTCAATGGCAGCGTTTTTACGTTACCAAGAAGGTGATGCCTGGACGTGGGAACACCAAGCTTTGGTCAGGGCTAGGCCAATTGTCGGTGATATGGCATTATTGGAAACATTTCATCAAATGAGGCGACGTATTTTAGAGACTCAACGTGCTTTACCCGAATTGAGAACATCTGTGATTGAGATGCGACAAAAAATGCGTGACCATCTGGGGTCTTCCAATAAGAATCAGCAAAAAAACCACCTAAACCAAGGTAAAAAAGCATTATTTCACCTCAAGCAAGATACAGGAGGTATCGTCGATATTGAATTTATGGTTCAATACGCCGTTCTGGCATGGTCACATGAATGGCACTCTTTGAGTCAGTATACCGATAACATTCGAATACTCGAATGCCTAGATGAGGTGGGTATTATTGATACTGAACAAACCCGAGCGTTGATCAATGTTTATCAGCGCTATCGGCAGATAGGACATCTTTTGGCCCTGCAAAAACAATCCTCACTCATAGAGGAAGACCAGTTTAGTCATTATCCACTGGCGTCAATGCGCCAGCAAGTTCAGCTATTGTGGCAACAACTCTTCGGTGCTGAATAGTTGTTACCAAACCGAGATAGTGACATCATAAATAAGAGTGAGACTATACCGTAAATTGTTAGGAGAAAGTCTATGTCATTTACCGACCGCGATGGGTTGATTTGGATAGATGGAGAAATGATCCCATGGCGTGATGCGAAAATTCATGTGTTAACGCATACCTTGCACTATGGTATGGGCGTTTTTGAAGGCTTACGTGCGTATGAAACAACGGATGGCCCCGCTATTTTTCGTCTTCAGGAGCACACGGATCGCCTATTTAATTCTGCCAAAATTCTAGATATGAATATCCCTTTTTCGAAAGAAGTCTTGAATGAAGTACAAACCCAAATTGTTCGTAAGAATCATTTACACAGTGCTTATATTCGTCCTATGTGCTTTTATGGCTCAGAAGGGATGGGGTTGCGTGCCGATGGTTTAAAAACGCATGTCATGGTCGCAGCATGGCCCTGGGGAGCGTATCTAGGGAATGATGGTTTAAACAAAGGTATTCGTATTAAAACCTCTTCCTATACTCGACACCACGTTAATGTCACCATGTGTAAGGCGAAAGCGAATGGAAACTATATGAATTCCATGATGGCCTTACAGGAAGCCTTGCGAGATGGTTATGACGAAGCTCTGTTGTTAGACGTGGATGGCTTTGTCGCTGAAGGAAGTGGCGAAAATATTTTCTTGCTACGCAATGGCACCTTATATACTCCAGACCTGACGTCGGCTCTAGATGGTATTACACGTAATACTATTTTTCTGTTGGCTCAGGAATGCGGTTTGGATGTCGTTGAAAAACGTATTACTCGCGATGAAGTTTATATTGCCGATGAAGTATTTTTTACGGGAAGTGCTGCCGAGGTGACACCCATCCGTGAAGTCGATAATAGAATGATCGGTAACAGTGGCCGTGGTCCCATTACTGAAAAGTTACAAACCCTCTATTTTAATGTGGTCCATGGCCGTAGCGATGCCCACAAGGAATGGTTAACCCTTTGCTAGCGTCTGTTGATATAAAGCAGGTAAATAATGCTCCAGTCCTATAGCGTACAATTGGATGAACATCTTGAGGTGATGTCTCTGTCTCGTCATCTGGCCCCAACCGTTGAAACGGCTGGGCGACGCTGGGTCAGTGCATTACATCAGGGGGGGAAAATACTGCTCATGGGCAATGGTGGTAGCGCTGCAGATGCACAGCATATTGCAGCAGAGTTGGTCGGGCGCTATCTCTGTGAACGTAAAGGCTTATCGGCTATCGCTTTAACGACCGATACGTCTATTTTGACCGCAGTGGGTAATGATTATGGTTACGATAAGGTCTTTTCTCGTCAGATAGAGGCTTTAGCCCAACCTCAGGATGTTGTGGTTGCTTACTCTACCAGTGGCAATAGTACTAATGTGTGTGAAGCGATGAAGGTTGCGCGTAACCTGGGGTGTTACACCCTAGGATTAACCGGTGTTAGTGGTGGAAAGCTAATGGAGTTGGTGGATGATTGTATTTGTGTACCCTCTTCGTCAACCCCTCGTATTCAGGAAGTGCACGCATTTATTGGTCATATGTTATGTGCCATTGTTGATGCTTCATTTGAGAACTCATAGGAATGAACGTAAAAGTATGAGGGTTGCATTTCTTGACCGTGATGGGGTCATTAATCGGGACGCCGGATATATCTATAAGACTGATGAGTTTGAATTGACTTCCGGGTGTATTCAAGCCTTACAGATATTGCAACGTAAAGGCTACGAATTAATCATCGTAACCAATCAATCAGGGATTGCACGAGGCTATTATAGCGAAGAGGATTATCAAAAATTAACATCATGGTATCGCCAATTACTAGCCGATCATGGTGTTTTTATTAAAGACGTATTGCATTGTCCACATGGTCCTGACGATGGTTGTCCTTGTAGAAAACCTGCATGTGGACTGTTTGTTAAAGCTGCTGAAAAATATACGATCGATTTTGATCAGTCTTTGGTGGTTGGGGATAAACTATCAGATATCGAAGCAGCGAAAAAAATGGATATCCATCAGTGCTATTTATTATCAACCGATTCGCTTAATGATTTCACTGAAGAATATAAAGTTGTTGGCAGTTTGCTTGAATGTGCAAAACAGTTGAAGTAATTATTGGGATGAAAAGAGTCATCTTATGAAAGTATTAGTCACCGGTGCAGCCGGGTTTATTGGTGCCCATGTTTCCTTATCACTGTTGCGACGAGGTGATGATGTTATTGGTATTGATAACTTAAATGATTATTATGCAGTGAGTTTAAAGCAAGCACGTTTAGAATGGATTGATAGCACAGAAACTAAGGGCAAGTTTCAGTTCCATAAAATCGATATTTCCGATCAGCAGCCGGTGGATGAACTGTTTGAAAACGAAACATTTGATAAGGTCATTAACCTTGCTGCTCAGGCGGGCGTTCGTTATTCTCTGGAAGCGCCAAGAGCCTATATTGAAAGTAATATTATAGGCTTTAATAATATTCTGGAAGCTTGTCGCCATCATCAGATACAGCATTTAGTGTATGCTTCATCCAGTTCCGTTTATGGTGCTAATGAATCCATTCCTTTTTCTGTTCAGGATAATGTTGATCATCCCGTATCACTGTATGCTGCAACCAAAAAATCTAACGAATTAATGGCACATACTTATAGCCATCTTTACGGCATTCCTACCACTGGACTGAGGTTTTTTACAGTATATGGGCCGTGGGGGCGCCCCGATATGTCTCCGTTTTTATTTGCTGATGCCATTATTCAGGGAAAACCTTTAAAGGTTTTTAATTACGGTAAGCATCGTCGTGACTTTACTTATATTGATGATATCGTAGAAGGTGTGGTGCGAACATTGGATATTAATGCCGCACCCAACAAACAGTGGTCAGGAACGACCCCTGATCCGAGCAGTAGTAAGGCTCCATGGAAGGTTTATAATATTGGTTGTAGCAACCCTATCCCTTTATTGGATTATATTACTATATTGGAAGAGGTCTTTGGTCAGACAACAGAGAAAGAACTGTTACCCTTACAGCCAGGCGATGTGCCAGATACTTATGCCGATGTGCAACAGCTAATTGATGATATCGGTTATCAACCTTCAACCAGCTTATACGAAGGCGTAAAAAAATTTGCCGCTTGGTATAAAGATTTTTATTGCGTGTAAAAATTTGTCTTCACTACTATAGATTGATGATCTAACATTCAAAAACTATGGATGAGTTACATAAATGATGCAAACAATTATTAATTATAATGCCATAGATAAAGCCGTTGTTAAACAACGGCCTTACCCTTTTTTTGGTTCAGATAATGCTTTTTCTCCAGCCAGCCATGCTGAGCTATTGAAGAACTTCCCCAAAATTACGTCAGGTGGTAGCTTTCCTTTAGATGCCATCACAACCACCGCGGTATTCAATCAGTTGGTTGAAGAAATTAAAAGTGATCAATTTCGTCACATCATAGAAAAAAAATTCTCCGTTGACCTTAAAGATAAACCTTTAGTGATTACTGCCCGAGGATTCTCTCGACAAAAAGACGGGCGGATACATAAGGATTCAAAAACTAAGTTAATTACTATCCTATTATATATTAACGATGGTTGGGATTATAAAGAGGGGCGTTTAAGAATATTAAAATCTGATAACCTAAATGATTATGAAACAGAATTTGCATCTTCTATTGGGCAAATGATTGCTTTTAAAGTCACTGATAACTGTTGGCATGGCTATCAATCTTACGAAGGGCAAAGACAATCTTTACAAATCAATTATTTGGTTGAAGAAAAATATACCAAACATCATGTCTATAGACATAAATTGAGTGCTTTTTTCAAAAAAAATATTTAAGTCACTTTATATTCTCCATTAACTATTAATAATCCCTACCTTTGAAAGTTATATTTTTCTTATGCGCGTCTTGATCATAAAATTGACATCTATGGGGGATCTGATGCATGCTTTTCCAGCTTTAAGCGATGCAGTAAAACAGTACCCTGATATCACATTCGATTGGGTCGTTGATGAAGGATTTATGGAAGTGCCACTGTGGCACCCTAGTGTTAAGCGAGTCATTACTACGGCACATCGCCGTTGGAAAAAAAACCTGTTTCAGTGTTGGAAAAGAGGTGAGCTTCACGCTTTTTATCGACAGCTTAATCTCAATGCCTATGATGTCGTTGTTGATCTCCAAAGCAACTTAAAGAGCGCTATTGTATCATGGTTACGTCGCACTCCTGTGCATGGTTATAACAAACACACCTGCCGTGAAAAACCAGCACATTGGGCGTATGATACACACTACCATATCGAGTTACGTCAGCATGCGATTGAACGTCAACGGGAATTGATGGCAAAAGTATTAGGCTATGAAAAGCCAGCTTCTTTGCCAAACTATGGGGTCAATATTAGTCAGTGCCAGTTACCCAGTTTCAAATTGCCTGAAAAGTATGTCGTTTTCGTTCATAATGCAAGCAAGCCGACAAAATTATGGCCTGTCGATTACTGGCAGCAGCTTATTCGTCAAGTATCTCATCAAGACTATTCTGTTCTGCTGCCCTGTGGTAATGATAGCGAGTATCAGCGTGCTCAATTAATCGCTAAAGATCACCCAGCAGCAATCGCTTTACCCAAAGTCAGTTTGGGTGAAATGGCCGCCGTCATGTCGCAGGCAAAAGTAGCTGTGTGTAGTGATACCGGTTTGGCCCATATGGCTGCGGTATTATCCATACCTGCGATTACCTTATATGCTGTCACAGATACGATGCTAATTGGTACTGTGGGCCAACATCAGCAGCATATTATCGCTGATAAACACTCCTTAAATGCAAATATGAAGGCAATTAGCGCTGATGAGGTGTGGAACTTGTTAAAACCTTTACTGTAATACCTGAACATTAAACAGTATAGAAGGTATCATGCGCATCATAATCCGATAGTTAATGATGCGCTCCTTTTATAATCAATAAGAGCTAAATCAATCATGCTGGATTCTTTTCCTAACTATCACAAAGCACGTGTCGCGGTTATTGGCGATATTATGGTAGATCGCTATTTTTATGGTGATGTGCAGCGTATTTCTCCAGAGGCTCCAGTGCCCGTAGTCAACGTTCAGCGTGAATCCCTATTACCTGGTGGAGCCGCCAATGTGGCGATGAACTTATCTGCGTTGGGAGCACACATAAAATTATCCGGTGTAGTCGGTCGGGATGCAGATGCAGAACAACTACTCACACAGATTGAATCTGTTGGTGTTGAATGCTGCTTTAACTATTCCCATAATGACACTATCGTTAAAGCACGCGTCATGGGTGAACAACAACAGCTGTTGCGTATGGACTTTGAAAAAAAGTTTACCATTGAGGATTGGGAAGGCACATGGGCGGCTTGCCAGTCACAACTAAACGATGTAGATGTGTTGGTGTTATCAGATTACAACAAAGGTACCTTACATGATTGCCAAGCCTTAATTAAAGCAGCGAAGAAGCAGTCGATCCCTGTGCTTATTGACCCTAAAGGTAGTGATTTCCGTAAATATTCAGGGGCTGATTTACTAACCCCCAATTTATCTGAGTTGATAGCTATTGTAGGCGTGATTCATTCTGAAGCCGAACTTCAGGAAAAAGCCCAACAGCTTATTCAGGAATTAAATATTGGTGCCTTATTGGTTACCCGCAGTGAAAAAGGGATGACTTTATTCCGTCGTGCCTTAAACGAATATCATTTACCAGCTATTACCAAAGAAGTCGTCGATGTGACGGGAGCTGGTGATACTGTTATTGCCACTATTGCGGCCTCATTAGCGGCAGGAAGTGATATTGAGTCAGCAGTAATGTTTTCTAATATTGCTGCCAGTATTGTTGTTAGCAAGGTCGGTACTACCGCAGTGACAGCGCCAGAATTAGAATTTGAATACCATAAACATCATTATAGCCACGGTTTATTAAACAATGAACAATTGGCGCTTGCTGTTAACCTAGCGAGGGAGCGTGGAGAAAAAGTCGTATTTACTAATGGTTGTTTTGATATTTTACATGCGGGTCACGTTGCCTATTTAGATCAAGCCCGAAAATTGGGGGATCGTCTTATTGTGGCCATCAATAGTGATGAATCGGTGACAAAACTAAAAGGCCCAGGGCGCCCTATTAATTCAGTAGATCGTCGTATGGCAGTGTTACAAGGGTTAGCGAGTGTTGATTGGGTGACTTGTTTTACAGGGGATACACCAGAGGCTTTGCTAGAAGCATTGCAGCCTGATATCTTGGTCAAAGGTGGTGATTATACAAAAGAGCAAGTGGTTGGTCGGGAAATTGTACAAGCTTATGGCGGAAGCATAAAAGTGATGGCAATGGTGCCGGAATGTTCAACAACAAAGGTCATAGAAAAAGCACGATCCTAATGTTGTGAAACTTTAGTAAGCGCAGATCGAACGCTTACACTTAATGACATTGCCTCCTCTCCCTGACAGCGGAGCTAAAATAAGTCACACTCTGTTTGTCAGAACAGTGACAGAAAGAGGAAAGCCCGCCCCATTGCTTACGGGGTAATTGCAAGATTGCATGTTATCAAACACCGAGTTCCGAACATGTGAATCTTGCATAGGGGCAACGCCCCTTGACCCCCGGCTTTAAACGACACTGCCGTTTGTACTACTACACTTCCAGATAAATGAATACCTATTACGATACTTCCAAAAATCCCATATCAATCAGTGCTTGTAATTGCTCTACCGTATTGTCTGCAAAGCCTGTGATATCTTCAAAATTATTGTTTCCTGCATAACCTTGAAATTCAAGAAAGATGTCAGCACCTTGCCCACCCTCTGAAGGGTTTTCAGTCAATGCCGTTCTCTCCTCTTCAGTAAATTGTCCGTCACGATTAACGAAAATACCTGAACGATGATTACTATAGACGCTACTGATAACGTGAAGATGATCACCCAAGTTATCAAGCTCAATGGATGAACCACTGAGTAGATCTGAAATATCCAATACATCCGCTTGATCATTTGTACTGGTATTATCAATCACAAAATCACGAATACGGTAATGAGTATGGTTATCACCTGCACCATCTTGAGTCACAACATCATCAGCCATGAGTATCCGAGCCACCATTACCCTGAATACTTTCAACACCCGAAGACAAACCCTCGGACAAGAAAATATCATCACGAATGGTGCCCAGCAAATTATCGGCATCCTCTGTACCCTGAATAAAAATCGGAGCCGTCAAATCCTCAACCGGACGTTCCGGTGCTTCACTATTCGCTGTCGAGACATCGAAAAAGCCCCAGTCTAATAATGTTTGAAATTGCTCTTCGGTGTTATCTGCAAAACCTGTCAGCTGTGCAATATTATTGTTGGCGGCGCGCCCCTGAAACTCAAAAAATAAATCTGCACCGTGACCACCACCATAAGGATCATTCGTTAAATTGGCACGATCTTGATCCGTAAATTGACCATCACGATCTACAAATACAAATGATAAACCGGCACCATTATAATGACTGACGATGTGAACATAATGACCCATCGTCGAAGCATCAATATCGGAACCCCGTAAAAAAGCACCAAGATCAAACACATCCGCTGCATTATCGGTATGTGTATCACCAATCACGAAATCACGAATACGGTAATGACCATTACTATCTCCTGCACCACCTGAAGCATGAACATCCTCTGCCGATAATTGCAGAATATCCGAGCCGCCATGACCACGAATACTCTCCGTACCCAAGGATAATCCTTCCGATAAGAAAATATCATCACGAATGGTGCCCAGTAAATTATCAGCATCCTCTGTACCCTGAATAAAAATCGGAGCCGTCAAATCCTCAACTGGACGTTCTGGTGCTTCACTATTCGCTGTCGAGACATCGAAAAAGCCCCAGTCTAATAATGTTTGAAATTGCTCTTCGGTGTTATCTGCAAAACCTGTCAGCTGTGCAATATTATTGTTGGCGGCGTGCCCCTGAAACTCAAAAAATAAATCTGCACCGTGACCACCACCGTAAGGATCATTCGTTAAATTGGCACGATCTTGATCCGTAAACTGACCGTCACGGTCTACAAATATAAAAGATAACCCCGCTCCATTTGGATGACTCACAATATGAACATAATGACCGATTGTCGATGCATCAATAGTAGAACCCCGTAAAAAGGCACCGATATCGAACACATCCGCTTCTTCATTAGTGCTAATATCGTCAATCACAAAGTCACGGATTCGAAAGTGTCCATTATGACTGCCCGCGGTATCAGCAACAAAATCATCATTTCCATCTAACAATATGCTATCTGAACCGCCATTACCCTCAACGGACTGAGCTCCAGATAACAAACCACCGACCAGCAAGTTTTCATCCGCCTCAGTACCCATGAAAGCGGAATGACCAAAGGTATCTTGTACATCAGTACGATAGATACGAGACATAACATCTTCTAGATTTAATGTCTGATCGCCTACGGTCTGCTCAGCAATAGCGGCAATACTGGTTGTACTCAACTGAAAATCATCCAAACCGCTATTTTCAAAATGCAAGGTGACCAACTGCGGATTTAAAGTAAAACCTGCATCCAGCGTGATGGTTTCTCCTGTATCAATAATTCTAAAGACGATATCTTCCTGCTCAGCATTCGGCTGTTGTGAAGGGGCAATCTCCAGTTCAATATCGGCAGATAATAAACCTGATGTAAACACTATGGTTGTTTGATCAAGTTCTTCAGCCGAAAGTAAGTATTCACGAATATCAACGAGGTCATGGCCATCACCGCGACCAAAGCGAATATGGTTGTCACCACTGGGACTGGCGATGGCATCACCTACAATAATGGTATCGTTACCTGCACCACCCTCAAGGGTATCCATACCTAAACCGCCTTCCAATACATCATCGCCAGCACCCCCATTGAGTACATCATTACCAGTGCCTCCCAACAACGTATCATTACCCGCCGCACCCAATACTGTATCGTTACCCGCCAAGGCATCAAGTACATCATTATCGCCGTAAGCAACAAGGTAATCGTCACCTTCTGTGGGGATCAGTACCTGCTGTGCAATGGTCGCCGCATCCCAAACCGTGCCATCATTGAATACAACCGCATTAAGCTCATAAGCACTGCCACGAAAATAATCCGTAATGGTAACCACATCACCAGTGTCGTTGAGTGTTAGGCGCAAATTATCATTACTGAAACGCTGTGCGATCACATCATCAGGATTAATACCTTCACCCAGTACTAATTGATCATAACGACCTGCGGCAGTATCATAGTTAGAAATCGTGGTATAGCCGTCACCTACATTAACAAGATAGGTATCATTACCACTATTACCTGACAACCAATCAGAACCCGCACCACCATTGAGAGAATCATCGCCGCTGCCACCTTGCAACTTATCGTTTCCAACACCACCGCTCAGAGCATCGTTACCAATACCACCTTGTAGATCATCATTGCCTTCATCACCGCTGAGTGAATCATTACCGGTATTACCGATAAGAGTATCGTTACCTGACAAACCATTCAGCGTGTCATCGTCGGCATAACCCACAATATAGTCATTGCCAGCTGTTGGTTGTAGCACATGTGCACGAATAGCGTCTCTTTGCCATTCAGTACCATCGGCAAAGCGTACCGTGGTTAACTCATATTGCGTACTGACAAAATAATTAACCACTCGAATCTCCGCACCCGTTGTATGAATTTGTAGTAACAAATCATCACCGAAATGACGACGTGCTAACACATCATCAGGCGAAATTCCCTCTGGTAGTTCCAATACATCTTCGGAGTCATCCGTATGATAGTTGTTAATCGTAATATTGCCGCTGGTATAACGGTAAGTGTCCGCACCTTCACCACCGTTTAGCGTATCGTTACCTGTGCCGCCCAATAAGGTATCGTTACCCACACCGCCATTGAGTACATCACTCCCTTCACCACCTTGCAGGTCATCATGACCATCACTACCATTGAGTGTATCGTTACCCGTACCGCCCAATAAGGTATCGTTACCTGCCAAACCATTCAATACATCACTACCGCCAAAGCCCTCTAATAAATCATCACCTTCCGTACCATTGATGACATCATTTTCCTGGCGCACGTATTCTAAAATTAAACGATAAGTATCAGGATTCACCGCTTCCAGCTCAACGAGCTGCGCTTCAAACTCTACTTTCAAATCATTCACATAAAGGTTTTGGTAGGGATCAATACCGCGAATCGCACGGTAAAAATCATCTAAAACCACTAAGCCTGCATCATTATCCTGTGTCACCCAGTTGAAGATATACGCAATAGCGTTGGTATAATCACCGCTCCACGCACCAGTGTCATCTTGGGTAAAATGGCTCAGCAAAAACACATCTTGAAGATGAGATTGTTTGGATAACTCAAAAAATAAGGTATCGCTATACTGATCAAACAGTGTTTTTAACGTACCCGAAAAACGTGGTCCCGGATTGGTTTGCCCACCGGTCAGCTTTTCACCCCACAATGTTTCCAGTACTCCCACCTGACGACCATCAATATATTGACCACGGCTTTCAGGGGTGACATCATGCTGCGCAGTCCAGCGATAGAGAATATCTAATACCAATTGATCACGCACATCCGGGTCTTGCTCTTCAACAAACTGTTGTACCAATGCTTCTAACTCACCACTGGCATCACGTGCCATGGCCTGATGCAAGGAATACACATTACCCACACCTGCCACATCCGGCAGTGCAGCAATACTTTCAGTAATAGGGATATCCTCACCGAGCTGCTCATCAACCGGCACACTAAAACGACGATCCGAATCAAACCATAACGTATGCGCCACTTCGGTTTCCGTCGTGATTTCCGTTGCTATACTGCGTTCCAGCTCTGCAGTCATCGCCGCAGCATCCCATACCAACCCTTCAAGCTCAGGCGCATTAAAGGCGATGGCATCAATAGCCTGTGAACCGCCTAAAAAATGATTTTGTATACGCAATTGATCGTCAGTACCCACAATCACTAACAGTAAATCATCACCTTCACGACTCAATTCGATATTTTCAGGCCGTATATTGCCATCCAATAAAATACTATCGGTGCTATCCGAATCATCATGATTAATAATCACATCCTGCCCAGCACCCACACCAAAACGATAGACATCACTACCACCATTGCCCGACAAGGTATCATTACCCGAGCCACCGACTAACATATCATGACTATCCGCGCCATGAATCCTGTCATTACCCGCACCACCATTGAGGTAGCTTTGTTGTAACCACGGTTGACCATTGAGGCGGCTAATATCAATGGCATCATTGTCAGACTCGGCATTAATCACCAACTGTGAACCCGCAATAAAATCATTATCCTCGCCGTCAGGGGCAACTGAAGTCACTGCGGTTTTGGCGGCTGCAGAGACAGCACTCTCGTTATTAGACGTACGACGCGTGTAAGACCCAATCTCTTGGTGCAGTACACCGTTATCATCCGTAAACGCATCCTCAGTATACGCAAGGTCAATCGACACCACCCCGGCTTCATCCAGCGTCATCAACTCACCATCATCACTCACGCCATCAGAATCAGCATCCCGCCAAACACGTAGATGTTCAAATTGCGCATCATTGGCATCAATGACACCATCGCCGTTAGCATCTAACTCGGCAATGGCTTCAAAACCATTCACTGCAAACTCACCGTTTTCCAGCAAAGTTTCGGTCCCAAAGAGTTCACCCCCGTGAGTGATGTCACCATCGCCATTACGATCAAGAACAACAAAACCATCCTCCGGCCCGATCCACGAGGTGCTTTCGGCAAAGCCGTTATTATCCACATCGAAAAAAGCACCGGCTTCGATACCGACCGTGCCAACTTCACCATCAAGATTTAAGTCCAGTGCAAGCGGATCACGGGGTGGGACGGGGGGAACAGGTGGGGCTTCTGGTTCGGGAGTTACAATTTCACCATTAGGTTCTGGATCAATACCATTAGGAATACCATCTCCATCTATATCAGGGTCTTCTGAGTCAGGAATTCCATCACCATCAGCATCAGGCCCAACAGGTTCGGCATCAATATTATTAGGGATACCATCTCCATCAATATCATCATCAATAGAATCAGGGGTTCCGTCTTGATCCAAATCATTTATAGCTTGAACAACTTGACCTGTATCAGAATCAATAAGATTATGATTATCTGGATCCCAAGTAGTAGTGGTTGTTTCAGTCTCTATATCCCAGAACGGGGTATTAGGCCAGCTTGGCGGCCAATTTGAATCAGCAGTATCAATCCGTTGACCAGTATTGTCGTTTTTTGGGTTTTGACTCCACTCATTTTCTGGGTACCATGCAGCCCCATTACCACCGGTTATTTGGCCTGTAGAATCTACTATTGCAGGATCTTGTACTGAATCGTTGATTTCTTGCCTAGCACGATCAAGAATGTCTCCCCAGTCTCCATTATTATCAGCAATTTCTTTACCAATTTCTATTGCCCTTTCATTATTATGAAGATCCATTGCTGTTTGTCGTGCATCATCAGATGAAAGCTCATGAAAGTCTAAGATGGATCTTGCTATATTTTCTCTATATCTTCGGGTTAACTCTGCTCCCCATACTAAGTGTCTATATGCATCAGCAGGACCATTAGCTCTACCGGGCAAGCCAGAACTAATAGCCTCGTTAACACTTTGTCTAGCTCCTGGAGTATTGTCTATTAAAAAACTCATTATTATTCTCCTAATATAAACTTATCGTTTAAAGGCCGAAACATTGGGTGCAAACTAATTCTTTATTTGTAAGAATTATCTCAAAAGCACACTGACGAAATCGTTTGTTTTTAATTGTGCAATTAAAACTATCCACTTCTGCGCTCTTAAACCCGAATGCACTAACCTTTACTGTGTCATTGAACAAAAGCATATGGCTAATATTTAATGTGTTTTTACTGTCAAATTGATATTTTTTATTTCCTACTTCTAAAATAGCATTTGGTATTTTTGTTTTTGCTATAATGAGAAAACTACTTCCGTATGACCATGCGCCCCCTACAAATATTATTAATATAGCAAACAAGAATATTAATAATTTTTTCATTCTGCCTCTCCTCTTTTATTAATTTCATCGATATTGGATTTCTTACGATCTTCTTCTGAAATACATTTATTTATAAAAACCATTTTATTTCTCCTAAACATTATTTTTATTAAATTATGCCACAGCTAAAAGATCATTATTGATAATCACATCTTGACCTGCACCCACACCAAAACGGTAAGTATTGCCCCTCATGGACGAGGGGTACGCAGAAAACGCAGGAGCAGTTTTCGTGCATCTACCACCGTTACCATACAACAAATCATTACCTAAACCGCCGACGATCATATCATTACTATTCCCACCATGAACCGTATCGTCACCTTCACCGGCGTTCAAATAGGCTTGGCGTAACCATGATTGGCTATTTAAACTCCGAATATCTACTGTGTCATTTTCAAGACCTATGTTAATGATGCTTTGAACTTGTGTAAGCTGTGCGTTTGTTAGATTATTTAAATTTGAAGCCATTATGTAGTTCCCTTCTTTGATAGTTATTTTTATAGATTTCTTTCCAAAATAGCTCGAAGTCATTTTGGTAAGTAAAATTTATTTTCTTTAAAAGGTTTTTAGCTTCTGGAAATTTGGAGTATAAAATACTACTAAACGCTAAATATGTAGAATAGATACTTTTTTTATTTTTAGATTTTTCTATTTTCTTAATCTTTTTGTGAACCTTCAAAAGGTAATCTTTTACTTCTTTATCAATAGAAGAATTTTTTTCGTAATTGCACCTATCACATATTAGATAATATTTAAAAGCACCAATACCTCCTCCTGGAATATATGGATATATCGAAAATCCTAGCCTATTTTGAATCTTACCCTGTATTTCATGATATTTTTTTAGCGGAATTGTTTTGCAGATTCGATCATAAATCCAGCTATAGGAACCATCACTTTTACACAACCCAAACCCTGCTATTAGATAGGAATCTTCATTTAATTTTTTGGAAAATATAGAGGTATGCTTTAGGTTATATCGATATTCTGTTTTTTTATTTTTATCAACATTGATAAATACCTGATACCTTTTTGCTGCCGAGTAATCGTAAGTATCGAGAACAACAATATTTGTTATGTATTCTATTTGACAGTTGTTTTTGGTACTAAACGGGAATATATCAAAACCTGAAAAAGATATGATTTTATCTCCCTTTTTTATATCGATGAATGCATAGTCACCAATATCTTTTCCTTTAGGAGCAAAAGAATATCTGAGACTTATTAATGTATTATCATATTGCTCTTCACAAATACCGCCATACTGCCAACCTTTTTGCTTAGTTTTATTTTCTATAATATCAATTTCATTTTGAAATTTATCAGCCGAAAAAGATAGTAAAGGATAAATAAGAAAAATTTTGCATTTCATAAGGTTTTTTCTTTCTATAAAATTTTTAACAACCTTTCCTACAATATAAAGCTATCGATATTTTCATTATAAAAATTAATATTGGTAAGCTTATTCGGAAAAGTGGACTTAAGCGGAAATTTTTATTGAATACCTGCACATCCTTATTGGAACTTACCCTATCAAATTTCTCCTATTGTATCTACTTTACACATTTTTTAGCTTCTAACTATTATTTTTATATTGACGCAACTTACAACATATTTAGCTGAACTTCAAATAGACTGTGTTGCTGGCGTTGGTTCATAAAATTCTTTGGTCGAGGCTTTTTAGAATTACCTCATAAATTATCAAGATCATTACCATCATGCCAGTATAAATATTTTCTGGAAAAATATTCTCGTCCAAACGCAGAGTATCCACACTGTTAGCTGAACTATCATTGTTAATAATAATCAGGTCTTACCCTGCATCCACACCAAAGCGATAGGTATGACTACCACCACTGCCATGATGTACAGGATGGGCTTGTCGTTTAATTCAAAAAACCAATAAAAAATACAAAGTGCTTGTGGCAAAGCGAGTGCCCCAGTCTTATTGACCGTTTTTTTCGGCATTTCCGTCTCCCATTGTCGGTTTTCCTGAAATAAAGGCGGATTTATCCTAAGCAGGCAACCAATCAATTTTTTGAATACCTAATCAGCGTCAGTGACCTCAGCAGACGTTGCAGCCACTTTGTGGATGAAACCACTCTGCATATCCACCGATACATGTTCCTTGTAGCCAAACCAATACGGGTTATTCCCCTTACCACCAAAGCGTG
>MDLC01000006.1 GCA_001723645.1 Candidatus Endobugula sertula | reverse complement strand
CGCGCATGCACGGTTCTTAGGAGAGTGGTGGTCGGTAACGGCCACTACTTATCCGATTCAAATGCCCCCGCTAGTCCGAATTGGTTGAAGAGGTGCTTCGTCGTGAGCAACCCAATGCCAATGTTCAAGCCGTACTCACGCTGGGCATTGAAACCGATGATTACCTGCGTGATATTCAGGATAATAATGATGTACTGGATGAAGATGTTCATCTATTAGCTGAAGCATTATCAGGTGGTACGGTTTTTCTGGGTGATTATCGCGGTTTTACCTCCCATGAAACGATTAAAGAGCTGGGCCTGGTAAATATGAACGCCCGTTTATATGATCCGGTGATTGGGCGGTTTGTTTCTGCAGATAGCGTGATCCCAGATGTGTCTCAGCCGTTGGCTTATAACCGTTATGCTTATGTGCGGAATAATCCGATGAGTTATCGGGACTCTAGTGGACATTGATGGGAGATAGCAGCAGCGTTTTTTGTCGCTACGCAGTTAACACATAGTTCGTGGTTGCAGGCGCTAGGGAGTTTAGTGTTAAGTGCGGCCTTGGCAGGGCAGGGTGGGCCGTTTTATCCTGGGACAGATCCTGGTGTATGGGCAGCAGCCAGTGCAGCCAAAACGGCAACGACGGTGACGCTTTTACAGTCGGGGGATGTAAATGTGTCGGTGGAGGCGGGTGCCTGGGCTGGATTGACTGCGGGTGTGGCTAATGGAGTGGGTGGTTTAAAAACTGTTGCTGGTATTAATTTTGAACATTGGGCGGTTAAAGCGGCAGCACATGGTATCACTCAGGGAATTATTAGTGATTTGCGCGGTGATAAGTTTGCAGCAGGGTTTGCCAGCGGGTTGATTAGTAGTGCTACTGGAAGTTATGCACAGGCTAATACTCTAAGTTATGAACAAGGAATCGCACTTACTATGGTTTCAGGTTATTTGTCGGCTGAGGCTACTGGGGGAGATGGGGTGCAGGGAGCATTGAATGCTGCTATTGTGTTTTTGTATAATCATCATCTGCATGAGTCTGCACAAAAGGGTGATTGGACTGAAAATTGGTTTGGAAAGGGCAATCATAAATATGATCGCTTGTCCCCCGCAGTTTGCGCTGCAAGTCAGAGCGGATGTACACAACAAAGTGTTGTTAATGCATTAAACACCAACGGTGTTCACCCTAACCAATCAAATGCATTTGTCCCTGGTGAAGAATATATAGCTGATGTAAATATTCCGGGGCCGTTTGGTAAAGATCATATTCGTACCACTGCTGTATATAACTCTGATGGAGTTCAGACTGGTATTAGAAATGAAACGATGATGGATCATGCGTTACACCCTGGTGTTGTAGAAAGAACCGTGATTTTGCAGAACGGCTCATATCATATTCAAATCCAGAGCGGTGGCTACGGATATATGGGAGGGCCAAATGTTTGGCTCGATGATATGGTTTGGGGGCCTGTAGATCAGGCCGTAATAGATAAATTTTGATTTCTAGGAGGCAAAAATGGACGCGATAATGGAAGCTATTTTTGTTGCTTCTGGTTACATAGTTAATTTTATGGGCGGTGCTTTAGCAATATTATTAATTGCTTTCTTGCTTTTATATTGTTGCGGTTTTGCTTTTTATGAGAGAAATATAAATTGGCATTCTTCTCGGCCAGCAATATTATCTCTTTTAACTGCGGCAGTTTTAACCATCTTGCTTACAGCAGTGTTTGCAATAACAGCAGTTGTTTTAGGTGCATGGGGTTAAAAATAAATAAACTAGACATGCACGATATTAGCCCCGCATTCGCGGGGCTATTTGTTTTACTCAGCGGTAAAAATCAATTGTTTGTCGTAGGCAGTAATGGTGTAGGTCGTGCCGATGGTAAAGCCTGCTTGCTCTAACCAAAACCCTCTCAAATTAATCCAAGGAATATGTCGCCAAGCGCCACAGCAGGGATCAAATCTAAACTTCTACACTTTAGATATTATTTCTGTTTAGCCTAAAGGTCATATTTTTTTCTAAGTTCTGTTGTATATTTTTTAAGAGCGTCGGCACTACGATTTCCTCGTTGGTCACGAATGTCCATAATATAGATTGTATCCAGCTTAAAAGTATACAAAATTGAAAAAGTTGTTTTGGAAATATTAAGCTCTCGTACTTCGTCATGGCTTTCATATTTTTCACCGGTATAAGGATGTTCCTTTAAAAGTTTTTTAGCACTATTATAATTATGAAAAGCATCCGCACTGTGAAGTTGCGGGTTTGATAGAAAATATCTTTTCATCCAGCGAATTCCTAATTCAGCTGTTTCTAGTATTTGAATTTTCATAAGTAATTATTGCTCAAAAGTATCGGGCTTTGGAAAAGGGGTGTCCTCAGGGCTATTAAGCCAAGAATCTATGGCAGATTCAGAAATAGATACTCCCTTTTCAGCAAGATTTAAACCTACCTTAATAAGCTCTCTTGTTGCTTCACGCTCTTCAACAAAGTTTTGAATAGCACGATTTGCAACATACGAAGTAGAGCGGTCTTCATACTGTGCTATTTCTTCAAGGCGAGCTTTTAGCTCTGTATCAAGGCGAGTTGTAAAGGGTATAGTTGGCATAGTTTTCATAGCCTCAAAATTATGTATTAAGATGTATGACGTTGTATTTGTTCCTTGCCAAATGTCAATTTGGAGCATTTATTTTTAATTTGTAACTATCTGCATTTTAAGCGTAATGCAGATAGTGAAGTTAATCAGAATTAGACATATATTTGTTTTTGACATAATCACGGGCTTTGTCAAAATAAGCATCATCGGCAATAAAATCCAGACCGCTGACAAATCCCAGTATTTTTACTGGGTTTTTTTTAGCGTATTCTTCAGATAACCAACATTGGCTTCAAATCATTGATATTTAGGGCTTATAGAGTATTCTGGAAAGATATATTGCAGAATTACATAGAGTTATGTACAGTCTCCAGTCTACTAAGACTGTTCTTCGATACTAATACCAAGCTGTTGTGTAAGCGCTACAAAACTGGGAAATGAGGTAGCTACATGGCTACAGTTATTGACTGTAATTGGTCCCGTTGATTTCAAAGCGGCCATCGTGAATGACATTGCTATACGGTGATCATCATGAGTTTCTACCTGCCCCCCGGTTATTTCCCCTCCCTCAATGATCATACCGTCTGGAGTTGATTGAGCATTAATCCCCAAAGTCTGTAAACCATCTGCCATCACTTGAATACGATCACTTTCCTTAACGCGTAATTCTTCTGCACCTGTCAATATCGTTTTCCCCGTTGCACAGGCGGCGGCTATGAATAACACCGGGAATTCATCTATAGCCAGGGGGACTAACGTTTCAGGAATATTGATTCCTTTTAAGGGAGTATAACGGACATGGATATCGGCGACAGGCTCACCACCGACGTCTCTTCGATTCAGTAAAGTAATATCAGCCCCCATCAAACGTAGGATTGAAATAATGCCACTTCGCGTTGGATTGACGCCGACATGCTTCAGAGTAATATCTGAGCCTGGAGCAATGGAAGCCCCTACCATATAAAAAGCAGCCGATGAGATATCGGCAGGCACATCAATATCGGTAGCGGTCAGTTTACCACCACCCACTAGGCTTACTTTGTTGCCTTCTGTTTTTACTGGGTAGCCAAAACCGCGCAACATTCTTTCAGTGTGATCTCTTGTTGGTGCGGGCTCGACGACAGAGGTTTCACCATCAGCGTATAAACCAGCCAATAATATACAAGACTTGACTTGCGCACTGGCCATGGGCATAACATAGTCTGTGGCTTTTACTAAACCATTCGCCTTAATCGTAACAGGGGGGTGACCACCCGCTGCCGTTTCCACAGAAACTCCCATATCTCTCAAGGGATTAGCTACACGATTCATTGGTCGCTTAGTGAGTGATGCATCGCCACTTAATGTAACTTCAAAATGTTGCCCTGATAATAATCCCATGAACAAACGCATGGCGGTACCCGCATTGCCTACATCTAGAACCCCTTTAGGTTTTTGTAAGCCACGTAATCCTACACCCTGTATTTTTACAACACCTGCTTCTGGGCCTTCAATGTTAACTCCCATCTTTCGGAAAGCCTGCAATGTAGCCAATGCATCATCTCCTTCCAGAAAACCAGCGATATGTGTAGTCCCCTCTGCCAATGAGCCAAACATAATGGAACGGTGAGATATAGATTTATCCCCCGGCACACGACAAGTACCGCTAAGTCGTCCTCCGGGTTGAATAACATAACGAATTTGAGAAACAGAGGTGATAGACATAAAAGTGTTGAACTTAACTATTTGTAGGGGTGGTTTTATTCATTAGTGCTGTAAAATGGTCTCGTGCTATTTTAGAGCGTGTAAACATATCCAGCAGATAATCACCATTGTCCTCCTCAATCGCCTGACGAAGTTGATTCAGATTAGTTTGAAATAGATCAATGGCTTTGAGCACTTCATGACTATTTGCTCGCATAATATCGTGCCACATACGCGGGTCACTACTGGCAATGCGAGTAAAGTCCCGAAAGCCTCCTGCAGCGTAACGAAAAATATTTTCGTTTTTTGAATCATTAGCCAATGTATAAAGTAATGAATAAGCAATGGCATGGGGTAGATGACTAGTCGCCGCAAGCACCTTATCATGCTCTTTAACCGGCATAATCAGAACCTCTGCTTGAACAGCTTCCCACATAGCAGTAATACGAGCTATGTGAGAATAGCCGGTATCAGCTAGTGGTGTTAAGATAACCCGATGATTGGCATATAACGTGGCATCAGCAGCGGTAATACCACTTTTTTCTGATCCGGCAATCGGATGCCCTGGTACAAATTGTTCTGGAACTTTACCATATATAGAGGCAACCGCATCTACGATACTACCTTTAACACTGGCTCCATCCGTTATGGTAACAGCAGGGTCTACACAGCCATGAATGTCTTCCAAAATACTTTTAATCGATAAGACGGGTACAGCGATAAAGATAATATCTCCCTCACTTAGCTCATCAGCAATATCCTTCAATGACAATACTGCACGATCAACAATACCATTGGTTAACGCAACATCAATAGTTTCTTGCTTGCGAACAACACCAATAACTTCTTTACAAATACCCACCTCGCGCAAAGCTGCTGCTAGACTTCCGCCAATTAAACCTAAGCCGATAACAATGAGTTTATTAATGGATGCATCCTTTGAAAGTATTGTCATAATAACGGGTATCTTTGCTTATTGAATTCGGATATTTCCAGGTAAGCCTATAATGGAACAACTATGATTTATAATACGCCAATAGGGTAAGACCCCAAAATCTTGAGTTCTGCCGCCTTATGCCCAACATCAATCAGGGCTTCTTGCACATTTTTATCCGATTGGTGGCCCGTAAAATCGACAAAAAACACATAGTTCCAGGCTCCTGAACGAGAGGGGCGTGTTTCTACACGAGTCAGGTCAATCTTTAAACGATAAAAAGGTTCCAGTAAATTATGCAAGGCACCGGGTTCATTACGCATAGAAACAATGATGGAGGTTTTATCATTGCCACTGGGAGGAACATCCTGTTTGCCTATAATTAAAAATCGTGTTGAATTGTCAGGCATATCCTCAATCTTTTCTTGCAACACAGTTAATCCATAAAGATGTGCTGAGGTCATACTGGCTATTGCTGCAGAATGCCATTCTCCCTTAATACGTCTGGCTGCATCCGCATTACTGCTAACAGGAATTCGCTCCACTTTGGGATAGTGAGAATCCAACCATTTACGACATTGAGCCAGGCTTTGTGAATGGGAATAAATGCGAGTAATGCCATCTGTCTTCGTAATATCAGATACTAGTAAATTTTGGTGAATACGTAGTACAACTTCACCACAAATCTGTAGGTCGGAATTAAGGAAATTATCTAGAGTGTGGGTGACGACACCTTCTGTAGAATTTTCAACAGGGACCACACCATAATTAACGGCTCCAGCCTCAACTTCGCGAAACACCTCATCTATTGCTCCCATGGAAGTGGGTAGTGCTGAATGGCCAAAGTGTTTAATGACGGCTTCTTGTGTAAATGTGCCTTCTGGCCCCAAAAATGCCACTTTTATTGGTTCTTCCAGAGCTAAGCAGGCTGACATAATTTCACGAAACAAACGGGCCATTTCTTCATCATCCAATGGACCCGCAGTTGCTTTATTATGCTCCATCACCGCACGCAGAACTTGTGCTTCACGTTCAGGACGATAATAAACAATCGCTTTATCACCATTGGTCTTTTTAGTTTTGGCGACAGATTGAGCACAACGAGCGCGCTCACTAATTAAATCAGCAATTTGACGATCTATTGCATCAATGCGTTTGCGTAATTCAACTAAAGCTTTCTTATTATCTATCATTTCTCATTTACTTACTTTTCAATTGTAGAGTCATTAGTCCCATCTGCAGCAGCGTCAGTTTCTTCGATACGCTCAACCCCTTTAAGATGTTCCCTTTCTTTTACTTTAATAACCCGAACCCCTTGTGTATTACGACCAGAAACAGAGACTTCATCAACACGCGTACGCACTAACGTTCCTTGATCAGAAATCAACATAATTTCATCACCGTCAAATACTTGGACCGCACCTACCAAATCACCGTTACGCTCACTCATCTGCATAGCAATCATTCCTTTGCCTGCCCGACCTTTGGTAGGGTATTCGTTAAGATGAGTACGCTTACCATAGCCATTTTCACTGACGGTCAAAACTTTACCATTTTCTGCGGGAATAACCATAGAAATCACATCATGCGATTCTTGCAAACGAATACCACGCACGCCTTTGGAGGTTCTCCCCATAGGACGCACATCGCTTTCATTAAAGCGCACCGCTTTACCTGCCGAAGAAAACAACATGACATCACACTGCCCATCGGTTATAGCAGTGCCCACAAGACGGTTGCCTTCTTCCAGTTCAATAGCTCTTAAACCGCTGGTTCGCGGACGGGAAAATTGGGTTAACGATGTTTTCTTTACTGTACCATTGGCCGTTGCCATAAAGATAAAGTGATCATCATCATACTCTCGCACTGGTAAGATTGATGTAATACGTTCATTATCATCCAATGGTAACAAATTAATCATGGGTCGGCCGCGAGACTGACGGCCAGCTAGCGGAATTTGGAAAACCTTAAGCCAATAGACTTTACCAGCATTGGTAAAACAGAGAATCGTATCGTGAGTACTTGCAATCAATAAATGCTCAACAAAGTCTTCATCTTTCACTGCAGTTGCTGCTTTACCCATACCGCCTCGACGTTGAGCTTGATAGTCGCTGAGTGGCTGGGTTTTGGCATAACCACCATGAGAGATAGTGACTACACGGTCTTCTTCTGTAATTAAGTCTTCAATCGTCAAGTCACGCTTCGAACCTTGAATATTGGTGCGACGCTCATCACCATAGTTTTGTTCAATTTCTACTAACTCTTTGCGAATAACGGCCATTAAATGTTCAGGACTCCCCAAAATTTCCAGAAGCTCTGCAATACGGTCTACTTTCTCTTGATACTCATCTAATAATTTATCATGCTCCATGCCCGTTAAACGATGTAAGCGCAATTCAAGAATAGCCTGTGCCTGAGCAGGAGAAAGATAATACTTTTCGTCTCGTAAACCAAATTCAGTACTAAGGCCCTCGGGTCGACAAGCATCTGCTCCAGCACGTTGTAAAAATTGTGACACTGAACCTGCTGCCCAACCACGAGTTAGCAAACCCTCTTTGGCATTAGCCGGACTGGGTGAACGTTTGATCAGTGCTATGACTTCATCAATGTTGGCAATGGCTACTGCCAAGCCTTCAAGAATATGTCCTCTTTCGCGGGCTTTACGTAATAAGTAAATAGTTCTGCGGGTAACGACTTCTCGACGATGGTGGACAAAATATTCTAATAACTGTTTTAGACTTAACGTCTTTGGTTGTCCATCAACCAAAGCAACAATATTAATACCAAACACACTTTCCATTTGCGTTTGTGCATATAGATTATTTAGGACCACTTCTCCTAACTCGCCACGTTTCAATTCGATAACAATACGAATATCCTTAGTGGACTCATCGCGTAATTCAGAAATGCCTTCAATTTTTTTTTCTTTAACCAACTCGGCAATTTTCTCAATTAAGCGGGCTTTATTAAGCTGATAAGGGATTTCTGTAATGATAATGGTTTCTTTATTCGCTTTTTCATCACGTTCAATAGTCGCGTTGGCACGAATGTAAATACGGCCACGACCTGTACGGTAGGCTTGAACAATACCGGCTCGACCATTAATCGTTGCGCCAGTAGGAAAATCCGGCCCTGGAATAATTTCCATCAATTCATCGATGGTTACGTCATTATTATCAATAAAAGCAAGACACCCCTGGATCACTTCCTTTAAGTTGTGGGGAGGGATATTGGTTGCCATCCCCACCGCAATACCCGAAGAGCCATTAATCAGTAGATTAGGGACACGAGTAGGGAGTACATCCGGGATATGCTCTGTTCCATCATAGTTTGGCACAAAATCAACCGTTTCCTTATCTAGGTCTGCTAGTAAATCGTGGGCCAGCTTTTCCATGCGAATTTCGGTATAGCGCATGGCTGCTGCACGATCACCATCAATAGAGCCAAAGTTCCCTTGCCCATCAATTAATACATAGCGCAATGAGAAATTTTGAGCCATACGAACAATCGTATCGTAAACGGCGGAGTCACCATGGGGGTGATATTTACCAATAACATCACCAACGACACGAGCCGACTTTTTATAGGGTTTGTTAAAATCGTTTTTCAACTCGTTCATTGCAAATAACACTCTGCGGTGAACAGGCTTTAGCCCATCGCGCACATCGGGTAATGCCCGACCAACGATAACGCTCATGGCATAGTCCAGGTAGGACTGTTTTAATTCATCTTCGATATTAACTGAAGAAATTTCGTGCGTTAAATCACCCATAAAGTGTGCTACCTGCTATGCTTGATATTAGATTTATGTGTTATACATACGTGTTATGCAACCGCTTTTTATTATTATTAACTCACCTTTATCAGTCATGCGTTCCTATGGATCATGCATTTGGGCTTTGTTGTAAATTACGTATAACGGACTGAATAATAACATAAAAGCTGATTCAATAGGGAGGAAAACTGGCACTCAAGGGCATCCATGCCCATGATGCAGTCTATGACTAACCAACTGCTCCCCTCACTCTAAGATACCTCTGCTTTCTAATAAGATAAGCACGCCGAAGACGTGATTGACTCTCTCGATTGCGCACAGTCTTTGAGTGATGCACGGATGTTTCTAGTGGAACGATCTGCCCCTCAAATCGAGTCAAACCAATATCGTTTAACAAGTGATCATCCATAAAGTATAACGCCCTTTGAGATTGTCGTTTATGGTTATACGCTCTATAGTCGGCAACGCATTGATAAACAACAGCAATAACGGGTTTTAGTAATCGTGATAATGACATAACGTTCTCCTATCAAAGAGACCGCTAACTTATCGAGATCCTGAAAATTTATAGAGGGGACAGTGACCGCGATAAGCTCCGCGGCCAAAAAGTTAATTCTAAATTACAACAAACTAGAATAGGCACGCGGCAAACCCAACCACCAAACTCGATCGGTGGTCAGCATAGAAACCATCGGTTTATTAAATATACCGATAAATGTGGTTAAATACGTGCAAGCCATAATTACAAAGTTATACGAAAATTTAGAATATGAAAAACCAGCGTAAAAACTGCCTGGCCAGGGGATTATAACTGTATAATAAAAATCTGCAAGCACAAAAAGCGATCAACTTTAACCCCGTTGCTGAGGCGAACGTTATTGCGGTGATTTCTCCCGCGTCAGTGCAGACATAATCAGCTAGCCTACCTAACTCTTAAAGTCTTGCAAGTAGCGAGTGATGTTCTCTGCCTCATAAAATCGATTAAGCGTCAACAATTCTCTTGCATAACTCATACTTGTGCTATCTCGGTAATCAATCGTGCAATCTCCCTGCTGAAAGCTATCGAGTAAATAGGCTATTGTTGTTTGCCAGTGGGCCAAGGTCTCTTTCCAGGTGGTAGGCAATTTTGCTCGGTTTTTTTCTATGGCAATGATTTTTGCAGTCATTTCTGTTTCTGCTAAGCCTTTGAATATTTGGTCATTGACATTAATTTGCGCAAAACTAATGCCAGCTACAGGCTTGTCGTAGGTGAGTGCGTAGAGGGGAAGTTGGGGTTCCTTGGGGCGATCGCCTTTCCAGGCATTAGTATTGCTGTCTCCAGTTTTATAGTCGATTATTAAATAGCGGCCGTCTTGTAGTTGGTCTATTCGGTCAATGCGTATATGCAATTCCCGTTGATTGAGGGTAATGGTATGGGTTTCTTCGAGACCTACAACAGTAAAGGGAGTGCGTTGCTTTTCATAATTTAGCCAGGAGAGGATTAACTGGCTTTGGCGTTCGACTTCTAGTTGACAAAGGGTATCGCTTAGATGCTGGGGTTTAAGTCGTTGGATGTCATGGGTCACTGTGCGAGTATAGGTGTTGACTAATGTTTTTAACGCTTCGTCCGTTAATGCCAATAAGGCGTTTTGTGTTTTTAATGTTCGCCAAATCATCGCTAGGGAGTTATGTAAGAGGTTACCCTTTTCGATATCTGAAAACCCATTCACGGCTTCAGTCGATGTTTGTGCTCCTAAGCGGTATTTAGCAAAACTATCAAAGGCATTATCGGACTGTGCTTTGATTAAGCCAGCTCCACCAGGGAGTGTTTTTTCAGTATAAACTGGTCCTTGTCGGCAATCGATTAATGTTAAGTGTGAGTGTTTGATGAGGGTGTGTTGCCACTCAGTCACAGAATCTGCAGCCGGAGTAGTCTTTAATGTGCTTAAGGGGATATCACTAATAAGCTGGCTGGCGGATAGATGTTGTTCATTATCGTCTCTCTGTGTTGGGGAGCTAAATATAACTGTGTCAGCGCAATGACGGTAGTTATGGGTGAGTGATTGCGCATACTGCAGTTCCCGTAAGCTGCTGGCGTGAGGCATATGGTGTTCCCGTTGAAGACTGATAGGGAGTAGTGAATTGGGCGTTGGGATTGGCGGCCAGACTTGTTGGTGTAAGCCCATTATCCAACAATGGGTAAAATGTAGTCCTACGCCTTCTAATATGCCTAGAATTTGAATAGGTGAATCGACGACTTTAGCTTGAAAAGGGGTATGGTTAGCGATGTTTTCGAGCTGCTGCAATGCAGTTATCGGGTTAATGGGTCCAAGTACATGGTCAAGGCTGGTAAAAGTTTCTAACAATTGATACCAGAGTTGGGTTTGTTGGTATTCTTGACTGTTGAGTGTTCTTTCTCCAGGCCATTGCAAGGCATTAAGCTGCTTGAGGAAAACTTCTACCCAGACAGAGGGTGGTTGCTTGCCTTTCTTTAGAGAGGGCGTCGATGAACGTACGGCATCAAATTGGCTGAAGTACTGAAATACATTAGCTGGGTTTTCATTGCTAAATGTTTCATCGATACGTTGTGCCCAGTAGCGCAGCTGAGCAGTAGACAGGATAAAGATATTTAATGACTGCAACTTAGTGACCAACGCACAACGAAGTGCTAATTCTTTGTGATAATTTCCCCAAAAGGGTGATAGTAGACATTGTGCTACAAATTCAATATCCCATTGGTTCTGTTGTAATCTCAGAAGACGTAAGGTAGCAGCAATAAGCGGTGTATTGCCTAGCGGGGTTCCTGCTGAGACGTTAAAGGGTAGGGTGTAAGCTTCTGTTTCAGGAGCAAAGCTATGGCTTTCAAACTCAGCGGTAAAGGCTTGTTCTATTTGTTGGCGGCATTGGCCCAAATTGGGCACAATAATACCGATGCGTGAAGCCGCTTGTTGTTCCAAAACCGAGCGTGCCCATTGTGCCACAGTAGTCATTTCTTGCTCAGTATTGGTGAGTTCTAGACGCTGTAGTGACCGAGGTGTGTAGTCTGCTGCTGGCATTGTAATTAGCTGTTCAGTGGCTTGCTCCAGTTGTTGATAGAGTAATGGAGCAATATCATCAAAGCCTAATAAATAAATCTCAGGTTCATGGTTGAGATATGCTTTAGCAAAGGCTTCACCAATAATGCGATAACTGTCTTCTGGTGTGATGTATCCCAATGCCTTAAGTTTTTTTCGAAAGGCTTGTATCCATTCAATCAATTGTGGGTTAATACGCGGGTCAATATTTTTATCAACGGGTTGATTCCAAAGTACCAAGGTTTTTAAGGCGTTAGCAGCTTGTTTGGCTATGGCATCCGTTTGCATGAAACCACAATCTGCGGTAATGGATTCCCAAATAACACGTTGTTGTTCAGTGTTAGCAATGACTTGTGCACTTTCAGGGTAGGCTATTGCTTGTAATTGTTCCCATTGCTGTGAAAACCACACATCAATCACTTCAATACGTGGTGCTTGCCAACTCGATAGCCCTTCTGCTTGTGTCTTCTGTCCCCAGGCTTGTAGTATCTTGCTACGTAGACGATTATTGGGAGTGAGTATTAGTTTGTTGGCTTCACAATAGGGAAGGATACGTTGGATATTGAAAAGTGGGGGGAGGGCTTTCAAGAGTTATTTTCTCATTCCATATAAAGTTCAGGTAATGGGTGAAATTTTCATGGCAAGTTAAGAAAAACACTCATGTAGTTCTTCCAGAGATCTATGTTGGATCAGTTTTAACAGAACCCAAAATGAAAAGGATCAACTGATAAGGAGTATATTATATTAATAGTGACTCCTTATCACTATCGAGATGAATCAGTTTTTAACTAATGCTGCAATATCTGACTTAAGAATAATTGTAAACGATCAGTCTCTGGATGATCAAAGAAGGTATCGGGTGTATTTTGTTCAACAATCTCACCACCATCCATAAAGATAACCCGGTCAGCGACTGTTTTGGCAAAGCCCATTTCGTGAGTTACACACAACATGGTCATACCCTCATCAGCAAGTTCAACCATGACGTCCAATACCTCTTTAATCATTTCCGGGTCTAGTGCAGAAGTCGGTTCGTCGAACAACATGATTTCAGGCGACATACAAAGTGAGCGGGCAATGGCTACACGTTGTTGCTGTCCACCAGATAGTTGTCCTGGAAACTTATTTGCCTGATCAGGAATCTTTACTCGCTCAAGATACTTCATGGCAATTGCTTTGGCTTCTTCTTTGGGCTTCTTTTGTACCCAAATGGGTCCGAGTGTGAGGTTCTCTAAAATAGTGAGGTGAGGAAATAGATTGAAATGTTGGAATACCATGCCGACTTCTTTACGAATGGCTTCAATATTTTTTACATCATCAATCATTTCAACGCCATTCACTGTTAATGAGCCACGTTGAAACTCCTCTAGACGATTAATACAGCGAATGGTAGTAGACTTACCAGAACCTGAAGGTCCACAGATAACAATGCGTTCGCCTTTTTTAACAGTAAGGTTAATATCTCTTAGTACATGAAAATTACCATACCATTTGTTGAGATTTTTAATAACAATAATGTCTTCGTTCATGTTATGTATGGATGCTTGATGGTCTGTATTCATGATAACCTCTTTTTAATGTTTATGGCTGGTATCTAATTTCTTTTCAATGGATGTGCTGAGCATCGACATGCTGTAGCAACAAGCCCAGAAAACCAATGCAACAAATAGAAAGCCTTCAGTAGCATGTCCCCCTAGCCATTTGGAGTTAGTTAAAGCGCCTAAAATAACCTGTAGTATTTCGGGTACGGCAATAACCAGCAAAAATACGGTATTTTTAAATACCATAATAAAAGTTGCTAAAATATTTGGCATAGATACTTTAATTACCTGTGGAAAAATAATAAAAAAAGTTTTTTGCCAATAACCCAAGCCGATAGAGTCTGCAGCTTCATACTGTCCATTAGGTATTGCCTGAAAGCCACTACGGAATACCTCAGCCATATAGGCTGACATAAATAGAATAAGAATAATCCACACCCGTAATAATTTGTCGACAGTTACACCTTCGGGAAAGAACAAGGGCAGCATGACAGAACCCATAAAGAATAGGGCTAGAACAGGGGTGCCACGAAAAAACTCAATACAGATGACACTCACTGATTGTGCAAAAGGCAGATTGGAACGGCGTCCTAAGGCCCATAAAAAGCCGAAGGGGAAAGCGATAATAATACTGGCTGCGGCCAGTAAAATGTTCAGTGAAAAACCACCCCAATAATCTGTATTAACGTATTCCAGTCCCAGATACCTGCCATCCAAAAATAATAAACAGACAAAAGGTAAAGCTAAGAAAGCAGGAATAGCCACTTTGTTACGTAAATTGATGGGTAATATAAATGATAAGTAGATAACAACGGCGAGTAAGAACAAGCATAAATTAACTCGCCAGAGTTCACCACTAGGATAGCTACCATAGAATATCTGCTGAGACCAAGCACGGATAAATACCCAACAGGCGCCATCATCAACACAAGCGTCTTGAGTAGTACCTGTCCAGTTGGCTGAAATAAATAGCCAATCAATTAAGCCAGGTAAAATAAGAAAGAGTCCTGACAGAATCAACAATGTAGCTACTATATTAAATGGTGATGAAAATAAGTTATTTTTAAGCCATGCAATAGGTCCTGTGGTGGAGACAGGGGCTGGCTGTGCGGGTAAAGGTTTAAATTCTTTAATTGGCATCGTATTCCCCTAGCGAGTCGTTATTGCTACACGTTTATTAAACTGATTCATAATAAAGGAGATCATCATATTTAACGCAAAGTAAATGGCTAAGCTCATAAACATCATTTCGATAGCTTGCCCGACTTGATTGAGAGCCGAACCTGCGAAAACAGTAAATAATTCAGGATAGCCAATAGCAGTAGCAATAGTAGTATTTTTTACCAGGCTTTGGTATTCACTATTGAGCATAGGGGTAATAACGCGCATGGCTTGCGGGACGATGATCAATGACATGATCTTCCTTTCTTTTAAACCGATACTTCTTGCTGCCTCGGTTTGTCCATGAGGTACTGACTGTATGCCGGCTCTAACTGCCTCAGCAATAAACGCGCCTGTGTATATAGACATAGCAATTGCCAAGGCCATGAGTTCAGGAATGACATTAATTCCGCCCTGGAAGTTAAAGCCTTTAAGCTCAGGATATTCAAAATGAAAAGGAACACCAGCAATGAATAACGCGAGCAGCGGAAGACCCAATAAAATTCCCAGACTACTCCAAATGAGTGGAAATTGCTCTCCAGTTAAGTCCTGACGTTTACGAGCCCAGCGCCTTAGAAAAAAGATAGCAACGATGGCGATAACAATGGCGATGTAAACGACAAATGATTTTGGTTCATCAATGAGCCGTGGAATATATAAGCCACGGATATTCAGAAAAAACGCTTCTCCTATACTGAGGCTGTCTCTGGTACTAGGCAAGGTAGTCAGCACTGCTGTATACCAGAAAAGTACTTGTAAAATAACAGGAATATTACGGAAAGTTTCTACATAAATAATCGAAATCTTTTTAATTAGCCAGTTTCTTGAAAAATAGGCAATACCAAAAATAAATCCTAACATTGTCGAACATATAACCCCGATAATGGATACTAGAATAGTATTTAATATTCCGATAATAAATACTTTGGTATAGCTGTCCGTTGTTTCGAAGGGAATGAGAGACATCAGCACATCAAAGCCTGCTGAAGTGGTCATGAATCCAAAGCCACTTTTAATGCCTTGCGCAGCCATATTGCTTAATGTATTACTAATGATACTGTAGAAAAAAGCGATTAAAAAAATCAATAGTAGTGATTGATAAATCCAGCCTCGATATTTCGGGTTGTTATAGAATGCTTTGGCGCCTGCGCTACTAGGACGTGTATCAGTTTTTATTTGTTCGATGGTCTTTTGATAAAACATAAACTTTCTGCATTTAATATTAAAGATGATTAGAAAGGTAAAAAAGGGGGGAGTGGTTAACTCACTCCCCTTTCATACTGCTTTTTAGCGCATAGCTGGAGAATATAAAATACCGCCTTTATTCCATTGTGCATTTAAGCCGCGAGAAATTTTCAATGGAGAATCCTGCCCTACATTACGTTCGAAGGATTCAGAATAGTTACCGACTTGAGTAATGGCTTGATAAGCCCAATCAGCAGATAAACCCAGCTTTTCACCGAGATCACCTTCAGAACCTAATAGGCGTTTTTGGCCTGGGTTGCCATTTTTACGCAGATCCTTAGCGTTAGCTGATGTAACGTTTTGGAATTCACCTTCAATGGATGCGTTAACGACCCACTTAACAATGTTAAACCAAACATCATCATTTTGACGTACCACAGGACCTAGAGGTTCTTTGGAAATTACTTCGGGAAGTACGACGGCTGCTGAAGGGTCTTTAAGACCAATGCGTAGTGCGTAAAGTTGGGATTGGTCTGATACCAGAAAGTCACATCGGCCTGACTCAAAACCTGTACGGGTTTGGTCTGATGTGTCGAAAGTCACGGCTTTATAGTTCATTTTGTTTTCACGGAAATAATCCGCAATCGCTAACTCAGTAGATGTACCTGCCTGAATACAGGCATTTGCACCATCTAGTTCTGTAGCTGATTTAACCCCTAGTTTTTTACTCACCATAAAACCGGTGCCATCATAGTATATGACACCAGCGAAATTTAAACCCAGTGATGTATCCCGGGTGTGCGTCCATGTTGTATTACGTGATAAAATGTCGATTTCACCAGATTGTAGCGCGGTAAAACGCTCTTTAGCTGTTAAGGGTTTGTACTGTACTTTGCTAGCATCGCCCAGAACGGCTGCAGCAACACTTCGGCATACGTCAACATCCAAACCGCTCCAAACGCCTTTTTCATCTTTTTGTGAGAAGCCGGCTAAACCAGTACTGACACCACAAGATAGAGTGCCACGTTTTTTAACATCTTCTAAAGTGCCTGCTTGTGCGCTAATAGTTAAACCAATGGCTAGGCCACCCGCAATGATAGAGCTGAGTTTTTTCATAGGATATTCTCCGTTAGGTTTGTTATTGTAAGTTTGTAAACGTATTACTAACGCTTTCTTATTTGTTGTTTTATGTTTACTGCTTTTATTTTAATGATTTTAAAGTCACTTAAATTAACACTATCGCAAAATAAATTTTCACTAGATAAGTAGCATGGAACTTTTTTATTTTTATCTATACATGACTAGTTTTTGTTGTTAACTCTATAGCTTGAAATTTAACGGTCCGTTGTGATTGCCAAAAACTGTCTTTGCTAATCATTACGTTTTTAGAACTATACGTCAACTAAACATTGCGTTAAAATATAATAAATTTTCACTATAGTGAAAATTTTATCGGCCTATTTACCCCCATATTACCCATAGAATGCCTCTAAAAATTAGGTTGTTTACCGTAAAACGATGCCAACGATGTGCTTATCTTGGGGGAAAACAACGTTTATAGGTGCCTAAATATACCAAATTATATTGATTTGGCTATACCTGAATGATGCGGTGCCGTTGTTGTGTGGCGTGCCGTCAAAATTTAAAATCGGTGAGCGGTGGACCCTTGTACCGCATTATTGTTTTTTTGCTATGGTTTCTTTACCTGATGTTTCGTGTATGAGCACGTATGGGCTTTGGCAATCGAAAAAGTCGAACAGTCTGCTATCTAACGACGATGGTACCGGATATCATATCTGCTCATTCCCTTTCTTGGTCAGTCGTTTGATAGACTAGAGGATGTGGTTCATGCTAAAAATACCAAAACCTTTAAGTTTATCCAGTGATTGGGATTCTTAATCTCGTCTCAACCTGTCATAGTGAGGGGTAAAGAATTTTTCCCCTTTCATATAGCTTTTTGTACGTAAAAACAGCAAAATCCAGTGGTGCCACAAAACAGTTTTCCCTATCAAACGGTATGATATTTGGAGAAAATCAACGTTATATTTCCCTTAATATAATAAAGTATCCTTCATTATTAAAAAGCGTTTAATTTGTTATGATGGCATCTATCACTACTATCAAGGGCTTGATAGACTTCCCCGTCAAGCTCATTTTTGGATTGGAAAATACGCTTTATGTCTACCTCTTTTGTCCATCTTCGTTTGCATACAGAATTTTCTTTAGTTGATAGCACCGTGCGTATAAAACCATTAATAAATCGGGTTGCTGAGCAAGGGATGCCAGCCATTGCGGTAACGGATCTTTGCAATTTTTACGGTTTGATTAAGTTTTATACTGCTGCGCAGGGTGCTGGTATAAAGCCCATCGTGGGTGCTGATTTTTGGGTTCGCGGAGCGACTGATGAAGATAAGCCTACACTGATTAGTCTGTTGGCTATGAATCATACAGGTTACCGTAATATTATTGTATTGATTTCGCGAGCTTTTCAGGAAGGCCAGTATCAGGGGGAACCATTTGTTCAACGCCGTTGGATCAGCGAGCATAGCGAGGGGATTATTGCACTGTCTGGTGGTCAGCATGGTGATATTGGTATAGCGTTGCTTTCTAATCACCAGGATGAAGCCAGACGTTATTTGCGCCAGTGGCAACAGGATTTTCCTAGCCGTTTTTATATGGAATTGCAACGTACTGGCAGAGAAAATGAGGAGGAGTATCTGCATTCAGCCGTGTCTTTGGCGGCAGAGCAAAAAATTCCGGTAGTGGCAACTAACGATGTTCGGTTTTTGACCGCTGACGATTTTGAGGCTCATGAGTCCCGTGTTTGTATCGGAGAAGGACGAACGCTGGATGACCCCCGTCGTGAACGACGCTATAGTGAACAGCAATATCTGCGTTCACCAGAAGAAATGAGGGAATTATTTAGTGATATTCCACAAGCGTTGGCCAATACGGTTGAAATTGCCAAACGTTGTACGGTTGATATTGAATTGGGTCATTATTATTTACCCGACTATCCTATTCCAGAGGACTTCATTAATGATCCGTTTTTTAAGCAATATATACCTTATGAGAATCTATCGGAGCGTGCTCGGCAAGCCATGGAAGGTAAATGGTCTGGTCGAACAGATACTCCGGAATATACGCAAATGTTGGAGACCAATGTGTTTTTTCAGAAGGTTTCCTATGAGGGGATGGAAGAGCGTTTATTAGCTATTCTTGATGCGAGTGCACCAGATTATAAAAAGCGCAAACAACCTTATATGGAGCGCCTGCGTTTTGAGCTAGATATCATTATGCAGATGGGATTTCCTGGTTATTTTTTGATCGTGATGGATTTTATTCAATGGGCAAAAGATCATGATATTCCAGTAGGGCCAGGACGTGGATCTGGGGCGGGTTCACTAGTCGCTTATGCACAGAAGATTACTGATCTAGACCCTTTGGAATACGACCTTCTGTTTGAACGTTTTCTTAATCCTGAGCGTGTATCTATGCCAGATTTCGATATTGATTTTTGTATGGATAAGCGGGATCAGGTGATTAATTATGTCGCAGAAACGTATGGTCGTGATGCGGTATCGCAGATTATTACCTTTGGTACTATGGCGGCAAAAGCCGTAGTACGTGATGTCGCGAGGGTACAGGGTAAATCCTATGGTCTAGCGGATAAATTGTCCAAATTGATCCCAATGGATGTGGGGATGACTTTGCAAAAAGCATTTGATCAAGAAGATGGGTTGCGAGAGTTCCTAGAACAGGATGAAGATGCTCAGGAAATCTGGGAAATGTCTATGCGTTTAGAAGGGGTTACTCGTAATGTGGGTAAGCATGCAGGGGGAGTGGTTATTTCTCCAACGAAGTTGATAGACTTTTCCCCTTTATTTTGTGACGAAACCGGAAAAGGTTTGGTCACCCAATACGATAAGAATGATGTGGAAGCTGCAGGTTTGGTCAAATTTGACTTTCTTGGCTTGAGAACACTGACCATTATCGATTGGGCGGTTAAGATGGTTAATCGTCAGAGAAAACAGGCTAATGAAGCACTTCTGGACATTGCGTTTATTCCCTTGGATGATCAAGTAACGTTCCAAATGTTAAAAACTGCAGAGACAACGGCTGTTTTTCAGTTGGAATCTCGTGGTATGAAAGATCTGATTAAGCGTTTACAACCAGACAATATCGAAGATTTAACCGCATTAGTTGCCTTATTCCGACCTGGACCTCTGCAATCAGGTATGGTGGATGATTTTATTAACCGTAAACATGGACGTGCTGAAGTGGCTTACCCCGACGCTAAATATCAACATGAAAAGCTTAAACCTATTCTTGAACCGACTTATGGCGTCATTGTATACCAGGAACAGGTGATGCAGATTGCTCAGGAGCTGGCAGGTTATACGCTGGGTGGTGCTGATATGTTACGTCGGGCGATGGGGAAGAAAAAACCGGAAGAAATGGCTAAACAGCGAGCTGTTTTTGAGGCTGGCGCCAAGAATCAGGGTATTGATCCCGAGTTAGCGATTAAGATTTTTGACTTGGTGGAGAAATTTGCGGGGTATGGATTTAACAAATCGCATTCAGCAGCGTATGCGGTTGTGTCTTATCAGACTGCTTGGTTAAAGACACACTACCCAGCACAGTTTATGGCCGCCACCATGTCATCAGATATGGATAAAACTGATAAAGTAGTGACCTTTATTGAAGAATGCCGTTCAATGAAGCTAACTCTATTACCTCCTGATGTGAATCAGAGTGATTTTCGATTTACCGTTGATAAAGACAATCAGATTATTTATGGCTTGGGTGCTATTAAAGGTTTGGGAGAGGGACCTGTCGATAATATTATTGAAGCCAGAAAAAGTGGCCCTTTTACAGATTTATTTGATTTTTGTGCGCGTATTGATGCACGTAAAGTGAATAAACGTGCGCTTGAAGCACTAGTGCGCAGCGGCTCTTTCGATACCATAGGCCCAGATGCAGATAATCGAAACCGCGATCTCGATAAAACTCGATCCATATTATTTGCTGCATTGGGGGAAGCTGTAAAAACAGCAGAACAGCAACAGGCTAATGCTAACGCAGGTATAGTGGATTTATTTGTAGATACACTACCGGGTCAGGGAAAAGATAACGAAGCCCCTTATCTTAACTTTCATAATACGCGGCGCTGGTCCGTAAAAGAGAGATTGAATGGTGAAAACGATACTCTAGGTTTATACCTGACGGGTCATCCTATTGATGAGTATGAAGAGGAAGTGAAACATTTCGTCTCTGCGCGCATTTCAGATTTGGTAGCCGATAAGAACATTATCAAGATTGCGGGTTTGGTGATTGCTATGCGGATTATGAAAACCAAGCGCGGAGATACGATGGGATTTATTACTTTGGACGATAGAACTGGACGAATGGAGGTGGCTGTATTTACAGATACTTATCATGAATATCGAGACAAGTTGGTTAAAGGGACTTTGCTGGTTGTTGAAGGGCAGGTGAGTCATGACGATTATAATGGTGGACTAAAAATGCGTGCGGATAAAATCATTCCTTTGGAGCAGGCACGTCAAGAACAATTGCGAAGTATTAATATTCATTGGGAAAGTCGACAATTAATTTCTGGGTGCATTCAGCAGCTTAAAGACATTCTGAGCCATTATCGACTACCTGAAAACAGCAATAAAGGAGGCTGCCAAGTGATGATTGATTACGAAAGAAGCGATGCAAAAGCTAAATTGCTCTTAAGTCATCAGTGGCGAGTTCAGCCTGTGGATGAGTTAATATTGAGATTGAAAGATGCTTTTGGTGATAACAAGTTAACACTAGGGTATGAGAGTTGACTTGTAAAGAGGGGTTCCTGTTTCCGCAAGTGTTAGCAACTGCTTTTGCTGACCACGGCGGTAGTTATAGATGACTTCATAAGATAAGACATTCTGTACATATTTGCGCGTTTCATTAAATGGAATGATTTCTATCCATATGTCAGTAGGTAATTGGGTTTGAATATTGGCCAGCCATCGTTTTACACGGTGGGGACCTGCGTTGTAAGCAGTAATGGCTAGAGGCCGATTATTGTTATAATGTTTCAATAGGTCACTAATATAACGGCTGCCTAGTGCAATATTGTAAGAGGGATCAAAAAGTTTTCGTTTTGAATAAGCGAGACCTGACTTTTTAGCCGTTTCTCTTGCGGTAGCGGGCATGAGTTGCATTAAACCTTTCGCACCCACTCTAGATTGGGCATCAAACTCCCAGGCGCTTTCTTGTCTTGCTATAGCGAAAATTAATGAAGACGAAATATTGCGTTGCTTGGCGTTTTTTCTAATGATATTTTCATGCACAATGGGAAAACGGATCGTTAAATCATCCCAATATCTTGCAGTTGCCATCACCTCGATGGACTTCCTATGCCAACCCCACAGATAGGATAATTGTCCAGCAGCAATAAGTTCTTGTTCATTAAATGTTTTAACGGTATGAGCCCATTCTTTGCGAGCTAAATGTAAACTACCCAGTAGAAACAATTCTCTGGCTCGTTGAATAGATGGAATGTTTTTAACTCTGGTAATCATATCGATATTCACATTGGCAGGTTTGTCCTCAAAGAAATAGCTTTGTTGTTGCTTGTCGGCTGCAAGAAACCCATAGAAACTCCGTTTTTTAGATAATTGCGTGTAAATTTGGCGGGAGTTTTTATCTTTATGTTTGAAGCTCTCTTTATGTTTGAAACTCTGTACGGATTCTAGCGCTTCCAGAGATCGGGCTTCCCAATATTGCCAGCGATCTGACTGGGCAAGCTCAGTAGGTAGTTGATTAACCCAACGATTAATTTGATCCCATTGTTGATTTTTTAGCAATGCTCGTAATAAGTGTGTTGCTGATTTTCCCCGATCCGCTATGTTAATAGTACTAATGATATGAGAGGCTAGTAGCAGTTTATTATCTTTAACTAGCTGAATGGCAACTCTATTGTTCAGGTGATTCAGTTGTTCCTGTTTAAACGGATAAATTTTCTTAAAGTGGGTTAATAACCTGATGGTTTCTTCTGGGTTGTGGCGGGCATAACGGTATAAACCATGGTAAACAATATCCGCTACTTTTTGGGGACTTGGGTTAAAGCTTTTAATGATCTTAACTTGCTCAGGGTTTTGGTGAATTTGTGCGTGAAGGTTTGCAAGCCGCTGTATTTTACCTTTCATTTTATAGCGTAGATAACGAGCAAGGCGATAATTTCTATGATTCATTGCCAGTTTGTGCCGTTGCCACATCAAATCAGGTGTCAGGTATTTTTTTTGTGATAAAACAGCAAATACCGGATCACATTCATCGGGTTGTGACTTACCACTTAACCAGAGCGATTTTGCGTGTTCTACCGGAAACGTTTCTCCCGTTCTCATCAGGGAACGTATATAAAGGCATTGTAGTTTGGCTTTTTTTAAATGGGGTTGATAATAGCGTTTATAGGTTTTCCAATGATGTATAGAAGCCAAGTGAGTTAAGAGACGGGTGAGTAGGCGGTCAGCTAAATAGCTGTGTGGGTTTTGTTGAAGAAATTGATCAATTCTTTGATAGGGTAATTGAATAATCTGCTTATTGAGCTCATAGTATTCTAAATAGGAATATAATGGATAATGCTTAAGCTGTTGTTTAATTTTTTGATAACGGCGTAATTTATTATTTTTAAAGGAGTTTTTTGCCTCTTTGTAGAGTTTTCTTTGCTTTTCCCATTGACTTGTTTCTAATAAACCAATCTGTGTATCGGCTAATGGCGTTACACTATAGGTCATTGTTAACAATGATAGTAATAATATCTGCTTTTTTACATGTCTTCTTATGAGTTGAAAAAGAAATCGCATTTAACACCTTTTGTATAAAGTATTATCGTTATAATTGATAATTTATCGGTAAGCGTCGGAGTCTGTTGCATTTTCCTAGCATACTAGCACGTGATAACAGGTTTTAATCATCTGGCAGCTTGCTGTCACTATCTCCAGTATTCAGTGAGTCACTATGGAATTCATTAAGTTTGAGCAATGTTCGCTGCACTATGGTGAACAAGTATTGATGGATAATATTGATTTGTCCATTAATAAAGGGCAAAAAATATGTCTTGTGGGCCGAAATGGAGCCGGTAAGTCCACTTTGTTAAAAATGATTATGGGGCAAGTCAAGCCTGATGATGGCAGTATTTGGTGTCGTCAGGGTCTTAGAATGGCTTGTTTGGACCAGGAGCTGCCTGAAGCGAATGAAGTGACAGTGTATGATGTTGTTGCGTCTGCTTTCCAGGAAGTGGGTGAATATCTAGCGGAATACCGCGATTTATCCATGCAGGAACACCATGAGACAACACTCTCTCGATTAGATCGTTTACAACAACGGATTGAAAGTCAGGATGGTTGGTTATTACAGCAGAGGGTGGATGCGGTATTATCACGCTTTTCCTTAAATGCTGATGCCACAATGAAATCTCTATCGGGTGGTTGGCGTCGTCGGGTCTTATTGGCCAAGGCATTGGTGATTGACCCGGAATTACTTTTACTGGATGAACCTACTAATCACCTGGACATTGAAAGTATTGAATGGTTAGAGCAACAACTGGGGTTATTTAAGGGGGCTTTGATCATTATTAGCCATGATAGACGTTTGTTGCAGCAGTTGAGTAACTGTATCGTTGAGTTGGATCGTGGTCATTTATGGACTTATAACGGTACTTATCAGAACTTCCTTGATGATAAAGAAAAACGGCTAGAAACAGAGGCTCGGCACCACGTTTTATTTGATAAACGTCTGGCAGAGGAAGAACGCTGGATTCGTCAAGGTATTAAAGCCCGACGCACTCGTAATGAGGGACGCGTCAGGCAACTGAAGAAAATGCGTGAAGAGCGCCAGCAGCGTCGTGAAGTCCAAGGCAAGTCTCACTTTGTGATCGAAAAAGGGGTTGCTTCGGGTAAGGTAGTGTTTGAACTTGAGCAATTACGCTTTCGTTGGCCAAAGGATGAAAACTGGTTGATAGATAACTTTTCAAGCCGCATTTTACGAGGTGACCGCATAGGCATTATTGGTGGTAATGGCACGGGCAAGAGTACTCTAGTACAACTCATGTTGCGGCAGTTAAATCCAACCTCCGGTACGGTAAGGCAGGGCACTAAGCTATGTATTGCCTATTTTGATCAGCAACGAGATCAGTTGGACTTAGCAAAAAATGCGATTGATAATATTGCAGGGGGTAGAGAATTTATCACGATTAATGGTAAGGATATCCATGTTATCAGCTATTTGAAAGACTTTCTCTTTACGGGGGAGCGTGCTCGTACTCCAGTAGGTACTTTATCGGGTGGTGAGCGCAACCGGATTTTGCTGGCGAAACTGTTTAGCCAGCCCAGCAACCTGCTCATTCTCGATGAGCCAACCAATGATTTGGATGTAGAGACTCTAGAATTACTTGAGGAGCGTTTGCTGGATTATCAGGGAACCGTTTTATTGGTGAGCCACGACCGTGTATTTTTGGATAATGTGGTGACCAATATTATCGCCTTTGAAGGTCGGGGGTGTGTGACCAGCTATGTTGGAGGATATAGCTATTGGCAGAAACAGTTTTCTTCATTAGCTGGTGCTGAGCAAAAACAACTGCCAGAAACCGAGGTTAAGGCCGCTGAGACTAAAAGATCGTCGTTTAAAGAAACTAGGAAATTGACGTACAAATTACAGAGAGAACTAGATCAAATGCCTGAGAAGATTGCTGTTCAGGAGGCACTGGTAAGTGCATTAAATGATAAAGTAGCCACAGGAGACTTCTATCAGCAAGCGCACAATATGGTGAGTGAAACATTGGGGGAATTGGCAAAGCAACAAGATATACTGGATTCCTTGTACGAACGCTGGGAAGAGCTGGAGAGCTTATGAATTACTGGTTAATACTCATGATTGTCGGAACAATTGCTTTGATTGTGGGTCCGGTGATGTTGTTTAAGCCCAGTGGGCGTGATTACCAATTGGCAGCACTGCGCCAGCAGGCTGCAGAGAAAGGTATACGCGTTCGTCTGGTACAATCTCAGGTCCGGGGGGAAGAAGAAACGCTGGCAGTCTATAGCGTACCTTTTGTGCAAGCCAGTCCTGATCGAGCTGAATGGTTATTACTGAAGCGAGGTCTGGTACACGAGATACACTTTTATCGTGAATGGGACTGGGATAATAAAAAGAATATACCACCTCCACAGCAGCAGAAAGCGATTAAAGCGATCATTGAGCATGTCAATGATAATATTGTTGGCCTTGAACTGACGTCTTCCTCTGTAGGTGTTTGGTGGAAAGAGGTCGGATCAAAGCTTGATGATATTGAGCTGGTTTTAAAAGAGTTGTTGAAACTGGTAAATACTTGACGATAGCCTAGAGCTTTTCGTTTATCCTGTGAACAGGTTTCAGGTTTTACGAGGCTGCAGTTTTGTCCTTATCGCTATCACTATTATTTTTTTCAGAAATTAGATCTGGGTTAAATTCACTTTCTGGCATTAATTCAATGTCCAGCGATTTCCGCCGACCAAATAAAACATCGGCTACCTGAGAGATCATTTGATGTCGGCGTTCATCAGGATGAGATGATTTGATAAGTTCTGTTTGAGCTTTTTTGTAAAAAGCATTAGCGGTTAGTATATCCTGTTTAATATAGGCTTTATGTCCCTGAACAATATTAGTAATTACTTTAATTTGAAGCTGTAACCACTCTATTTCTAAGGAAAAATCTTGTAGTTCATAACTACTTATTTTGTTTTCTGTCTGTTGCTTTCTTAGTATTTTTAAAGATTCAGCCAAATAAGCTTGATATCGGGCAATTTGTGCATCACTTTTACAGATACGTGAAATATGTCGGTGGGCTGATTCGTCACTTAACTCATTGAAGCGGAGTTGAGCGTTGGATAATCCGGCATTTAAATAACCGGCTTTGGGGTTTAATTGCAACATAATCTCGTAATTCTCGATAATTTCGTCATTGACAAGCCTGGGGATTATGCGTTTTTCACAGAGGGTATCGAGTACTAATACAACATCTTCCAGTTCTTCAACTCGGACTTTCATCCTTTCCAAGGTAACATTGATTTTTTTGTTTTGTTCCACCTTGTAGTTGCTATAGGCGACAACCCCCATAGAAATGGCGGCTATTGCAATGAGTATTATCAGGCTGGCAAAAGTAGTCATAGATTACATCTTTTAGTCAATATTATTCATCCTGAATAAATCATTTGAATCTACTGTGGTTGCTTAATGCACTGAATATAAATCGTTTTTCACTCCACCCATAGCGCGACTACGAGCTTGCCTAATATCAGCGAAAAGCGCCCTATAATTCAGCCTCTTAGTTATCCCCGTAACAACTCAACTGAATTATTTAGGTTAACCCTATAGAGAGGTTATCGGCTATATTGTATTTTACTCCAATAAAAATCATAAAAAATTATTAAAAATAAAAAATTATGTTATTTTATTATAGTATTTTGTTAAGTTGGTGGGTAAAAAAGGAGTGATTGATTTTTGCTCTCTAAGAAAATAAATCAAACAATTGCTTGACCCCAGACACCGCAACACTTATATATGCGTTCCCTTACTCTTGCTTGGCCGTAATTTGATGTACTTGTTATATACGTCTAATCTTGATCCAATGATTAATACCACTGTGGTATAAAAATACTGCAGAAAATACTGAGACCACTGAGAAATACCTTATGGGAAAGTCGCTTGTTATTGTCGAATCACCGGCTAAAGCAAAAACAATCAATAAATATCTAGGGAAGGACTTCGTTGTAAAGTCTAGTGTTGGTCATATTCGGGATCTTCCAACGAGCGGTTCAACGAAAGTGCCTGTAGACCCCAAAGTGAGAGCTAAGCAAGCCGCTCTAACCAGAAAAATGTCCCCAGAGGAAAAGGCAATCCATAAGGCAAAAAAAAGCCATGAGCAGCTGATTAAGCGAATGGGTATTGATCCTGAAAATAACTGGGAAGCTCATTATGAAATACTTCCTGGTAAGGAAAAGGTCGTTAATGAGCTTAAAAACTTGGCTGATCGTGCCGACGCCATTTATCTAGCAACGGATTTGGATAGAGAGGGGGAGGCCATTGCTTGGCACTTACAGCAGGCTATTGGTGGCGATGAAAGTCGTTACCGTCGGGTTGTTTTTAACGAAATTACCAAAACAGCGATACAAAAAGCCTTTGAATCCCCAGGAATGTTGGATCAGAATCGGGTAGATGCTCAGCAAGCGAGGCGTTTTCTTGACCGCGTGGTGGGCTATATGGTTTCTCCTCTGTTATGGGAAAAGATAGCCCGAGGACTGTCCGCTGGCCGCGTACAATCTGTAGCGGTACGATTGGTTGTTGAACGGGAAAGAGAGATACGCGCCTTTGTTCCAGAAGAGTATTGGGATATATTTGCTTCTTTATTAACCATCCGTAAGGATGGTTTGCGTTGCGAGGTGAAAAAGTATCAAGGGGATACCTTCTGTCCTACCAACAGTGAAGATACTATGGCAGCGGTGGCCTTGCTGGAAAAAGCAAGCTATGTTGTTAGTCAGCGCGATGATAAGCCCACGTCGTCAAAACCATCAGCCCCTTTTATTACATCAACACTGCAGCAAACCGCTAGTACCCGTTTGGGTTTTGGTGTGAAAAAAACCATGATGATGGCTCAACGTCTTTATGAAGCGGGTTATATTACTTATATGCGTACGGACTCAACCAACCTGAGTCAGGAAGCAGTGAATACATGTCGAGACTATATTCTTGAGAATTATGGTAATCGTTATTTGCCACATAATCCTAATCACTATTCTAGTAAAGAAGGGGCTCAGGAAGCTCACGAAGCAATTCGTCCATCCAGTGTGAGTGTTTTGCCGACGCAATTGTCAGGAATGGAGCGCAATGCTGAGCGTTTATATGCTCTTATCTGGCAACAGTTTGTTGCTTGTCAAATGAGCAATGCGGAATTTACCAGCACTTCGATTGTGATTACCGCCGATGATTTTGAATTGCGTACCCGTGGTCGGGTGATTCGCTTTGATGGCTTTATGAAGGTACAACCCCCAGTAGGCAAAAAAGATGAAGATGTGGTACTGCCAGATGTAAAAGTAGGGGATATTCTAGAACTGAAACAACTGGAGCCTAAACAAGATTTTACTAAACCTAAAGCGCGCTATACCGAAGCCAGTCTGGTTAAAGAATTAGAAAAGCAAGGTATAGGTCGACCATCAACCTACGCTTCAATTATTTCTACTATTCAAGACCGTGGTTATGCTCATGTAGAAAAACGTCGTTTTTACGCCGATAAAATGGGTGATATTGTCACCGACCGTTTAATTGAAAATTTTACTGACTTACTCAGTTATGACTTTACGGCCAAAATGGAAGAATCATTAGATGATGTGGCAGAAGGCAAGGAAAATTGGCGTAATCTTCTTAATAGATTTTATGATGATTTTATTAAAAAGCTGACACAAGCTCAATCAGCAGAATCAGGCATGAGGAATAATACGCCTACTGAAACAGATATTCCCTGTACCACTTGCAACCGACCTATGCAAATTCGCACTGCTAGTACAGGGGTGTTTTTAGGATGTTCCGGTTATGCTCTGCCGCCTAAGGAACGTTGTAAAACAACCATGAACCTTGTATCTGGTGATGAAGCCGTCAATATTGATAGTGATGATACAGACTCTGAAGAAGCTGAGGTTTTATTACTGAGAAACAAACGTCGTTGCTCCATTTGTCATACCGCAATGGATAGTTATTTGCTGGATGAAAAACGCAAGTTGCATATTTGTGGTAATAACCCTGATTGCTCTGGCTATGAAATTGAAGAAGGGAGTTTTAAAATTAAAGGCTATGAAGGTCCTGTACTTGATTGTGATAAGTGTGGCAGTGAAATGCAATTAAAAACTGGGCGGTTTGGTAAATATTTTGGATGTACTGCTGAAGGTTGTAAAAACACCCGTAAATTATTGCGTAGCGGTGAAGCAGCCCCGCCAAAGATGAATCCCGTACCCATGCCGGAGTTAAACTGTCTTAAGGTCGATGATACTTATGTGCTTCGCGACGGCGCCAGTGGTTTATTTCTAGCCGCTAGCCAATTTCCAAAAAATCGTGAGACTCGTGCGCCATTGGTATCGGAAATCTTGCCGCATAAAGGTGAAATTGATAAAAAATACGATTTTTTATTTTCGGCTCCCGTCGAAGATGATACTGGAATTCCTACTGTGATTCGCTATAGTCGAAAAACCAAAGAACAGTATGTACAATCAGAAGTAGAAGGAAAGGCAACGGGTTGGAAGGCGTTTTATGAAGGTGGTCAATGGGTCGTTGCTACAGCACCAGTGAAGAAAAAAGCGACAAAGAAAAAACAGTAGGCGTTAAAAAATCATAGATTTTTCTTGCCCATGGCTAACTTCAACATCACCTGTTTAGTTAATATATGTATCTGAAGAAAATATAGATCGCGTATTTACTGGCAATCCTTTGCCTTTAACCAAAGCTCGATGAAGAGTGGATGAGTGTTATCAATTCATTCGAAGACAGCGTGAAAATTTAATGGGGTGTTAGGGCCGTTTGCACACCAATATTGCCTAATTTTAGGACTACAGTACACTTAATCAAGTGTGGCTATTTTTCTTTTCTAACCTTCGGACGTAGTGATAGCAATGCCCTGGGTGTTACCTTTGATACCAGCACTTTCTAAAAGGTTAATATCTCCATCACTCCAATCGTCTTGTTCTGCAACTACAGTATGACTATTATTCTGAACCAGAGCTTGGCAGGTTATCCACCGTACGTCGCTGTATTTTGTGACGTGTACTATACGCAATTTATCCAGTTTTGCACCATTGTTTAGTAGATATTGCTTATTGGGAGTTCTGTGGGTAACCCAGGTAATCCACCGTTCTGACGTTTGTTGGGTTAGGGAGGAAATCATTGGTAATACAATGAGAGTACTATCGATAGTATGAGGAACAATAACTTCTACAATACAGCGCTTTGCGGACTTTTTTTTCGTTGTGGGACGATTTATTGTTGCTAGATGGTTACATCTTGATAGAGATTGTTTCATTATAATGGCCTCTTTTGCTGCTTAATTTGCTTGATTAGTTACGGCGGATAATGCCCACACTGACCCCCTCAATGCAGAACTCTTGATCTCTTAAATCCACAACGATGGGATTAAAGTTCGGGTTTTCTGCGACTAGTTCCACCCGGTGGCTGTTACCCTCTCTTTGAAAGCGTTTTACTGTTACTTCATCGCCAATACGTGCTACGATAATGTCACTATTACGAACCTCTTGAGTTTTATGGACCGCCAGTAAATCCCCATCGAAAATACCCACATCGATCATACTTTCACCGTGAACTTCCAGCAGATAATCTGCAGTAGGTTGGAAAAACTCAGCAGAAATTTCACAATAATCTTCGATATGTTCCTGGGCGAGAATAGGGCTACCAGCAGCAACACGACCGACAATGGGGATTCCTGGGTTGCTTTCTTGCTCTGGTAATCGGATACCTCTAGAGGCACCAGGGACCATTTCAATAGCCCCTTTACGGGCCAAAGCGCGTAAATGCTCTTCAGCGGCATTGGCTGACTTAAAGCCTAGTTCTGTTGCAATTTCTGCCCGGGTAGGGGGATAACCAGTCTCTTCAATATTACGTTTCACGAGTGCCAGAACCTGTTCCTGACGTGAAGTTAGCTTGATCATCAGCGATCTCCCGATAGATGAATGATTTGTTACTGTAATTTTATACAGTATTTGTTTTTAGGATGCAATTGTTTTTTTAAAAATGAGACTTTTAACATCAGATGCTTATCTTACAGGGCTAAGCATTCTTGACAGGTTTTTGGACTAAACGTATGTTACCTCTTCTCCAAAATACGAAGAGTAAAAGGTAGCACAAATGACAATTGGGCCAGTGATGATGGATATTGAGGGAACTGCGTTGACGGATGAGGATCGTGCCTTAATTCAACATCCTTGTGTGGGGGGGGTGATTTATTTTTCTCGTAACTATGTTTCTATTGAGCAGATGACGGCATTAACGACTGAGATTCGTCAGTTACGTCCTGGTATCCTGGTGGCTGTAGATCAGGAAGGGGGAAGGGTTCAGCGTTTTAAAAAAGGGTTTACCCGCTTGCCAGCCATGCAAAAATTTTTGCCTTTATATCGAAAACGTGCTGATGCCACGTTGGCTTTGGTACAGGATTGTGGTTGGTTAATGGCAGTCGAATTATTAGCAATTGGGATTGATTTTAGTTTTGCTCCAGTGTTAGATGTGGATGATAACCAATGTTCTGTCATTGCTGATCGTTCTTTTTCAAATAAACCTGAAGAAGTGGTGGAACTAGCTGGGGCTTTTATTCGGGGAATGTCGGAAGCGGGTATGGCAGCAACAGGTAAGCATTTTCCTGGTCATGGTAGTGTGAAAGAAGACAGTCATTTTGAGCTTCCTCATGATCACAGAAGTTATCAAGATATTTTCCAGCATGATTTGATTCCGTTTCGGCAACTATTACCTTCACTCAATGCTGTAATGCCTGCACATATTGTTTTTTCAAAGGTTGATCGTCAACCAGTGGGCTTTTCCACTCATTGGTTACAAACCATATTGCGTCAGGAATTACAGTTTAACGGTATTATTTTCAGTGACGATTTAACGATGAAGGCGGCAGGCAGTGCAGGTAGCTATAGTCAACGCGCCCAGGCAGCATTAATAGCGGGCTGCGATATAATACTTGTCTGTAATCAACGCAGTGGTGTTATTGAGGTACTGGATATGCTGTCATCGACACCAGGGTTATTAAGACGTAATACTTGTCTTGCTTCTATGAGCGCAACCAAAAAATGGGCGTTTGAAACTCTTGCCACTCATTCCCGATATCGGAAAACTTGTGCGATTATTAATACCTTAGTGGGTTTGTAGCCATAAACTGGTACAAACCAACACTCTGATGACCGTAATTATTGATAGGACCCTTGGGGGGTTATGTAGAGAGTATGCTGCAAGTAGAGTGACATAGTTTGTTTCAAAGATAATGGTTATTAAAGAATATGACTACGTATCTGATCTGTCATTTTAACGAAAAGCACGACAATCTCAAATACGTAAGTTTTGGGTAGGTAATTATTATTATGAGGCGGATATCGGAAAGCCTTTTTCTTTCCAATGAATGACTCCACCTGGTGAAACGCAGCAAGCACTAACACCATTGAGAGATAATAGTGTCGTTGCTCCAATACTTAATCCGCCTTTTTCGCAAATAACGTATATATTTTCTTCTTTTGGAATTTCGTTAAGACGCGTTTTAAGCAATCGATAAGGGATGTTTTTAGATCCGGGAATATGCTCTTTAGAAAACGCCTCTTTTTCTCGGATATCAATAATACTTTCTGGGTTGTCTAAAAAAAGGGTATGGAGCTTGTCTATATTAATAGTTTTCATATTTTTATACTCTTAATAGATAGCATTTTTAATAAGCTGCACTTTGTCGTTTTCCGAATTCACCAAAAACGGGTGCTAAGGGGTGTTTCATTTGACAAAGTTCTCCTGTCAGTTCATCGGGTGAAAACATCATTGGAATAATATTATTATTCCGTTCTCCCGCAACCGTTAATTTGAGGAACCCATCAACAAACTCAATTTGGTTCCCACCAATTAATATATCTATCAATTCTGAAAAGGTTGTAAAAATATCTGTATTGTATTTTTCATTAAAATCATCAACATTCACACCACTAAAACGTAATTTGGTGGTTAACTCACGGGCGGCTTCTAGTGTATGATCTAATGCTTGTTGTTCAATGATAGAAAAGTTATCTTCGCGATCGATATACTGTTTAATATTGTTGATATTAGTGTATTGAAGGCGAGGTAAGTATCCTTGAGCTGAGGGACCTATTCCCAAAACGGGTAAGTTATCCCAACGACGGTATTGATGTATATAAGAGCCACCTGAGCGGACAAAATTATTTTGGAATAGTTGATTATAACCTTGGTCTGTTAATAATTGTTTGGCAGTATGAAATTTGCGTTGAGCACTTTCTGCTGTTTCGTGTACGCCAACGCCTTGCTTTTCTCGAATGGGGTCAAGAGCATAAAGTGTAATGCCTGGTGAATATCTCATTAACGTGGTTAATGTATTAAGAATGGCTCCTTCGGATTCTCCAGGTAAATCATACATGGTATCTACATTGAAGTTGCCGATGATATCACCTAACATTTCGAGGTCTCCAAGAATACTGGGAACATCATAATGTCGATTTACATCGTGAAGCACATTTTGCTCAAGAGTCTGTACACCATAGGATACTCGGTTAACTCCAGCGACTTTTAGTTCTTTAGGATAAGAACGTGAAAGAGTATTCGGTGAAGACTCTACGGTAAATTCTTGGCATTGACTAAGATCAAACCTTTCGTGTAATAACTTAACTATATCGGTAAGGTAAGAGCCCATGGCGGTAGGTGTGCCTCCACCAATATAGACAGATTCACATTGTGCTCCTGCAGGTAAATTGTTTGCATAGACCTCAATTTCTCTAGTAAGCGCTTTAAGGTAGTTTTGACGAATAGGGTTATCTTCTTTAGCGGCGGAGACCGAGTAATAACAAAACTTGCAAACAGACAAGCAAAATGGAACATGTAAATAAATACTATAGTCATTGACTTGAGATAGGCTTTGTTGGAATATCGAGCTTGGGTTATCAGTCCTAACGCCAGGAGGAGGGAACTGCCAATCAAAACATGGATAAAAATCCATTTCCATTTGATTAAAGGTGTCTTTTAACTTTTGGTGTAATCTACTATTTTTATTCATAGATTGATGCTCTTATTTGTTAAGTTTAGGCTACTGAAATGATGGGTTAGATGTTATTGATCATTCCATGATTGACTAGGTCCTCTTCAAATAATTTATTGATTTTGCTGTTGATTTCGTAAGTGCTTGTCATTTTTTTCGGTTTTATACTTTCTCGCTTTAAGTCTAGGTTGTAATCATTACTCCATTCTTGATGGTTTTCTGCCAATTGTTTTATAGCATGGGTAATAAACCGAATTTCCTCATCAGTATGAGTTGGATGTATTGATAAGCGAATCCAGCCAGGTTTTTGAGAAAAATCATTTTTTACAGTAATCATATTTAAAATATCATCAGACGATTCTTCATTGATATTTAATAAGTAGTGCCCATAGGTGCCAGCACAAGCACAGCCTCCTCGGGTTTGGATACCAAATCTATCATTGAGTATTTTGACGCCAAGATTGTAGTAAAGCCCGTTGATATTAAACGACACAACACCGAGTCTGTTTTTGTGCTGTCCCGCTAAAATATGGATATTAGGAATGAGTTCAAGATCTTCCCAAATGATATTTAAGATTTCTTGCTCACGTTTTTGAATATTACTAACTCCCATTTCTTCTTTTAAACGAATACATAAAGCAACCCTAATGGTCTGTAAAAATGCGGGAGTGCCTCCATCTTCGCGAAGATACACATCATCTATATATTTATGTACACCCCAGGGGTTGGTCCAGTCAACAGTGCCGCCCCCAGGATGGTCTGGTGTGTTATTAGCATAAATTTTTTTGTTAAAAATTAGTATTCCAGTTGTACCAGGGCCACCTAAGAATTTGTGAGGTGAAAAATAAATAGCATCTAAATACTTTCCTTCACTATCATCTTCATGCATATCAATATCTACATAGGGGGCAGAGCAGGCAAAGTCTACAAAACATAAACCATTAAATTCATGAACGATTTTAGCTATTTCCATATAGGGGGTAATAATGCCTGTGACATTGGAGCAGGCTGTTACAGCGGCAATTTTTATTTTTCGATGTTGATATTGTTCAATTGCTTTGCGAAATTTATCAATACACACTAAGCCTTCATTATCAGAGGGAACGACGATAACCTCGGCAATGGTTTCAAACCAGCTAGTGTGGTTTGAATGGTGCTCCATATGTGTAACAAAAACAACAGGCCTCTCTTTTTCTTCGGGATTAACTGAATTTTTAAATGATTCATGTACTTTTAAACCTAAGATTCTTTGTAATTTATTCACTACATCAGTCATTCCTGAACCTGAAGAAATAAGCACATCGTCTTCTTTGGCATTGACGTGGTCTTTAATGGCTTGTCGCGCTTTTGCATAAGCAAACGTCATGAATGAGCCTGTAAAATTGGTTTCAGTATGAGTGTTGGCTACATAAGGTAAGAATTCTTGCGCCATTTTTTCTTCAATAGGCGAAAACATTCTTCCACTTGCGATCCAATCTGCATAAATTAATCGAGTTGAGCGATGAAGCGGTGTTTTTATGCTGTGGTTATAGCCAATAATTCCTTCTCTAAATTTTGAAAAGTAGTTATTCATTTTGAATGCCAATACTTATTTGTTTTAAGAGTTATAATGTTTTATTTTGTATGACGATTTTTTCTATTTTGCTCTAAGTAGATGTAGTGGCCAATAACAATTGGCCACAGTTTAAGAGGTTTTCCAGAATATTCTTTCTACCTCGTTTGGTGCTTTGCCCTCCATTATATTGATGTGGCCTTACTTGGCGGTAATAGCCAACAATATAATCCGTAATTGAATGATCTGCTTCAGCAAAACTGCTGTCCCCCAACCTAAGCATCCATTCTGTTTTGATGACTAGTGTAATGCATACCTTGATCAGAATGAAACATGACTTCTTTGGGGCGTTTTCCCCATTGCCATTGGGTACGATCCATCGACAAATACACGGAATCTTTTTGTGTTGTGCAAATATTCATGTCAAAGCCACTAAAAAAGCGCTGCAAACGGCGGTAGTTCGACAGTGCTTTTGTTTTACCACCACCAAAGGCAAAGGTAAGGTCAACTAAGTTCACGGTTTGTACAGCAATCAAGCCCAGAATCATTCGTGTTAAACAATTTAATCGGCTCTTGTGCCAAGGTAAGTGAACGGCTAAATTTTTTTCTAGCTCGTTGATCGCTTGCATATCATTCTCATTAATCTTGTTTTTAGCGAAATTAGATTATAAGAAAATAGTGTTTACTATCAATGAGTTACTGTCAAATCTTAGAAAATTGTTGTGTATAAAGGTAACTCACAGAGCATTTTAACGGTATAGCTCTCTTTCCGTTCTATAGGGTTAACATTACTGCTTTTTATTGATGAACTCAAACTTTTCGTGGAGTCCAACATCAAGAGAGCGGTAGCCTTTTTTAATATTTCTGTCTCTTCTTCGATACGCCGTATTTTTTTTCTAATTCACGTATTTTGATTTGTTCTGCTGTTATCGGCGAGGCGGTGGGGCCTCTCCTCCACGCTCTTGCCTCAATTGGCGTGACCATCGATCAACTGCTGACTTTCCAATATTCATGGCTTCTGCGGCTGCTCGAACAGAATAGCCTTTATCAACAACTAGCGGCGCAATTTCTCACCTTAATTCTACTATAAAATGTTTACCCATTGTTCCACCTAGTAATTGTTTTGAGGAGTATATCACTTCTTTTTAGATGGACAATATGACTGTACCACTACAGGTCTGTTGAATACGCTGTTAGCAAGACCTGAATTGCAAAATATGTTGGCTTTCCTAGAGCAAAATAAAGAGCAACAGTATATTATTTTGGTTAATGATATTCGTTGCCTGGCGCGTAACACGGTAGATTTTTTACAGCGTCGTAATGCCATTAACCCTTGATGATACGCCTGCCCGTCAATTGACCGACAACCTGTTAGCGCTTGCAGCGGGTTTTCTACCGGAATGGGATGATGAATAGGCACTTGAATCCGAGAGTGAATTTTATCAGTAATAGAGTGTTATGCGCGTTAGATGTTTTCTTAATTGATAAATATTGCGCATCAGGTTACGCTTAAAGAGTCAGTAAAGGGGCTTTAGTGATGAAACCACACGAAGCAACCAAGATGATAAAACGCTTAAATACTACATTACCAGACAATCTTGCACGGTATGTGGGTGCAATAACCGGCAAAGGCGGTAACTATGAAACCCCGAGTGAATTTATTCGTGATTGGGTACGCCGACATATGGAGACTACTGAGGCCAAGGAAGATCGAGACATTCAAGCGTTATTAATGCAATTTATGGCTGAAAATAATTATCAGCCTTGGGGAGAGCAGAATTTGCAAGACGCGCGAGACCTCATTAACAGCTAAAGATTGGGCAGGTTCAGCAACCTATTGCCATTATTCACTTAACGGGTGTATCCGCTATCATGGCGATGATTCAAGACTTCTTGTGCCTGCTACTGTGCTGGATATTGATGGCTGACGGATTATACCTGTGTTATCTGCAGGAAGTGAGCGATGGGTGGCTTTGGGTGCCAGCTATTTGACTGCCGTGGCTCACTTATCCTCTCATTCGCCTTCCACTCTCTTGGCTATTGGTATTTATGTATTAACGGAGTCGAATTAATCGTATGTCTATTGCAGTCATAGGGGGCTCCGGCCTTAATCAGTTAGCCTGTTTTAGTGGTGCGCAGGAAATGACCCACAATACCCCTTATGGTGCGCATTCAGGGCCTGTTCTTAAGATTTCGATGGGTATGCTACAGCAAAAAAGGACGGGAGATAAAACGCCTGTATTTTTTTTACCACGCCATAGTAAAGGACATAGCTTACCACCCCATAAAGTGAATTATCGAGCTAATCTATGGTTGTTAAAATCATTAGGAGTGAATCGTATTATCGCCTGTAACGTAGTGGGAGGAATTACAGAAGCGATGTCTCCCGGTACTTTGGTAATTCCCCATCAGATCGTTGATTATACTTGGGGTAGAGAACATACACTATATGATGGTTTCTACAATGACGAATTTATAAAAGCGAGTGTCGAGCATATTGATTTTACCTCGCTATATTCAGACTCTTTACGCCATCAATTTATTGATTTTCTTAATTAAGGAAAATATTGAACATGTTAACAGTGCTGTTTATGCGTGTACTCAGGGCCCTCGGTTAGAAACCGCTGCTGAAATTAACAAACTAAAACGTGACGGTTGCGATGTCGTTGGAATGACATCTATGCCTGAAGCAGCATTAGCCAGAGAATTGGGCATACATTATGCCTCTCTATCTTTAGTGGTGAATTGGGCGCCAGGTATTGCGGAAAAAGAATTATCGGTTGAAGCGATTACTCTAAGTATTTCTACTGAAATTAAAAAAATGTGTAAATTGGTGCCAGCGTTGGTAAATTTTTTGCGGTAGATCAACAAATTATCACTTAATCATATAGACAATTCGATAATGATCAAGGAGAATATTTCTCTGGCACGACTAGTAGTGCGGTGGTGCTGAGGCTAAGCTTGTAAAAAATAACAATACTAGGTTTTATTTGTGAAGGAAGTCTATTATGTCAGATCGTAATTCAGGCACTGTTAAGTGGTTCAACAACTCCCGCGGATATGGCTTTATTAGCTGCGAAGATAAGTCAGAAGATATCTTTGTTCACTATCGTAATATCCGGGGTGAAGGCTATCGTTCTCTCACTGAGGGGCAAACGGTAGAGTTCAGTCTTGCTAAAGGAGAAAAAGGTTTACAGGCGGAAGAGGTAGATTGCGTTTAGCGTTGTTGATACCAGGATACTTAGGTGCTGTTTATAGCTGTAAGTTTTAGGTAACCACTTTACGAAGTGAGTTATGGTGTGGTTATTATGTCGCTGTTGCCCAATAATTAGGGAGGTGCTGGCGGGTCAATTGGCAGCATTCTCACCAAAACACCCATCAATGGGTGATCTATGTAGTGTGTTTCCTTGCTACGCATACGACGCTTCTCTCTAAACACGACCGTATGATGGGGTTGTGGGTTTTCGGTGAAAAACTCATTGATGCCAGCAGTATTCTGGTTTGGGGATTTCGAAGGTAGTAGAGGCAACTGGAAAGGTACTGCTGGATTATCGTTGTTCGTACTAGTATCTTGCGTGTCAATGGTAAAGCTGTTTAGCCATAAGTCAGTGGAAACGTGCAGGTATCTTCCTATATGAATTTTAATGGAACCTTCAAGTTCTCTATGTATACCATAACGTTCTCCTCCACGAATAATAATAGCCGGCGACTTTTTCTTTCCCCACATTTGTTGATTCCAGGCTTTATGAAACAGTACCTTGTATTGACCACTTTTGCGTAGAGCATAGTTATGACCGCCGAGTGTATGCGCTTTGGTGGGTAGAGTATTGCTGAGGTAACGATATTTCTCAGGATAGTTTAATGAAATATCCTGACGCCATATTTCACCACTTTGCTCTGTGCCTGTCAGACGTTTAAAAATGAGAAATTCTACCTGATACCAGCGCCCCTCGTTTTGCGCTATTACGCTTTGACTGAACAATGCATTGGAGGCCAGGATAAATAGACAGGGGACTAAAATGGGTAACGTTTTCATAAATTTACTATCTTAGTGGGTTGCTGTCAATTGGGTTAATATTGCTTCAGTCGTTTTTAATCGGTCCTCCGCTGACATCATATCGATATTGAATAGTAACCGATTTGCTCCGCGAAGTTGATAATTTTGTGGTTGGTTTTGCACCATTTTAACAATTGTCAGTGGATCAACTTTGGGAGTTGTTGAAAATTCAATCAACCCACGTTTAGCATTCGCATCAATTTTGGTGATGCCCAGTTCTTCGGCCTGTAATTTTAGCTGAGTAACTCTAATAAGATGCTTGGTGGGTTCTGGAAGTAGGCCAAAGCGGTCAATCATTTCTACTTGTAGATCATCGAAACCTCTGCTGTCACTGATAGCAGAGAGCCGTTTATAAAAAATAAGACGAGTATGAACATCAGGTAAATACTCATCGGGAATTAAAGCGGGTATATGCAAGTTAACGTCAATATTACTGGAGGTAAAAAGGGTTTCTTTCAAACTCTTACCCTTACGAATGGCGGTCACGGCCTGTTCCAGCATTTCCATATATAGACTAAAACCAATGGCCTGCATTTGGCCGCTTTGTTTGTCACCTAATAATTCACCTGCACCGCGAATTTCCAAATCATGTGTTGCTAATGTAAAGCCTGCTCCCAGATCATCGGCATTGGCAATGGCCTCAAGACGTTTTTCTGCATCATCTGTCATTTGTTTGGGGGGGGGAGTCAACAGGTAGGCGTAAGCCTGATGATGAGAGCGACCAACACGACCTCGTAGCTGATGTAGCTGAGCAAGCCCGAATTTATCCGCTCGTTCAATAATAATTGTATTAGCATTGGGCACATCAATCCCTGTTTCGATAATAGTACTGCAGACAAGAATATTATGTCGTAAGTGATAAAAATCACTCATCACTTGTTCTAGCTCCTTTTCCCTTAATTGTCCGTGAGCAATGCCAACACGAGCTTCTGGCAACAATTCTGCTAATTCCCGAGCCGTTTTTTCAATGCTTTTTACTTCATTGTGTAAAAAATAAACCTGTCCTCCCCGAAGAATCTCACGCGAAATCGCTTCCTTCACCAGATTATTATCCGCTTGTCGGATAAAGGTTTTTACCGATAAGCGTCGGGCAGGGGGGGTAGCAATAATCGAAAGGTCGCGAATATTATGAATTGCCATATTTAACGTGCGAGGAATCGGCGTTGCGGTCAGAGTGAGAATGTCGACCTCACTGCGTAGTGCTTTAATGGTTTCTTTCTGCCGCACACCAAATCGATGCTCCTCATCAATAATCAATAATCCTAGCGATTTAAATTGAAAATGACTGGTAATAATTTTATGCGTACCGATAAGAATATCTATTTTTCCATTGGCAATTTCTTCTTCAATGCGTTTTAAATCTTTGGTACTACAGAATCGAGAAACCACTTCAATGTTGATTGGCCAATCAACAAAACGATCGACAAAGTTTTCATAATGTTGTTGTGCCAGGAGAGTCGTAGGTACTAAGACCGCTACTTGTCTTATTGCTTGCGTCGCAATAAAGGCTGCACGCATAGCGACTTCTGTTTTTCCGAAACCTACGTCACCACAGACCAACCTATCCATGGACTTTGGTGATAACATATCATTGCGGACTGCCTGTATTGCAGCTTCTTGATCGGGTGTTTCCTCAAAAGGAAATGCACTGGCAAAACGCTCATAATCCGTTTTATCATAGGGAAAGGCATAGCCCTCTCTAGCATCACGCTTTGCATAAATTTCCAATAGTTCAGCAGCCACATCGTGAACTTCTCTGGCGGCTTTTTCTTTTGTTTTTTGCCAGTGGCTACTGCCCAATTTATGTAAGGGTGCCAAACCCTCATTCGCACTAGTATAACGACTGATAAGATGAAGATGGGTAACGGGAACATACAGTTTGGCCTGTTCTGCATATTCCAGCATTAAAAATTCACTGTCCTGATTATCAATACTTAAGGTTTGTAAACCACAATAGCGACCAATCCCATGATCGAGGTGTACAACGGGTGCACCGACTTTTAACTCAGTTAGGTTTTTAATAATTTGTTCATTGCCATCCTGAGAAGTTCGACGACGGCGGCGTTGTTTAACTTGGTTGCCAAATAGTTGAGTTTCTGTAATAACCGCAATCGCTGGGTCATCCAGAATAAATCCGTTTTCGATCACTGTTTCGGTAATGGCCAGTTGGGTATTGCTATGAATAAAAGTCTCCCATGAATCGACGTATTCAGGTTTGACTTTGATATTTTGTAATGAGGTGAGTAATGCTTCACGCCGTCCAGCAGATTCAACACAAAATAACACGCGTTGCTCGCGTTGGGTTAAAAAATTTTCCAGTGCAGTGTAAGGGTTGCTCTGTTGTGCTTCGATGCTTAGTGTTGGTAATGTTTGACTGTTAAAAACAATATGGGCTTGATTACTTTGGCTAATGATTCGATGGTTAAAGTCTTTTATTTTGGCAAAGACATCTTGTACAGGTAGAAATATCTCTGCAGGTTTTAAGATAGGTCGTTGAACATCCCCCTTATGGCTTTCATAACGATTATAAATTTCTCGCCAAAAGTGATCAGCTTCTGCCTCTACATTGGAGAAAGAAAATAATTGCGTATTTTTAGGTAGGTAATCAAATAATGATGCACGCTGGGTAAAAAATAGAGGCAGATAATATTCAATACCTGCGGGGGCGATACCATCAGATACATCCTGATAAATAGGACACTGTCGATGATCGACATCAAAGCGCTCATGCCATTGACGACGAAAATCTCGAATCCCCGTTTCATCCAAAGGAAACTCTTTACCGGGTAGAAGATGGATACCCTCAACTTGTTGAAGGCTACGTTGGGTTTCAGGGTCAAAAGTGCGTAAGGTTTCTATTTCATCATCAAATAAATCAACACGGTAGGGAAACCTGCTCCCCATAGGAAATAAGTCCAGCAAAGAACCTCTAACGGCAAATTCACCATGAGTATACACTGTATCAACACAACGGTATCCGGATAATTCGAATTGTTGCCGCATATTCTCGATATTACATTGGTCTCCCTGTTTAATGATCAGGCTTTGCTGCTTTAAATAATCAGGCGGTGGTAAAGGACACATGAGTGTATTGATAGAAGTTACCACAACACCAGGCTCACCTTGTATGATGTTGTAGAGTGTTTGCAGCCGGGTTGAGACAATATCTTCGTGGGGGGAGAACATATCATAGGGGAGTGTTTCCCAACCAGTAAAAGCAAAAATGTCCGTTTTATGAGCAAAAAAATGTAATTCATCCAATAATTGATTGGCACTAGCAATATTGGGGGTAATGACTAGTGATGTTTGTTCCTTATTGACGGCATTAACAATAGCTAGAGCGGTAGCACTACCGTGCAAACCTCCCCAGAGTTGTTTATTGCCTTTGGGATTCAGCGAACCAGCGTATAAAGGAGATAGAAGAGTAGGGGTAACAGCAGTATCAGCCATAAAAATAAAAATATAAGAAAATGACAAGGCGCGCTATTGTAACGAAGCCGATCATGATAGTCTGCGGTAATAATAAAAATTTGCGATAAAATTAATAGAGTGTTGGTTGTTTGTACAATTTATGAAGAAAAAAGCGCTATTTTCACTATTCTTGTTATTATCCCTTTTAATGGTCGGTTGTGGCTCTCCCTTTAATGTTAAGCAGTTAGGTAAGGCTGACATTGATTTTGTGGCTGATTCCCATCGAAAAGCAGTAGAGGAGGGGCTCTATGACATGATGGTTAAGCTATATCAGCGTAACCCCAGAGAGCTTCAAAAACAGCTTGAACCTACTATTGATGCCCAAGTTAACAGACTAAAAGCCTCCCTAGCAAACGGGGCACCTTTATTGATTGATGGTCGTGAGGGTGTTGAGTTATTAAACCATGCCTTTAATGAGTACTACGAAGGAGATAGAGTCTTTACTCTGGTTGGTGGTTTGCTCAGCATGATACATAAGAGCTATGGTTACCATACAGAATTTTTTCTATTTGACAAGCTGGATGAACAAAAACTCTATAACTCAGCTCGTAATATTGAAATCTTCTCTTGGCGACTGAGAACCGAGACAGACACCCGAGGGGAGCTACTACTATTATCGACAGAACTTAACGGCCCAGAAATTAATCTCAGTTTTGAACGTCTAGTCGCTAAACTCATATCGATGCAGGATATGATGGCTTTGATTGCGGCCGATCAGAATCGGCGTACAGTTAATAGTGTCGCCCATAGTGTAGCGCAAGCGGTGTTTGTACCCTTGTAGAGGGATAATAAGAGAATGACCTGATTTCCTGCTCCCAGCCCATGACAATGTGTATGAAAAGCATCAACTGTGCTGACTCACACTTTGCGGGGTTCTCGTTTGTTTAGATATGGGGGGAAATCCAACAATCGTTTTTATTTATCCTCTCTCACCATTTAATCGCCGCTATTATTGGCAATGGAACCAAATGTGGTCTCTATGGGATTGCCAATATCTCTGATCGAAATTACGATGATCTCAAAACCTTGCAAGCCAACTATTTACGCCTGGAAACTCTACGCGAAGCTAATGATGTTATTAACAATGCGTTGGCCAAATTGGATATCTTTAAATACTACAATACTCAGGCAGACCTTATTCATGCAAGCGCTGATGGTCAAAAATTTGAAAGTTGGTTAGAAACGTTTAGAACACGCTATTCTTCAAAATATTTTGGTAAGAACAAAAGCGTATTCTCCATGACGTCAGTGGCTGACCATGCAGCATTGGAACTCGCGTGTTATCGGGTCAAATGAACACGAGTCGCACTACATTTTTAATTTATTACAGAATAATACATCCGATATAAAACCCGATGTTTTATCTACAAATACCCACGGTGTCAATCACGTCAATTTTTCTTTGCTGGATTTATTTAGTGACACATTTGCACCCCGTTACGCCAGTTTTGGTGATATGGTTGAACTTATGTTTGATATTAAAAGCCAAGCCGATGAGTCACTTCAGCGATCACTAAAAAACCATCAATACGAATATTATTATCAAGCGTTGGGATGATATTCAACGCATTGCAGTAACGTTACGAGAAAGAAACATGACGCAAGTCATGCTTATGAAAAAATTATCAAGTTATGACGAACGGCACCCACTTTTGCAAGCACTTGCCGAATATAATCACTTGATTACAGCGCAATATCTATTGGATTATATCAACGATGCCAACTTGAGGCAGTATGTGCAGCGCGCTCTCAATCGTGGTGAAGCGTATCATCAATACTTTGAGCAGAATAGTGATAAAGCTAACATAGTACATGCCTCTGCAGCCCCTATGATATTTTTGCTACAGCTGGAAGTGTTACATCATGGGGAAATATCCCCAGAACCTCAACTACTAAATTTCATTCGCTACGGGTATGTATTTTATGCTTTTAATCGATAGCGTGAACAGTAAATAAAGTTTATCCGTTAATAAACATTGTAACGACTGAAATATATTAGCTTCATTCCATTCTTGGTAGACGAGCAGAGAATTTCTGTCTCTATGTGAATAACCAATTTACATTTTTTGTATTATGTTGAAATAAATGAAAATTATTTTAAGTGTTGATTGGTTCATTTTTTTTGATATTGAATATGTTATTTTATTTTTCAGGAATCGTGTTTGGTAAATAAGGCGGCGATATTTCGATGATTAGCAATCGCTTTATTAAGCATGCTTTAATTGAACAACCTCTGATTAGGCCATAAATTTTTTACTGGCTATAGTTTTTAGCGATAACAGCATCTGCTTGTACTTTGTACATTGGATCGTATTGTTTTGCTGAAAAAATTTATCTTTAACTAAATAAATCAGAGGCTTCTTAAAAATATTTTTCATACAAAATCAGTGGAGTGAACTAATATGGATAAAAGTAAATCTGCATCTATTAATACGGGTGGAGCGAGAGAAAGTGACCTCGTAAATGATGGTGACCCAGGAACCCTGTGTGCTGGTAACTATTGGGCGGTGGGCGCGGCTGAACAAACTTACCAGGCCAATGCATTTAAGCCTGCAGAGGATCAAGCAACCAACAAACCGGAAAATCTAACCTACACTCCGGCCAGGGTGATGAAATATGTCTATAACGACTATTCAGGTTCTGCTGCCGATGACTATAGCGTCTTCTGTTATTTCACCGACTGGGCTCAATATGATGATCGTCATGGTGATGGGCCTACTGAGCCGGGGGGTTATGCTACCGGAGGGCGCAGTGGCGATATCATGCGCCTGGAAGACTCACCTTTTGACAAGGTGGTGATTGGCTTTGCCGGGATTATTGGTAATCAGACTACGAAGGAGATGAAGGCAACGGTTGATAAAGCCGCTGCAGATTTTGGTATTGCCGACTCTTCGGGCGACGTTCCAAACCACGAGAATAAAGTCACATTTCTTGATGGGTGGGGGGATGTCCTGTCTTATCTGAATTGTGGTTTTAATGGTTGGAAATCTGATGACGTAGAGGGGAGTTTTAATCAGGAAAACGCGCAAGGTGTACTCGGTGGACTGGCCAAGCTGCAAGCGAGTGGTAAGACGATTGCCTTAAGTATCGGTGGCTGGAGTTTGAGCTGTCCTTTTTCTGCACTGTGTGCAGATCCTGAGAAACGTCACATATTTATTGAAAGCCTGTCTCGTATTTTAACCGCTTTCCCCATGTTTACCCATCTTGATCTTGACTGGGAGTATCCCGGTTCGGAGGGAGCTGGTAACCCCTATGATTCTAAGGATGGTAAAAACTTTGCCTCGTTAATAAAAGAGATTAAAGATAGGTATTCTCATGTGGGCATCAGTATCGCTATTTCGGCGGATATCGCCAAAATCAAGGCAGCCAATATTCCCGCCCTGATTACAGCTGGGGTGGATGGCATTAATCTGATGTCTTATGACTTATTTACCTTAAATCTGAACGATGGCGGCAATTTAAGCCATCACACCAATCTGCATCGCGAATCAAATGATCGTTATTCCAGATATTCTATCGAAGAGGCGGTGGATTATCTGCTTAGTAAGGACGGTGGTCAGGTTGATAACCCCAAAAAAATCTTTATCGGCTATGCGGGTTATAGCCGCAGTTCGCGTGTCACTGATTTGCACCAAGTTTCGCCATTAGTCGGTACTTACAAGGCATCAAACGATCAACCCACTGTTGGCAGTTTTGAAGCCAGTGTCACTGAGTGGCCGGATATTATTTATAACTATCTTAATCTGGAAGATAAGGATAACCCGGCATTCAATGATTTTAAGCTATACACCGATAACGTCTGCAATGCCGATTTCCTTTATAACGAAAAAAGTCGCGTATTTATGTCAATCGACACACCGCGTTCGGTAAGGGAAAAAGCACGGTATGTTAAGCAAAAAGGTTTAGGTGGCCTGTTTATTTGGTCGGGTGATCAGGATAACGGCCTGCTGACCAACGCTGCTTGTGAAGGGCTCGGCAGGATTGCGGCTGAAGGTGGGATTGATATGCAGCGATTTTACTTTGAAGGCGCTAACGAAGGTGGTGATGGTCACGTCCCTGAACTGCCGCCAGAAGACCAACCCAGAGAGGGACCATGTAACGAGTGCCAGTCATAGATACCTTAATGCATTCCGGCACCGTTCTGGAGTAGAACCACTACTGATTACTTATGCATAGTAGTGCTGTGGTAACGACCAACCTAACTCGTTTTATAGTGGTTATGCTCCGGTTGTAACGCAATTAATGTGTACCTCTAACAACCAGCAACGCGGTGATCGCGGCGACAAAAAGTAGATGTGCACCTGAACTCAATAATGAATGAAGGAGGTTATAATGAGTCTTGATTATAAGACACAGACCATACACAACCAGGCTATTCCCGAGATATCATCATTGCTCGCTGCTACCGTATTAACTGACCGCAGCAAAATGACCAGAGCAGTTGCTTCGGCACCACCGTTAACCAGATCAGCCACAGTAGCAACTGTCAGAGCCGGCATAATGGAACGTTTAACCGGTCTGGGTTATCGCTCAGTATTTGATATTGTTGCGGTTTCCCGACAACGTTTTATCCGTCGTCACGATATTAGCTTTGCCGGTAAAGCGGCAGATATTTATGACAATGCTGTCAGCTTTGCCAATCAGTTGGCTCAACGTCAGCGTCGGCAACGTCTGCGTCGGGTCAATCATACCCGTGCAGCAAAACGCGCACATGTTTCAACGACGGTGCCCGCCGAAGTGAATGAGGGTGAACTCCCTGCTTACAGTGATCTGTTTCCCGAACCCTGGTTTGATTTTTGCCGGTCTGGAGAAGTGGAGGCGATTGATTCGCCGGTGAGTTATCTGGTTGAACTGTACAAGTTTGTGCAACAACTGGATGTGGATTCCTCGGCAACAGCGGTAACGTTGGATAAACGTCGTCCTGATATTGCGGAATTGCTCCTCAATAGTGACACCACCTATCAGGAAATTCCGGAACTTGGCGTGGTCAATGGTGTGCTTACTCTTAGTGCACGGCGTTATATTGATACGTTTGTTAACGCTGGTGAACCTGTACACAAAGTGCTGGGAGAAACCCGTTACCCTTTTGCGCTGCCTTACAATCTGCCGGTTAACCAAATCAATCTGGGGCTGGCAGAACAAGACGCCAGCCTCAGCAGGGTGATTCAGGCTCTGGACCATCAACTACCCTGGAATATCAGCAAGGTACAGCGTGACGAAATATTGCTAGCGGCTACCCTGCTAAGTCCGCAAAAAATGCAACTGCTGACCGAAGACAGTGTGTTTGCACAAACTCAACTCACACTTGATCGACTTAAAGTCGCCCCGTATCGTAGCGCCAGTACCACGGAAACCCAACCGGATGATGATCTGACATATCACGCCTATGTTGTGGCATCGGAGGATCAACAGAGTAGTGTGGTAACCGGCCCTGAGACATTAACACATACTAACGACCCGAATTTATCCAGCGCAGCCACAGCCTATGAAATGGTGACAGTAGAATGCCGAGATGGTGAGGGGAATAATCCGGTTATTCTGAATTTGCGTGCCACCAATGTGGTGACCTATCGACGTGCCAAAATGCGGATGCAGCCTTTTGATAATGAGTCACCCTATAGCCGTCAGTTGCAGCTCACTTATGTACCGGAGGACAATCCTGATATCAGCGATACGACCTTGGCCAATGGTCCTTATTTTGGTCACTTAGCGCTACATGCACAGAAAGAAGGTGATGATCACGGTTTTCTCACCTTAAGCTTTTATTTTGCGCTTGCGTCGGAGGGTTATGATCAGGCCTTGCTGTTACCGGAGGCAGAGGCATTCTTTCTCAACAATTACGGTATTAGCTTAGAGCAGGTGCCGGAACTCAAACAAATTATGTTCTTTGGTCAGCAGGTGAGTGGCTCTATTGCTGAGGTAGAACAAATGTTGTGTCAGGGCGACTATCGGCCAATAGTGTCGCCCAATGTGCAGTTCAGTAATGCGGTGTTTGTCAATGGAGAAAGCGATAAGGTATTTCCTGACACCTATCATTATGGTGCCCGCTATATTAATGCTGCGCAGCTTGATCCCTTAAGTATTGTGCGCACTGATACCGGCAGAGACATGGCAGCGACCTCTGAATACCGCTACGATCGACTTAATCGGTTTTTGCGATTGCAGCGCTGGATCGGTCTGCTCCATGCCAAACTCGATTTACTGTTGACCGCCGCTATGCAGGTAGAAACCGATGGTAATCCCAACTTGGTTATCAACCGCAATACCTTGCGTACACTGGGTTTGTATCATTATCTGAATCATAAATATACTCTGGAACCAGAAGTCTTTGCTGCATTTATTGAGCAAATCAGTCCCTATGCCAGTAGTACCGAAGTACCGTTTTTTGATGCTATCTTTAACGAGCCACCATTATTTGATACCCCCTTTGTCATGGACAATATGACGTTCAACTATCGGGCTACACACGATGTTGATGATGCGACAGATGCCAAAACGGTGAAGCAAATCTGTTCCGGGCTGGCGATTTCCACCGAGACCTTCTTAGCATTGGCCCCCCTGGTTCAACATGCGTTGAATTTACCGGAAGATACCCTCAACCGTTCGTTGGTAGTTATGTCAATGCTGTACCGCTTAGTTAACATCCCACAATTATTCCATTTAACGCCGGAAGAAAGCTTGTTATTAATGCCAGTATTACGCAAACAGACAAATACGGACATTTTGTCATTATTGCTTGATCCGGTGATTGACGACACTGCTATTGATAGTCTGGACGCCATTATCTTACTGGAAGAACTGATCAGCTGGTTGGGCCAAGTAGATATGACGGCAAGTCAATTGAATGTGTTGCTTAATGGTGAAACTGCGATTGTAACTACCGCAGGTATGGTGACATTTTTTAATGGTATCGTTAATCAGCTACAAGCGGGATCATTGCTTACAGAAGCCAGTTTTGAACGTCCTGAATTACCACAAATTGTCGATTGGAAAGCAGTATTGGCAAGTCTGGTTGCCGATAATGGCCTCGTGCAGACGTTCCCTCTGGATTGGGGGGTGACTGAAGAAGCGTATTTGAGAAGTGAGCTGGAGACGATTGTCGATAAGATTTTCGAAGAAAATAGCAGTGAATTGCAGGGTTTTGACTCAGCTGATGTAACTGATGTTCTGGAACAGATTATCCAACAGGCCAAGTCAGGCCAAGAAAACATTATGGCAACGGCAGTGGCCAATGAATATGGTGTCGCCCGCGAGCTGGTGACCTTGCTATTGCGTTGGAGTGCCAGCAGTGTCACTGATTTTGCTACACAGCTGCTTGATCATAGTCCGTTTATCGAGCTGGTTGATATTCCACAAGAGTTACTTGATCTGGCCTATGTGTTATTACTGCGGACAGCACTAGTGCAACAATTCAGTATCAGCCGCAACTGGTTGTTTTTGCGTATAGCGGAACCTGCCTGGTTAAGCTTGCCGGATGCGCAAGCGATACTGCCACTGGATGAGGTTTATCTGCTGGCTAGCTATAGGGGCTTGTTAGACAGTTCAGTGTATACCGAAGAGGATATTCAGGATTATCTGGCACATGCCAATCCGGCGGTTGCCCCACTCAAGGCCGACGACTTTGACTTTGAGTGCGCTCAGTTACTTGCCAATATTATGGACTGGAGTGCCACCGAAATAGCGGATGCGACCACAGAGTTCTCTCCCGCTCATGCCACCAACCTGTTGCAGATTGATTGGCTCAGACGATTGCAAGCACTTTCTGTGCAAACTGGCTTATCGGCCACACCGCTTATTCAAGCAGCAAAACTCAATAGTACCAGCTCATTATTTAAAGATTATCAAAGCGTTGGTGAGGCGGTCATTGCTGCATCCAGAACCAAAGGAGACAGTTAAGATGTCCGATACATTAGAAGCGAGATTACAAGAAGATTTACGTGATGCCCTGGTCGACTTTTATCTGGGTCAGATTGTGCCTAACGATCCGGGTATGGAACCTTATCGCCAGAGAATCGAGAATATTGATGAACTCTATGACTTCCTGCTGCTCGATACTCAGGTTTCCTATAAAGTTCAAACGGCAGGTGTTGCCTCGGCCACCAAAAGTATTCAGCAATATATCAACCGGATTCTGCTGAATCTGGAACCCGGTTTAAGCATGACCTTCGAGGAAAAGTATAACTGGCTGGAGTTTGCCAATCGTTATGGTTATTGGGCGGCCAATCAACAGTTGCGGATTTATCCTGAAATTTACGTCGACCCCAGTTTACGCCTAGGTAAAACCGAATTCTTTTTCCAGCTTGAGTCAGCGCTGAATCAGGGCAAGCTCAGCGACGAGTCAGTGCAGGAGGCGGTACTGGGATATTTAAATAACTTTGAAGACGTCAGTAATCTGAAAGTGCTTACCGGCTATGAAAACGGTATTGACATTAATAATGACAAAATATTTTTTGTCGCCCGCACCCGTAGTCAGCCTTACCAGTATTACTGGCGCTCTCTGGATATGAGTCAGGGGCAGTCGGCTCTTCTGGAACTATATTCCAGTGCTTGGGATGAGTGGCGCAGTATCGATCTGCCTCTGGAGTCGGTAGAAGAGGGTACTGTGCGGCCTATCTATATGAGCAATCGGCTCTATATCAGCTGGGTCGAAGTCGCTGAAGAAAAAGATGACGCGGGTGAGATTACTGGTTATATGGTCAAAATCAATATTGCACATCGCAAATACGATGGCAGTTGGAGTACTCCCAATACCCTACGTGAAGGTTTGATTGAACCATGGGTAGGCCGTATTGACAGAATGATCGCGGTGATGGACACCACCCGCGCTGAAGATCGACTCGCGTTGGTGGCATACCGTCGCCGTAAAGGTCACGATGAGAAGGAAGGTGACTACGATTATGATGAAGTGTTTACTTATGTCTGTGACACCCTACTGACGGAATCAACGGATCTTCCACCTTCTGAGAACGACGACTATTCTGATATGGATTATTACGGTGCTGGTATTGTCTGGTTTTATACGCGTGACCCAGGTAACCGGGGTAAAGATGACGATTATATTGATTTATATCAGCCCGATGATATCGATAAACAGTACAAAGAGCTGATTCTATATCCTCTAACCACCAATACCGATTGGCTAATTGCTGACGCACCTGTACACGGTGGGGGAACAGTAGGCGAAAACTCGATTAGCCAAAAAGTTAAGTTTATCGAAGGCTCAATTAACGATCTGTCAATCACTGCAACATCTGACTATCAGCATGATTTTTTAAAGGATGGCTACGATTATCAGTATATTCTCTTTTGTATCTGGATAGAAAATGCTGGCAATCTCTGTTACCTGGATTACGTAGCATACGATGCCAGTTCTTATCCCTCAGATGGGATAAAGTTGGAAACCCAATGTCATTTGCAACCAGATTGGGGAAATATCACTATTCAAAGCGGGTTCAGCTTTCCGGTTGAATTGGCAGGCGACGATCCCGGTGCTCGCCTGACCCAGAAGTACTCGGTTGGTAATAAGTTGCGACCCTTATTGCAATTAAAGCAAAATGAGCAGGTTGAATATTTACAATTCCCTGAATACGATCCCAAACTCGGTGATGATAATGTGCTCGATAATGAGGATGTTGACGATACCATTCGACTGAACACCCTGTTTGCCAAAGAACTGATTAGCCGTGCCAACGAGAGTATTGATAAAGTGCTCAGTTGGGAAACTCAGAATATTACCGAGTTGCCCATTCATCCAGGCGGTAAACCGGAGCCCATTGATCTGGATGGTGCCAATGGTATTTATTTCTGGGAGTTGTTTTTTCATATGCCATTTTTGGTGTCATGGCGCCTGAATATTGAACAGCGCTACGAAGAGGCCAATACCTGGCTGTATTACCTGTTTGATCCCAATGAAGAAGATGATAACCCCGACCTGGCAGCAGGCAAACCACGCTATTGGAACAGCCGTCCCCTACTGGATAAACCAGAGGATACGGGTGCCAGCAGTCTGCTGGAGCCGTCTGATCCTGATGCCATCGCCGAGAGTGAACCGATCCACTATCGCAAGGCTATTTTTAACTTCTATGTGAGAAACGTGATTGATCAGGCGGATATGGAATATCGCCAACTGACGCCCACCTCACTGATTCTGGCACGTCTGACCTATGCCACCGCCAGCGCTCTACTGGGACCGCGTCCAGATATCCAACTGGCCACCACTTGGGAACCCATCCTGCTAAAAGATGCTGTGCTTGATACCGACAGTGGTGTGCGCAGCCTGGAAATGCAGACTGAAGCCTTGCCCCTGTTGCCGGTGACGCACGATAGTGCCATTACCACACAGGATAATGGGTTGTTTTTAGATCCCATTAATATGGAACTCACTATATTGTGGGATGATCTGGAACAACGCTTATACAATCTGCGCCACAATTTATCCATCGATGGTAAGGAATTACCCACGCAATTATATGACACACCCATCGACCCCAGGGATTTGCAAAGTCAACGCTATCAGCGCATGGTTGCCACCCGCAATGCCGGTGCCATGAAACTAGTAGTACCGCATTACCGTTTTCAGCCCATGCTTAGCCGTGCCATGACCGGTGTCGAGACCTTAATTCAGTTTGGCAGTACTTTGTTGAGTTTGCTGGAGCGTAAGGACAGTCTCAGTTATGAGTCCTTCCAGATGAATCAACAATTGAGCCTGTATAACTTTACTATCAGCCTGCAGCAACAAGCCATTGATATCAGTGAGGCAGAACTTGAAGTGCAGGAACTCAATCTTAGTGCCGCACAGCAGCGCCGTGATCATTACAAGAGTCTGTATGACGAAGATGTCTCCCAGACTGAACAGGAGGTAATTGAGTTACAGTCGTGTGCTGCCAGTGCCATTATTTCTGCACAGGCATCGAGAACGGCAGCGGCGGTTGCCGATCTTGCACCCAATGTATTTGGTCTGGCCACCGGTGGTATGAATTGGGGCGCTCCGCTCAATGCCATCGCCGAAACTATTACCATTGATTATCACTCTAGCAGTACCAAAGCCGAGAGTCTGAGTGTGTCGGAATCCTATCGTCGCCGCCGTCAGGACTGGGAAATTCAGTATAAACAGGCACAAAGCGATATTGACTCCATCAATAAACAAATTGAAAGACAGCAGCGGCAGGTACAGGCTGACAATACCCGGTTGGATCAGATACAGGCAGAGTATGAAAAGTCGCAAATCTTATTGGAATATTTTTCTGCTCGCTTCACCAACGAGAGCCTCTATACTTGGATGATCAGCCAGCTTTCCAGTCTGTATTTACAGGCTTATGACTCGGTGATGTCCGTATGTTTGGCGACAGAGTCTGCCTGGCAGTACGAGCTGGGGCAATTTGATACGCACTTCGTGCAGACTGGTTGCTGGAATGACTTATATCAGGGTCTACTTGTGGGTGAAACTCTGAAATTATGCCTGTTGCAAATGGATCAGGCCTTTACCGACAAAAACGCCCGCCGTCTGGAAATTACCAAAACCGTATCTTTGAAAGATACCCTGTCTGATTGGGAAGCCAAGCTGGAAACATTGAAAACGAGTGGCAGTATTCATTTTGGGTTGTCGGAAACTGATCACTTCGTATCGGATTATACTTCGGCTGCTGATCGGCGTATTAAAAGCGTGGGGGTGTCTTTGCCAATGCTGGTCGGCCCCTATCAGGATGTTTGCGCCACTCTCACCCAGAATTTTTCCCTATTGTCTGTCAGTAGTCTGCGTACTGCAAGGCAACAGGTTGCTCTATCTTCGGGTACAGATGACAGTGGTATGTTCACTCTGAATTTTGACGATGAACGCTTTCTGCCGTTTGAAGGTACCGGCGTAGAATCCGACTGGACGCTGGAATTCAACAACCTAACAGACGAGAGGCGACAAGAGATGCTCGATAGTCTCACTGACGTGATTTTGCATATACGCTATACCGCCAGAGCAACATAAACGTGGCAGCCAACGAGTAAATTAAGAGGAACAGATAACCATGTATTACAAACATTCTTACACAACGACCAAAGCCATGTCTGATGTTAGTGAACAAATCGGTGAGCCGCTTGCGGTTTGGAACGAGCAGTCTGGCGGACAAACCTATAATGTGATTTATGCTGGTCAGGTTTATCAAAATCAGTACTGGGTTGAGCGCTGGCACTCTCCTGGTGAGGTAGGGGTCAATGGCACTGCTTCACCGCATAACGCTTGGCAATGGCAACGCGCGGCAACAATACAGGAGCTTAACGATATTGGCGATACCCCCGGCCATGAGGTCACGCCCATTCCGGGTGATCCCCACCCACCGGTACTGGAATGCGATAAGCTGACTGAAGAGACCTATGAAAAGGTTGACTATCAACCTGATGGTTCAGGGAGATCAAATCTGTCATACACTGCCAGTCGAGTGTGTAAATCCATGTACAACGAGTACTATGAAGATAGCAGTCGCCCTAAAGTTGCGGCCTATATTACCGACTGGTGTCAATATGACAGCCGTCTGGATAATGGGGTGACTAACGACCCCAAAGATTTTGGCAGAGGTTATGATCTGACCAAAATTCCGGCTACCGCCTATGATAAGCTGGTGTTCAGCTTTATGGCGGTGTGTGGTGATACGGTGGGGCCGCTGGCAAAAGAAATTGCTGATGTGGTTGAGGGCTGGAATAAGCAACTTGGCCCGGATGACCCGGAAATTACTGAGGGGCATATTATCCCGGTAGATCCCTATGGTGACCTGGGCACTACCCGCAATGTAGGTCTGCCCGATGGCACCGGCCATTACGACCTTAGTCAGACGAACTTCTTGCCTTATTACAATCAAGATCGGGCAGCGGGTTTGCTCGGTGGTTTGCGCGAATTACAGAATACGGCGCGTTTGCAGGGCCACAGACTCGACCTAGCCTTTAGTATTGGAGGCTGGAGTCTGTCGGGTTATTTTTCAGCAATGGCCGCTGATCCAGCAAAACGCCGGGTATTTATTGACAGTATCCTCGACTTTTTCGAGCGCTTTCCCATGTTCAGTGGGATCGATATCGACTGGGAATACCCTGGTGGTGGTGGGCTGGAATCCAATATTTTCGATGAGGTCAACGATGGTCCCAACTACGCTATTCTGATCAAAGAGCTGCGTACAGCACTGGATGCCCGCTTTGGTGCTCATGACCACAAAGAAATCTCCATTGCCTCCAGTGCGGTGGTGAGTAAACTGCAAAAATCTGCTATTGCGGATCTGATTGCCAATGGTCTGGATAATATCTTTTTAATGAGTTATGACCTTTTTGGTACTGGTTGGGCCGAACATATTGGCCATCACACCAATCTGACCTCACCACCGGGTGCTCACCCCAATAGCGGTTACGATTTATCGGCAGATACTGCGATTAAATATCTGCGGTATGTACTGGGGGTGCCGGCCAACAGTATTCAACTGGGCTTTGCCAACTATGGCCGTGCCTGTCTTGGCGCGGACCTCAGTGGTCAGCCTGTGAATCGCAGCTATGATATGGAGGGTCGGGCATTGGGTACCTTTGAGAAGGGGGCTCCCGAGTTGTTTGATATTTTTAATAACTACTTTGATGTTGAACATCAACTTGCTGCAGGCCAGGATGATAACAGTTTTGTGTTAATGACCGATACCCTGGCCGATGCTGATGTACTGTATAACCCGACTGGTGGTCATTATATTTCCCTCGACACCCCTCGCAGTGTAAAAATAAAAGCCGAATACGCGGCTAAACACGGTTTGGGAGGGATATTCTCCTGGTCTGGTGATCAGGATAACGGTCTGCTTGCTAATGCAGCTAGAGAAGGTGCGGGTTATGTGCCAAAACCGACAGAAAAAATTGATATGGGGCCACTCTACAATCCTGGAGTACCGTTTGAGCTTGAACCTATTATTCCTGATAACAATAACATTGCGGTATTACAGTATGATCAGCAGACCCAAGACGCTTACGACCAGGTAGGGTATAAATCTGACGGCTCAGGGGAATCAAACCTGTCATACACCGCTAGCCGGGTATGTAAATCCATGTACAACCAATATGTGCAGGATAATAAACGCGCCAAAGTGTCCGCTTATATTACCGATTGGTGCCAGTTCGATGGTCGCTTGGATAACATCGGAAATCCGGCAGCATATGGTCGCGGCTTTGATTTAAACAAGGTATCGCGCACCGGATATGACCGGCTGGTGTTCAGCTTCATGGCCGTTTGCGGCGATACTACAGGTCCTCTGGCAGATCAAATTGCTACGGTGGTGGATGGCTGGAACAGTCAGCTTAACGATGGTGACACACCTATTGGTAATGGCCATATTGTGCCCATAGATCCTTATGCTGATTTGGGCAGTACCCGTAATGTCGGTTTACCAGAAGGTTCTGGACATTCTGGTGCGTTGGATGAGTTTTTGGCGTATTACAATCAGGAAGATGCCGCTGGTTTGCTCGGCGGTTTGCGCGAACTGCAAAAGAATGCGTTATTGGCCGGCCACACGCTGGAGTTGGCGTTTAGTATTGGTGGCTGGAGTCTGTCGGGTTACTTTTCCGATATGGTCAAAGATGTTGACGCGCGCAAAACTTTTATTGATAGCATTATCGATTTCTTTGAGCGTTTTCCCATGTTTAGTTGTGTCGATATTGACTGGGAATACCCTGGTGGAGGAGGCCTGGAAAGCAATTCCTTTGATCCAGAAAACGATGGTCCCAACTATGCCAAGCTGATCGGGGAACTGCGCGCAGAACTGGACAAGCATTTTGGCGCTGGTGACAGAAAAGAAATTTCCATTGCCTCCAGTGCGGTGGTGGCGAAGATCAACCGATCCAATATCCCCGATCTTATCGCCAATGGCCTGGATAATATCTTTTTAATGAGCTACGACTTGTTTGGCACCGGCTGGGCCGAGCATATTGGTCATCATACCAATTTGCTGTCGCCTCCCGGTGCAGACCCTGACGGGGATTACGATTTATCTACTGATGTGGCCATCAGGCATCTGATAGACAATTTGGGTGTCCCTCCCGAAAAAATCCATTTGGGCTATGCCAATTATGGTCGCTCCTGTGTGGGCGCGAATCTCGATACCCGTGACTATACCAAAGACGGTAATGCGCTGGGCACCTTTGAAAACGGCGCTCCGGAATTATTTGACATCTTCAATAATTATTTTGATGTGGAAGACCCAGATCAGGGTGCGGCGGGTAAAAACGGCTTCGTATTAAAGACCGATACGCTGGCTGATGCAGATGTACTGTATCAAGAAGGTAGTGGCCATTACATTTCCCTTGATACCCCACGTACCGTGAAGCTAAAGGCAGAATATGCCACTGCACAGGGTCTGGGTGGTGTCTTTTCCTGGTCGGGGGATCAGGACTGTGGTCTGCTGGCCAACTCGGCCAGAGAAGGTGCCGGTTATGAGCTAGCTCCGGCTGGGAGGAAAATCGATATGGAGCCATTTTATAACACGGGTGAAGCATTTGAACTGAAACCGGTGCCGTCAAAGTGATATCGGTATTTATTTATCCCATTTATCAATAAGGTTTGGCTATTATGGAAAACAATTCTCAAGAGCATATCCCGGTCAGCACATTTAATTTACCCAAGGGTGGGGGCGCAATACGGGGGATGGGAGCCTCATTGGGTGATGTTGGCCCCACAGGAACGGCTGATTATAATCTGCCACTACCCATTTCCCCAGAGAGCGGGTATGCACCTGCGCTGGTGCTCAATTACAGCAGTGGTGGTGGTAATGATGTGTTTGGCCTGGGCTGGCAATTGCCACTTATGGTTATTGCTCGTCGTAGTAATCGTGGTGTACCCGACTATGATGAAGACGATGAATTTGTCGGTCCTGATGGGGAAGTCATGGTGCCAGAACACGATAGCAGTGGTGAGATTATCAGTGAAACACGTAACACCTATGGTGATAAAGCCCTGTCTCGCAGCTACGAGGTGACCCGTTATTTCCCCCGGGTAGAAGGCAGTTTCCAGCGGATTGAACACTGGATTGACAGCGTTGATCGGGAGCAGACATTCTGGTTGGTACACAGTACTGATGGTCAGTTGCATTGTCTGGGTAAAACTGCGTTGGCTCGTACTGCTGCTACGGTTAATGGTCGGCAATGTATTGCTCAATGGTGGCTGGAGGAATCACTATCCCCCACCGGTGAGCATATCTATTACACCTACCGGGCTGAAAATGACGCAAATGTGGCGTTGAGCGGCCAGGAGCAACAACGTCAGCGCGGTGCCTTGAGCTATTTGTTGCAAGTGTATTACGGTAACACCAGCCCAGCAGCAGACTTGTATTTGTGGGATTTTGATAGCGTACCTGCTCTGGAAAATTGGCTGTTTATACTGGTACTGGATTATGGTGAACGCAGTTTGGATAGTGCAGTACCTCCTCCCTATTACAGCGGCGAAGGGCAGTGGTTGGCACGTCAGGATGCGTTTTCTGGTTATCACTACGGTTTTGAAACCCGTTGTCATCGTTTGTGTCATCAGGTGCTAATGTACCACAATATTAGTGAACTCGGGGCAACACCAACACTGGTAAACCGCTTGTTACTGACGTATGCCCAGGACCCCATTGTCAGTCATCTAGTATGCGCACAGCAACTTGCTTATGCAAGCGATAACAGCCCACAATCCCTGCCCCCGCTCGAATTGGATTACAATCGGTTTGTACCTTTAGTGAATACCCACTGGCAAACCTGGGAAGGTATGAAGGGCTGGAATGATGGTCAACCTTATCAGCTGGTTGACCTGTATGGTGAAGGTCTATCCGGGATATTGTATCAGGTCAATCAGGCGTGGCATTATTGTGCTCCCTTGCGTGATAATAGCTTGCCGGAAAATCCGGACGCCGTGTGTTATGACAGCTGGCAAAGCCTGCCCATGCCCTCAATACAGGCAGGTGATACTCGCCTGCTGGATTATAACGGTGATGGTCGCCTGGACTGGATGGTGTCACAACCCGGCATGACTGGTTGCTTTACCCTAAACCCCGACCACAGCTGGTCAGGGTTTACACCGTTTACGGCGTTACCCAAGGAGTTTTTTCAGGCCAAAGCACAATTGGCGGATTTGATTCAGACGGGTCTGTCAGATGTCGTCCTGATTGGCCCGAAAAGCGTACGTTTATATGCCAATCAACGTGCTGGTTTTGCTCAGGGTGTCGATGTTGCTCAGGACGATGGCATTAATCTACCAATAGTTGGTAGAGACGCCACCACCCTCGTGGCGTTTAGCGATGTTCTGGGATCTGGTCAGCAGCATCTGCTCGAAGTGAGCTATAATTGCGTAAAATGCTGGCCCAATCTGGGGCATGGTCGCTTTGGAGCGGTCATTGAATTTCCATTGACACCTCTGGAGAGCGAGCCAACGCTATTTAATCCACAGAGGGTTTATCTGGCCGATATCGATGGTTCTGGCGCGGCTGATTTGCTGTATATGCGCTATGACCAGTTGTTGGTTTATACCAATCAATCAGGTAACGGGTTTGCTGTGCCAATAGCATTAGCGCTGCCGGAGGGCGTTGAGTTTGATCGCTTGTGCCAGTTAACGCTGGCTGATCTGGATGGTAATGGCACTACCAGTGCGCTGTTAACCGTGCCACATCCCCAAGTCAGCCATTGGCGTTATGATTTTTGTCAGCAAAAACCGTACTTGCTGAATGGCATCAATAATAATATGGGTGCTAGTTACGCACTGACCTACCGCAGTTCGGCACAATTCTGGTTGGATGAAAAAGCGGCTGAATCCAGCAGCGTGTCGCTGTTACCGTTCCCTGTGCATACTTTGTCCAAAGTGACACTTGATGATGAAATTTCGGGTAATAGACTGATACAGAATTACGCGTATTACCACGGTTATTACGATGGCAACGAGCGCGAGTTTCGCGGCTTTGCCCTGGTTGAGGTGCTGGACACAGATTACAATACCCTCAATGCAGCCGAATCGATACCACCGATATTAACCCGAAGCTGGTACCATACCGGCCGTGAACAGGATACCGTCAGTCTCTATTACTCACCTTGGCAAGGTGATACGCAGGCTTTTTCCCTGGCAGATACCCGATTAACTATTTGGGATACGGTCAATAATCAGGATGTGTTACTCGATACAGCAGACGAGAACACCCGCTGGTGGTTGTATCGCAGCCTAAAAGGTCAGTTATTGCGTCAGGAAATTTACGGCAGGGATCAGTCCGCACTCGAAGACATCCCTTATAGTGTTAGCCAACAGCGCCACCAGATACGTTTGTGTCAGAGTGGTACAGACGCAGCTCCTCCGGTGGTATTGCCAGTGCTACTGGAGCAACTGGATTATCACTATGAACGTATTATTGAGGACCCGCAATGCAGTCAGCAGTTGATGCTCGCGTATGATGTTTATGGGCAAATTGTCTGGCAGGTTACGGTTAACTATCCGCGGCGTCCACAGCCAGCCGCCTCCCCCTATCCGGATACCTTACCTGATACCAGCGTGGCGAGCTCCTATGATGAACAGCAAACCCGGTTACGCCTTAGCGAAGCCAGACAAGCATACTACCACCTCGATAGCAGCAGCGCATGGCAGTTGGCTATTCCCTGGCAAACACGGCAGAATGTATTGGAATACTCGACTACAGAGGTGCCTGCAAACGGTTTCAGCATTGAAGAACTCACCAAAGAAGATGGGCTACTGGCTCCTACACAAACACGACGATTTGCTGGCCAGGAACAGTATTTTTACCATACCTCGCCGCCTGATAGTTTGCCGGTATTACCGGAACATATTGAAACCGCCGAACTGGATGATGAAGCGCTGGCTGCTTATGAGGATGTCTTAACGCCTGAGCAAGTGGACGCATTAATCAGTCAGGGCGGCTATCAATCTGTTGATACCTGTCTGAATCCGGAGGGGGTTGCTGCGCAAACCGTTTGGGTGATTCCGCATAGCTTTAGTACATATTATGATGAGACACAGTTCTATTTACCAGAAACGACACGCAGTACACAGTTAACGGGTGAATTACGTTTCACTTATAACCAATACTACCTGCTAGCCAGTAGTACCAACGTATTGGGCAGTACTGAACGTGTTATTGCGTGGGATTACCGTTTTTTACAGCCAATTCACTTGCAGGATATTAATAGTAATCACTCTGTAGTGGCAATGGACGCCCTGGGGCGTACCATAGCACACTGGTATTATGGTACCGAGGGGGGGCAGGATACTTCCGTTGGTTTTACCAGTCCCGCCGCCAGTGATTTACTGCCAGACACGGTAACGGCGTTACTACAACAGGCCGCAGGTAGTGAACCATTAACAGTTGCCAGCCGTCAGGCCTATGACACCTATAGCTGGATGGCACAGATCAGCGAGCAGGCATTAATAGATATTGGTACAGATATCGACTTGATTCATCAACTGGTGGCGCAGCGCGTATTGTTGCCAGACCCAGTTGGTAGTACTGATTACCGCCTGAGTGCAACAGGTCGGCGCTGGGCACAAATGCTGGTCGCGGCAGACTCTGAAGACCAGGCGCTTGCAGACTTGCGTCAGCTGCTATTGAATGCTGTCCGTACTCCTCCACACTCTGCGTTAATTGAGGCAGACCGCTTTCCGGACAGCAGCTACTACCCAGATACACAGGCACAGCAAATTCGCGCTCAAGTGATGTATGGCGATGGTTTTGCTCGCAATTTGCAAACCCTCTCCAAAGATGAACCCGGTCTGGCATATCAACGCAATAACCGCGGTGAACTGGTTGTCAATACTCGTGATAAAACCTCTCTGCTTGAAGTGGATACTGGTTTGAGCCCACGCTGGGCAGTCTCCGGTCGGGTCGAATACAACAACAAAGGTCTAGTTGTACGTGCCTATCAACCTTATTTTGTTAATGGTTGGCACTATGTTGTGGATAGCGCCCTGCTTACCAATGGCTATGCAGACACCTATTTTTACGATGCGATGGGTCGGGAAAGTCGTGTTGAAACGGCCAAAGGCTATTTACGCCGTACTGCCTATTATCCCTGGTTTAGTGTGGCAGAAGATGAGAATGATACTTTTGAAACCAATGGAGGTGATCGATGAATCTTTCTGCAAACCTTGATCATGGCACACCGGAAATCACCATTATTGGTCAACGTGCAGAAACCCTGCGTCAATTACGCTATCACCGGACTCAGGTTACAGATAATATTGATGAACAGATTACCCGTCACCAGTTTAATGCGTTGGGTCAACAAACCAGTACTATTGACCCACGCTTCTTTAAAGCAGGTGGCAAGCCTAACGTCCAGTACCACTCTTCACTGAGTGCCAAAGGGTTATGCATCGACAGTGTTGATGCTGGTGCCAGACATGTGTTTTATGATATTGAAGGTCGCCTCTTATGGCAACGCGATGCCCGTAAGACGCAACAAGATTATGACTATGACTTGTTGGGCAGGCTCAGTACCCGTCGGGAAACACTGGTAGATGGAACAGAAGCGGTGCGCGAAAGGCTGCTGTACGGGGACAGTCTTGATATTGATGACAATAGTCACAAAAATCTACGCGGTCGATTGGCACAACATTACGATACCGCAGGTTTATTGGATCAAACGCCCCAAGGCTATAGTCTCGGCGGTGCGCCACTGGAACAGCGGCGCCAATTGTTACCTGTGGAGGTAGGCAGTCACTGGCAAGGGACAGATGCGTTGGCATGGCAGCAGGTGCTGGAAACAGATACCTATATCACGCAATGGCAATATGCGGCAGATGGTCAACGGCTCACTCAACGTGATGCCAAAGGGCATCAACAGCGTACTGCCTATGATGTGGCAGGCCGTATAAAAGCCAGCTGGGTAACTGCCAATGGTGGTACAGAACAGCCAGTATTGACAGCAATCAAGCATACGGCTGGCGGACAGCGACTGCAAGAAAAGGCCGCCAATGGCGTCATCACTGACTATGCTTATGAACCCGAAACCCGGCGTTTAATTCAGATCACCACTGCTAAAAGCGATGGCACTCTATTACAGCAATTGCGTTATGACTACGATCCCGTAGGCAATGTTACCGCGTTGTATAATGATGCGGAAACTCAGACATATTTTAGAAACCAGCGAGTTAGTCCAGATAAAAGCTACCAATACGATACCCTCTACCAATTAATCAGTGCGATTGGGCGGCAGAATGCTACGCAACAATCTGCCATAGATGACCCAGAAGCAGAAACCCCTATTGATACCAACAACTGTGTTACCTACACCCGCAATTATATATATGACCTTGGTGGCAATCTAACACAGATACAACATCGGGCCGACAATAATAACTACACTCGTAAGATATTGGTATCAGACAATAGTAATCATGGGGTGCTGGATAACGACAGCATGACCCATACCGTGAGTGATATAGACAATTATTTTGATGCCTGTGGCAATCAGCAGCAGCTGGAGACTGGACAAACTCTAGCCTGGAACGGGCTCAATCAATTACAGCGGCTAACGATGATAGCGCGTACTGGTGATCCGGCCAACGATGACAGAGAAAGTTATCATTATGGTGGTGATGGCATGCGTGTACGCAAGACGCAAATCACCCAGGCAAGTGGTGATAGTACACGCCGCCAACAGGATGTAATTTATTTGCCGGGGCTGGAGTTACGTCGTAGCAGCACTGATAGTACGATCACAGAAAATCTCGAAGTCATCATTGTGGGTGCGGCAGGTCGCTCTCAGGTGCGCATGCTTAATTGGGTGGACAATACCGGCCCGACAGATATCAACAATCAGCAATTGCGTTACAGCATTGACGATTTGTTAGATTCCAGTCAACTGGAGTTGGATGCTGATGCCAATATTCTTACCAAAGAAGAATACTACCCTTATGGTGGTACAGCATTGCGTATGGCGAGTTCAGCCAGTGAAGTGAAATACAAGGTCCTGCGTTATTCAGCGAAGGAAAGAGATAACAGCGGGCTGTATTATTATGGACATCGTTACTATCAGCCTTGGTTGGGACGCTGGATGAGTGTCGATCCCGCTGGTGACTTAGATAGTTATGTTTTTGTTGCCAATAACCCAATTAATAGCGTTGATGAACAGGGGCTTACAGGAAAACGCAAGAATCCAGCCCAATCTGGGCCAGTTTTAAAGAAACACAAATTTGCTCACACTGCTTTTATAGCAGGGCAACCATTGCAAAAAGGTACAGCAACAGGACCAAAATACCATAAATTCTCTTCGATGAGCACAGCAGACTTTACAACCTATGCGACAGATACAGGCCTTGTCGATACTGGAGTTACCCAGACATGGGGAACAGTGAGTGGTAAGCTTATGCGTTCCAGGCGTGGTTCTGTATCGGGAAGTTATGTTGAAGGTGGTTCTCCCCCTAACCCTCCTCAAGTACATAGTTGGCGTATGCACTCATTAGCAACCAGCGAGGCTCTTAATTCTGGTTCGGTAGATGAAACAAGCTTTGTAGCTGTTTACAACACAAGTGCCGGTATGCTTCAGAATACAACAAAAAATAGTAATGATAAGGATATGCCCACCAATTTGGTATTAAGCGACCTGGGTCAGGTAAGCTTTGATACCACTACCAGTGCTTTTAGTTTTGATGATGCATCTTATGCGCAAGGTTCTTCAGGTGTTGGGTTAAAAGCAACACAGGCTGACAAACAATTCCTCTATGCCCCGTCTATCCAGAATGCAACAGCTGCAGGTAAAGCTGCCCGACCCGAACAGACCTATCATTCTGAAGCAGCGGCGATTACCTTACATGCAGAAGCAAGAAGCACAACAGCAGTCAATCTGCAAAGTAAACAGAATATGCTGTTTATGTTAGCCAGTTTTCCCAATCAGGTGTGTAAACAATGTGGTGATACCTTGGGAGCTAGCCTGGGGGCTGGCAGTTATGTTTCAGGGCAGCCAGGTGTTGAGTTTGGCCATCAAAAAGCAGGCCAGTTTACTGGTGCTTCGGCAACAACGCTAAAAGCTGTTCCTACAGCAACACTGATGAATAGTACTAATATTACTACAAATGAAAATGAGTTAAAAAAAATCTATTCCTATCACAAATAGATAAAAATGGGCCGATCACGTTCCCTGTACGTTAACCGTTCAGGGACGGACAATGGTTATTCTTACTAGGCTACTAAAGATAAGAGGGCTGAATACATGCCAACCACTACGCTTCACTCCGATACGCCCGAGATTAGCGTTCTTGACAATCGAAAGGCTGCCATTCGTACACTACGCTATCAGCGTAAGGATATAGCAGAAGAGGTGAATGAACGCATCGAATGGCATACATTTAGTTCGCTGGGGCATTTGACAAGCACCACCGACGCGCGTTTTTTTACCAATAACACAGCGTGTAATTTTCAATATCACTATGCCCTGAACGGCAAAGCCTTACGCACTGATAGTGTTGATGCTGGCAGCAGCTATGTGTTTTACGATATTGAAGGCAAGCCTCTATGGCAACAGGATGCGCGCGCTACACAACAACATTATGACTATGACCTGCTAGGCAGACACACAGAACGACGTGAAACACTTGCGGGTGAAACCAGCGCTGTCCGTGAACGATTTTGTTACGGCGATAGTGGTGAGATCAACGACGATGGTCGCAAAAACTTGCGCGGCCAACTGGCAAAACATTATGACACCGCCGGTTTACTTGATTATAGCGTCATGGGCTATGGGCTAGAGAGTTCACCGTTGCAACAACAACGTCAACTGTTGCCAATTGAAACCGATAGCGATTGGCAGGGTAGTGATGCTAACGGCTGGCAGCAAGCTCTGACAGGGGATACCTATACTACTGGGTGGCGCTATGCAGCAGATGGACAAGTATTGCAGCAAACCGATACCAAAGGTCATCAGCAGCGCAGCAGTTATGATGTGATGGGTCGCCTTAAGGCCAGTTCGGTGACACTCAATGGTGACAGTGAGCAGTCGGTACTCACGGCAGTAAGTTATAACGCCGCTGGGCGCAAACTGCGGGAACAGGCGGCCAATCATATCGTCACCGACTATAGTTACGAACCGGAAACCCAACGCCTGCTCGGTATGACCACAACCAGAGGCAACACCCGCTTGCAACAGTGGCATTATAGCTACGATCCAGTGGGTAATATCACCGCATTGGCCAACGCTGCTGAGGTCGACAGTTATTTTAATAATCAGCAGGCGACAGCGGTAAGACACTACCAATACGATACCCTATATCAACTGATCAGCGCCAGCGGGCGTGAAAACCCAGGCCAGTCCTCTGTTATAGATAACCCTGCTGCTATTGTGCCGCCGCCTGACAGTGGGCAGTACGTGCCCTACACCCGCAATTATCAATATGACGCAGGTGGCAATCTCACGCAGATACAGCACCAGGCCGACAACCATCATTACACTCGCACCCTGCGGGTATCCGCTCATAGCAACCACGCCATACTGGATACTTCCACTGTCACACGCACAGTTGGCCATATTGAGGAGGCGTTTGATGCCTGCGGTAACCAGCAACAATTGGATACGGGGCAACGCTTATTGTGGGATGGACTTAACCAGTTACAACGGGTAACAACGATAGCGCGTGATAGCTCTGAAGATGACGATAGAGAAAGCTACAGTTATGGCGCCGACGGTATGCGAGTGCGTAAAACCGGTACGACGCAGGCCAGTGGCGGAAATACGCTACAGCAACAGGATGTCATCTATCTGCCGGGTATTGAATTACGCCGTACCCATAGTAATCAGGTGGTGACGGAACATCTTGAAGTGATCACTATCGGTGCAGCAGGGCGTTCTCAAGTCAGGCTGTTGCACTGGCTTGATGGCACTGAACCGGATGCGATTGCCAATCGGCAATGGCGCTATAGCCTGGATGATCACTTGGGTTCCAGCCATCTGGAGCTAGACGATAGCGGCAATATCCTCACCAAAGAAGAATACTATGCCTATGGTGGCACAGCGGTACGCACGGCTAAATCCACCCGTGAGGTGAAATACAAAACCATTCGTTATTCTGGTAAAGAGCGAGATAGCAGCGGCTTATATTATTACGGCTATCGCTATTATCAGCCCTGGCTGGGGCGCTGGTTGAACACCGATCCTGCGGGTACGGTAGATGGTCTTAACCTGTATCGCATGGTACGCAATAACCCTTTAACCTTATCGGATGGAGATGGGACAAGTCCCAGCAAAGATGATGTAAAAGGCATGACTAGAGAAATTAAGCATATTTCCCGTTCAGCTAAAGTGGTTAGGGAAAATCTGAATAAAAGTGATCAAAGAATAGTGGCAACGGCAGGGTTGAATATAGCTATTAGCAGTCTGGCGGGACCAATAAACTATGCCGCAGGAATGCTTGTTCCTCCAATTGCTGTGGCGCCCGCCATGCTTGCAGGGTTATCTGGAACAGTAACAGGAGATCTAACCAATCGTGCTCTTAATAAGGTTGCAGATAAGGCTGTAGGTACAGATTTATCCCATACCTTGGAGACAAGTAAGAAGCCAAAAGGTAAACCTGTCCTTGGTCGTTATTCTGCTCCTGTGGCGGATTACGGGTTTGCAATAGCCACAGGTAATAGTTTTCCATATGCAGTGACAGATGCGAGTAGTGCATCGCGTTCTGGCAACTATGTCACAAAGAACCTGACTAAAGCGTCAAAGCTTATTTATGATAGACAGACACTGGCAAAACAAGCTTATCATGACGCACACACTGCTGCGGATAGAATCAAAATGTTAGCAGATACAGTAAATACCATTGACGAAAGCTCGCCTGCTTTGGCGATTATTAAGATGCGTATGGGAGTAAAGAAAGCAGAAAGTAGGCTTAACGCACTTAAGGAAGACGCTTATAGAATTGGTTATCCGGCAGGATATGCATCAAAACATTTCGGGCCAGGTCATATTGGCATTGCAGCCCACTTCGAGGTTAATCGAAATGTGAAATTTGACTATATAGACAACTAAATGGGTATATGGCTGGAGAACGATAAGACAGTCATTTAGGTTAAAGATAAGAGGACTGAATACATGCCAACCACTATGCTTCACTCCGGTACACCTGAGATTAGCGTTGTTGACAATCGAAGGGCTGCTATTCGTACACTGCGCTATCAGCGTAAGGATATAGCAGAAGAGGTGAATGAACGTATCGAACGGTATACATTTAGCCCGCTGGGGCATTTGGCAAGTACAATCGATGCGCGTTTTTTTACCAATAACACAGCGTGTAATTTTCAATATCAGCATGACCTGAGCGGTAAAGCCTTACGTACTGATAGTGTTGATGCTGGCAGCAGCTATGTGTTTTACGATATTGAAGGCAAGCCTCTATGGCAACAGGATGCGCGCGCTACACAACAACATTATGACTATGACCTGCTAGGCAGACACACAGAACGACGTGAAACACTTGCGGGTGAAACCAGCGCTGTCCGTGAACGATTCTGTTACGGCGATAGTGGTGAGATCAACGACGATGGTCGCAAAAACTTGCGCGGCCAACTGGCAAAACATTATGACACCGCCGGTTTACTTGATTATAGCGTCATGGGCTATGGGCTAGAGAGTTCACCGTTGCAACAACAACGTCAACTGTTGCCAATTGAAACCGATAGCGATTGGCAGGGTAGTGATGCTAACGGCTGGCAGCAAGCTCTGACAGGGGATACCTATACTACTGGGTGGCGCTATGCAGCAGATGGACAAGTATTGCAGCAAACCGATACCAAAGGTCATCAGCAGCGCAGCAGTTATGATGTGATGGGTCGCCTTAAGGCCAGTTCGGTGACACTCAATGGTGACAGTGAGCAGTCGGTACTCACGGCAGTAAGTTATAACGCCGCTGGGCGCAAACTGCGGGAACAGGCGGCCAATCATATCGTCACCGACTATAGTTACGAACCGGAAACCCAACGCCTGCTCGGTATGACCACAACCAGAGGCAACACCCGCTTGCAACAGTGGCATTATAGCTACGATCCAGTGGGTAATATCACCGCATTGGCCAACGCTGCTGAGGTCGACAGTTATTTTAATAATCAGCAGGCGACAGCGGTAAGACACTACCAATACGATACCCTGTATCAACTGATCAGCGCCAGCGGGCGTGAAAACCCAGGCCAGTCCTCTGTTATAGATAACCCTGCTGCTATTGTGCCGCCGCCTGACAGTGGGCAGTACGTGCCCTACACCCGCAATTATCAATATGACGCAGGTGGCAATCTCACGCAGATACAGCACCAGGCCGACAACCATCATTACACTCGCACCCTGCGGGTATCCGCTCATAGCAACCACGCCATACTGGATACTTCCACTGTCACACGCACAGTTGGCCATATTGAGGAGGCGTTTGATGCCTGCGGTAACCAGCAACAATTGGATACGGGGCAACGCTTATTGTGGGATGGACTTAACCAGTTACAACGGGTAACAACGATAGCGCGTGATAGCTCTGAAGATGACGATAGAGAAAGCTACAGTTATGGCGCCGACGGTATGCGAGTGCGTAAAACCGGTACGACGCAGGCCAGTGGCGGAAATACGCTACAGCAACAGGATGTCATCTATCTGCCGGGTATTGAATTACGCCGTACCCATAGTAATCAGGTGGTGACGGAACATCTTGAAGTGATCACTATCGGTGCAGCAGGGCGTTCTCAAGTCAGGCTGTTACACTGGCTCGATGGCACTGAACCGGATGCGATTGCCAATCGGCAATGGCGCTATAGCCTGGATGATCACTTGGGTTCCAGCCATCTGGAGCTAGACGATAGCGGCAATATCCTCACCAAAGAAGAATACTACGCCTATGGTGGCACAGCGGTACGCACGGCTAAATCCACCCGTGAGGTGAAATACAAAACCATTCGTTATTCTGGTAAAGAGCGAGATAGCAGCGGCTTATATTATTACGGCTATCGCTATTATCAGCCCTGGCTGGGGCGCTGGCTGAATACCGACCCGGCGGGTACGGTAGATGGCTTGAATGTTTACCGGATGGTTAGGAATAATCCAGTGAGATTTTTTGATAAAAAAGGGCTGAATCCGGATTCAGATACGGAAGATGACGAGCTGACGGTTATGGAAGCCTTTGAGGGTGGTGCGGATTTTATCAAAGACAAGGCTCAGGCTGCTGTGGAAAGTGTTAGTGAAGTTTTTAGTGAGGGGGCTAAAGTCTTAAGACAGACATTTCGCAGACCAATTCGCTATCTGGATATGAAAAGCAAAGGCATCGCCACAGGCGATATTCCGACAACGTCTCGACCGCCACGTAGTGAGTATTTGAAGCAACAATTGCCTGCGTATGAAAAACAAAAACAGAAAGAGCGTGAACAAAGGCAGAGAGAGCGTGCCAGGAGAGACCGTCAAATGGCAAAAGAACTTGATGAGGGTGGTTTAGTCAGTGAGGTCAAGCGCGCTTGGCATCATGCCAAGATTGACAGGAATAGACCTGAACGCCCGGAGTCGATGAATCCGAAGCAACTGCGCAGTGCCGATAACAGGGAAAAGTTGGAGCGCAGTAATAAAGTGCGGGCGGCAAGCCATGACGCCTTTGAGGAAATCAAACAGCAACGTCAGCGGGAAGCAGAGGCTGACAATAATGGTTTTTTCAGTGAAGCTTTGAGTGATGTTACACGCGGATGGAAGCATTTTTGGGCCGGCATAAATAAACCTGAGCGCCCTGAACCGACAAGTGCCAATAATATGCGCAGTGCGATTGTCAAAGAGAAAGTAGAGAAAAGTAATGAGGTACGGGAAGCAGCCCACATTGCCTTTTGGAAAAAGCTGTAAAGCGTGTTTATCAGTCTGTTATTGGGGAAGAAGCCTTGCAGGAGCTCGATAATTTGGAGTTTAAGTGGACTGATAAGTTGTAGCGCGTCGCTTTACGGTAAGCAATGGGATGGGACTTCTCCTCTTCTTGACTGTGGTTGGTTTATGTCGTACTAAATTGAACGTTGGTATGATAAATGTGGTGTATAACATTTTATTTATCCTCTCTGGCGTTCTGAGTGGTCGTAAATTACCATTCAGTTTGTCTCGCACATCGAACTTAAACTTGCTTGAACATATTTCTGATTACGACCTACAAAGTGCTTACCTAAAACCTATTGGCTGTCTTGTTGTGTTGTTGTATCAAAGGCAAGATCGTTATCGTTTTGCATTTGGTTTTTTTGTTGTAAGCTCTGTTGTACATCACACTTATTAGGATTACCACCGCAGAGATCACATTCATAGTCTTTCTCTTTCAGAGCCGCACCTACTCCCCCACAAGAGCCTGTAATGGGCTTGCGCCCCATTAATACGCCAATTGACATCGCTGCAATAACTAAAGTCAGTAGGATAAAACCCAGTAAAAATGTTGCCATCATAAACACCTCTTAATGTTTAGGCGATAAATACTCAGCAAATGCTGGTGAATGCACGGAAGTAAACTGTTTCCCCTTATATAGTAGAATATATATAGGAATGTTATGTTTCTTTGACAATCCCAACGCTTTTTGTTCACCCATAGCCATCAACGCCGTGGCTAAACCATCGGCCTCCATTGCGCTATTGCTGATAACAGTTAATGAGGCAATATTGTGAACTACGGGTTTACCTGTCATAGGGTCGATGGTATGAGAATAACGCACACCCTCTTTCTCAAAAAAGTTCCGGTAGTCTCCAGAGGTAGCAACTGCGCGGTTATTTAAGGCAATCACTTGCTGTGCTCCAGACTGATGTAACGAAGGGGTTTCAATACCTATGCGCCATTGCTGGTTTTGGTTATTTGTTCCCTTCACCTTAATTTCACCACCAATCTCTACCAGATAATCTTTGATTAGCCATTTGTCTAATAGTGCAGCAATATGATCCACACCATAACCCTTTGCTACTGCCGACATATCAATAGAAAGGGGTTTGTTTTTACGGGCTTGCAATACAGAGGGATTAAGCTCAATAAACTGCCAACCAATCATTGGCATAACGGCAGCTATCTCAATGTCGCTAGGTAAGCCTTCCTTATTTGGATAACCAAAGCCCCATAGGTTGATTAAAGGTCCTACCGTAATATCAAACTTGCCTTCAGTTTGGGCTGATAGTGATAGGCTATAGTTAAGTACTTCGTAGGTCTCTGGTGATAGTTGAAACCACTCGTTAGTAGTGGCCCGATTAAAGCGGGATATCTCTGAATCTTCAATATAAGTCGACATTAATTGGTTAATTTTTACTAGTTCATTGTTGATGCTTTCCTGCAACTGTTTTAAATGAAGAGAGGTATCTGGCTTGGCGAGGATAATACGATAAGTTGTCCCCATCGTTTTACCAGTTAAGATAAGAGATTTAGGGGGTTCGCGACACCCACTGAGTAATAAGCTCAATAGTAACGCCACTAATAAAAACGAGGCACTGGGCCTCGTTTTTATTAGTGGACTTGTCAGCACTTCGAACATTTAGTGTTTAGCCACCAAAATCATCAAGCATAATGTTTTCGTCTTCAACACCTAGGTCTTTCAACATTTTTATGACTGCCTGATTCATCATTGGAGGCCCGCACATATAATACTCACAATCTTCAGGTGCTGGGTGATCTTTTAGGTACTCATCGTACAAGACATTATGAATAAAACCTGTTAAACCGTCCCAATTGTCTTCTGGCTGAGGATCAGATAAAGCGATATACCAATCAAAATTTTCGTTTTCTTTTGCCAACATATCGTATTCATCTTGGTAAAACAGCTCACGTAATGAACGCGCACCGTACCAGAAGCTCATTTTGCGATCACTTTTTAAGCGCTTCAACTGATCAAAAATATGGGAGCGCATAGGTGCCATACCGGCACCACCACCAATAAACACCATTTCAGCGTCAGTATCTTTGGCGAAGAACTCACCAAATGGGCCATATACTGTGACTTTATCACCGGGTTTCATGTTAAATACATAAGAAGACATTTGACCTGGGGGAATGCCTTGAGAACCTGGAGGAGGTGTCGCAATACGAATATTAAACTTAACGACACCCTTTTCTTCTGGGTAATTAGCCATTGAGTAGGCGCGGATAACAGTTTCATCGACCTTGGATTGCAGATCAAAGAAACCAAAACGTTCCCAATCCCCACGGTATTCTTCTTCTACATCAAAATCTTTAAATTTGACATGATGTGGTGGTGCTTCCAGTTGGACATAGCCTCCTGCACGGAAGTCCACACTTTCACCTTCAGGCAATTTAAGGGTAAGCTCTTTAATAAAGGTCGCCATATTGGGGTTAGATTCAACTGTACATTCCCATTGTTTAACACCAAAGACATCATCTTCAACTTCAATTTTCATATCCTGTTTAACGGCGACTTGACAAGATAACCGCCAACCTTCAGATGCTTCGCGCTTGGTAAAGTGGGACTCTTCTGTCGGTAAAATACCACCCCCACCAGACTCAACAATACACTTACACTGTGCACAGCTACCGCCACCACCACAGGCAGAAGGCAAAAATAGACCACTTTCTGCTAATGTTTGTAACAATTTCCCACCCGCAGGAACAGTAATTTTCTTTTCGTTATTAACAGTGATAGTCACATCACCTGAATTCACCAGTTTGGCACGTGCTGACAAGATAACGGCCACGAGAGCCAGTACCACACCAGTAAACATGACAACACCAAGAGTAATTTCTACATTCATTTTCTGCTCTATCCTACGTTATAGGTCAATGCCACCGAAAGACATAAAACCTAACGACATCAAGCCTACGGTAATAAAGGTAATGCCTAGGCCACGTAAACCTTCGGGTATATCGCTGTATTTCATTTTTTCACGAATTCCTGCCAATGCAGTAATCGCCAATGCCCAGCCCACACCTGAACCAGCACCAAAGACGACACTCTCTGCAAAGTTGTAATCCCTCTGAACCATAAACAGAGCAGCCCCCAGAATTGCACAGTTCACGGTAATCAATGGTAGAAATACGCCCAAAGCGTTGTAAAGCGCAGGAACATACTTGTCTAAAAACATTTCTAAAATCTGTACCAGAGCAGCGATAACACCGATATAGGTAATCAAACCCAGAAAGCTAAGATCAACATCAGGTAAGCCTGCCCAGGCCAATGCTCCATCGGCCAATAAATAGGTATACAGTAAATTATTAACCGGGGTTGTAATCGTGAGTACAACAATCACTGCCACTCCCAAACCAATGGCCGCTTCTACTTTTTTAGAGACCGCCAGGAAAGTACACATACCTAAAAAGAAAGCCAGTGCCATATTGTCGATAAAAATCGATCGTATAAATAAGCTGAGTAGTTCTTCCATTAGTGGGCCTCCGATACTACAGTATTAGGAGCAATTTTAAATTCATTGGTCTCTACCTGTTTTTTATCGAAGGTACGCAAGGTCCAGATAAATAAACCAATCAGGAAGAAGGCACTGGGTGGTAACAACAACATACCATTTGAAATATACCAACCACCTTCCGTTGCCAGTGGTAATACTTCCATGCCAAACAGTTTTCCAGAACCGAACAGTTCGCGGACAAAGGCCAGAACCAGTAATACTACGCTATAACCTAAACCGTTGCCCACACCATCCAGGAAACTGGGCCATGGTGGGTTTTTCATGGCAAAGGCTTCAGCCCGGCCCATCACGATACAGTTGGTGATGATCAGTCCTACAAATACGGATAGTTGTTTACTAATATCGTAAGCAACAGCTTTAAGTACTTGATCAACTAGGATGACCAGCGAGGCAATAATCGTCATTTGCACAATAATGCGAATACTGCTTGGGGCATGATTACGTACTAAAGAAACAAATAAGTTGGAGAATGCAGTCACCACGATTACCGCAATACACATGACTATGGTAACTCTTAGGCTACTGGTTACCGCTAATGCAGAACAGATACCCAGAATTTGTAAAGCAATGGGGTTGTTTTCAAAGAGTGGCTTAAAAAGAATTTCTTTGATTTTCATAATTAAGCCTCTCCACGTTTTAGGTTGTTAAGGAATTTTGAGTAACCCATATTACCCATCCAGAATTTCACTAGATTATCAACGCCACGAGTCGTTAGTGTTGCACCTGATAACCCGTCAATTTTGTACTCAGGGTTTGGCGTTGTACTGCTGACTTTCCCCTTGATAACGGTTAAGGCAACAGTATCATCAGTATAAACCTTTTTACCTGACCAAAGTTTTTTCCAGTTAGGGTTATCAACTTCACCGCCTAATCCAGGCGTTTCACCATGCTCATAAAAGGTTAAACCAGACACTGTATTTAAGTCAGCATTTAAAGAAATAAAACCGTAGAGAGTTGACCAAAGACCATAACCTTTAATCGGCAGAATGACCTTTTTTACGTTATCTCCCTCTTGCACCAAGTAAACTTTTGCATATTTTTCGCGGTTGGAGATTTTAGCGATATCGTCGGCTGATGAAAGGGGGTCGGATAATCTAGGATCTTTACTGGCCTTACGCTGATCGTAGGTATTTACATCCACTGCATCGGTATAATGACCACTTTCCAGATCAACCAACTTGGTCGTGATCCGGGAAAACTGTTCGTTAATACTTTCGCCTTCTTTATATAAGCCCCCAGCTTTTAAAATATTAATTTTGAAATCTCTGGACTTGTTTTCTATTTGAGCTGGCTTTAGCATAACTGCTGCTGTCGATACGATAATCGAGCAAACAATACATAGCAAAAAAGCGACCGTAAATATTTTTTGAATAGAATCGTTACTAGACACGTTCTAACCTCCGCTTAATGTTCGCCTGAACGACAAAGTGGTCAATTAAGGGTGCAAATAAGTTGGCGAATAGAATTGCTAACATCATTCCTTCTGGAAACGCTGGGTTAACCACACGGATCAGCACCACCATTAAACCAATCAGGCCACCAAACCACCATTTACCGGTATTGGTCATTGATGCGGATACAGGGTCTGTGGCCATAAAGACCATACCAAAGGCAAAGCCTCCCATCACCAAGTGCCAGTACCAGGGCACATTAAACATTTGATTCGTGTCAGAGCCAATAAGATTGAGTAGCGAAGCACTCAGTACCATTCCGACCATTACACCAGCCATAATGCGCCATGATGCAATACGAGTGATCAACAGTACTGCACCACCGATAAAAATCATCAGTGTAGACACTTCGCCAATGGAACCTTGTATGTTTCCAAAGAAGGCATTCATCCAACCAATGTGTGCATTCAGTGCTTCTATACCACCTGATGCTGCGTGTGATAAAGCAGTCGCGCCAGTGTAACCATCAATCGCAGTCCATACGGTGTCACCTGACATATAGGCCGGATAGGCAAAAAATAAAAACGCCCTGCCTGTTAGTGCCGGGTTAAGAAAGTTTTTACCCGTTCCGCCAAACACTTCCTTACCAATCACCACACCAAAGGTAATACCGATAGCTGCTTGCCACAAAGGCAAACTAGGTGGGCAAATTAAGGCAAATAAAATTGAAGTAACAAAAAAGCCTTCGTTGACTTCATGACCGCGTTTCATAGCAAACAGCACTTCCCAGAAACCACCCACAATAAATACTGTGGCATAAATAGGCAGGAAGTAAACGGCACCATGAATAAAGTTATCCCAAGTACTGCTAGCATCATAACCGGCAAACAATTCAATCAAATCTCCACGCCAGCCTTCAGTGGCGGCTAAACCGAGATCAGCCATGATAGTATTTGCCTGAAAGCCCACGTTATACATACCGTAGAACATAGCAGGAAACGTACACATCCACACCGTAATCATAATGCGTTTTAAATCAACGCCATCGCGGACATGAGAGGTATTATTGGTGGTACTACTCGGACGATAGAAGATGGTATCTACCGCTTCGTATAAAGCATACCAGCTTTCATATTTACCACCTTTATGGAAGTGAGGCTCAAGACTATCTAACAATGCGCGTAAATTCATCTCTTAGCCCTCCATCTCAATTCGTGTTAAGTTATTACGTAAAATGGGTCCGTACTCATACTTACCAGGGCAAACAAAGGTACACAACGCTAAATCTTCCTCATCCAATTCCAAACACCCTAGTTTTTGAGCCATCTCAGTATCTTCTACAATCAATGCACGTAGCAACTGTGTGGGTAAAATATCCAAAGGCATAATATTTTCATAAGTCCCTATGGGTACCATCGCACGCTCACTACCATTGGTGGTGGTTGTAAAATCAAATTTTTTGCCACTAAGCAGGCTAGAAATATAAATCCCCAACATTGAAAAACTATTAGTACCTGCACGTAAATAATGAAGAAATGGCCTGTCATTCCCTTCTTGTAAAACGGTTATCTGATTATGGTAACGACCTAAGAAGGCGAACGGCCCTTGTGCTGTACGGCCACCAAAAACTGAACCAGCAATAATGCGGTTATTGCTCCCCTCTACACTACCTGCACACAAGTCATCAATATTAGCCCCCAATTGAGTTTTTAATAAACGAGGAGACGTGACTCGCGGGCCCGCCAAAGACACGACTCTTTGGGTATAAAGGCTGCCACTTAAAAATAAGTGGCCTATAGCGATCACTTCTTGGTAACCAATGGTCCACACGGTTTTATTCACGTTAACAGGATCAAGATAATGAATATGGGTACCAGCATTACCTGCGGGATGAATACCAGAAAAACTTTCTATGTTGATTTTGGGTTGGTTTGGCGCTGAAAAATCAGCTCCTTCTGCTTTACAAACAAAGATATTACCTTCTGTCAGTTTGGTTAAGATCAACAAACCCGTATTAAATGCCTCCCTCTCTGTTGTAATCACTACGGCTGGATCAGCAGCTAGAGGATTAGTATCCATTGCTGTCACAAAAATAGAAGCAGGTACACTATTAATAGCGGGCACTTTACTGTAAGGACGGGTTCGAAAAGCTGTCCAGGAACCTGACTCAACGAGGTTTTCAACAACTTTATCATATTCAATGCCTGCAATATCGTCAACGCTATATCGTGCAAAGGTTTCTTTCTCATCGCCATTGATTTCAATGACAACAGATTGTAAAACACGTCGTGCTCCACGATTGATAGCGATAACCGTACCTGAAGCAGGTGCCGTATATTTTACGCCGTCAGTTTTCTTATCACAAAATAGTAGTTGTCCCAACTTGACACGGTCGCCTTCCTTAACCGCCATAGTGGGTTTCATTCCGTGGTAATCAGGGCCGATTACCGCGACGGTTTTTGGAACAGGTGCATTGTATATGACCTGTTCTGGGCTGCCACTAATAGGTAGCTCCAAACCTTGACGAATTTTAATCATGCGTCTATAGCCTAATTGATAATTGGATTGGTGATAAAACGTGGACCCGCTTAAGACACGTTTTGTTACAGAGTTTTGGGCCTATTCACACTCATTGAATTGCCCTCTGTTGTAATCTCGAAAATAATGAGGTCAACAGCTCTAATATTTATATAGTGTAGACAATGAATGCAAAAACGCACCGCCTACTCTTAAACGGCGCAATTATAAGTCTTCAATGGTCACAGTTTCCAGAAGAAATGTGTATTTTAGCTATAAAAATAAATAAAATACCTATGTTTAGGTTATTAATTGAACGAAAAAGACACTAGGGCCTGTTCGCACTAACCAACTGGTTACAGCCATGCTCTGCTATATATAAAGTAGCATTTATCACGTGTATATTAGAGATTTTTATATTGCCTCTCTCGACAGGTAATCAATGTTCGATAATTTTAAATGGCAATTTTGTCATTTCCATCCACACGTTTTATCAAAATGAGAGTGAACAGGCCCTAGCAAAAAAACGATTGGTATTAAATTGCTAAGGCCTTTATAGCTCATTTATCAAGCTAATCTAACATTTGTTAAACGTCTGGATAAACCTGGAAGTTCACTCCCGCCATTTGCTCAAGGCATCGGATCACCTGACAACTGTAACCAAACTCATTGTCATACCAACAGTAAAGTACACAGGTATCATCATTAACGATTGTCGCTTTACTATCAAAAATACAGGCATGGCGTGAACCTACAAAATCAGAGGAAACCACTTCAGGTGAATTAGTATAATCGACTTGCTGTTGTAATGAAGAATGCAGTGCCACTTCTCTCATATATTCATTGAGTTCTTCCTTGGAAGTACTTTCGTTCATTTGTAGATTAAGAATCGCCATTGATACATTTGGCGTAGGCACTCGAATAGAGTTACCAGTTAACCTACCGGCTAACTCCGGAATGGCTTTTTGCACCGCTTTAGCTGCCCCCGTTTCTGTTAGTACCATATTCAAAGCCGCACTACGACCACGACGTTCACCTGGATGATAATTATCAATCAGATTCTGGTCATTGGTGTAGGCATGCACTGTTTCCACATGGCCTTTAATAATGCCGTATTTATCCATAATCGCTTTTAATACTGGAGTAATCGCATTAGTCGTACAGGAAGCTGCAGAAATGATGGTATCTTCTGGCGTAATAGAATCACTATTGATACCGTAAACTACATTTTTCATGTCGTCTTTACTAGGAGCCGTCAGCAATACTTTCTTAATGCCTGGGCGCTCAATATGTTGAGATAGGCCAGCTTTATCACGCCATACACCCGTACTATCCATCAGGATGGCATCATTAATACCGTATTCTGTGTAATCAATTTCACTAGGCGAGTTAGCATAAATCACTTTCACCTCAGTGCCATTACAAACTAGGGTATTGGTTTCTTCAACGACACGAATTGTGCCTTTAAAACTGCCGTGAACAGAATCGCGACGCAACAGACTAGAGCGTTTTACCAAATCGTTAGGGCTTTTGCCTTTACGGACTACAATGGCACGCAAACGCAGTTGATCTCCACTACCCACTTTTTCAATTAATAAGCGCGTTAAAATACGACCAATACGGCCAAACCCATAGATAACTACATCCTGAGGTTTACCCAGCACTTTTTCGGCAATACCCATGTACTGTGCTAATTCATTCGCTACCCAGTTGTCAACATTAGTTCCTTTAGGTTGTCCCATAAATTTAACAGACAACTTGCCCAAATCAATATGACAGCTACCTAAACCAATTTTGGTCATTGCTTGCAGTACTGGGAAGGTTTCAAACTCAGACAACTCATTCTCTTCCACTTGACGCACTGTTCGATGATGTTTCATAAGATCAATAACAGAGCGATTCATTAACGATTTGCCATATATATACACCTTAACATTGCTTTCACGATAGAGTTTGCCAATCATTGGAATCATCGCTTCAGCCAATGCTTCACGTTCTTTCCAATCTTTAAAATAATCATCAGGTTGAGGTCGATTTACCACGGGGTCACCTTGTTTGTTTAGCTATCAAATTAGCAGTTAGTAAAATAGAGTCGAAAAAGTTCAGGGCAATATCAAGTCTATGCTGAAGGCGCGTATTATCGTGATTAAGAGCTAGAAGCGCAAGAGTCAAGTGTTTTTTAGAGGATTAGAGATTGCTACTCCTTATATGTAAGAGACTGATCATCATGGACAGTCTGAAAAGGAGGTTTAAAAGCTATAGAGCAACGGAGTGTCTGGGGATTAATGTTGGAAGGCGTAGTGTTGTTGCCTTTCCACCACCTGCGTATTTAATATTTGTTTGGCAATGATCTTTGATTGCTCATCGGTTATTCCGTGAAAACGCACACCAATTAGATGGGATTCATCTGCTTGCATGACATTGCGAGTGACTTGCCCGTAACTAATGATACCCGTGTAAGAAGGCAGAAAAATGAGCTTAACCGCTAACCAACTTTCAACCCCAATGGGATGATCACATTGAAAGGAAAACCCTCCCTGGCTAAGGTCAATTCGGCCACTGTCGATATCATGTACTGACGACTGATGAGATAAGACCTGTTGGCACATTAAATTCAACTTTTGGTTTATGGTTCCAAGATATTCCGCAACGAGGGGGGCTCCCTGTTGAATAGACTCAAGCAATGGAGCGCTATTACTATCAATGTTTTGAAACTCTGAAAATAAACATAAGGTCTCACTATGTTCAAAATATTGTTCTGGTCGATTATGTACTACGTTATCATTTGTGACCGAATGGAAATTAAAGACTACATCTTGTTGGATACGAAAAAATTGGCGTTTTTCATACATTACTATTTACCGACTTTAAATGACACTCGCTTTTTCAGTGTAGCAGGGGTTTAGGATATTTCCTAAAATGCACTTGTTATCTGTCGTCTTTTTACGTTTAATGCTTGCATGTATAAACTAACTCCATTTTTTATTGGTTTACGTTATATACGTGCACGTCGGCGTAACCAGTTTATTTCTTTTATTAGTGGCTTCTCATTAGTGGGGATGGTGTTGGGCACCATGGCTCTTATTCTTATATTATCAGTCATGAATGGCTTTGATCGGGAGATTAAACAGCGTATTTTAAGCGCTGTTCCTCATGGATTTATTGATCAGTCTCCACGCTTAAAAAATTGGCAGGCACTGTCTCAAGAAATTTCATCGGTCCCCCATATTATTGCATCAGCACCTTATATAGGTGGGTATGGAATGCTGAGTTCACGGACGACTATCCGTAGCATGCAATTACAGGGCATTCTTCCTGAGGAGGAAAAGCAGGTATCCATCGTAGATCGTTATATGATAAAAGGGACGATGGATCACCTGCAGCCTGGCGAGTATGGCATTGTTTTGGGTCGCTTATTGGCGTATTTTTTGCGCGTCGATATAGGCGACAAGGTGTTAATGACCTTACCGGATGTTTCTATTACTCCAGCAGGACTGTTTCCACGGGTTAAACGTTTTAAAGTCGTCGGGATCTTTGAGGTCGGTGCTCAAATAGATCAGTCTCTGGCTATGATACATCTGACAGATGCTCAAAAGCTGTTCCGCTATGGCCAGTCTGTTCAAGGCTTAAGGCTTAAAATGGATGATATTTATTATGCTCAGGTGGTGGTGGAAAATTTACAGCAAGCGTTGGGTGACGCTTATCAGCTGACAGACTGGAGTCATACTCAGGGCAGTTTGTTTCAGGCGGTGCAAATGGAAAAGCGAATGGTCACCTTGTTATTGCTGATTATTATTGCGGTGGCAGCGCTGAATATTCTGACAGGTTTGCTATTGATGGTTGCTGATAAACGTAGTGATATTGCTGTTTTGCGTACTCTGGGCATGACAACGCGCCAAGTCATGGGCATTTTTATGACTCAGGGAAGTGTTGTTGGTATTCTGGGCATTGTGATTGGTAGTTTATTAGGGTGTTTATTAGCATTAAGTATTAGTGATCTCATGACATGGATTGAGCAGTTATTAGGTCTTAAAGTGTTTGACCCCAATGTCTATTTTATTAGCCAAATTCCTTCCGATTTACGGCAGAGTGATGTGTTATTAATTTGTGGTGCGGGCATTACGATGAGTGTTTTGGCAACACTTTATCCTGCCTATCATGCGACACAAGTAGAGCCTGCTGAGGTACTGCGTTATGAATGATGTGATTATACAGTGTCGAGGTTTAACAAAAAACTATCATGAAGGACCACAGGATATCTGTGTACTTGATGGTGTCGAGCTGGAATTAAAACGTGGTGAGCGCTTAGCTATTATTGGCAGTTCTGGGGTAGGCAAAAGCACCTTGCTGAATTTGTTGGGTGGCTTAGATACGCCGACATCCGGTGATGTTTCTGTGGTGGGTGAATTACTGTCCGGTTTGGATGATGACCGACGTGGTGCATTACGCAATCAAAAGCTGGGGTTTGTTTACCAGTTTCATCACTTGTTAGGAGAATTTACGGCGGAGGAAAATGTATCCATGCCCTTGCTGATTGGTGGTTTAAATAAACACATGGCGACACAGCGTTCTGTTGCTATTTTGAACAAAGTTGGCTTGGCGAACCGTTTGTATCACAAACCTGCAGAATTGTCAGGAGGCGAACGTCAACGAGTGGCTATTGCTCGGGCGATAGTGACAGAGCCTGCCTGCGTGTTAATGGATGAACCTACGGGTAATTTGGATGAAGAGACTGCAAATACCATAGAGTCCTTACTCATCACGCTTAATCAACAGATGGGGCTGAGCTTTATCATCGTCACTCATAATAAGCGTCTGGCTGCATCCATGGATCGAGTTTTGGAGTTAAAGGAGGGACGTTTGTTTCCTGCAGTTCTAGAAGCGACAAGGTAGCCGTAGGATGATTTTTAATTCTGTCAGTTGGTACTTGGGGTTACGTTATACCTTGTCTCGACAGCGGTGTCGCTCGGTTGCTTTTATTTCTCGTATTGCCATGGTAGGGATTATTCTGGGTGTAGCCTTGTTAATCGTGGTGTTATCGGTAATGAATGGGTTTGATCGGGAATTACGTGAACGTATTCTAAGCATTATGCCCCAGATCACCCTTTACCGTTCTGGTGGGATTGAAGATTGGCGGCCACTGAGACTGCAGTTGCTAGAATTTGAGCAAGTCGTGGCTGCGGCTCCGTTTGTTGAGTTGCAGGGAATGGCTAATGTTGGTAAACAAACAGAGCCTTTATTGATCTATGGTGTCGATGCGAAGCTTGAAGTCAATGTATCGATTATCCATCAATTTCTGCAAGCGCAGACCTTGGAAGTATTAAATGCCAATGCTAATGCCATTGTTTTTGGTCAGACTTTGGCAGAAAAGTTGCGGGTTGTTGAAGGGAGTGTGGTTAACTTAATTATTCCTAGGGCAGAAGGACAACTAAAGACACCCGCGATACGCCGGGTCACGGTAGTTGATATTTTAACTACAGGAACTGAAGTGGATGGAACGCTCGCATTAATGGGCTTGCAGGCGGCTGCAGAGTTGTCCTTAAATAATCAAGTCATATCTGGCTTACATATTAAGGTCGATGATTTGTTTACAGCGCCAATATTTGCTCGACAATTAGAGGCTCAATTACCTTATGCTTTTTATACAACCGATTGGACCCGAACACACGGTAATATTTATTATGCGATTCAATTGTCAAAAAAACTGGTTGGTTTATTATTGTTACTGATTATTAGCATTGCTGCCTTTAATGTGGTTTCTACTTTGGTTATGGTCGTTATTGATAAGCATAGCGATATCGCTATTTTAAGAACACTAGGGTTAAGTGCCAGAAAAATCTTGACTATTTTCATGGTTCAGGGAGCATTGATTGGAATAATCGGCACTGCTATTGGCACTTTGCTGGGTTTACTGTTAGCGCTATCCGTTGAGGAGCTTGTGGTATTTATTGAGTCTCTTTTTTCTGTACATTTTTTAAGTAGTGATGTATATCCCATTAGCTATCTACCTTCTAAGATAGCGTGGCTCGATGTTGTGTTTGTCATAGGAATCAGTTTGTTGATGAGTTTTTTGGCAACGCTCTACCCAGCGTGGCGGGCTGCAAAAGTCAACCCTGCTGAGGCCTTACGTTATGAGTAAAGGATTGCTTAGACAAACCTGCATATTTTTAGATATTTTGTTTTTTCAATAAACGCTTAGCGCGTTTTTCTTTGCGGTGATTCCACAAATAAATTACCCGCCAGCGCCACACTAATTTGATAATGCTATAGCTGGTAATAGAGAAGAAACTTCCTGCACACAGAGAGCCCATGAATAGTGGCTTCCATAATTTGCCTAATTCAGCATGAACCCACTCCCAGGTAAAAGCTGCGTTACCTAAATTCACGGTTGGGCTATCTAATAGCCAAGTGCCTAACTGGTAGGTCGTGAAAAATATGGGTGGAACGGTTAACGGATTGGTAATCCAAACTAAAGCGATTGCCAAGGGAAGGTTACAGCGTACCCAAAAGGCAACGATTGCCGCTAATACCATCTGACCAGGCACTGGACAAAATGCCAAAAATACACCAACCAGAAAAGCCATAGAAACTGAATAGCGGTTGAGATGAAATAAATTGGGGTCTTCGAGGAGAGACCCCAGTATACCTAGGGAGGAATGATTTTTAATGGCCTGTGGTGACGGTATAAGGTTTTGTATCAGTTTCTTCAGCATTGGTTAAATCTTAAAATAATCATATCTGGCCCAAAATGGTTCAGATATCCAGTGTCGCATTATGTCTTGAATTACGATCTTTGGCCACACAAGCATTCTTTTAATATGTAATTATGGTGTTTTGAATGGCAAATCAATACAATACCCACGGTGTGAATTATTTTGTTATTTAGAGGTCACAAATGACGCTAGACCATAATGTAATAGTTATTAACAGGTTGATATTATTGTGATATGCCTAAGGGAATAACCGACAATAATACACAACCTGCATATGAGAAAAGCACTAGACAATATAACAACACTTGGGAGTTTCTGTTGAGCGCATTACTTACTGACTTATCTGATTTAATCCACTGTAATTTAAAAACCTTGGCAAATGGCGCAAAGACTATACAAAGTTTGCCAGCAGATCAATATAATTATATAGAAAAACCATATTTTGAGTCTTGTCCAGGCAAACACATGCGCCATATACTAGATCATTATTTATGCTTTATTCGTGACCTGAATTCCGGGGTGATTAATTATGAGCAGCGAGATAGAGATCACCAGTTGGAGAGCGATCAGGGTTATGCCTTGACTATTATTCAACGGATTTGTAGTTTTTTGCAGCAACTTTGTCAGAATAATACACAAGACAGATCGGTAAGGATTCTGCTTTGTAATGATGTCACATTACCTCAAGGTGAGACCACAAAGTCTTCAATCCGACGTGAATTACAGTTTTTACAGGGCCATACTGTCCATCATTTTGCTTTGATTGCAACCATGTTACGTTTTTATGGGCTGGAAGTGCCCCGTGACTTTAGTATTGCGCCGTCAACACTGGTTCATGAGGAAACAGTAAAACATTCAGCATAATCACCATATAGCTAGAAAGCTATGGTTTAACTCGTTTCTATAATAAGATAACCGTTAAGATATACACTTTTAAAGTGCGGTGCTGAAAGTTTTTGTTAATTAATAATGGTGTTTTGTATATGACCCTATCTGTATCTAGCAATATGTTGCCAAAATTGGCTGTTAATAAAGGTATTGAGTTACTGAATACACTGGTCATGCCACCGGCTACCCATGCTGGTCGATATACCGTTCGATTTGCGAAGGATATTCAAGAAGTACAAGCAGCCCAGGCATTGCGTTACCGGGTTTTCTATAAGGAAATGCAGGGACAGCCAACGGAAATTATTAAGGCAGAACAACTCGATATGGATCAGTGGGATGAGGCTGGATTCCATATTATTGTACTTGACTCTCGTGCATTGCAGCAGCCTGCAGTAGTGGGCACGCTACGGTTATTTTATAGTGAGTGTCTGGAGTCGGGCCAGGACTTTTATACCGGTAAAGCGTTTGATCTGAGTCTCTTAAAAAGTCATTATAGTCATGCATTGGAATTAAGCCGTTTTTGTGTTGATTCCAATGGTCGGGGCGGTGTTATCCTGATGTTAATCTGGAAATATGCTATGAGCTTTATTCAGGATAACCACATCCCAGTCATGCTGGGTTGTGCCAGCTTTTCGGGTACTGATGAAACCCAGCATTTACCCATACTCAACTATCTTTACGAACACCACTTGGCCCCGGAAGCATTAAGACCAAAACCTAAGGGAGCGGGTTATGTGGATTTGGCAGCATTCTATGAGCCAAATACAGCATGGGAAGAGGCGCAAAAATCAATCCCAACATTGCTTAGAGGTTATCTAAAATTAGGGGCTAAAATTAGCGATGCAGCCATTATTGACCATGTATTTAATACGGTATTTATTGCTATTTATGTTGAGACTCGGCATATGCTAGAAGAAAATCCAAGTCTGGTAACCCATGTTTAAAATCCCAGTTTTTAACATGTGGTTTTTGACATTAAGATCTCGATAAGAATGAGTGAATCGTCTTCTAATAAAGTGGTTGATAATGTCAGTTATTCTGTATTACCCACTCAGCAGTCAAAGTTATTGCACAGTATGCGTACGCTTTTATCCACACTATTATTAGCTATCTGGTGTTTGGTGATGCCATTAATTAATGTAGTCTGGCGTTTGCTTCATATACCGCATCTTGAAAAGTGTTATTTTGTTTTTCATAGTGGGTGTTGTTGGCTATTTAATCTACGTTGCATTGAGCAGGGAGAGATATCGACTCAATGCCCCACCTTATTTTTATCAAATCATGTTTCTTATCTCGATGTTTTCGTTTTGGGACGCTCCTTACCTGCGTTTTTTATTGCCAAATCAGAAGTGGCTAATTGGCCAATCTTGGGTAGTTTAGCCAAGATACAAAATACCCTGTTTTTTGAACGTAATAGTAAAAAAGTGCGTAGTCAGCTAAGTATTATGACAGAGCATTTTAATCAACAGGGAAACCTGATTTTATTTCCTGAAGGCACGAGTACAAACGGTGAAAGTGTTGCTCCCTTTAAATCCAGTTTATTACAATCTGTTGAAGCCGCAGAGGAAGATGTATTTATTCAGCCTGTGGCGATTGCTTATACTCGTTATAAGGACAAAATGATGGATCGTGCCTTACGTGATAAATATGCTTGGTATGCTGATATGCCATTTGCACCTCATTTTTTTAGCGCTTTAGGGTTGGGGCCTGCAGAAGTGGTTATCACTTATCATAAACCGGTATTACTGAAAGACTTTGCTCATCGGAAGGAATGTGCTCAGTATTGTCAGCAACAGATTGCCCTAGCCTTATCAAGTGCTTTGCAGGATAGTCAATAGCTCATTATTTTTTTGGCAACGTTAATGATATACATCATCAACAAGGGGGTATTTGCCACCGTACAGCCTCGATTTCAACCCGGTTGAACACAAGGATGAAATGGTTGAAAACTAGGTGACGACCCTCTGGAGACTACCGATGGCAAGGACTACATCTGACAGTGAGGCTAAAATCCGTTATAGTGCTTGGTTTTAAATAAGCGAAGATAGTTATGAAAATATGGGTAGATGCAGATGCCTGTCCTATTGTTATTAAAGCCATCTTATTCAAAGCCGTAGAAAGAACGCAGACTCTTTTAACGTTAGTAGCTAACCACTCAATATCTCATCCTCCATCTCGTTATATTACTATGCTACAGGTCTCTTCTGGATTTGATGTGGCTGAAACGAAATTGTTAAACGAGCAGAAAGTGGTGATTTAGTTATTACCAGTGATATTCCTCTAGCCGCAGAAGTGATAGGGAAGGGGGCCTATGCTCTTACTCCCCGAGGAGAGTTTTATACTGAAAACTCTATTCAATCTCGACTTAATATGCGTGATTTTATGGATACTTTGCGTGCCAGTGGTGTTCACACCGGAGGGCCTCCACCACTGAGCTATGCGGATAGACAAAAATTTTCCAATCACTTGGATACGCTTCTGGCGAAGCGCGTTAGACCTTAGTAGTCAGATGCAATAAGCTTGATGCTTATCTTGCGTTATTAGACATCTCAGGTCTTACTAGCACACACGATGTGCTCTATTATGATAACATAATGGTTTCAAGAGAAATCAGTGTGATGTTTGTAATATGATCAACCCTGCCGATACAGTTACGATAGCTGTACCTTCATCAATGGATAAAACTCGTGAATTGGTGCAAAAGCACTTAATGAATGTCAGTACGCCTGAATATTCTCAAGAGCAGGTTATCGCTTATAAGGAACGGATTAAACATTTATTAAAAGTTCATAATGCCGTTATTGTGGCACATTATTATACTGATCCAATGATTCAGGCTTTAGCTGAAGAGACAGGAGGCTGTGTCGCCGACTCTTTGGAAATGGCACGTTTTGGTCAACAACATGAAGCAGAAACATTGATTGTCGCTGGCGTTAAATTTATGGGAGAAACTGCAAAAATACTCACCCCTGAAAAACAAGTGTTTATGCCAACACAGGAAGCCACATGTTCTCTTGATCTGGGTTGTCCCGTCGACGACTTTTCTGCATTCTGTGATCAACACGTTGATCGAGAGGTAGTCGTTTATGCCAATACTTCAGCGGCAGTTAAAGCACGTGCTGACTGGGTCGTTACTTCAAGTATTGCTGTACAGGTGGTGGATTATCTGGATAGTGAAAGTAAAAAGATTATTTGGGCACCTGATAAGCATTTAGGAAACTATGTGCAACGTCAAACTGGTGCCGATATGTTGTTATGGGATGGTGCCTGCATTGTCCATGAAGAATTTAAAGCTCAGGGCATTAAGCAATTAAAAGCACTCTACCCGAAAGCTCTTGTATTGGTACACCCTGAATCACCGCAATCAGTTGTTGAAGTCGCAGATGTTGTTGGTTCGACATCCCAGTTGATTAAAGCTTCACAAACGATGGATCAGGATACTTTTATTGTAGCAACGGATGAAGGTATCTTTTATAAGATGCAACAGCTGAGTCCTGAAAAAAAATTCTATATTGCACCTACAGGAGGAAATGGAGCAACGTGTCGAAGTTGTGCAAATTGCCCGTGGATAGCGATGAACAGTCTGGAAAAAATTGTGCATGCCCTGGAACAGGGTACGGACGAAATTCATGTTGATGCAGAGCTTGGTCGTCAGGCAATGATACCACTGGATCGTATGTTATCATTTACTGCACAATAAGCTCTGACTGAGTGAGGCTAATTTACGCGTAAATAGGTCGGAAAGCATCTTATGCAAATCATTACCTTAAAAAATGATATTAAACGCTGTACGGTGTGTGTAAAACATTTACCTTTGGGACCTCGGCCAATCGCACAATTTTCAGCAAATTCTAAGATATTGCTCGTAGGGCAGGCTCCAGGGCGAAGGGTCCATGAAACAGGTATCCCCTTTAATGATCCCAGTGGCGATCGTTTACGTCTTTGGTTGGGTGTGAATCGAGATGTATTTTATGATGATGAAATCTTTGCCATTGTTCCTATGGGTTTTTGTTTTCCTGGCACTGGTAAGTCCGGTGATTTACCTCCACGCCCTGAATGCGCTATTACTTGGCGAGAAAAAGTATTACAGCAATTGAACCAACTAAAGCTAACCGTTGTTATTGGTCGTTATGCATTGGATTATCATTTACCAGAAACACAAAAGCTCACCGTGACTCAAGCAGTGGCTAGTTGGCAGGACCATTGGCCTGACATCATCCCGCTGCCGCATCCTAGCCCACGTAATAACCGTTGGTTGAAAAATAACTTCTGGTTCGAGACAGAGGTTGTACCTGAGATGCAACGTCGAGTAAAAGAAATTATTACTTGATCATTACTTTTCATTAAAGGATGTTTTACCCGCCGAAGGGTTTTCTGCCAGTTTTACTTGTGCGACTTTTATAACCAGCACACTGGATTGTCGGTCTAAACTTTCCCTCATTGTAGTCACTAACATGGGTGAGCTGTTTCTATTAAAGACAGTCCTTGATTATTAGCTTTTGTAAAGATAATTTCCCCTTTCAGATTACTTTCAATATATAATTTTTTTTGTAACAGCTTTTTAATCATTTTGAAGTCAGTCTTTGGTCTTTGAAGAAAACCGAAAAGTGTTGGGCCGGTACTAGAAAGGTTACACTCGTGAATACCTACTGAAGAAAAAATAGCTTGTACTGTTTTTAATTCGTCTATTTTATATCTTTCCCAATGTAATTTTTTCCATCCTATTGATTGCAGGTTATCAACGCTATGGCAAAATTTTATCAAATCATGTTCTATCAATGCAGGCAATAACTGCATCAAAATAATATAGGTTACCTCATTAACCTCCGACTTTGGTATTGGTGTTTTGGCCTTCATAAAAGCTTTTTCTTCCAACCCGCTCATTCCTACGATGCTGGAAGACACCCACATAACGATGGTCCAGTCCTCAGGGAAATCCTTTCTAACCAGTAATTGCGTATTCCACTGAAGATGATCACCGCCAACGATTAAACATGATCGCTTTTTCTTCCTAAGCATTCAGAATGTTC
>MDLC01000005.1 GCA_001723645.1 Candidatus Endobugula sertula | reverse complement strand
GAGACTGATCACGTTTAATCGCAGGGGGTGATCATTTTCAATTGGAGAAGGTGTTCATCTTGGAGTGGAATATGCAAAAGCGATTAAAAAATTTGATGGGAAAGTTCCTGAAGGTTTAATAGATGTGATTATCGGCGGTAGAGAGCAGGGTGAACAACTGGTCAATGACGCTCGTGTTCCGCTTATTAGTGCGACAGGCAGTACCGCAATGGGACGTATTGTAGGCCCTAAAGTGGCTCAGCGCTTTGGCCGATCAATATTGGAGCTAGGGGGCAATAACGCCATTATTGTGACTCCATCGGCTGATTTGGAAATGGCTGTTCGTGGTATTGTATTTGGTGCAGTGGGTACTTGTGGTCAACGCTGTACCACGACTCGACGTCTGATTGTACACGAAAGCGTTTACGACCAACTGATATCAAGACTAAAGGAAGCCTATGACAGAGTGGCAATGGGTAGTCCATTAGAAGATGATATCTTAGTGGGTCCATTAATTGATAAGGATGCATTTGATGCCATGCAACAGGCTTTGCGTTCTGCCAGATCTGAAGGTGGACAGGTATTTGGTGGTGATCGAGTGGTGTTTGAGGGTTGGGATACAGCATATTATGTAAAACCTGCACTTGTTGAGATGTCTGTGCAAACGGATGCGGTTAAGCATGAAACCTTTGCTCCTATTTTGTATGTGTTTAAATATACAGATTATGCTGAAGCTATTGCCATACATAATGATGTTCCTCAAGGTTTGTCATCAGCGATTTTCACTACCAATTTGTTGTAAGCGGAAGAATTTCTTTCCGCAGCGGGTAGTGATTGTGGTATTGCCAACGTGAATATTGGTACCAACGGTGCTGAGATTGGCGGGGCTTTTGGCGGTGAAAAAGAAACCGGCGGTGGTCGCGAGTCAGGTTCTGATTCTTGGAAGTCTTATATGAGGCGTAGTACCTCAACGGTTAACTTTACGAAAGAGTTACCTTTAGCTCAAGGTATTAAGTTTGATATCTAAACTTCTACAGTCTTTATAGTCCGGCTTTGAATTCCATATAACATAGGTGGATGCAAGCTAAAGCTATTCGAAGCGCGAACGATGCTATGCAGTCAGGGTACATTGCTAAACGATGATATTCAGTACCTTCTTAGCTACCCTAGTTACGATTCAACTGATTTGTTTAGGATAATCGTTGTAGCCCCCTGCTTGCCAGCATTGCACTTATAAAAATAATAACGGAAAGCACCAATCCCATCCAGTCCGTTACTTCTCCTAGAGGTGAGCCTACTTCTGCAACATAAGCAATAAAATAAGCCAGGATGGCAAAGCATAACCAGCTATGAGAGCGATATTGTTGTTTGATCAGCCCTGGTGCCAGTAATAGAAGGGGTAACGATTGAAAGACTAATAATTTCCATGAATGGTTTTCATTGGTGAAGTAAGTATAAATAAATAAAAGTAACAAACAGGTGTAAGCCCAATAAGTGGTGAATAATACTACGTTGAGCCGTTTGTTAGGTGTGAATAAGGAAATCGTCATGAGAACATTCTTCTATAGTGATCTTATGCTGATAATTGTTGAGCGATGTTGGTAATTCGTTTCCCCAGGGCGTTGCATAAATTGATTTCGTCATGACTTAGGGCTTGTTGATTATTACTGCCCGCCAAATGAGACGCTCCATAGGGTGAACCGCCGGTTTGTGTTGACATTAGTTCTGGTTCACTATAAGGCAGACCTGTTATTAGCATACCGTGATGAAGCAGGGGTAACATCATAGAGAGTAGAGTACTTTCTTGACCACCGTGCATACTGCCCGTTGAAGTAAAAACAGCGGCGGGTTTACCAATTAAGTCTCCATTGAGCCATTGAGTGCTGGTGCTGTCTAAAAAGTACTTCAAGGGAGCAGCCATGTTGCCAAACCGGGTAGGGCTGCCTAAGACTAAACCACTGCAGTGGCGTAAATCATCCGCTTCACAATAAATCGCATCGGTCGCAGGAATGCTTTCTGCCACTGCTTCACAGTTGGTAGACACTTTGGGTACGGTGCGTAGTCGGGCTTCTATTCCACGTTGCTCGATTCCTCGGGCAATGTGATGAGCCATTTCGGCGGTTGCTCCGTGTACACTATAATAAAGGACTAATATATAGGACGGATTCATTGGTGTTGACCGTTTGTTTAAATAAGTTTTAAGACGTTTTCTGGTGGACGGCCAAGAATGGCTTTATCGCCCTTAACGACAATAGGCCGCTCGATAAGTTTAGGAAATTTAACCATTGCGCTAATTAACTCTGCTTCACTGAGAGAGCTATCTTTCAACTGATTATCTTTATATTCGCTTTCCCCCGTTCTCATAATATCGCGGGCACTGAGTTGTAGTTTTTGTAATATCCCTTTCAGAGTGGTTTCATCAGGTGGTGTTTCCAGATAAAGTATGATATTCGGGGTTATGCCTTTTTCTTCTATGAGCGCTAACGTTTGTCTCGATTTAGAGCAACGCGGGTTGTGGTAAATGGTAGTCATCGTGTGATACTCCGTATAATGATTACTTTTTTCGGAGCTTATTCTAAACGGCTTGATCAATCTTTGCTGAGAAAAATGCTATTTTTTATAGAAATTTTCTGGAGAATGAAAATTTATGTCTATACTTAGAAAAAGCAAGTTGGATGTTAAAACGATGTTTAATGGTTGATTATTAACCCAATAGGTTAATGGTTATCTACAAAGATGTCGTCATATGGGCCACAGGGCAGTGCGAACCCAATAAGGTCAAGCACTTTTATACAAGCTCTTCAGATGGTCTTGGGTGATGATGTAATCGATTGGACATCCACTTCACTGCTAGCTTAATAGTTAAACTCATTTGGTTATGTAAGTTTATGGCAATACCGCTCTTGATATGTGATGACTCTAATATGGCTAGAAAGCAGGTGACTCGTTCTCTGCCTGAAGGGTGGGACGTAGATATTACCTATGCGACAAATGGTCTTTCTTGACCTGACCATGCCGGAAATGGATGGTTATGGGGTGTTGGAAAATGTTTTTAATGAGGGGTTAAATGCTGTAGTTATCGTTATTTCTGGTGATATACAGCCTGAAGCTCGGGATAGGGTTATGAAGCTGGGTGCGGTAGATTTTATTAAAAAGCCAGTCAATAAAGACAAATTGATGACAGTGCTTAATGATTACGGCTTAATTGGATAGACACAGCCAGTCTCCATAACAATGATGATTTAGAAGAGATATTATGAGCTTAACCTTACCTTTAAGCGAAGACCAGCGTGATTGTTTGCAGGAAATTACCAATGTTGCCATGGGAGCCGCTGCTGAATCTTTAGCAAGTTTTACCGATGCGTTTGTGCATTTACCCATTCCCTGTATTCGTTGTGTCGATTCCACCTCTTTTATAGAGTCTTTAAAACAAATTGAAGGCTACGAAAGCTTATCATCGGTGAGTCAGATGTTTAAGTTTAGTGGCTTAAATTGTTATGCTTTGATAGTGATTAACGATGAGAGCATCGGTGATTTGGCTCGTTGTACTGGGCGGTCTCTGGAGGATGATGAGGGCATTAAAACATTATTACAAGATTTGTGTGAAACCATTAATGACACTTGTTTTGATAGGCTTGGGGAAATCATTGAGAACCCAGTAGAAACGGGATTGCCTATGATTAATAGCATGCACGTGCCTCTTGAATCAATACAAATGGATGTCATTGCCAATTCTCATCAATTGGTCAGTGTTGAGATTAATTATCATATTGAAAATAACCCCTTTAATTGTGATCTTCTTTTGTTGTTTCCTGAGGATACACTAGATGAATTAATTCGAGTTCTGAATGGGTTGTTATAAACAAAGCACAGCGACTATATCGTGCATGTTAGCCTTATAAACAAGAGGCGTTCATTGATTCTTGTAGTCTATAGGAATCTCTTTTTTAGTAGATGTTTTACTGCTAGGGGTTTTTTCCATATTGTTGATAGCCTCTTGAGCGTCTTTTAATAGACAGGCATATTTTATACGATCAAAAAAGTTAACGTTGAGGGATTCTTTTAACGCACTTAAAGCACGCTTGTCACCTAAACGTTTAAGTTCAAGTATGGCGGTTCTTTTATGTTGACACTGATCTAATTCTTTTAGATCCCAGATGTTTAAGCCAACTCTGTCAATATATTCCATATTACCTGAGTCTTTAAGTAGATAGAATGCATCGTAACGTCCTTTTAAACCTTTTTGTCCGGTACGTTTGCCTAATTGATCGATTAGGGTTGGATTAAGGTGTTGAGCAATGAGGCGATTGCTGGCTTGTCTTTCATACTCTAGGAGCGATACAAGATTATTTGCTGTCAGCCTATCTTCAGCAAATAAAGGATTTTTCTGTAGGGCGAGTCGATAATTATCTAATGCACTTGTATAGCGTTTAAAATAAAAATCACTATGTGCACTGAGTAATGGCAAATAAGCGTTTTCTTCCTCCCAATCCTGATGATTATTGATTAACTTTTCTAAGCCTAAGTAGTTGTTAGAGGCTAATAAGGCTAATGCTTGTTGCTCGAATTTTACTTGTTCGGCATTGTCTTTTATATTTTGATGTGTACTCTCCATGGTTGTCAGAAAAGGAGGTTTTATGCTATCAATAGTACGATATTCAACAATGATTTTTTCTCGCTCAAGTATTTTAGTGGGGCGCATATAGGTAATGGTTATCCACCAAGTAATAAATATAATAATGAATAAAGCGCATATAGCAGTGCAATACTTACCAATAGTCGCCCAAGGAAGGGAGTTAACTTGATAACTAATATGTGCCCCACCGTACGGAAAGTCAGAAGTATGACCGTCTATATCCGGGTTTGAATGTTTAATTGGCTTATGTTTTGCTTGATAGACTCTAATGTTCTCACTGATGCCTTTGAAATCAAAGCTATCGATAAGTGTTAAAGTAGCCTCCGACTTTTTCATGGATAGATAGACACTTTCTGTTAAGTAAACGCTACCTGGTGGGGTGATTTCTTCAACGCGAGAGGCAATGTTAACCGCTTCGCCAAAGATATCATTATGTCTTAAGATGACCTCACCCGTATTGATTGCTACACGAATAACGATGGTTGGGTTGTTGGGAATTTGCTCTTCTATTTTCTGTTTATCCCATAGGGCATCATGCATAGCCATGCCACAAATAACGGCATCTGTTGGTGAGCGGAATGTGACCAAAAAAGAATCACCAATCGATTTGATTTTTTTCCCACCAAAGTGCTTAATGACATTATTGAGTATTTTATTATGCTTTTCGAGGAGTTTTTGACTATCTGTTCTCGATAGTTCTTCCACTAAGTCAGAATAGCCGACGATGTCGGTAAACATAATCGTTAGGTTTTCAAGAGTATCCATAAAGTGAAGGTAATATGCTTGTGAGATTGCGTTTCTATTAATCCGTTGGATTGATATATAACAGCCAGTGAACATATTACATTTTTTCGTTTGTGGCAGGCAAGATATATAGAGCATTTCTAAATATTAAATTTTTTGCGAGCGTCAGGGAGCACTGCACAGACTTAGGTTGTTATTAAAAACTGAGATGTGTTTATTTTAGGTAGTCACTAAAGCTTGGAGGTATAATCTCTATTGTCACTTTTTACCAGTTATCAGTGATTTTTTAGATAATTAAGCACTTTGACCCCCAGAGGGTATGAAATTAAAATTTTCAGGCGAGTGATAAACATGAGTAGAATAATAAAGTAAAAGTATAAGCGTGGGTAAAAAGCGGGTTAAATAGAATAAACAGAGCACTATAAATTTTTAGGTTCAATGAGGGGTTTCATTATAATACTATAAGCTGAATCTGGAACGGTAAATTCCTACTTTATTAACGAATGATTTGGGGGAATGATGTTTTCATTGAAAAAGGGCCACATGCCCCAGCTAATGAAGCGCTGAAGGGGCGTGCTGCAGCTATGCCTGTGGCCAAACGACATTATGTATTGGGAACACCACTGCAAGGACCATACCCTGAAAAATGCCAACAACTCATTTTGGGTCTGGGATGTTTTTGGGGTGCAGAAAAGCGTTTTTGGTCTTTGCCGGGGATAGAAACAACCGCCGTTGGATATAGTGCAGGTTATACACCTAATCCAACGTATGAAGAGGTATGTAGCGGACAGACAGGCCATAATGAAGTCGTTTTGGTAGTGTACTACCCTGACACAATTAGTATAAAAGAATTGCTCACAGTATTTTGGGAGTCGCATAACCCTACTCAGGGTATGTGCCAGGGAAATGATTGTGGTACTCAATATCGTTCTGGCATTTATTATTTTGACGAGCAACAGAAATCACTAGCGGAGTCTACTAAGGCACAATATCAGGTTGCATTAAAACGGAAGTTGGTTGGTAGTGGAGCAATTACTACTGAGATTTTGGCTGCGGATACCTTTTATTTTGCAGAGAATTATCATCAGCAATATCTGGCAAAGAATCCTGATGGCTATTGTGGTCTTGGTGGTTTGGGTGTGAATTTATAGTGTATCAGGGTGTTTATCCTGCAGTTGGTAAGCAAAGGCAATAATTTGTGCAATGGCGGTATAGAGGTGTTCGGGTATCTCATCACCTAACTCAAGCGTCATCAGTAACTCCAGGAGATGCTTGTTTTCACAAAGTGTCACACCGTTGTTTCTAGCAATGGCAATTATTTCTTCAGCAGTCTTGCCTTCGCCTTGAGCGGTGATGGTCGGCGTTGTTTCACCATCGTAAAAAAGGGCTACTGCTTGTTTTAGATCCTGTTCGTTGATCATGTGGTAATGTTTACCAAGTTGTAATCTAAAGATAACTCTTGTGAGGGCGGTTTGCCTTCAATACAGTGCAAATCATCGACTTCTAAGCCGTTGGCTAAAAAACTTTCGCACAGTGTTGGTAAGTGTTGCTTGGTTTTCTCGCATAAAGTATGTGATTCTGTCCATATAGTAGCTGAGACAGAGTTATTAATAAGGATTAATTGGGTAAAGAGTTGCTCATTATTGGGCAAATCAAAAGAGAGAAATACCTGCCAGCGTCGGGTGATATTGCTTTCTGTTTCTGAAGCCTGAGAGTCTGGTTCTCTGGTTTCTTCTTCTACCTGCCCCTGCATACTCAAGTGTAGTGGTAATACTTGTTCTCCCCAACGCAATGGAATCTCAATATGAAGAGATGGTAATGGGGGGGGACGGTCCATCACTGATGCTTCGTTATTGTGTAATGCACGTAGTTGGTTAAGGTGAATTTTTTCTTGAACTCCCTGAATCATTTTGTTGATTTGCTGATTCATTGCCTCTCGGATTTTATATGTATCCACGGCTTTTGCTGGATCTGATTTAATGCCTAGTAGCAATAGTAAGTTTGATAAGGCCTGTAGGTTCGTCTCAAGGGTAGGCTTGGATGGTAGTGGTATATGATAATGCTGTAATAATTGACCCAATAGCATATCGATAGTCTTACTAGAGAGTAAAGGCGCTTGCTGAGCGGGTGTATTATTGGGCATTGACGTTAATATTTCTGTGTTGATACGCGCTTGTAGTTTACTGAGGGTAGTGCGTAAGTCGCTTTGAAGATTTTGTTCGGTTTGCAATTTGTTTTCTAAAAATACACCACTGTTTTTTAGGGTGTTTTTAATACTTTCGGAGGTCGTGATATTTTTTTCTCTAGAGATAAATGTCGTTAATGTTTTTAACTGGGCCAATACGGGCTTACTGAGTAAAACTTGTTGAATATCCGGTGGTAAATTTTGTAGTAGTCTAACAGTATTTAATAATTGGCTGGTACTTTGTTGTTGCGGCAATACCTGTCGCAACCCTTCAATAATTGCTGGACGTAGCGTTGTTGGAGAAGGCTTCACGATAATTTGTTGCTGGTGATTCAACTGTAGTTGAATCTTGTCACCTACTTTAAAGAGGGCCGGAGTAATAGTGACTAAGGTTTGCTGGTTGAGGATGAGTTTGACTAAATAAAGTGTGGAGTTTGCCGCATTATTGCCATTTATGCGCGTTTTTTGAGGTAATTGTTGCGCGAGCGATGGATTTACTTTGTCGAGTAATTGCAACGCTTTTTTGTCTAATATTTGCACTGTTTTGATTTCTGAAACCATTGTCCCACTGATGTTAAGCCGTTGTAAAAGCTTTTCTATCTCCGATGTATGTAGCGCTTGATGAGTACTTGTGGCGCTTGTACTCGCTACATTTTGTATTGAACGGCTTATTGATTGCTGGGTAGGTGATGTTGAACCCGTTTGGTTGGGTGCTGGGGGAGTACTATGAGGCAGTATAGGGTCTACCACAGCATTAAAGTCCTTTGATGTCGAGATGATTAGCTAAGGGTAAATTTGCATGTATTACTTATTTTAAGCATAGCAAGTTATATCTATTTTTCTTATTCTACTTATAATAAGCGCTCTTAAATTATCGGAACCTGATATTTTCAAGCCTATGTCGATAGTCCCACTTCTTGAATTACAGCAGTTACAGTGTGTCAGGGACGAGCGAGTACTGTTTACAGGTATTGATTATATGATCAATTCTGGTGATATAGTGCAGATCGAGGGACCTAATGGCTCTGGTAAAACCACGTTATTACGTACTTTGATTCAGTTGTTTCCCCATGATGAGGGGCAGATGTTGTGGCAGGGTCATCCTGTTTCTCATGTGCGTTACGATTTTTTATCTGATTTACTGTTTATCGGTCATTTACCAGGTGTTAAAAAAACACTGACATCCCGTGAAAACCTTAACTTTCTAGCTAACTTGCAGGGATATTACACAGCGGAACAAGTAGATGAGGCTTTGGTTCAGGTTGGTCTTTATGGTTATGAAGAGGTGATAGGGTATCAGTTATCAGCGGGACAGAGCCGGCGTATTGCGTTGGCAAGGCTTTACTTAACCCAAGCCCGGTTATGGATATTGGATGAGCCTTATACTGCTTTGGATGCCCAAGGTATTGGCAAATTAGAGATGTTATTTATTCAACATGTAGAACAAGGAGGGGCGGTTATTTTCACTAGCCACCAGCCATCGAATCTTTCGAATGTGAAGCGTTTGTCACTATTGGATTATCGTCCTCAAGCCAGTCACTATGAGATGCAGGAAGAGGGAGTTGATGATTACTGAAGTCTCATTATTTCGCACGTTTTTGGTGGTATTACAATGTGATCTGGTCATTGGTTTTCGCCAGCGTGGTGACATGTTGAATCCGGTGGTGTTTTTCCTGATGGTGGTAACCATGATGCCATTAGGGATTACTCCACAGGCAAATACCTTGGCAGGGTTGGCACCTGGTTTACTGTGGGTGGTCGCCTTGTTGGCCTGCTTATTATCTCTGAATAGTTTATTTCGGGCGGACTTTGAGGATGGCTCTTTAGAGCAGCTTATTCTGAGACCTCAGTCTTTGTACTTCGTGGTGATTGCTAAAGTGATTGCTCATTGGTTAACCATAGGCTTGCCACTCACATTGGTTGCCCCATTGTTAGGTATTTTATTATCGTTGCCAGCGGAAGGGGTTGTACCTCTTTGGTTATCGTTATTGTTAGGAACAATGACACTCAGTTTGATAGGGGGAATAGGCGCAGCATTGACGGTATCGCTGAGTAAAGGTGGTTTGTTATTATCACTCATTATTATGCCTTTATATGTGCCAGTACTTATTTTTGGAGCTAGTTCGGTGCGTTTTGCCGTAGAAGGCTTGCCTTATTTAGGAACTTTAGCCGTATTAGGCACGTTTTGTGCGCTAGCTTTGATTTTGGCGCCTTTAGCCACGGTAGGGGCTTTAAAAATGAGTGTACAAGAATAACAGTGCAGTATTGATTAGAGGGGGAACAATTGTGGGTTGGCAGTGGTTTCATCGTTTAGGTTCTCCGCGCTGGTTTTATGAAAAAACCAGCCGTTGGATGTTTTGGCTAGCTCTCGTTACTGTGGTTTTATTGATAGTGGGTACTGTGTGGGGGTTGGCTTTTGCCCCGATGGATAGTAAACAGGGTAATAGCTACCGTATTATCTTTATTCATGTACCTACTGCCTTTTTGGCATTAGCAGGATATTATGTAATGGCCATTGCCGGTGCGGTGGGGATTATTTGGCAGATAAAACTGTCGTATATGGTTATGCGCTCTGCTGCAACTATTGGGGCTGTATTGACCTTTATTGCTTTATTGACTGGTGCGGTATGGGGTAAGCCAACTTGGGGAACTTGGTGGGTATGGGATGCTCGAATAACCTCTATGTTGGTGTTGTTTTTTTTGTATCTGGGGGTGATTGCCTTACAAGGGGCTTACCAGAATGGGGTTACCGCTAATAAAGCGAGTGCCATACTGGCGTTAGTGGGAACAGTTAATATCCCCATTATCTATAAATCAGTGGATTGGTGGTTTACTTTACATCAGCCGGCAACGCTTAAATTTATGGGTGAATCGAGCATTGATATTTCAATGGCATATCCGTTATTGGTAATGATTTCTGGTTTTTATTGTCTATATGCTTGGTTAATGCTGCATTGGACAAGAGCTGAAATTGTTGAGTCTGAGCAGAAAACGGTCTGGGTAAGAGACTTGCTAAAAGGTTGATTGTTTGTATGTGGGAGATATTGCAAAAAATAGGGCAGAGATCATGTTATTTCAATTCGAATCATTAACCGATTTTATGTATATGAGCGGTCATGGTCCCTATGTTTGGGGCAGTTATATTGTCACCGCGATTGCCTTGGGGGCTTTAGTTGTTCTCCCATTGCTAAAACAGCGCCAATCATTTATTCGATTAAAGCGTCAGCAAAGAATCGAAGCGGGTCAATCACAGTCGTTAATTATTAAATAGTATGAGCCACTATGCATCCAGTTCGTAGACAACGTTTATTTATTATTTTATTTATTGTTATTTTTTCTAGTATAGCCGTATTGTTATTGGCGTTTGCGCTTCGAGAAAATATTAATCTGTTTTATCCGCCACAGAAAATTGTTGCTGGTGAAGCCCCTATTGGTACACAAATACGTGCTGGTGGTTGTGTTGTTCGTGGGTCAATAAAACGAGCGTCGAATAGCCTAAAAGTGGATTTCCGTATTACGGATGGTGTAGTGTCATTACCCGTGACTTATATGGGTATCTTGCCTGATTTATTCGCTGAAGGTGAAGCCACTGTTGTCAGTGGTAAACTTGATTCTGTCGGCGTATTTAATGCAACAGAAGTATTAGCCAAACACGATGAAAATTATATGCCGCCAGAGGTGGCAGAGGCGATGGCTGCATCAGGTGAAACGGAGCATCAGCAGACCTGCAATAAGATTTGATGCTGTGAATCTGTAGGCTTTTTGTTAACAGAAAGTTTTGCAGCCAGATATTTAGTCCGCGACAAACATAAAATAATGTAAATAACTAACAAATAATTCTTATGCTTCCAGAACTTGGTCATTTTTCCTTAATTCTTTCTCTTTGTTTATACTTGTGCCTTGCGGTTGTTCCTCTGGTAGGTGTTTACAAAAATAATCCATTATTAATGGCCAGTAGTCGCTCATTGGCGGCAGGTAGTTTTGTCCTTATCCTATTAAGTTTCTTGTGTTTGGTTTCTGCATTTCTTCAAGATGATTTTTCTGTTGAGTATGTGGCTAATCACTCCAATACTTTATTGCCCGATATTTATAAAGTTAGTGCTGTGTGGGGTGGGCATGAAGGCTCATTGTTATTATGGGCTTTGACTCTTTCAATGTGGACGTTTGCAGTTAGTATTTTTAGCCGTCATTTGCCCATTGATATGTTGGCACGAGTATTATCAGTTATGGGAATGATAGCGGTAGGCTTTTTATTATTTATGTTGTTAACGTCAAATCCCTTTGACCGTTTACTGCCATTTCCTCCCACAAATGGTTCAGATCTTAATCCTTTACTACAAGATCCCGGTTTAATTATTCACCCACCCATGTTATATATGGGATATGTAGGGTTTTCGGTAGCATTTGCTTTCGCTATTGCCGCGTTAATGTCAGGGAGGTTAGATAGTGCTTGGGCACGTTGGTCACGTCCCTGGACGACTGTTGCTTGGGCTTTTTTAACCATTGGTATTGCATTGGGAAGTTGGTGGGCTTATTACGAATTAGGTTGGGGGGGGTGGTGGTTCTGGGACCCGGTAGAAAACGCATCTTTTATGCCGTGGCTAGTCGGTACGGCATTAATTCATTCCCTGGCAGTGACTGAAAAGCGTGGAGTGTTTAAAAGTTGGACTATTTTGTTAGCTATTTTTGCCTTTTCTCTGAGCTTGTTGGGTACTTTTATTGTCCGTTCAGGGGTACTTACATCGGTGCATGCTTTTGCTTCTGATCCTGAACGTGGTTTATTTATTTTAGGGTTTTTATTAATCGTTATAGGGGGTGCTTTACTGCTTTATGCCTTGCGTGCTCCAATGGTAAAAAGTGTGGTTTCTTTTAATTGGTTATCTCGTGAGTTATTTCTATTACTGAATAATATTTTATTAGTAATAGTGATGATAACGGTGTTGCTGGGGACCTTGTACCCTTTATTTTCTGATGCCTTAAATTGGGGAAAAATCTCTGTAGGCCCTCCTTACTTTAATCAGTTTTTTGTCCCGCTTATGGGGGTGTTATGTATATTGTTGGGCTTGGGACCACTGATGTTATGGAAGAAAACTTCTGTTGAGAAAGTCATTGGTTTTATAACAAAACCACTAGTGATTAGCTTGATAGCAGGAGTGCTATTACCCGTATTTTATGAAAAGGAATATTCATTTTTTGCAGCGCTGACTATTTTTGTTGCCATATGGATTATTTCAACAACAATGATAGATTTATTACACAAAATCCGTCACGCAAAAACTATAAGCCAAGGTCTGTCCAAATTAACTTATAGTTATTATGGGATGGTTTCTGCGCATATTGGGGTTGCTATAGTGGTTATGGGAGCCTGTTTAAATACAATTTATAGCGATCAACGCGATTTGCGTATGGAAGAGGGCGAAAGAGTCGTGCAGGGTCGTTATGAATATCATCTGGTAGAGATAGTGGGAGTTCGTGGGCCTAACTACTATGCTCAAAGGGGGCAAATAGATGTGTACAGTGCTGGTGAGAAAATTAGCAGTTTGTTTCCTGAGAAACGTCGTTATTTCTCCAGTGGTGCTTTAATGACCGAGGTAAGTATTGATTCTGGTTTTTGGGGGGATACTTACGTTGCCTTGGGAGAGGATCTGGGTGAGACTCCTGAAGGAAAACAAGCTTGGGCTGTACGTTTGCATGATAAGCCTTTTGTCAATTGGATCTGGTTAGGTGCGCTATTTATGGCGTTAGGTGGTTTTTTGGCCGTAAGCGATAAGCGATATCGTATGAAAAAAAATGTATTGGCTAACAATAATCATGAATTAGTCACTAAGGTTACAGGCTAGCAATGTTGATGAGAAGAGCAAAATTATTTATTCCCTTGGGCATTTTTGTCGTGTTAGTGATTTTTTTCTGGCGAGGTCTTTCGCTCGACCCCAGTGATATGCCCTCAGCATTGGTGGGTAAGCCTTTTCCTGAATTTCAACTCAACAGCTTATTAGAAAACAAACCGTTGACTCGTCAGGACTTATTGGGCGATGTTGCCTTAGTAAATGTGTGGGCAAGCTGGTGTGCCGCTTGTAAGTATGAACATCCTATTTTTCATTCGCTGTCAGAAAAAGGTGTACGTATAGTGGGTATTAGTTACAAGGATAAGGATGAAGCAGCTAAACGTTGGCTACAGGAATTAGGAAACCCTTATCAATTTAATATTACTGATCGTCAAGGAACATTAGCGATTGACTTAGGCGTGTTTGGTGCTCCGGAAACCTACCTCATCGATAAGCAAGGTATCATACGATATAAGCAGGTAGGTATTGTTGATATGAAAGTGTGGGATGAGCAACTCAAGCCCCTTTACGATCAGTATTCCCAATAAAAAGGTTTTAAATGTGTAGCATGACTTTTAAGTTGCTTTATAAAGCGTTGGGACTGCAGACATTAATGTTTTCGTATAATCATGTTCTGGTTTAAGAATAATATCTTCCACCGAGCCTTGCTCAACAATTTTTCCGTTATACATAACCGCAACCTCATCGGCAATGTAGCTGACTACAGAAATATCGTGAGTAATAAACAAATACGAAATGCCTAATCGATCCTGCAAATCTTTCAATAAATTAAGTATTTGTGCTTGTACAGAAACATCCAGTGCGCTAGTGGGTTCATCGCAGATAATCAGTTTTGGGTTAACGGCTAATGCTCTGGCAATGGATATTCTCTGTCGTTGCCCTCCTGAAAATTGGTGAGGGTAGCGATTTAAGCTTTGAGCATCTAGCCCTACTAGTTCTAAAAGTTCAAGCATTCGTTGTTCGCGAGCTTCTGGTGTGTTATGCACTTTTAATGCTTTCATCCCTTCAGATAATATATCTCTTACCAACATACGAGGATTCATAGAAGAATAGGGGTCTTGGAAAACAATTTGCAATTCAGCACGTAAATTCTGCAGATGTTTTTTTGATTGTTGGTCGATTTTATTACCAGCGAACACTATATCGCCATCGGTATGATTGAGTAATCGAATCACTGTTTTGGCTAATGTCGTTTTACCTGATCCTGATTCGCCAACCAGCGCGAGAGTTTTACCTCTTTGGATGTTTAATGAGACACCATCAATGGCTTCTACATAGCCTACTGTACGACGAAATACGCCTTTCTTAATAGGGAAGTAAGTCTTAAGATTATTGACTGATAACAAAATATCATTGTTGTGAGAACCTTTTGTATTAGCGGTTGAACCGTTTATTGAATTGCTGTTTGTTGAGAGTATCGTAGCATCCGTTAGTTTTTTACCGCGTTTAGCAAGACTGGGGATGACTTCAAATAAACTTCGGCTATAGGAGTGTTGTGGTTGTTTGAAGAACGTTTTGCTATCTGCCGTTTCCAGTATTTTTCCATGACGCATCACAGCAATATGATCGGCCATATCATGGACAATGCCAAGATCGTGAGTAATCAACAAAACAGCCATTTTACGTTTTTGCTGTATTTCTTGTATTAGTGTTAATACTTGGGCCTGTGTTGTCACATCTAACGCAGTAGTGGGTTCATCGGCAATGAGTAGTTCAGGTTCTCCTGCCAAAGCGATGGCAATCATGACCCTTTGTCGCATGCCACCAGAAAACTGATGGGGATATTCATTGATACGATCTTGATAGTTTTTAATACTCACCAGCTCTAATAGCTCACTGACTTTCTGCCATTGTTGTTTGGTGGGTAGGTTAGGTTGAGCGTTGGCAACGGCTTCTACAATTTGTTGACCTATTGTCATAATAGGATTCAATGATGTCATGGGTTCCTGAAAGATCATACCAATACCTGTACCGCGTATGTTTCTCATTTCAGCTTCGGTCAGGTGTAATAGATTTTTTCCTTGAAAGAGAATCTCTCCTTGTTTGACTTCAGCAACGCTAGGTAATAAGCGCATGATAGATAAGGCGGTCATCGATTTACCACTGCCACTTTCACCCACTAAGGCAAAGGTTTCACCGGGAGCGATAGAAAAGTGAATATCATTAATGGCTTTTACTGGTTGCTTGGCACCATGAATATGGGTGATTAGATTAGACACGCGCAGGACGCTGTTACTTTTCTCAGTCATAGTGCTGACCTCTTGGATCTAAGGCATCGCGTACAGCGTCGGAGAATAAATTGGCCGCTAACACAAGGATTAACATAAAGGTAAATGCGGCAGTTAGAGACCACCAAACGGCTGGTTCTCGTGCCATTTCTAAGCGTGCACTGTTAATCATATTGCCCCAACTTTCTGTTGTAGGGTCAACACCAATTTGTACATAAGCAAGCATCGCTTCGGCAAGTACTAAGCCACTGAAATCGAGAATGACGGTGATCAGTACAATATGGGTCACGTTTGGCAATATGTGTCGTGATAAAATACTGATATGGCTGACACCCATAGTGCGTGCAGCGGCGATATAATCCATTTCTCGTAGTTTTAATGATTCGGCTCGTAAATAACGGCACAGTCCTGTCCAGCTAGTGACGCTTAAAATCATGCATAAAAATAACAAACGTAAATCGGCTCGTTCCAATAGAGAGTTATAATCTTCAGCATTATTGTTTAAGTGTACCTGTAGCATCAGCATGACTGCGGCTATAAGTAATAAGCTGGGTATAGAGTTTAACGTGGTATAAATATATTGGATAAGGTCGTCAATCCAGCCGCGAAAATAGCCAGCAGCAATACCTAAAATAATGGCGAAGGGTAGCATGACTAATGTGGTTAACGTCCCAATCAGTATACCTGTTCGAATACTTTTTAGTGATTGGTAGAGAATACTATCACCAATTTTATCGGTGCCAAACACATGATAAACCTGACTGAGCTCAATAATAATACCTGAAATAATAAATAGGCCTGTTGATACGAATAAAAAAGGACGCCATTGAATAGAGCATTGCCCTTTGAGAATTTGTTGCATATGATAGAACAGTGGTTGAGGACTTTTTTTACGGTGATATAGCGTGAGTAAAATAAGTACTAGGGCTCCAAGTAATAGCCCTTTTATAACGCCTGGAATACTGCGAATAAGAATGTCGGCAGATTTGGATTGTCCTTCATTTAAATGTACACCACCATAACGTAAAGAGGGATAATCCCAAATAGTACTACCATTCTTTTGCTCTATACTTTCTTTGGTAAATAATTGGCTGGCAAAAGGTGAGGAATAGGACTTTTCACTTTTATCGCGCAGTGGCTTTAACCAAACATCTAATAAGCTTAAGGCTTCTGGTTGATAATGTGGGTCCTCTTTTGAGTAGTTTTCACTGGGTAATTTAAAATGAATGGAGTCCACTACAGCAATGGATAGATAGGCCAATAAAATAGCAGCGGAGCCCATGGCCACCGAGTTTTTAGATAGGTGTTTCCAGGGAGTGACTAAATGTGCGTGCTGGCGTGCATAGCAAAAATAACCCACCGCAATGGCAACTAATAAAAATAGTAAAATGTCGGTGATTAAAAAGACGGGTTGAATGGTAAATATACTCACTAGTTTAACCTCACTCTTGGGTCAACAATAGTGTATGAAATATCGGTGAGAATCAGTCCAATAATATAGAGAACTGAACCTAAATAAACCATTGAACGCACTATGGCAAAGTCTTGGCGTTGTATTCCATCAATGGTGTAACTTCCAAGGCCAGGGATACTAAAGAAGGATTCCATAAGTAAGCTGCCCATAAACAATAATGGCAGAATAACTACTACTCCCGTTAGAATAGGGATCATCGCGTTGTTTAATATATGTCTAAATAGCACGGTAATTTCTTTAAGCCCTTTGGCTCTAGCCGTACGAACATAATCTTTTTCTATTTCTTCAATAAAGAGCGTGCGATACCAACGAACACCTCCACCGATGCCTCCAATGACTCCGATAATTATTGGCAAGATTAAAAATTTAATAGCGCTAGCGCCGGTATCATAGCCAGATATAGGGACAAGATGAAGCATTTTACTAAAGAAAAACTGTCCACCAATGATATAAAACAATGATGAAATCGAGAGTAAAAATACACAGAAAACCACTGCCCAGGTATCAATAGCCGTGCCTCGGAAAAAAACGATCATTAACGCGATAGTGATATTGACGGTTAGACCAATGAGTAGGGTGGGTATCGCAATGGCTAAACTTGGCCACATACGTTGGCTAATGTCATAGTTGATATCTCTACCACTATCAGAGGAGCCAAAGTCGAAGAAAATCATACGAATAGATTTATCAAAGAAGATAGTGTCTCCTAGTTTTTGTATGCCCGTTGCTTCGGCGTTCCACAGAATGGGTTTGTCGTATCCTTTACTTTGTTTCCATTGCTCAATGGCTTCCTGAGAGACACGTTTTTCGCCTAACTGAGCTTTAGCAATATCATCGGGGGTATTGACATAAAAGAACAATAAAAAGGTTAAAATGTTAACGCCAATTAAAATAGGAATTGCGTATAAGATACGACGAATAATATAACTCATCATAGTAAGCGACTCCTTTCACGGTGGCGATAAGCAATAATCGCTGGAATCACCAAAGCGATAATACATAGTAAAATTAACACAACTGGCCAGACAATAGGTTGGTTCCATTGCTGTCTTTTTTCATAACGTTGTTTTTTATCAATGCGTTTGTATTTAATGGTTCCTGTGTTGGTCATAATAAAAGGCTTAATATTTTTGTACCAGCTATGTTGTAGTGAAAATGTTTTTGGGTGGAAACCAAAGACCCATGGTGCGTCATGGCGGAGTATTTCTACCATTTGATCAATAATCTTTTGCCTTGCAGGTGAATTAGACATGCTTTTCATTTGATCAAATAGATGATTATATTCAGGGTTATCGTAATTAGCTGCATTTTCCCCGCTATATTTTATTTTTCCTTGTGGGCCGTAAAATAGAAAGAGGAAATTCTCTGGGTCAGGGTAGTCAGCATTCCAGCCGAAGTTAAATAGTTGGGCTGCGCCGGTTAACAGTTTTTCCTGAAAACGATTGTAGTCGGTAGAACGAATAATTAATTGGATATCAATTTTTTCGAATTGTTTGCGCAACCAATTTAATCGAGCTTTTCCATCAGGGCCTATGTCAATAGATTCGTAGAATAACGAAAGTGGTTTTGAGGTTTGATTGTCTATACCATTTTTATATCCAGCTTGCTCCAATAGCTGTTTGGCGTACTTAATGCTTTTACGTTTAGCTTTACCATTATCCCATTCATAGACATAAGGATTAATACCGGCTTCGCCATTTTTATAGCCAAATATGCCGGGAGGAATAGGACCTTGTCCAGAAATACCTCTACCATTGGTGAAGATAGATATGTATTCATCATAATCAACAGCAATAGAGATCGCTTGTCTTAAGAGCCGTGCTCTTTCTGAGGGGCCACCGATAGTGGCATCATGCATATTAAAACCGAGATAAAAAGTACTGGTACCAACAACGGTATTTAATTGGATACCTCTAGATTTCATATCATTGGTTAGATTAATTTCTCCCGCCGAGCCAAAGCTAATGGCGTTATCAAAGCTGTCGGAACTGATTCCCGAGCTATCAAAGTATCCTTGTAAAAATTTATTCCAATAAGGGATAGATTCTTTTTCTAAGGTAAAGACCACTTTATCGATAAAAGGGATAGTTTTTTCAGCGTCTCTTAATAATCCTTTTTCTTTGTCGCCAGGTTCGCCTGTAGAGGGGTAACGTTGCGTACGAAAATTAGGGTTTTTTTCTAGTACCATGCGTAGGTTTGGATTATTTTCGGTCAACATATATGCCCCCGTTCCTATAGGATACCAGTGAAGGCTGATATTATTTTTATCAAACCCTGGCTGGTTGTAAAAGACATCGGCTTCCCAGGGAATCGGTGCAAAAAACGGCATGGCTAGCCAATAAAGAAACTGGGGATACTTTCCATTGAGTCGAATACTAAATTGGTAATCGCCGGTGCTTTTAACCCCTTCGACAAGGAAGTTTCTTAAGTCATTGATTTTCCCTGATGATTTTGTACGCTCATCAAGTGTTTGTGCGAGCTCTTTGAGTCCAACAATATATTCTTGCATTAACCCCCTAATAGGAGAGTGTAGAGCAGGGTTGGCTATACGTTTGATTTGGTTAACATAATCTTGTGCAAGTAGTTCTCGTGTGCCTGTGTGAGGAAAATGTTCTAGTGATTTAAAGGGTTTTGATTCGTCTTTGGTTAAAGAATGATAGTAATAATTTCCTTGCTGATCTTTTGCTAGGGCAGGGTGTGGCTGATATAAAATGCCTTTTTGTAATTCAAAATGATATTCTGTATAAGCAATTTGATCATGGTTAATAGGTTCAACTAATGGCGTGCCTGATTTATCTAAATAAACAATCTCAGGCATTTTGGTTAAGGTTTGTGGCTCTAGGGTATAAGGGCGTTGTAGATAATGGTACTGTAGTGGTGGTTCATAAATCTGCCCTAAGTACTGATATTCATCTTCACTGTAGGATCTGACTGGGTCGAGGTGTTTGGGACGTGATGAAAATGCAACGTAAAGAATATTATCTTCTTCCGGTTCCGCATTATAGGGATTATTCCAACTAGCGTAGGTTAGAGGGCTGTGGGTGATAAAAATAGTACCGCTTAGAATAAGCACGACAAATAATAACATTATTTTTTGCACTGTTGTTAGTACCTCCATTGTGTTTGGTAAGGCATTTCTGTTTTTATTGTATACTTTTTATCATTATACCTAACTGAGGAGCTGGGTTATGGGCTCACCTCTTATTGTAATAGTATTTTACTTAGCCCAAAGTTATTATTATAGAAGGTATTTTGGTAAACTGGTATTGGTTTCATTGACGATATTAGGTGAGCACTTAATCAAGCACTACTCAAATATCGAACGATATTAGAAGTCTTTGATTGTTTTTATCTATGGTTAAATACCAGCCCTGTGTATTCCAGTCACCTAATACAATACGTTGGGCGGGTTGGTTGTGGATAGATAGCTGGTGTTTAGCTGGACGGTGAGTATGGCCATGGATAAGTGTGTTGGTAAGATTTTCTTCCATCACCTGTAAGACAGCCTCCTGTGTAACGTCCATAATATCAGCAGCTTTTAGGCTGTTCATGGTGCTACTTTGCTGTCTTATTGTATTAGCATATTGGCGTCGCTGGTCCAATGGTTGCGCGAGTAATTGTTTTTGCCAGTCTGCAGATCGTGTTAACTCTCGAAATTTCATATAATCATGGTCACGGGTACATAGACTATCCCCATGCATTAGCAGATAACGTTGCTTTTGATAAGTAATGACCGTGGGGTCTGTTAATAATGTGACCTCAGCGCTTTGAGCAAAGGTTTTTCCTATAAGAAAGTCTCGGTTGCCTCGCATAAAATAGGTTTTGCGCTCTGAGCTTCTTCCCTGTAGGTTGTATTCTTTTAAGTGCTGAACTACTTCCCGATATAGCGGGGTATCATCGTCATCCCCCAGCCACATTTCAAAAAGATCCCCCAAGATATAAAGAGACTTAGCGGATTTTGCGATGGTACTGAGAAAGTGGTAAAAAGCCTGTGTAATAGCAGGCCTTTCTGGTGACAAGTGAAGGTCGGAAATGAAGTAAATACCCATTGACAGAGCTGCTTAACGGGCTATTCTGCAGTTGCAGCAACAGTTACTTTTTCAATGATAACGGCTTCAGTAGGGACATCCTGATGGAAGCCACTAGAGCCTGTTTCTACCTTTTTGATTTTATCAACGACATCCTGTCCCTCAACCACTTTGCCGAAAACACAATAGCCCCAACCTTGAGTGGTTTTAGCTGTGTGGTTTAGAAAGTCGTTGTCTTTAACATTGATAAAGAACTGAGAGCTTGCACTATCTGGGTCCATAGTGCGGGCCATTGCCAATGTATAGCAATCATTTTTGAGTCCATTATCAGCTTCATTAGTAATAGGAGCAAGGGTTTCCTTCTGTTCCATATCTTCATTGAAGCCTCCTCCCTGGATCATAAAGTCATCAATAACACGATGGAAAATGGTTCCTTCATAAAAGCCACTTTCAGCGTATTGTTGAAAGTTTTCAGCTGATTTTGGTGCTTTATCAAAATTCAGTTCGATGGTGATACTACCAAGATTGGTGTGCAATATAATCATTCAAATACCTTACTTTTTAGAGGTGTTCTATTTATATTTTATCAGATGGCCATTTTGGGCTAAAAATGTCAGAAAACAATGAATTCGCTATGAGAGAATTCCAAGAGGCCGTTATAATACGTGTTTTCATATATTTCTTCTAGTAACGGATAACTTATGACCGCAGATAAGACCATCATTGACAATGATAGTGACCGACCATTGCATTTTTTGGAACAGATCATCACCCGTGATTTTGCAGAGGGTAAGCATTCTCAAGTCATTACGCGATTTCCGCCAGAACCCAATGGTTATCTGCATATCGGTCATGCGAAGTCCATCTGCCTGAATTTTGGTTTACCAGAGAAGTTTGGTGGTGAATGTCACTTACGGTTTGATGATACTAACCCGGCGAAAGAAAATCAGGAGTATATTGACGCTATTATTCGTGATGTGGAGTGGTTGGGTTACCGCTGGAGTGGTGACATTCGTTATGCTTCCAACTATTTTCAGCAGTTTTATGAGTGGGCTCTTTACTTGATTGAGCAGGGTAAAGCCTATGTATGTCATTTATTACCGGATGAGGCCCGTGAATATCGAGGAACGTTAACGGAACCCGGTAAAAATAGTCCGTATCGTGAGCGGAGTGTGCAAGAAAATTTGGATGAGTTTGAAAAAATGCGGACAGGTGAGTATGACGAGGGTGCTTGTGCGTTGCGTGCCAAAATTGATATGGCAAGCTCCAATATGAATTTGCGTGACCCTATTTTGTATCGTATTCGCAAGCAGTTACATCATCAAACAGACGATAAATGGTGTATTTACCCTATGTATGATTTCGCTCATGGGCAGGGTGACGCAATAGAAGGTGTTACTCACTCTATTTGTACGATGGAATTTGCCGATCATAGAGTACTTTATGAGTGGCTTATTGATAATCTGCCTGTGCCGTCCAAACCCGTACAGTATGAGTTTGGGCGTTTAAACCTAAACTATACAGTGACTTCCAAGCGTAAGCTTAAGCAACTCGTAGACGATGGTTATGTCGATGGTTGGGATGATCCCAGAATGCCTACATTAGCAGGGATGCGTCGTCGTGGTGTGACGCCAGCGGCGCTACGTAAGTTTTGTGACATGATTGGGGTAACAAAGTCAGACGGCATTGTCGACGTGAGTATGCTGGAGCATGCTATTCGTGATGACTTGGATAAAAATGCTCCCAGAGCTATGTGTGTGTTAAATCCACTAAAAGTCACTTTGACGAACTATCCGGAAAATAAAACGGAAATGGTAACTGCTGCTGGACATCCCAATCGTGATGACCTAGCTGAACGTACTTTACCTTTTAGTCGAGAAATTTATATTGATGCCGATGATTTTCGTGAAGAAGCGAATAAAAAGTACAAGCGTCTAGTGATAGGCAAACGGGTACGTTTACGTAGTGCTTATGTTATCGAAGCGGATAAATGTATTAAGGGTGATAAGGGTAATATTATTGAGGTTAAAGCGCGTATTATAGAGGATACAATCGGTAGTGATCCTGGAGATGGTATTAAACCCAAAGGTGTTATTCAATGGGTTGATGCCAAGCGGCATGCGATATTTGATGTGGCTTTGTATGACCGTCTATTTAATGATGCTTCACCGGATTCTGGAGAGAAGAATTTTGTTGATGTGCTTAACCCTGAAAGCTTGGTAATGAAGACACAATGTGTCGGTGAAGTGGGGCTCAATGAAGCAGAGGTAGGCACTACCTATCAATTTGAGCGAGAGGGGTATTTTTGTCGCGATTCAAAGTCCGAGGGTTTGATGTTTAATCGAACTATTGGTTTACGTGATACATTTAATGGATAGTTAAATATTCAAGACGTGAAATGTTTAAATGATTACACAATGATAGGCATCTCACGTTTAAAATAGAGATTAGAAAAGCCAATGATGCTAAAAATTTACAATACCTTGACTCGGAATAAAGTCATTTTCACCCCTATCGAAGAGGGTAAAATTCGTTTATATGTGTGTGGAATGACGGTTTATGACTATTGTCATATTGGTCATGCCAGAGTATTAGTCTCCTTTGATGTGATTGTGCGCTTTTTACGATCTCAAGGCTGGGAAGTCGAGTATGTGCGTAATATTACTGATGTTGATGATAAAATCATCAATCGGGCTAATGAAAGTGGTGAGGATAGTGCGACTTTATCACAGCGTTTTATCGATGCTATGCATGAAGATGAAGCGTTATTAAATATTCAGTCCCCTAATCAGGAACCTCGTGCAACAGACCATATGGACAACATTATTGCGATGGTTACTACATTAATTAACAAGGGCTATGCTTATGTTGCAGATAATAATGATGTTTATTACCGGGTTAGCCGATTTGAAGATTATGGGCAGTTATCCGGTAAAAATACCGAAGAATTGCTCTCTGGTGCTCGTGTTGACATTAGAGAATTGAAAGAAGATCCTCGGGATTTCACTTTATGGAAATCATGTAAAGAACAAGAAGTGTCTTGGCAATCTCCATGGGGGCGTGGCCGTCCTGGTTGGCATATCGAATGCTCTGCGATGACTAAGTCTTGTTTGGGAGCTAGCTTTGATATTCATGGTGGTGGTCCGGATTTACCATTCCCTCATCATGAAAATGAAATTGCACAAAGTGAAGCGGCTAACGGTTGTAAATTCGTTAATTATTGGATGCACGCAGGTGCTGTTAGAGTGGATGGTGAAAAAATGTCTAAATCATTAGGCAATTTTTTTACTATTCGTGATGTGTTTAAAAAATATCACCCAGAAGTTATCCGTTATTTGATTATTAGCAGCCATTATCGTAGTCATATTAACTACTCTGAAGATAACTTGATTGAAGCGAAGTCAGGTTTAGAGCGTTTTTATCAAACACTGAAACATTATACGGATGTAGAGCCCTGTGATATTTCATTAATGGTAGGCAGTACTTTCTATGGTAAGTTTGTTGAAGCAATGAACGACGACTTTAATACTCGTGTTGCCTTGGCTGTTATGTATGATATGGTTAAAGCCATTAATACTGCTGCAAAAAAAGATGCCGAGGATGCAAGGGGGCTGATGGGAGAGTTGAAAGCAATGGCAGGTATTTTAGGCATTTTGCAAAGTGATCCTATTCTCTTTTTGCAAGGTGGCGATACCAATGAGGAAGGGTTGTCGTCCGGGCGTATCGAAGCGTTAATTGCTGAACGTATTCAAGCCAAGGTCGATAAGCACTATGCTAGGGCTGATGAAATTCGTGAAGAACTTTATCAGAAAGGTGTATTGCTAGAAGATTCACATGAAGGAACAAGTTGGAGGAGAAAATAAAAATATTGACAATGAATTCTGCAACTTTACAAGCTAAGTTTGAGCGCATTCGTTCTAATAAAGTTTTTGAACTTTTTGTAATCTCGATTATTATATTTTCGGCGTTAATGGTTGGTGCCAAAACCTACAATATTTCAGAATCGGTATCCCGAGTAGTTATCTTTCTTGACTGGTTTATTACTATTTTTTTTATGTTTGAAATTACCATTCGTTTTTTAGGTGAAAAACATAAAAAAGATTTTTTTAAGCGGGCTTGGAATATTTTTGATACAGTCATTGTCACAGTCAGCTTAATACCTATTGAAGATAGTGAGTTAGCTATTATTGGACGACTTATTCGCATTTTTCGGGTATTGAGAATGGTTTCTATTATCCCTGAATTGCGTATGCTACTCAATTCGTTACTTAAGGCACTGCCACGATTAGGCTACGTGGTTTTGCTTATGTTTATTATTTTTTATATCTATGCTGCAGTTGGTGCTACTTTTTTCAGTGAGATTAACCCTAGTTTGTGGGGCGATATAGCAAGAAGCCTTCTGACCTTATTTCGTGTAATGACCTTTGAGGACTGGACCGATGTCATGTATGAAACCATGACAGTTTATGGTTTTAGTTGGGCTTATTATTTAACATTTATCTTCTTTACTGCATTTGCTTTTTTAAACATGATTATTGGTATAGTGGTTAACGTGTTGGAAGAAGAACACAGAGAACAAAATAGGGAAGATGGTGAGCCTACGTTACAGGAATTACAAAAAGAACTTTGGGAAATTAAAGCCTTACTAAAAGAGAGGCATAGTCAGCAATAAATTTATTTTACAAACGCTTAAAAAGGATTAATCTGGTTAATGATTGATTCTGAAGGCATTATTTTTCAAAAAGTGAACAGTTAATCAGCGATTTGTATTGGCGCAAAAAAGTGGCTTGGACTTGCCACCGGTGGTTGATGCCATTAGTGTGGGAGCTGCGGGTAGTTGGCAATGATCCAATCGGGGCAAGAAGATTGATAAAGATATTTTTGACGATGGTTTTGTGGTTGATTGGGTGTGCAAAGATTTAGGCGTCTGTTTAAATGTAGTAGAGAGATACAATATTGAGCTGCCAAATACAGAGAGTGTTATTCGGCGCTATAGAGATTTGCAGGATAGAAGATGTAACCGCTGTGACACTTCTGCACTGGTTAAGCAATGCAATCTGTATTAATCCCGCCTTAAATGGTCTTTAACGGCGATGGGGTTGGGCAGGTTAAAAATCACAATATAGCTTGATGCTAAAAATGTCATAATGGCAGTCGCCTGGATTAAGGTAGAGGCTTTTTCACTAATTAATGAACCATTAAATGCAACCAATGCAATCAGCAGAGAGAACTCGCTGATTTGTCCTAAACGAAATCCAATATCCCAGGCTAGAGAAGACTTTTCACTTTGTTGTTCGAGTAGCCAGCGAAAGACAATGGGTTTAAGTAGTAGCATTATTCCGCCAAGAATAGTGGCTGCAATGATAATGTCAGGCAATAATAATAGATTAAAGCTGGCGCCTAATGAAAAGAAAAATAAAATCAAAAAGAAATCACGCAATGGTTTCAAATTAATGGCGATATATTGGGCAATAGGGCTTGTTGCTAGACTGATACCACCCATAAAAGCACCAATTTCAGCAGATAACCCCAAAGCTTCTGAAAGCTCTGCTAACCCCAGGCACCAACCTAATGCGAGTAAAAAAATGTATTCGTGGAAGCGATCAAATTTCTGGATAAGATATTGCAGAATATAGCGAACAAATAACCAAGAAAATAAGGCGACAAAAGGTAGAGATGCGATAGCTATTCCGAATCGTTTGATGTCCACTTGTCCCAGTTCTCCACTGAGTAAAATCATCAGACAAAAAATGGCTAAAAAGTCTTGTAATAGCAATAAACCAACAACGAGTTCTCCACTGTGTTTATGGTGTAACACGGTGGTAGGGAGTAATTTAATACCAATGATGGTACTGGAAAACATCATTGCCATTCCAATGACCATGCATTCGATGGACGAGTAATGAAAGATAACACCGATACCATAGCCACAAATAGCAAATAATCCTGAACTGAACAATGCCACAGGTGTGACTTGCTTAATAACGGACGCGAGTGCTTTAGGTTGCATATCCAGGCCAAGCAGAAATAATAGGAAAATAATACCGATGTGGGATATATCACTGATAAGATCAACGTTTGTCATTAATTTTAGGCCATAGGGCCCAAATACTGCACCCAGGACAATATAAGCAACCAACAGCGGTTGTCGCGTATAAAGTGCAATGGTTGCAATAATCGCTGAGCCACTAAAAATAAGAAAAAATGACTGTAATAGGGAGTTTTCTTCCATATAATAACTAATTAATTGGTACTATATAATGAAGAAGGGAGTGTAACAGTTTGTAGGAAGTACTTCATGTCCTATGAGATAGTAAAACACGGAGTCAGCGTTAACTCTTATGCGCGCCGACGGAATAGGGGCGTTTTTTGATCAACGCTAATTTGATAGCCATCAGAGAAGTCGTTGAGGGAGGCAATCGCTGATTCAAGATTAGAATTACCTCCTAAATCAAACGCATTAAAACCACACCGCTTTAGGTAACATAGCTGGTCGCGAATGATAGACCCCGTTGCCCGAATTTCACCCTGATAATGGTAGCGGTCACGCAGTAAACGCCCAATAGAAAAGCCTCGCCCATCCATAAATCCGGGAAAATCTATAGCGATAACGTCAAATTGAGAAAGGTCTTTATGTATGGTTTCCAGTGATTGATCATTTTTAATCCATAGGCCAACCGGCTTTTTTGCCAGTTGTTCTTTGTGTGCTTGCCAAATGTCTAAAGAAACAATGACCTTGGCTTCAGGGATTGGTTGGCTACTGTCAGTAACCAACAACCATTCATTAACAGCAATCTGGCCATCTTTAATAATATGACGATTATTTGGCATACACACGCTCCTTAAAAGGAAAAATACCAATCCGGTTGTAGGTATCAATAAACATCTCATCCCCCTGGCGTTTCTCAACAAATACATTGAGTATTGTTGAAATAACATGAGGCATTTGTTCGCGGCTAAAAGCCGGTCCCAGGACTTTTCCTAGAGCGGCATTTTTATTAGCATTGCCACCTAACTGAATCTGATAAAACTCTTCTCCTTTTTTATCAACGCCCAAAATGCCAATATGTCCAACATGGTGGTGGCCGCAGGCATTCATACAACCTGAAATATTCAGGTCAATATCACCCAGATCGTAAACATAGTCTATGTCGTCGAAACGGCGTTGGATCGCTTCTGCAACAGGAATTGATTTTGCATTTGCCAGTGAGCAAAAATCACCGCCAGGGCAGCAGATCAAGTCGGTGAGAGTGCCGATATTAGGTGTTGCGAACCCTGCAGCTCTGGCTTCTTGCCATAAAGAAAACAGTTCTGATTTTCTAACATCGGCTAATACAATGTTCTGGTCATGGGTAGTACGAGCTTCTCCAAAGCTGTATTTGTCCGCTAAATCAGCAATAATATCTAATTGGCGTTCAGTGATGTCTCCTGGGGCAATTCCGGTTGATTTTAGTGATAGAATAACGGCACTGTAGCCAGGGGTTTTATGTTGAAACAGATTGCGTGTGAGCCACTTTTGGAAAGCAAGGTTGTCACTTGCCTGTTGGTCAACTAAAGATTGAGCTTGTTGGTCATCAATGGTTTCATAGGCTGGAGTCGTAAAAAAGGACTGACAGCGCTCTATTTCTTGCTGGGTTAGTTGGCTTTCGTCATTTTTTAAGTGTTCCCACTCGGCTTCAACCTTGTTAGCAAAGGCTTCAATACCCATGGCTTTTACAAGAATTTTAATGCGAGCCTTATATTTATTGTCTCGGCGACCGAATAGGTTGTAGATACGCAATATGGCATCAAGGTAGGTTAAGAGGTCTTTTTCTGGCAAGAAGTCACGAATTAGAGTTCCAATAACAGGAGTACGACCTAGCCCTCCACCAACAAAAACTCGGAATCCAATCTCTCCGTCAGCATTCTTTAATACACGTAAGCCGATATCGTGTACCAGTGTTGCAGCTCGGTCATTATCTGAGCCGGTAACAGCAATTTTGAATTTGCGTGGGAGGAAAGCGAACTCTGGATGAAAGCTAGACCACTGGCGAATGATTTCGCAGTAAGGGCGGGGATCAACTTCCTCATCGACAGCAATACCTGCAAACTGATCGGAAGTGGTATTTCGAATACAGTTTCCGCTTGATTGGGTCGCATGCATCTCGACTTCTGCAAGTTCAGCCAGGATATTAGGCACTTCTGCTAAATTGGGCCAGTTAAGCTGGAAGTTTTGACGAGTGCTGACATGTGCATAGCCTTTATCATAATCACGAGTGATACGGGCTAGGCGACGTAGCTGAGTACTGTTTATCATGCCGTAGGGGACATTAATTCTCAGCATGGGAGCAAGGCGTTGAATGTAAAGCCCGTTTTGAAGGCGAAGTGGTAAAAACTCCTCGTCTTTTAACTCTCCAGCTAGGTAACGCTCAGTTTGATTACGGAATTGAGTGATGCGTTCCCCAATAATTTGATGGTCGTATTGATCGTATTGATACATAGAAAAATAGTGGTAAGTGCTTTAATCATTAGAGGCGCAGGATACAGCAAATCCAGGTATTCTGCGAGGTTTAGTTTATAGGCATTAGAATGAAATATATAGCTTATAGTTATAGTGAATGAGTACAGTTTTGAATATGAGTCCACTTCAGTCATCATCGACGCAAATCGATGCTTTGTTTGTGTCTATTGAAATTATAAACATTACCCCATATTTTATAGGGTAGAGTCTATGTTGAATTCATAGTAACCTAGTTCTGGCATACCTCCATTATGTTGAGAAAAAATTTATGATTGTCGATATTACAGAGTCTGCTCAGACTTATTTAAAAGAATTACTTGAAAAACAAGATGACGATGGAATTAGTATTCGTATGTTTGTGTCTAACCCTGGCACCCCTCAGGCTGAAACTTGTATTGCTTACTGCCGTCTAGGCGAAGAGCAGGAAGGCGATGAAATGGTTGAATATACGGATTTTAAGGCTTATTTTGAAGGCCGTAGTATTCCGTTTTTAACCGATGCTAAAGTTGACTATGCAACGGATAAAATGGGAGGCCAACTAACGATCCGTGCCCCTAATTCAAAAATGCCACAAGTGACAGATAATAGCCCAATAGAAGATCGTATCAACTATGTTCTTTATAACGATGTCAACCCTGGTCTGGCTGCCCATGGTGGGCAGGTTGAATTGCAGCAATTTACCGAAGATGGGTATGCAGTATTGAAATTTGGTGGTGGTTGTCAGGGGTGCAGTGCTGTTGATATGACGCTAAAGGATGGTGTTGAAAAAGCACTATTGGCTAAGGTGCCAGAGATAAAAGGTGTTCGTGATATGACGGACCACTCCGATACTAGTAATGCCTACTACTAGATCCCATAGAGTTTAATAGCTGTATATTATAGGATTAGTTTTTTTTATAGCGGCTATTTAGTAAATTAATTTTGTTTCCGTGTCAATAAACTCCATAATTTAAATATTGGTATATTCAATGACACCTGGGAAACAAAGTATGTCACGATTTATTATTTTTGGACGATTTAACTGCGGCTATTGCATTAGAGCAAAACAATTATTGCAAGCTAAAAAGTTTGAAGTGCGTTGGGTGGATATTGAAAACGAAGGGATTTCTAAGGAAGACTTAGAAAAAACAATTGGTAAGCCCGTAGAAACCGTCCCACAAATATTTCATGATAACACTCATATCGGAGGCTATTCTGAATTGACAGAGTATTTGCAAGCCTGAGTAGAAGTGAACAGCCCCCGATGTTGATTATGTCTCACTGTTGGGGGGCAGTTTATTTTTGTTCATTCTGTTTATCTCTAATAGTGGGGTTAATGATAAACAGATATACCATTTAATCTACAGTTTCATTGATGTGCTCCCACTCATACAGTAGCATTAACGGTTTGGTAGAATATCCTTTAATTTTTTGTGCATAGCTAATAAACAACGCTCTGTTGTTTCCCAATCAATACATTTGTCCGTAATAGATACACCATATTCCATTTTAGAACCGTCCTCATTAATGTTTTGATTCCCAGCTCCGATATGACTTTCAATCATTAAACCTATGATAGAACGGTTACCATCGATAATTTGGTTGGTAATATTTTCCAGTACTAACGGTTGTAGCTCGTGGTTTTTATTAGAGTTCTCATGGCTGCAATCTACCATAATATTCTCTGCCATCTTTCCCTTGCGCAATTCTTGTTCACAAAGGGCAATATTAACCGAGTCATAATTAGGTTTGCCACCACCACCACGGAGTACGACATGGCCGTACGCATTGCCCTTGGTGCGAATGACAGCAACCTGTCCGTTACTGTTAATGCCCAGGAAATGGTGGGAGCTAGATACCGACCGGAGGGCATTTATAGCAACGGTAAGGCTGCCATCGGTGCCATTTTTAAAGCCAACAGTACAGGATAGGCCGCTGGCCATTTCTCGATGGGTTTGTGATTCCGTTGTACGAGCTCCAATAGCAGACCATGAGATTAGATCATGTAAATATTGGGGAGAAATGGGATCAAGAGCTTCTGTTGCAGTAGGTAAGCCTAACTCTGCAATATCCAGCAACAGTTTTCGGCTAATCTGTAAGCCTTCTTCAATATTAAAAGAGTCGTTCAAGTGAGGGTCGTTAATTAAGCCTTTCCAGCCTACGGTGGTTCTTGGTTTTTCAAAGTAAACTCGCATAATAATAGCCAGTGAACCACTGACCTTCTCAGACAGGACCTTTAAACGTTGAGCATAATCCATGGCTGCTTCTACATCGTGAATGGAGCAGGGGCCAATAACAATCATTAAACGAGGGTCTTTACGGTCTAGAATGTTATTGATTACCTGACGTCCGCTAAGAATAGTTTCTCGGGCCTTATCCGATATAGGTAACAGTGCCTTAAGCTCTGTTGGAGACACTAGGATATCTTGAGAGGCCAGATTTAAGTTTTCAATATTTGATTGAGACATAATATTTATAATAGTCATAAGTTGTTAGTCATAGAGTTAGAGCGCCATCTCTAATAAGGCCATTGTACTGGATATTGAGAGGGTTTGTATGATTGAATTTATGTATCATCCTTATTAAAAACGTATAAACTCAGAAGGTTTGACTATCGTGCCCAAAATTACAGGACTAATTTTGGGCATTTTTTGCTTTTATTGGCATAGTCTATGCTGCCCAGTCTATGAACGACGGTTTTTTGCCGTTATTGGATGAGGAAATTATTATGACTATGTCAGCAACAGTTGTTAATAATCAAACAACCGATATTGAATCAGTAACTCCCTACCAGGTTATTACGTTATTACTGAGTGGTGCTCTGGAGCGTATTGATCAAGCTATTACTAATATTGGTGATGGTGAGATTGATGCTGCTGCCTTATTGGTACAAAAAACGATGGCAATAGTAGCGGGATTGAGAGAAAGTTTGGATTTATCTCAGGGTGGAGATATTGCTGTGAATCTTGATGCCTTGTACGAATATATTCTAGCCAGGTTGGAGGGTATTGGTACAGATGAACCCATTGTGACACTCAATGAAGTGAAAAGCCTATTGCAAGAAGTTCATGCTGGTTGGGAAGGTATTTCAGATTCGGTGAAATATTGAACAATAGTGATCTGCCCAATGGTATATTTTAAAATAAGCTAAAGATTGTCACGTATTCGCCGCTAGCCTTAGTGGTTCTAGTATAATCACTGGAGTGGCATATGACAGTTATCCCTGCATCACAAATGTTACTTATGCGTAAGCGTAGACATTTATGTGGATTAATGAAGGAGCAGAGATGGGATGAAGTTTCCCTGATTGAAGGAGAGCTTTTTAATGAAATTAACACCGCTGTACAAGATCCACAGCGTTCCCCTAAAGAATTATTGGCTGAATTGCGTAGTGTGATTAGTGTCTATAAAGAACTATCAGCGCTGTGTCATTTGTATGGTAAGCAAATTATACAATAAGTTTTAACCTATTCCATTTAAAATGAATATTTGTAGGGGGGAGAACGTCAGCGAATAATTGGCCTGTTTAAAAGTGTCCATAATATCGCAACGTTTGGGAAAGCTGTTATTGTTTATGGCAATAACCGTCTTTTTAGGTACTTACTAGGAAATAAATGTTGAGTTCACCCTACATAAAACATATCTTTGTTAATGTTGACATCAAATAATCCTAAGATCACAAAAATAAATTTAATGGCCATTCTGATAGTGCGTCGTCTGTTTATGGTAACGCCGCCCTCATCCAAATAAGTGATATACCTTGCTGGTGAGTCATTATTGTACTCTGTCATTTATTTGACCTTTTACCATTTCTTGACTATTCCTATAGATAGCGTAGCCGTTTTGTTGTCGGCAAAGTTTTTTTAATAGTGCCTGTTGTCAGTAGTAGGAATCACTAATGTGGGAAAATAGTAAACTCATTATTATTGATGACGATATCGAACGTCGTCGTAGCCTGGATATTATTCTGGAATTCTTGGGTGAATCGACCATTGTTTCAGGAGATTTTGAATGGCAGGAAAAGGTGGATATGGATGAAGACAGTAAATTTATTGCAGTGGTTGTTGGGCACTGCCGTAGGCAGTCGTCTCTGGAATCGCGTTTGCGACAGATTGCAAAATGGAATGATGGTGTTGCGATTATTTTACTGGGGCAGAGTATCAATGGGGACTTGGAAGGCATTGACCTTGACTTGGAAATCAAACAGCAGGTTATTGCTACGTTGGATACGCTACCTACCTATAATAAATTAATTGATATCTTACATCGTGCGCAATGTTTCTATGAAGCCAAACTGATCAGTAAGCGCCAGTCTACCCGTAGGCCCCCTCATTTATTTCGTAGTTTGGTTGGTAATAGTTGCTCGATTCAATCTGTAAGAGAAATGATGACACAAGTTGCAGATAAAGATGTAACGGTGTTAGTAACAGGAGAATCGGGAACAGGGAAAGAAGTGGTCGCTCGTAATTTGCATTATCACTCAACACGTTGCAATGGACCGTTTGTTCCTGTTAATTGCGGTGCTATTCCGGCAGAGCTGCTAGAGAGTGAATTATTTGGTCATGAAAAAGGAGCTTTTACGGGCGCAATTAGTGCCAGGGCAGGGCGATTTGAGATGGCTGAAGGAGGCACTTTATTTTTGGATGAAATAGGCGATATGCCGCTTAACATGCAAGTGAAGATCTTACGGGTGCTACAGGAAAAGTGTTATGAGAGAGTAGGAAGCAATAAATCTCAAAAAACCAATGTTCGCATTATTGCCGCAACCCACCGTCATCTTGAAAACATGATAGAAGAAGGTAGTTTTAGGGAGGACTTATATTATCGTCTGAATGTTTTTCCTATCGAAATGCCATCCCTAAATGAACGACGGGAGGATATACCCGTGTTACTTAATGAAATATTGGCACGCTTAGAAAATGAAAAGCGTGGTTCTGTCCGATTTAATTCAACCTCGATTATGTCATTATGTCAGCATCTTTGGTCAGGTAATGTACGCGAACTTGCAAATCTGGTAGAACGTATGGCTATCATGTACCCTTATGGAGTGATAGGTGTGAATGACTTACCTGCCAAGTATCGCCATATCGATGTGACTGATGAGACGATAGTTTTGCCCGAAGAAGAAAGTATGCCATCTGTAGTTAATATGAATTCTACCGCTTTATTGCCAGACTCTGGTATTGATTTAAAAGAATATTTAACGAGTTTAGAACAGGATTTGATTCAGCAGGCGCTTGATAATAGTGGTGGTGTTGTTGCCAGAGCGGCAGAGCGCTTAATGATTCGTAGAACTACCTTGGTTGAAAAAATGCGTAAATATGGCCTGCAAAGAATTCAGTGAGATTAGGCATATTCCCAGTGACTACTACCAGCGATGTCAACTCTTTTTCGTGTTGTGATTCGGCACCATAGAACGGCTATCGTTTCTGATCGTGTTTTGTTAGCACAAAAAAATTTTGCAATCACTCTCGTTCAGATCATTGAGATCGTGATGAGTTATGAGGCACGGGGTATTAAAAATAAAATAACTTACAAACAATTTTTTGGTCGTGGCAAGCCAGCGATTTTGCTGGCAATTTTTGCTGGATTTGGAGGAAAAAGCTTCAGTAAATAAATGCTATTACCTTTATCTTTGCCTAAATTATTAGCAATATACTTAACAAGGGACCGCATGGTCGGAGAGAGTTCGAACTCTTGATAGAATTGGCGTAATAATAAAACAACTTCCCAGTGAGAGGAGGTGAGTTTAATTTTTTCCTCTATAGCAATCATTTCAGCCACTTTCTCTGACCACTCCTCAAGGCTTTTAATATAGCCCTCTTTATCGGTAGCAATAATTTTCCCATCAATGGTTAAGGACATTGACTTAGTACCAGCTTTGTACGGTGGAATGTTCTGTTGAAAGTTCAACAAATTGCTCATAGTCAATGAGAGTAATGTGAGAAAGTAATTTATCCTCACCTAATCCGCGAGCTTCTACGTCAGCTTTAATCGCATAATATTGATGAGAGGGATTCATTAACATAGCCCAGGGTTGTGAGCTTAATGCGGCATATACACCATCTTCCAATAGTAAGACACTATCTCCAGATTGAATGCGACCTAAACAGTGCTTCAAGGTTTGATTGAGAAACGGTGATTTATTGACAGTGTGTAAGATATTGCTCACGACTAGAAACTTAGTATATGATCTTGTTGGGAAAGTAATTGACTCACAGTATTGTGAGCAACAATATTGATACCAATAGCAATATCCGTATTACGTAATCCTCTTTCTGCCAAAGATTCCTGACAAACAAAGAGTGATTGAATATCGTAAAGCGTAAAAGCGGACAATATATTAATAATATTTTTTTCTTCAATGTCATCCGGCTTTTGATGTTTTAATAGCTGAAAAACACCGTCATCCATAAATAATACTGACAGGTCTTGGTCATAAGCTGAGGCGGCCAATACAGCATCAATACCTTCTTTTGCCAAAGCGCTGCCATAAGGCGCGTGGCGGAAGAGAAATAATAGTTTTTTGGTTTTTGGCTTATTCATACGCCTAATGTCCAAACGTCACCAGTCGATCAGAATAAACCGCGGCATCCACCAATTGGCCTAAACCTGATAGTTCAAAACCTTCGGCTAGATTGTGGGCCGATTTTTCATACCTTGTGGCTTCTTTACTATTCAGTATTCCCCGGCGTAATCCAGAAGCAATGCAAATTACCATATCGACGTTATGTTGTTTAGCAAATTGTTGCCAACGAACAGTGTGATCAACTTCATCTTGTGCTGGTGTATTAAGTTGTGATCCATGATATACCCCATCATGATAAAAAAAAATGCGATAAAGGGTATGGTTGTGGGCTACCAGGGCGTTGGCAAAGCGGTAAGCACTATCGCTGGATTGTACTGAAGGTGTTGCGTATATGGCGAGAGAAAAAATCATGGCCGGGATTATAGTGGGTCGACGTCATCGGATAGTTAGAAATAATAAAAACCCTTATTAAAAATAAGGGTTTTTGTCCTCGTCAATATTTAGTCGTCGCTTAATGCGCCTAATAGGTGTAGTAGACTGGTAAACAAGTTATAGATATCTAGGTAAAGAGCGACCGTTGCCATCAAGTAGTTAGTTTCGCCACCATGGATAATGCGACTGGTATCATAGAGAATAAAACCAGACATTAAGAGCACAATTACAGCGCTAATAGCTAAACTCAACCCGGATATCTGAACACCAAATAATGAGGCTACTAACATACCTAGCATCGCAAAAATAGCGACCATTAGGCCAACAAACAGAAAACCACCCATAAAGCTGAAATCTTTACGAGTTGTTAGTACATAAGCTGAAAGTGAAAAGAAAACCAGTGCAGTGCCGCCAAGAGCCTGCATGATCAGTGCCCCGCCATTAGATAAAGCTAAATAGTGGTTGAGTATTGGTCCCAACGATGCGCCTAATAAGCCGGTAAACCCAAATACAACAAAAATACCTGAAGAAGAATTGGCTGTGCGAGGTAAGACAAACCAGATTAGTAATAAAGCGCCAATACTCATAATGATGCCTGTGCCACGTCCTAGGCCCAAGCCCATGGATATACCAGCAGTGACAGCACTAAATAACAGTGTCATCGCAAGTAAAGCATAGGTATTGCGCAGTACCTTACTTGTTGCTAGCGGTGAGGCTGAAGCCACACTGTGTTGATTAGTTATATCCTGCATAAAAACCTCCAAAAAGTTTTTTATAATAAAAATGCTATAAACCCTTATTGTATGTGGGGGTTATTTGGTTAATCTCAAGTTTCATCATACAAGTAGAACCAACAAAATCAAGCCTTTCTCGGGATTATTTGACTAAGTTTTATAAATAACATATGTGGGGAATTATGTAAACCCAGACTTATATAGCTGAGACCACCAAAATCTAGGGAAGTTCTTAAAAGAGCCTCTCGTCAGATCGGTTTCGGTAATTTATGGGGCTGATTTCTCTACTACCCTAAAGCTAATGCAGACGCTTACATTAGGTTCCAGGAAAGCATTAGACATTATGAAGAAGGAGGTAAACAGATTGTTTCTTTAGATGAAAGTAGTTTTGCTCAAGATGCGCCTCGTATATCCGAGTATTCTACAACAGGAACATGTTGTTACCGAGGCTGTAGATTAAATATGACGTATTATCATTGGTTTGGCTATAAAAAAACCCGCGACATCGTGAGGATTTTGTCAACAGCCTGAATCCGTTTATCTAGACGCTTTTTAATATGTCATTATGGTTTCTCTCAGAGTGATGTTTTTCGATAGGGGTCGTCTAATAGTCCTCGTTGAGGATGGTTGATAGCATTTTGGTTTGCCAATCTGGATAATTGAGGGGTTTGGTCATGCAGAGAGCCTATAATCTGTTCTGTTACAGCAGCAGCTATTGCGCCTAACAAGCCCCCACCCCCATCGCCAGACTCTCTGGAAGCTTCTGCAGTGGTTTCCCAGAGTAGGTCCCCAGTTCTAGTATCGACTAACTTTAATGTTGATGTGACAATAGCGGTTGATGAAATGACCTGGTATTTTTGTCCCCAATTGTTAATATTCGTATAAAGCACAGCATCAGCACCAATAAATTTCCGAATTTTATCAAGAGGAACCGTATTCATTTCGTCAGGGGTGGGTAGGCCATTTTCTTTTAAAAAGTGGTCTATTACCGAGACGGGGAAAACATAGTAGCCCTTTTCTGCTAATGGTTTGGATATTGTTGATAAAAATATGTAGGGGGCATTGACTTCCACTGAATTATTTATTGGAGGAATGACGACGATTGATTTTGGTTGGCTATTCAATAAATTTGTATAATCGTAAGGGTGTGGTGTTTGGCAACCAGCCAGCAAAATAAACAATGCTATTAGAGTGATTTTGTTTTTATAGCACTTAAGTACTTTCATTGTTGAGTGTCCTTATAGGATTACTGGCTATTGCGAATGTTATTCGCGCGTTTGGTTAAGCGGTCTATGACTACTGCCGACTCGGGAAAGAGCTCTTTTTCTCTGTTAAAAAAGTCTACTGCTGATGCCATATTGCCTGTGAGGCTATACATAAAGCCCAGATGCGCATAAAGGCCCGGAGGAATGGGTTTATTGCCACCTTTTGCCGCTTCAATATCCGATTGCAACGTTGTTATTTGTTCTTCGGGTGTTGCAGACCCTGGTTCGTTATACATAGTATGAATGAGAGATTCATAGTGGCCCCAGTGATAGAGGTCATTATTAGTGGTGGTACATGCACTGAGAGAAAGGACGAATAAAATGCCCAGACCAGAATATTGTAGGTAATGCGTCATCACTCCCCCTTATTGTTCAAAAATCAGAGAGCCATGTTGTATGTCTCGCGTAATATTATTGACAGTCTCTGTAATAGCAAGGTTAAGTACTTTTCCAGTCAGTGTTGCATCATAGCTGGCGTCAGTACCAAAGCCTAATACTTCACGTTGGCTGAGAGAGTATTTAGCGGCACCTTGGGTAGAGTAGATGATTTGGGAAGTGACAATATCTACAAGATTTAATGAAACCTTGGCATAGGCAACTTGTGTTTTACCGGAACCCAATATACCAAATAATTGTTTATCACCCACTGACTTGCGGCCAAATTCGGTAATAGCACCTGTGACAATATAGCGTGCACCTTTAATTTTTTGTTGTTGTTGACGATACTTTGCCTCTTGTTGGGCTTGCGTTAAATTTTCTCTATCAACGACATTAAAGCGGTTTGTTTGCTGAAGATGTGTTTTGAGAATGGTAGTGGCCTGACTTCCTAGACGGTCAGTGCCTGAGGAAAATATTCCTTGTCTATAATTTGATCGGTTTTCAAAATTGCCTACGGATAAAGTGGTTTTTTCTCCAGCATAGGGTGTCTGATAGGTCTCGGTTTTGTTGATATCAACTGTTTGGTGGCTTTCTATAGGGGCGCAAGCAATGGTAGTGAAAACAGAGAATAGGTAGACAAAAAATGCTGTTTTGTTTTTTATCATAGGATGATTAACTCCCTTTAAATGGGTATTTATGTGGATTAAAGCGCCATTATAGCGTTCTGTCGAAAATGAAGTCCTTCATGGTAGGCTAAACATCTGTCAGCCTATTATTGTATACAGACGGTTGAGTCATAAACTAAAGAGTTCCTTGTTTGATGAAACCGATTGTGAATCTATGTCTCATCGTAGTCATTATGATTTAATATACTGTCAGTCTCTATATTAGCTGAGGTACAGATTGATTAGTTTACAATATGATGTCTTACTTGTTCTATTTTATATTATTGTAATTCAGTATCTGGTTAAAGGTCTTATTTATGCCTCAAATGACTAAGCAAGAGTTTTCTCGTCGCCGTAAAGCGCTGATTGATCATATGGAGCCGAATAGTATTGCTATTTTGCCTGCGGCTACCGAGAAGGTGCGTAATCGGGATGTTCATTACGCCTATAGGCAGGATAGTGATTTCTTTTACTTAAGCGGGTTTCCTGAGCCGGATGCTGTATTAGCCATTGTTCCTGGCCGGGATCATGGCGAGACTATTTTATTTTGCCGTGAAAAAAACCGTGAGCGGGAAATATGGGATGGTTATCGGGTAGGTCCAGAAGGTGCTTGTGAGGAATATGGTGCGGATGATGCTTTTCCGATTGGAGACCTTAATGACATTCTTCCTGGTTTATTGGAAGGACGTGAGCGGGTTTATTATTCCATGGGGCGTGATCAGGGCTTTGATTTACAAGTGATGGGTTGGGTAAATCATTTACGTGAACAGGCTCGTTCAGGTGCGATACCTCCTGGTGAGTTCTTAAACCTTGATTATATTTTGCATGATTTGCGTTTGTTTAAAAGTGCGGCTGAAGTGCGTGTTATGCGCCAAGCGGCAGAGATTTCTGCAGAAGCGCATTGTGCAGCAATGCGCCTGAGTAAACCCGGCTTGTATGAATATCAACTGGAAGCGGAAATTATGCATCGTTTTATGCAAGCAGGCTCAAGAACTCCAGCCTATAGCTCGATAGTAGGTAGTGGCGCTAATGCTTGTATATTGCATTATACTGAAAATACCCGACAGATGAAGGATGGAGAGTTGGTATTAATTGATGCAGGCTGTGAGTTGGAACATTATGCTTCCGATGTTACCCGTACTTTCCCTGTAAACGGTAAGTTTTCTCAAGAGCAAAAAGCCGTTTATCAGCTAGTATTAGATGCACAAACAGCCGCTCTTGATGTGTCCAGGCCAGGAAATCACTGGGATGCTCCTCATGAGGCTTCTATTAAAGTGATTACTCAGGGCCTGGTTGATCTGGGATTACTCAATGGTGAAGTCGATGCATTAATCGCTAATGGTGCTTATAAGCAATTTTATATGCACCGCATTGGCCACTGGCTTGGTATGGACGTTCATGATGTGGGTGATTACAAAATTGATGGTGAGTGGCGCTTATTAGAGCCAGGCATTATCATGACTGTTGAACCCGGGATTTATATTGCTCCTGATGATAAAACCGTCGCTAAAAAATGGCGAGGTATCGGAGTCCGTATAGAGGATGATGTCTTGATTACCAAAGAAGGTAATGATGTTTTGTCAAAGGATGTTCCCAAGGCAATTGTTGATATTGAGCAGCTGATGAGAACCGCTTAATGGACTTTCTTAGAACTGATAGGTCTATGCCACACATTACGATTGTCGGTGGAGGTATGGTGGGTATCAGTTTGGCACTGATGTTGTCAAAAGTATTTAATGGCTATCAGCAAACCGTTTCGGTTGCGCTGATAGAACAGCTTGCTTTCCCAGCCCCCCCCGCCTCTGAACTTGCTATTTTACCCCCTAGTTTTGATGCTCGGTCAACGGCATTAAGTGCGGGCAGCATCACGCTTTTACACCATGTGAGTATATGGAACTTGTTACAGGAACATGCTGAAGCGATTAAAGATATCCACGTTTCCGATACTGGCCACTATGGCAGCACCTTACTGCACGCAGAGACGTATTCGGTGGACGCATTAGGTTATGTCGTTGAAAACCGCTGGTTGGGGCAGTGCTTATGCCATCAATTGCAGCAACAGAAAGATATCCAATGTTTGTCAGCCTCAACTGTTGAACAATGTACGTTTACACAACAGGGGCCAGTGCTTAGTATTCGACAAGGTGAATCGATCAATCGATTGGAAACGGATCTGGTGCTTATTGCTGATGGTGCTAATTCACCATTACGACAAAGTCTGGGGATTGACAAAGTGGTCACTACCTATCAACAATCTGCTATTGTGACGAATATTGCAGTGGCAAAACCTCATAAAGGAATGGCTTATGAGCGTTTTACTGCGCAAGGCCCGTTGGCTTTATTGCCGTTGGCTGATTGTGATGGTCAACATAGAATGTCCGTCGTTTGGACTCGTCACACGGATAATGTGGGGGGGTTGATGGCGCTGGATAACAGTGATTTTTTACAGGAATTACAGCAGTGTTTTGGATTTCGTGGAGGCTACTTTATTGATGTTGGTCAGCGGTATGATTATCCATTACAACTTGTTCAGGCTAGCGAACAAGTTCGATCGGGTTTGGTTGTCGTAGGGAATGCAGCGCACTTTTTACACCCAGTTGGTGGTCAGGGGTTTAATTTATCATTGCGAGACTGTGCGACATTGGTTGATGTTCTCCATCAAGCGTATCAAAAGCAGCAGATCTTGGGTAGCTACAAGGTACTAAAAGAGTATGAAGTGCAGCGTGAGCGTGACCAGCAGCTTACCATTGGTTTAACGGATGCGATGGTGAAAACTTTCTCGACTCAACAGTTGTCTTTATCCATTTTACGTCAGATGGGCTTTCTAGGTTTGCAGGCATTGCCTCACGCTAAAAAAGTATTGGCCCACCAAATGATGGGGATAGCGTAAATAGGGTGAAGACGACACGCTCGAAAAACACATCAACAAAAACACGGCCCCAACATTACGATATTGTTATTGTTGGAGCAGGTTTAGTGGGCGCCTCCTGTGCCGCGCTACTCGCAAAAAATATAACGCCAAAGTCAGATTTACAGATTGCAGTTATTGATGCTGGCAAAGCGCCAGAGTTGCCGTCTTTAGATGAAGATGCTCCCGAGTTTGATCCACGGGTGGTTGCACTGACTCACACATCACAACAATTGTTTGAGAAACTGGGTGTTTGGGAGGTCATTCAGTCTCAGCGTGCCTGCTCCTATACAGAAATGCGTGTCTGGGACGATGAGGGAACGGCAAGTATTCACTTTAGGGCTACAGATATTCAGCAGCGACAGTTGGGGTATATTGTTGAAAATAGTGTATTGCTATGTGCCGTATCGGATTATATTCAGCAACAGGATAATATCATGCTATTGTGTGGTGTCAGTGTTGAATCGTTAGCCCAGAGTGATTCAGGAGTTGTTTTGCAATGTACCGATGGATCATTATTATCCGCTGATTTATTGGTTGCGGCAGATGGTGGACAATCGAAAATTCGTGAGTTAACGAACATATCAGTACGAGAATGGGAATACGAACATAAAGCCATTGTTGCGACGGTACGTTCGGAAAACTCCCATCGACACACTGCTTGGCAAAATTTTTTATCATCAGGACCATTGGCCTTTTTGCCACTGGAACACCCTTCTGAACAGTATTGTTCCATTGTTTGGTCTGTAGAAGATGAAAAAGCGGATTGGTTGATGGGTTTAGATGAGCAAGCATTTGGCCAAGAGTTGGCGTGCGCTTTTGAATATTGCCTGGGGTCGATCCTAAATGTTAGTCAACGATTTTGTTTTCCGTTAGTACAGTGTCATGCAGTAGATTATATGAGCAATGGCGTCGTCTTAATTGGTGATGCTGCACATACCATTCATCCATTGGCAGGTCAGGGTGTTAATTTGGGTTTGCTAGATGTGCAGGCTCTGGTGTGTGAATTGGAACGGGCCATTAAGCGTGATATGGTGATTTATGAACCTTCCGTATTACGTCGTTATCAACGTCAACGTAAAGGTCATAATTTACAAGTCATGTTGTTAATGGAAGGGCTTAAGCGCTTATTTGGCAACAGACAACTGACCATACGTTGGTTACGTAATATAGGGATGAAAAAAGTGAATGAATTTAGCCTGTTAAAAAATTGGCTGGCAAAACAAGCAATAAGAAATAATGAATAACCATCGTTTTTGGTTAAAAGCCAATATGTTGTATCTGAGTGTGTTGGCTGTATCGGGGATGGTTTGGTTATTTCAACGACATACTTTTGGTGTGGCGGTGGGTTTAGCTACTGTCCTGATTAGTTTTTTTATCTATAAAAAACAACGCTGGGCCTATTTTTCAGCGGCGGTATTATGTTTTGGCTTGTTAAGGATTGCCATGGATGACGGATACCATTTTTTTCAGACTTATGGGAGTTATGGCCAACTGTTTTATTTAATAGGACTGATAACCTCGATCATACTTCATGAAAAAGTGGCCAGAAAGTGAGCTGAATAAATAGTATGATGTTAGATTTTTTATGAATAGAACTATGATAGAAAGAGAAATAAGCGTTTTTTATCGTTAATTCGCTCTATAATGCCCACCTCATTTAAACCCAAAGAGTTCCAAATCATGACACAAGATGGACTTAAACAAGCGGTAGCACAAGCGGCAGTAGATTATATCCAGCCAAAGCTAGAGTTGGAGAGCATTGTTGGTGTTGGGACAGGCTCAACGGCCAACTATTTTATTGACCGGTTGGCGTTGATTAAGCATTTGTTTGATGGTGCGGTGGCCAGCTCTGAAGCCACGGCTGAACGTCTAAAGTCTCATGGTCTTCCAGTCTATGATCTGAATAGCATTGACGGGGTGTCTGTGTATGTGGACGGTGCAGATGAAACGGATAGGCAGTTATGTTTAATTAAAGGGGGAGGGGCTGCTTTAACCAGAGAAAAGATTGTCGCTGCTTGTGCTGATGAATTTATTTGTATTGTTGATGAGAGTAAGCGGGTGGATGTATTGGGTCAGTTTCCTCTACCTGTTGAAGTGATTCCAATGGCCCGCTCTCATGTGGCACGAGAACTGGTTAAATTGGGTGGTGATCCGGAGTATCGTATGGGGGTAGTCACTGATAATGGTCATGAAATTCTCGACGTGCACAATTTGAGTATCATAGACCCTGTTGATTTAGAAGCGAAAATTAATCAGATAGCGGGTGTGGTAACAAACGGCTTATTTGCTGCTCGTAGAGCGGATGTTCTTTTGTTGGGTACATCAACAGGCGTTGAAAAGAGGGTGTTGTAAACAACAATAGTAACCCATGAATCGTCATATTAGTCACTGTACTACTGAGAGATAAAAAAGGCCTCTGATATTGGGGAATAATCAGAGGCAAAAATTGCTCATGGATATATGAGCAATGGAGTTACAACTACTAAGCCGCTGGTTTTTTACCAAGCTCTTTCCAATTTTCATCACCGTCCTTGATATAATCTTCAGGGTTTTCTAACCAGCGGTTATTAGCGGCTTTACTGAAGTTTAAAAATAGGCGATCGTCAATGATTTTCCATAGTGTAGGTTGAGCACTGACCTTTTTATTGACGCCTGCTGCAAAAGCACAGTGGCCATCATAAGCAGGTACATATTTTTCAGGGCTGGCTAAAAATAACTGTTTATGCTGTTCGGAAGAGAATAACCATTTTGCACCATTCCATTCTGCCTGAATATTTTTGTCGCCTTTAACGGGTTTGCCAATTGTGAAATAGGCAACAGTATCATAACCACTCACAGCATATCCCTTTTTAGTATACTGCTCACCAGCAAAACTGCTGTTAGTAAATAACGTTAACAGTGCACTGGTAATCAGTGCAAATAGGACTGCTTTCATATATAAGCCTCAAATAAGTCATGTTAAGTAAATGATGACTTTATTGACGGTCTTTACCGGGTAAAAGTTCCCACTGGAAATCATATTATTTCAGATGTGGAAACATTAGTTTCTTAAATGTCTACCAGTTAGAGTTTACGCTGCTCTTGGCTATCGTTTTGGCTTTTGGGGCTTGCTTTTCGATATGCAGTTTTTTTCAACTGATATTGATAAGCCTGTTGTTGGCGCTCATTTGCTGACATAAACAAATCGGTTTCTATCCCATGCTCAGAACAGAGTCGTTGTTCGAGGTTTTGTTGACTTTCAATATGACCCTCGTGAGTAATATGTAAAATATGGCAAGTTGTGGTTGTTTCTGATAGAGGCGAAGTACTTAGGGAATGGCGCGCTAAGAAATATCCTACCAACAGGCTACGGTGACAAGTAGCAGGATCTTTTTCTGCACACATTAAGGCAATACGAAGACCCTTTTGCAGACCATTATTTAAGCGTTCAATCCCCTGTTTAAATAGAGGGGACTGCATAAGCTGGTGGTATTGCACCTGTCCGGTGTCATCGTAATGGTCTGGATCCTTCGAGCGCGGTCCCAATTCCTCTCCTAAATAAACGTAGAGTACGTGGTTCTGTTGTAGATACGTTTCAATAGATTCGCGATGATAGTCATGAAACACCTTGCTATAAGGGATTGAACGAATGTCCGCGACAGCATTAATCTGATGTGTTTTGAGTTGTGCAATAAAGGTATGTATTGGTTTGGTGGCATAGCCTATAGTGTAAAGGGGCTGGGGGGATGTAGTCATAACCATGGCAAGTGATCCCTTAGTGTAGTTTATTAGCCAATCTTAACATACTGTTAATGATCTCAGGATTAGTCAATGGCAGTCATAGTGTCATTTGACGTGTTATGTTAGGCTTGCTAAGTGGTATATTGCTGAAAAACATTAGTGGAGAGAATAAATGCCCAGCATGAGACAACGATTAACTTCCCTGATAACAAGACGTTACCCTTTTTATAGTGGTTGTGCTTCTGTGGCAAACTCAACTCTTGTCAGAGTCATTGGCGGACGTGAATCGGGGAGTGTTTGGAGTAAGGTGTCTGGTGGAGAAGTCTTAGCTGATCTTGATGATTATGTAGGCAGGGCCGCTTTTTTTATGGGAGATCTGGATCGGAAAATTACCTGGATAAGTCGGCAAATTATCCGTGAAGGGGACACGGTTTTTGATATTGGTGCTAATATCGGTATTGTTACCGTCACTCTATCCGACTTGGTGGGCAGCACAGGAGTTGTGCATAGTTTTGAGCCAAACCCCCTATTGGCCAAGCAATTACTGGAGACCATTGAGCACAATCAATCAACGAATATTAAACTACATCCAGTTGCTCTAGGAGCCAAGAAGGATACTCTTGAACTGGTGGTTCCAAAGGGTAACCGAGGTGCCGCTTCTTTAGTACGAAATGCAGTGGGTGATCACTGTGACAAGGTCGAAGTGCAGGTCGCTGTGTTGGACGAATTATGCCAGCAAGAGCAAATACAAGCAGTACGTTTGGTAAAGATTGATGTGGAGGGTTATGAAGCGGATGTACTGGCAGGCGCTTCCCAACTATTATCAACTATACAGCCGGACGCCATTCTTTTTGAGTTAAATGAGCGTACCAGTGATCAATTACTGGAGGAACCGGTCATGCAATTATTGCAGGGACATGGCTATGGCTTTTTTATTATCCCTAAGAATATTATGCGTATGAAGCTGTACCCGCTCAATGAGAATATTCATCGTGATGATGTCGGCCATGACTTTTTAGCGGTGCCCAAAGGTGAGAAATTTAATGAAATTGCTCGTTTGGTGAAAGCGGTCATTTAATCGGTTTCCACTATCAGCATAAAACGCACCCACTTTAATGATAAACCGCTTCGCTTATCACACTTTAATCTGACAAATAATTTTGGCATTTAATCATTGCTACTTTTGACTATGCACTTAAGTGTTTTCTTCCACATAAAAGGGTCGGGGGAACAGGAGGAAAAAATGAAACTTATTATTGATCGTTGCCCAATTACTCAAACATTTAGGCGCAGTATAAGTGGAGTCAATACTTGTGTGCTCACATGCAATAAGATATGGCGTAGATTTAACTTGCTAGCGTAATCGGTAGATTGATGTCTAACAATACTTGATTAGGTGTTTTTCTTGATTCATTATTTAATTTGTCCATAACTGGATGAATTTCTCCCAGTAGTAAGAGGGTAATTAAATGAGAACCAACATGGAGGTTGGTTCATTCATTGGGTGCTTACGAACAATATACTGAGTTTTATGCTTGAGCGCTTTATTTTTTTCTTCAATGAGTTTGTTCTTTTGTCAAGGTTTTCTTCTACAAATTCAACTGGCTAAGGTGGCTTTACTTGAACAAACAGTGACCCTGTTTAAGGGGCATCCACCCAGCGCTATAAGCAGCTAATCAATAATGGCTAACGATTTATTTTTTAAAAATAAGTGTATCAAGAGAGAGGCTGCCACCACCGTTACGGATAATGTACAATAGTATCAATACCCAAAATACATGAACGTTCCACCAAGCGTCAGGATAAACGAAAAACTGAATCACTAGGGTCATTACCATCAATCCTGCTGCGGCAAAACGAGTCATAAAGCCAAATAGGATCGCAAGGGGCAGGAAAAATTCACCAAAGGTTCCCATATAAGCAGCAATTTCGCTGGGAATAAGCGGGATGTTATATTCGAAATCAAAGAGTAAAAAAGTATTGTCTGTTACATTCCAAAATGCGAAGTGTTGGCCGCCAATTGTCCAGCCAACAATTTTTGTCTGGACGGAGAACCAGAATATTTTAAAGATTACCAAGCGCATGGCAATATTGACTACCCATTCGGGGATAGCCGAAAATAGACTTTCTATAGGACTTAATACCTGGCAAAGAGCGGTTTTCATTCTGGCTACTCCCATTATTTTAGCTGTTATTATAAAGAATATTTGTTAATAAGTGTTCCTGAATTAAAAAACGAATACCAGCACTTGTATCAAACTGGTTATCTTCGGTTATTGTATCCTCGATAGCCTCTTCAAAGGAAGCCCGTTTACGTAATCTATCGATAAAGGTATAGATGCCATTATCGATCTTATACAATACAACCTCATCATACGGTCTGACCACTAAAACCTGTTGGCGTTCATTGAGGTGTATGTTTTCCTGGTTTTCATTGTCCTCTTGGTTGGTCTGCCAAATACTGAAAATAGGATAATCTGATGATAATATACTTAGAGACGGATGGAATGTGATTGTGGCAGTTGCTAGGTCTTCAGGGTTCATATTGGAAAAGTCTTCTTTGTGAAGTGCTATTTCATCCTTGGCATGGTAAGCTTGGTGCCAATATAGTTCGAGTTGGGCTACGTGGCTTAAATAGGGCATAGTTTGTGTGTGTTCAAAGTCTTGTAAAAACTCGGGAAACTCCTGTCCGAAAGACACCATGGCGGCTTGTTGTGGTGGATGTTGTTGTAAATAATAAGCCGCCGTTCCTGCAAAAAAATCATCACCTACCAAGCGTTTTACCACTGGATATAAATCACCCAAGGCATTACTCAGTGAATAAAACACGTTGTTTTTATAGATGGCAAAGCGCTGCTGTTGTGCCGTTTCCGACATTGTTTGAAAGCTGGCTTGCAGTGATGATGATAAATCAGTAAATAGGGATTCTGTGAAATCCTGTTGCCATTGTGATAAATGCTTCATAGCGCGGGCTTTACGGTTTGTGAAAAGGGTAAAGATTGCAAATAGTGGTTGGCTTTTATTGTTTCAGACACTAATGTATCCAGTTCGGGAATATCAGTATCCCACTCAATGAGTACGGGTACATGGTGCGGCAATTTGTTTAATGTATATTGAAATAATTGCCATACTTCGTCAGTGATTGCCGAACCATGATCATCAATAAGTACCGTTTCATTGTCAATGATTTCTTTAGTGTGTCCTGCCAGATGAATTTCACCTACGGCATGTAAAGGATAGTTATCAATATAGTCTGTAGCCGAGTAATGTTGATTATTGGCTGACACATAAACATTGTTGATATCCAAAAGTAAACCGCAATGGATTTGTGCAACGATGTTGCGAAGGAATTCTGTTTCAGGCATATCGCTTTGTTGAAAACCGAGATAAGCCGAAGGGTTTTCAATAAGAATCTGTCGCTCCAGGGTATTCTGTACCTGTTGAATATTACTGACTACGATGTGGAGAGCTTCATGATTATAGGGGATAGGCAGTAAATCGTTAAGAAAGATTTTATTCCAATGGCTCCAAGATAAATGCTCAGAGACTAGTGCGGGTTGATAGCGTTTAACGACTTTTTTTAGTGCGGCAAGATGTGTTTCGCTAATGCCGTCTGCACTACCGAGAGATAGACCTACGCCATGCATGGATAGAGGGTAGATATCGCTAATTTGCCGTAGGTATTTATGGGGTAATCCACCTTCGCCCATATAGTTTTCGGGATGAACTTCAAACCAATCGATTTCAGGCTTACGATCCAGTATTTCATTATAATGCTGGGCCTTAAGACCTATACCGACACCGGTGAGTTGTTTTGTTATAGTAATCTCATGGTGACTGTGTAACGTAAAAAATGCACGTTCTTTAATGTTTTTTCATATGTTATATAAAAAAAGGCCAGCGTAAACTGGCCTTTCCACTATTCATTATAAATCTTAACCTGGTAAGTTAGTATCGGTTGGCTCTAAGCTACCGCCAACCAATTTTTCACAACTACCTTTAGGGACAAACATCCAAGCGTTTCCTTGGCCATCGTTAGTAGCAGTACCCGCACAGCTTGTACCAGGTCCAGCAGCACAGTCATTTTTGCCTGCTTTTGCTACACCATAGCATTTTTCTGCTTCAAATTTAGGGCCAGCAACAGCATCTTGAGCTGATGCCATAAATAAACCTGCTGCGATAGCGCTGGTAATAGCTAGTGATGTTTTTACTTTACTCATAATGGTTTTTCTCCAATAATGTTTAAGGTTAAGTATCTACCATACCTTGAAACGTTGAGTTTAAAGGCATGCTACTAAGGACTATGTTTATCATGAAAAGTTCGTTGCGTTTGAGTAATGAGAGTAAAAATAATGACAGAGTATGAAAATTTGTGAATCAGAACTGGATTTTTATATTACTTTTGCTGGGTTCATTTAAAACTTATGCTTGGGGGTCGTTAGGGCATCAGGTTGTTTGTGATATTAGCTGGCGTTATTCGGAAACTTTTGTACGGTCCATGCTATTGTCTGTTGCCAAAAGGATGGGATATCAAACTTTTGCTGAAAGTTGTATGTGGGCTGATCATATAAAGAGCAAAGCGCTTTATAAGGATTTGAAGCTGTTGCACTATGTTAATGTTTCCAAGAATAAGGGTGATGTTGCCTCGTCTAGCTGTTTGTTGCAGAAAAATAACCGCAACCAAAAATCAAAGCCTCAATGTATCGTAACGGCTATTGATTACTACCAACGACGAATAAACAATAATGAATTATCCCAGCGCCAACGTGACGAGGCTGTATTGCTTATAGGGCATTTTGTAGGTGATATCCATCAGCCCATGCATGTTTCTTATAAGGATGATTTTGGGGGTAATCGTCGTTACGTGGTTTTTCAAGGTAAACGTCTGTCAATACATAGTCTTTGGGATAGTGATATCTTGTATTGTGGCTATAAAGGTGGGTGGAGACGTTTAGGTCAGACGTTATATCAGCAGTCTCTTAAACATTCTGTTTTGCCTCAATTATCACCCACGGTATGGGCTAATGAATCATTAGCTGTAACGCAGAAAATTTATCGTTATTTGCCGACGAAACTCCCAGACTCATATTGTGATCAATATCATCCGGTGGCTTTGAGACAGTTGCAACTGGCAGGGATTCGTCTCAGTCAGTTGTTATTTAGCCAGTTACTATCGCCACGGCCTTGAATCATGTACAATCCGCAGCCAATTTTATCCTGCAGTTATTTTTTTCTGCGGCTATTTTATTCTGTCATTATGTACGATGAGCTTAATCATTTATGGAAATTAATCCCTACCAACTAGCCCTTAAATCCCTATATGAGCGTACTGATGTACTCAGGGGGTATCTTTGACTACACTGCTAAGCGGGAACAACTGGCAGAAGTTGAATTAGAACTCGCCGAACCCGATGTCTGGAATGATCCTGATAAAGCGCAGGCTCTAGGGCGTGAGCGAGCTTCTCTTGAGGCCATTGTTAATACCATTGATCGATTGGATGCCGGGATTGCCGATGCCCATGAACTGTTAAGTATGGCCGTGGAGGAAGGTGATAAAGATATCTTACAGGATGTTCAACAGGAAATAGATCAGTTAAGTAAACACTTGGAAACCCTGGAGTTTCACCGTATGTTTGCTGGGGAACATGACCCTAACAATGCCTATCTGGATATCCAGTCTGGTTCAGGTGGTACAGAAGCTCAGGATTGGGCAAACATGATGTTACGTATGTATCTACGCTGGGGTGAAGCGAAAGGATTTAAAACGACACTGGAAGAAGCCTCTTCTGGAGAAGTCGCAGGTATTAAGAGCGCGACTATTCATTTTGAAGGTGAATATGCTTTTGGTTGGTTACGTACTGAAACTGGGGTACACCGTTTAGTGCGTAAATCACCTTTTGATTCAGGTAATCGTCGTCATACCTCATTTGGTTCCGTGTTTGTTTCACCGGAAATTGATGATAATTTTGAAATAGATGTTGATAAGTCTGAAGTACGGGAAGATACTTATCGTGCCTCAGGGGCTGGAGGTCAGCATGTTAATAAAACAGACTCTGCGGTGCGGTTAACTCATGAATCCAGTGGTATTGTGGTGCAGTGTCAGAGTCAGCGCTCTCAGCACCAAAATCGTGATATTGCTTGGAAGATGCTGCGTGCGAAACTGTATGAACAGGAAGTACAGCGTCGTAATGCGGATAAACAGGAAATGGAAGACAGCAAGTTTGACATTGGCTGGGGTAGCCAGATTCGCTCTTATGTGTTGGATGACCAACGTATCAAAGATTTGCGGACCCATGTACAAACCAGCAATTGCCGGGCTGTGCTTGATGGTGACCTGGATCAATTTATTGAAGCGAGCTTAAAAGCAGGTTTATAAACCTTGTTTTCAACTCTTATTTTTACTTTTATCTTTAGAATATGAGAGCTGTAGAAAAATATGTTAAAGCATCAGCCACAAGATGAAAACAAATTAATTGCGGAACGCCGTGAAAAGTTAGCCGCGATTCGTGAGCAAGGTGTCGCGTTTCCTAATAATGTGGTTCGTGAAGATACCGCTGCCGCTTTGCAGCAGGCTTATGGTGAAAAAACCAAAGAAGAGTTGGAAATCCTGGGGCATCAGGTTTCTGTTGCGGGTCGTGTTATGGTGAAACGTGGTCCTTTTATGGTGTTGCAGGATGGTTCGGGCCAAATCCAGTTGTATGCGAATAAAGAAGCTCAGAAGCTATTGAAAGCAACCAGCGGGCTTTGGGATATTGGGGACATTGTGAATGTTAGCGGTGCATTACATAAGTCGAGTAAAGGGGACCTCTATGTCAATTTGGAAGAGTTCCAGCTGCTCACCAAAGCATTGCGTCCGTTACCGGATAAATATCATGGCCTTGCTGATCAGGAAATGCGTTATCGTCAGCGCTATGTCGATTTGATGATAAATCCAGGTGTTCGTGATACGTTTACCATGCGATCTCAAATGGTGAGTTTTATTCGTAACTACCTGAATACCAACGGCTTCCTGGAGGTTGAAACCCCAATGTTGCAGGCAATCCCTGGTGGTGCAACCGCACGTCCCTTTATGACTCATCACAATGCCTTGGATATGGATATGTATTTACGTATTGCCCCTGAGTTGTACTTGAAGCGTTTGGTGGTGGGTGGCTTTGAGCGTGTGTATGAAATCAATCGTAATTTCCGGAATGAAGGCTTATCAACTCGCCATAACCCTGAATTTACCATGTTGGAATTTTACCAAGCTTATGCAGATTATAATGATCTGATGGATTTGACGGAGGATATGTTACGCAAGCTTGCTGAAAGTGTTTTAGGGTCTACCGATATTAACAATACGATTAAAAATGCAGAAGGTGAGGTAATTGAAGAAAAAGTCTATGATTTTGCCAAGCCATTTGCTCGCTTAAGTGTGTTTGATTCTATCCTGCGATTTAATCCTGATATTTCAGCGAATGAGTTATCCACAGAAGAGGGAGCGCGTAAAATTGCTGAGTCGTTGAAGATTCCTCTGAAAGATAGTTGGGGTTTAGGTAAGGTACAAATTGAAATTTTTGAGAAAACGGTCGAGCATCGATTGGATAATCCAACATTTATTACACAGTACCCAACGGAAGTGTCTCCGTTGGCACGTCGTAATGATGACAATCCTTTTGTCACTGACCGCTTTGAGTTTTTTGTTGGTGGTCGTGAAATTGCTAATGGCTTCTCCGAATTGAATGATGCAGAAGATCAGGCTGACCGCTTTCAACAACAAGTGGCAGAGAAAGAGACAGGTGACGACGAAGCCATGCAATTTGATGCAGATTATGTGCGTGCCTTGGAATATGGTTTGCCGCCGACTGCGGGTGAGGGTATTGGTATTGATCGTCTGGTCATGCTGTTAACAGACTCGCCTTCGATTCGTGATGTGTTACTGTTTCCTCATATGAGGCCCGAATAATGCTTGGTTGACACGTATTATCGCTTTCGGTAGTTGTTTCAGGTCGTGGTACACTGTTGCTGTTTAGTCTAAAGGCCCAGAAGAGTAATGACAAAAAATATACAATTACATGACAGTTGGTTACAGCATTTGCAAGTAGAGTTTGATCAGCCCTATATGCAGCAATTAAAGCAATTTCTATTAAGTGAAAAAGCTCAGGGTAAAGTTATTTATCCTACGGGCAATAATATATTTAATGCTTTTAATAGTACGCATTTTGATGATGTTAAGGTCGTGATATTGGGACAGGACCCTTATCATGGTCCAGGCCAAGCGCATGGTTTATGTTTTTCTGTGCCATATGGGGTCCCTTCTCCTCCTTCATTAGTCAATATTTTTAAAGAAATTCAGCGAGATTTAGGTCTTCCTATCCCTCAACATGGATGCTTACAATCCTGGGCGGAACAAGGGGTATTATTATTAAATGCCACGCTGACTGTTCAACAAGCGCAAGCGGGTTCCCATCAGAATCGAGGTTGGGAAGAGTTTACAGACAAAGCAATTCAGCGCTTGAATGAGCTGCGTGAAGGCATTGTGTTTTTACTGTGGGGGAGCTATGCCCAGAAAAAAGGGCGGCTCATTGATGGTAGCAAGCATTATATTCTGCAATCGCCTCATCCTTCACCACTATCAGCGCACCGGGGCTTTTTGGGTAATGGGCACTTTTCTAAGACCAACCAATACTTAGCAGATAATGGTCAAGCAATGATTAACTGGGCGCTATAATTGACTAAGTCGCGATAGTATTACCCGAAATTTCCTCAGACCTTACCCTAGTAGAGCGAGATAAAGTGTCATTAGGTGGAAAGACGGTCCCGAAGCCAATATTAATAGAGGCGTGTTAATTAATGGTATCTATTGTCGCAAAAATCACTGTTTAAGCTTTGTATTGACGATACAAAAGCATAATAATCCTCGTCTAAGGTGCGTCCTTTACGCCGTTCAGAGTTTTTTCGACGTTTTCTGTGATAAATATCAATACCAAGACTTTTGCAAGGGTCAGTCTCTTCTCGACGTTCGCTGCCTTTCCGGCGACGATTAATGAATATTTTCCTGTTCATAAGTTATTAGATTAATTAAAGTGTATAAATAAGTAGACAACAGTAACTATGCATAAATTTCCCAGGTCCCCCTTACATTATTACGTGAATTCAATGGGTAAATGCAACTCGACAAGCATTGGTTAGAGGATAAACTACGATATCAATGGACCTAGCAGTATGTTCTCCAGAATAAAGCTCGTCGTGGTGGCCGTTATCTGCGTTATCAAAAACAGCGCCATAAACGTTACGGCAGCCATAACCGATGTAGCCAACTGGTTGATCGAGTCAGTATTGATGAGCACTCAGCCATTGGCGACTGACAGCTTCATAACATATTTGTCTGTTAGCGTCTGTGTCTGATCAGGTCACCACTCTGATGTCAGACAATGGTAAAAAGCTTGCCGAGCTTGCGAGTTGAATCCGCGTTGCTAAAGCATTATAACGGTGACTATTTTATTAACGACTATAGGAGTCTGTAAAGTGATTATTCAAAAAATCATTACAGAAAAATTACAGCAATCATTATCGCCTGAATATATCCAAGTGATCAATGAAAGTCATCAGCATAACGTGCCTGATGGCTCAGAGTCCCACTTTAAGCTTGTGATAGTCAGTAAAGATTTTGAGGGTTTAAGACTCATTCAGAGGCAGCGGCGGGTGTATCAAATACTGGAGGAAGAAATGTCGAGTAGTGTCCATGCTTTGACTATGCAAACCTTCTCTGCTGATGAATGGCAGGCAAATCAAACCGTGGTAGCTTCTCCCCAGTGTATGGGAGGGAATAAAAACCATCAATAGCCTCTGGATTAACGAACGCTATTGTGAATTTGTCGTTAATTTAGGGTAGAATCGCCCCTTTTTTACTGTTTCGTTCTGCTAATTTGTTGAGTCTTCCTGTCATGAGCCAAATTGTTGTTGCCGCACTTTACTATTTTGTCAGCCTGCCCGATTATAAAGCGCTTCGACAGCCATTACTGGATAAATGCCTCTCTGAAAATATTAAAGGTACTTTGCTATTAGCCGCGGAGGGGATTAATGGCACCGTAGCGGGTAGTCGGGAAGGGGTTGATCGGTTGTTGGCGTATTTGAAAAAAGACAGTCGCTTAGTGAACTTAGAGCATAAAGAGTCTTTCCACAAAGAAATGCCTTTTTATCGAATGAAGGTCAAACTCAAACGTGAAATTGTGACAATGGGTGTTGAAGGAATTGATCCCAACCATATTGTGGGGACCTATGTTGACCCAAAAGACTGGAACACGTTGATCAGCGATCCCGAAGTGACTGTTGTTGATACACGTAATTATTATGAGTGTGCAATTGGTACTTTTAAGGGCTCTATAAATCCTGAAACTACGACATTCCGTGAATTCCCTGCTTATGTGAAAGAGAATCTCAGCCCTGAGAAAAATAAAAAGGTTGCTATGTTTTGTACTGGTGGTATCCGTTGTGAGAAATCCACCGCCTACTTAAGAGAACAGGGCTTTGAAGAGGTTTATCATCTTAAAGGCGGTATTTTAAAGTATTTGGAAGATGTGCCAAAAGAAGAGAGCTTGTGGCAAGGAGAGTGCTTTGTTTTTGATAATCGTGTTGCTGTTGATCATGATTTAGGAAAAGGCATATACGACCAATGCCATGGTTGTAAGCACCCAATTACAGAAGAAGATAAACAGTCCGAGCGGTATATACTGGGTGTTAGCTGCCCTCGCTGCCACGATCAGCTAACGCCGGAACAACGCCAACGATTCAGTGAAAGACAAAAACAGATTCAATTGGCGAAAATGCGTAATGAGCAACATATAGGCGTGTCTCCAGCTGCGCCCTTGCTCGAGGCGGTGAGTAACCTCGAGGTTACGTGAGGTCTCTAGTGGTGTGCAAAGTGTACTCAATACTGCGATTTTGGTAAGTGCACTGTCAAGCCATCCAGTTCTTTAGTTACCACGATTTGGCAACTCAAACGGCTATTCGCTCTTGGATCTGATGTGTTGGCAATCATCTCAAACTCTGTGCCTTCAGCAACTCCTGTTTTGTCAATATCGTCGATATAACAGTGGCAGGTTGCACAGGATTGACAGCCGCCACATTCTCCGAGAATGCCATCTATCCCATTATCAATGGCAGCCTGCATTACCGTTTCTCCTGGTGCAGCTTCTACCTCATACATATTGCCATCGTGGGTAACGAAAAATATCAGAGCCATAAGGAATATTCTCTTTGAGTCAGTTAGAATAGGGCCTGTTGATACGTTATCTCCAGCACTGGTGGAGATGAAACGTCAACGTCACCTAGAATATCAAAAAAACTCTCTATTCACATAGAACTAATTAACGATAAAATCTTATAAAGAAAGAGGAAGTGTTTTGTTGATGGGGCAGGTGTTCATTGCAGCGGAATAGTCAATCTGTTGGCAAAATCAACAACGATGTTAGACTATTTTTATGGTGACATTTTATCGTTAATCAGCTCTAATCGTATCAATACAGGTGTCTATTAATGAGTCACAAGACATTGGAAGTAGAGCGTTGTTGCTATTTTAACGGAAATATTATGGCCCGCTACAGTGAACGAGGTGAATGGGGGGTTATTTACCACTGTTGATGTGGTGGTTATTGTTTGTGGGTAGGACCCCAATGTTTATTGAAACAGTGATTGTGGAAGGTATAAGAAACGTTTCGTTTTGCCTTTGTTTGTCTTGTTAATAGTGAAGAGGGCGATGAGTATCTCTATTGATGAATACTGGATGCAGCAGGCATTGCATTTGGCCCAGGAAGCGGGCAAGCATCAGGAAGTTCCTATTGGAGCTATTTTGGTAAAGCAGGATAAAGTGATTGGTCAGGGCTTTAACCAGCCTATTGGCTCACATGATCCTACTGCTCACGCAGAGATACTTGCATTACGTGATGCCGCTCAAAATCAGGGTAATTATCGATTAGTGGATAGTACTCTATACGTCACTATAGAGCCATGCGCTATGTGTGCTGGGGCTTTGGTACACGCTCGTGTTTCTCGCCTAGTTTTTGGTGCTCTGGAACCGAAGGCCGGTGCGGTGGTTAGCCAAACCAATCAATTGGATGGTGATCATTTAAATCATTGTGTAAAGTATGAAGGCGGGGTTTGTGCAGAGGCTTGTGCGTCGATAGTCAGTGTTTTTTTTGCTCGAAGACGACGGGAAAAATGCAACCGACGCTAACCCCAATTGACGTTAGCCATGTGCGTTTATAGGTGTGGTAATGAGCTGGCTTTGAAAATAGGGGTTTCGATAACCTCTTGTTTTTTTAATCCAAAAGTTAATTGACGTTGTTTATTTTCATAGTACCAAATAAGAATGTTATGGTAATTGCGAATATTGGCCACATAGCGTACGGGCTCCCAGCCTCTAGCGTAGCCGTGTTTTGTTGTGCGGTAGTATTTTTTATTCGCTAATAGCGGCAAGTTTTTTTTAACATCTTCCCATATGTTTGGATTCCCTCCGTGATTCTTTGTTAAAACCCGAGCATCTTCCAAATGGCCAAGGCCTACATTATAGGCAGCCAGTGCCATCCAGGTACGATTAGGTTCTTTGATATTTTGAGAAATTCTTTTATGGATGTGTAGAAAATATCGGGCTCCCCCATCAATGCTTTGCTCAGGGTCAGTGCGGTCTTTAATACTCAGTTCTCTGGCGGTTTTGTGAGTGAGCATCATTAAGCCCCGTACACCAGTATATGATTTGGCATCTTTATTCCATAAAGACTCCTGATAACTGATTGCTGCTAAAAACAGCCAATCCATATCGTACTTGAGGGCTATTTGTCGGAAATAACCAATCCATTGAGGTAAACGTTCTTTAATGCGTTGGACAAGGATGAGAGCGCTGCTTTCATTGATGGGTGGTTTATGAAAATATTTTTTTTTCAGCTCGGTTAATTTACCGTTATTTATATAGCTACGTAAAAAGGCGTTTGCCGCGTTGAATAAACTATTGTCAATGCGCTTGGGAAATGCCCAAGCAATGGATTCTGGCTCGGCAATGTTGAATGCTTTTCGCGCTTTGGGATAAATGGTCTGGTTGGTAATGTAAACGGTAGAGTCAACCAAAGCGATGTCAGCGTTACCATTATGAACCATGCTCAACAGGTCGGTCATTTCGATATTGTCTTTTTCTTCCCAGCTAAGTTCTGGATAATGTTTTTTAAGCTTTGTCAGAGTGTTGGCGTGAGAGCTTTGGCTGATAACAATAATATTTTTCCCCAGAAGGTCGTCTATGGTTTTGGGTTTGGGATTGCCACGACGATAAATAACCTGTTGTGTGGTGTTGGAATAAGGGATAGAAAAGCGAATACTCTGTTGGCGTTCGTCGGCAATGGATAATCCAGCAGCAGCAAAGTGGCCTTTAGCTTCAGAGATACTCTCCAGAATGTTTTGGAGACCGCGTTCATCCTTAATGGTCAGTTCAACGCCCAATGTGTCTGCAAACGCCCTAGCCAATTCATATTCGAAGCCCGTATGACCGAAGCGATCTTCATAATAGGTTGAGGGCCCGTTAAATGATACTACTTGTAACAAACCGTCTTGCTGAATTTTTTCCAGTAGACTCGGAGGTGTGCTACTGGAAAACATAAAAGGCATCAGGCATAAAAACACAGTGCCCACCAAACGGGTTTGGGCACTAGCAGTATAGTGTTTTTCAGTGTTTGGTGTTGGTTCCGTTGTTTCTGGTTTATCCATGGTGAATATTGCGTTTTTAGTGATGGTTGCGTGGTATTTTAGCGTTAATAGCGGTGAATATGAAATGTCAACAGACCCTAGCCACCCTATATTGCATGGATATTTTTTCCTATGAGAGCGTAGTGTAATTTAAATGAGGTCTTTAGGTGCTGCCTTAAGGCCAGTTATCAAGTATAATAGCGGCCTTTCCGAGGCATTCTGTTTCTCATTATTCGTCGTTATTGCAGATCCTCTATAAAGGGCTACCTACAACCATGCTGATTCTTCCTGGCGCTGCGGCGCTTTCTTCTTTCCGTATTGAAAAAACCTTACAGGATTTACAGGCAGTATTACCGACTATTAAGTCCTTTAGTGCGCGTTTTGTGCACTTTGTGGATAATACTGACACACTTTCTAAAGAGCACACGCAAGTATTGATTCAGTTGCTGGAGTATGGTTCGATGACCCATGCGGTTGTCACTGAGCTCGATGAAAGTAGTAGCACCTTATTCTTAGTGGTGCCTCGCCCAGGAACGATTTCCCCATGGTCCTCTAAAGCGACGGATATTGCTCATAATGCAGGCCTGGAAAGTGTACGACGTATAGAACGCGGTATTGCCTTTAGACTTGAGGGTGATATTGGTAGCGAAGAGTATGGTTTATTAGCCGCTTGTTTACACGACCGTATGGTAGAAGGTGTGCTGATGACCTTAGAAGCTGCAGAATGCTTGTTTGAACAACATCAGCCAACGCCTCAGGTGGCAATTGATATTTTGGGAGGTGGTCGTGAAGCACTGGTCGTGGCTAACCGTGAATTAGGCTTGGCTTTAGCCGAGGATGAAATGGATTATTTGATCGATAGCTTTACCCGTTTACAGCGCAATCCGGTCGATGTAGAGCTAATGATGTTTGCTCAGGCTAACTCTGAGCATTGCCGACATAAAGTGTTTAATGCTTCTTGGACTATTGATGGCCGAGAGAAACCTTGCTCATTATTCCAAATGATTAAAAACACTCATGAGTTGGGTGGTGAACAGGTGTTGTCGGCTTATGTGGATAATGCAGCGGTGATTGCAGGAGCAACCGCAGGGCGTTTTTACCCTGATAGTGAGAGTGCGCTATATGATTATCATCACGAGCCCATTCATATGTTGATGAAAGTAGAAACTCATAACCATCCAACCGCGATTTCTCCATTCGCGGGTGCGGGTACTGGCTCGGGAGGTGAAATTCGTGATGAAGGTGCTGTTGGTCGTGGCTCTAAACCTAAAGTAGGTTTAACAGGATTTACTGTTTCCAATTTACACATTCCCGGTTTTACCCATCCGTGGGAACAAGATTATGGTAAACCTGAGCGTGTTGCGGCGGCTTTAGATATTATGCTGGAAGGCCCTATTGGAGGAGCTGCGTTTAATAATGAATTTGGTCGCCCCAATATTTGTGGTTACTTTCGTACTTTTGAGGACGACTTTGGTGGTCAACGCCGAGGCTATCACAAGCCGATTATGTTAGCGGGTGGTTATGGCAATATTAAACCCGAGCATGTCGATAAGCAGCCTTTTGCACCAAGCGCGCAATTGATTGTTTTAGGTGGACCCGCGATGCTGATTGGTTTGGGAGGGGGTGCTGCTTCGTCTATGTCTTCAGGTTCCTCTGCGGAAGACCTGGATTTTGCTTCAGTACAGCGACAAAACCCGGAAATTGAGCGTCGTTGTCAGGAAGTGATTGACCAGTGTTGGCAGCTAGGTGAGCAAAATCCCATTGCTTTTATTCATGATGTGGGGGCGGGTGGTTTATCCAATGCATTTCCTGAATTGGTAAAAGATGGAGGCTGTGGAGGTCGTTTTGAATTGCGCAATGTGCCCAATGATGAGCTGGGTATGAGTCCGTTGGCAATCTGGTGCAATGAATCACAGGAGCGCTATGTGTTGGCTGTGATGCCAGAAGAACTGGCCAAATTTGAAGCTATTTGTCAGCGTGAGCGCTGTCCATTTGCGGTAGTGGGAGAGTCCACAGAAGAGCAACACCTGAGAGTCAATGATACCTTACTGAACGCTACTCCCGTGGATTTGCCGATGCATGTTTTATTTGGTAAACCACCCAGAATGCATCGAGTGGCAAAAACAGACCAGCCCGAGTCCAGTGTATTGGAGATCCAATCCATCGAGCTGAAAGAGGCGATTTGCCGTGTACTAAAGCATCCTTCGGTAGCCAGTAAATTATTTTTGATTACTATCGGTGACCGTTCTATTACAGGTCAAGTAGTGCGTGATCAATTAGTTGGCCCCTGGCAGGTGCCTGTAGCCGACTGCGCGGTCACTACTACAGCCTATGATACTAATCGGGGGCGGTATACTGGTGAAGCGATGTCCATGGGTGAACGTACGCCAATGGCTTTGTTGGATGCGCCAGCATCTGGTCGTATGGCGGTGGCTGAAGCAATTACCAATATTGCGTCTACCCATATTGCCAATTTGAGCGACATCAAACTATCTGCTAACTGGATGTGCGCGGTAGATCACCCGGGTGAAGATGCAAAACTGTATCGAACCGTTGAGGCAATCGGGATGGAACTTTGTCCCGACTTGGGTATGACTATTCCTGTGGGCAAGGATTCCATGTCTATGCGTACCGAATGGCGGGAAAATGGCGAAGATAAAGCAGTGACAGCGCCTATGTCAGTTGTTATTTCAGCTTTTGCTCCTGTATCTGATGTACGTAAAACATTAACGCCTCAATTGCGAACAGTAGAAAACAGTCAGTTATTATTGATTGACCTATCGGCGGGTCAACAGCGTATGGGGGCCTCCATACTGGCTCAGGTATACAATCAATTGGGTGATCAGGTCGCGGATGTGGATAGCCCTCAACGGCTGAAAAGCTTTTTTACAGCTATACAAGCCAGCCTGGAAACGGATGAACTGTTGGCGTACCATGATCGTAGTGACGGTGGTTTATTGGCCACCTTATGCGAGATGGCATTTGCTGGCCACTGTGGTATTGATGTGGATATTACAGCCTTGGGTGATGATGCCATCGCCGCGTTATTTAATGAAGAGCTAGGAGTCGTTGTTCAAGTCGCTGATGAAAACCTTGTTACTGTTATCGCACGTTTTACTCAAGCGGGGTTTGCGGATTGTGTTCACTCTATTGCTGTGTGGAATAGTGATGACACCATTCGTTTTAAACATCAGGACCAACTGATTTTTCAACAAGCGCGTGCTGAACTACAGGCACAGTGGAGTGAAACCAGCTATCGCATGCAGTTATTAAGGGATAATCCTGAATGTGCGCAGCAAGAATTCGATCGTATTCGCCAGCATGACCCAGGGTTAAGTGCTTCCTTATCTTATGATCCTTCTGAAGATATTTCAGCCCCCTATATTGCCTCTGGTATAAAGCCACAAGTGGCTATTCTGCGAGAACAGGGGGTTAATGGCCATGTTGAAATGGCAGCAGCTTTTGATCGTGCGGGTTTTGCAGCGGTTGATGTACATATGAGTGATATTCTTTCAGGACGGGTAGGCCTTGAGCGTTTTAAAGGTCTTGCGGCCTGTGGTGGTTTTTCCTATGGTGATGTACTGGGTGCGGGAGAAGGTTGGGCTAAAACTATCTTATTTAACTCCTTGGCTTGTGACCAATTCCAGGCATTTTTCCATCGCAAAGATACCTTTAGTTTAGGGATTTGTAACGGTTGTCAGATGATGTCTAATTTACAATCCTTAATTCCTGGTGCAGACAACTGGCCGAAGTTTGTACGCAATTTTTCAGAACAATTTGAAGCACGCGTGAGTTTAGTTCAAGTGCCTGAATCACCATCAGCACTATTTGTTGGTATGGCAGGTTCTCACTTACCTGTACCCATAGCGCATGGAGAAGGTCAGGCGAAATTTGCTAATGCAAAAGCATTACAACGTTGTGAAGAAAGCGGTTTGGTTTCACTATGTTATATTAACCATGATTTAAGTATCGCCAATACCTATCCTGCTAATCCCAATGGTTCACCTAACGGTATTGCTGGTGTTACGTCAAAAGATGGTCGAGTCACTTTGATGATGCCTCATCCTGAACGTGTTTATCGCACCATTACCAATTCCTGGAAACCGGAAAGCTGGCGGGAAGATGGTGGTTGGTTGCGTTTGTTTAGAAATGCTCGGGTGTTTGTTGATTAATAATAATCGCTTGCTTAATAGAGATGATAGGCTAATTATACATCGGTTGCCGATTTTCATGGAAAACTCCTTAGAAATCAGGACATGATTGAACAAGCCCTAATCAATGGCTTCCTAACGACTGATTGATAGAGCAATAAACACTTATGCACCTTTTTGTTGATAACTTCACTAACATAGATTTTAGTTACCTGGATATTAGACGTGGGTTGGTTGGAGAAACTTGGTTAGTCAGTATCACCCTTGAAGGATTATTGGATGATCAAGGTATGGTGTGTGATTTTGGCACTGTCAAAAAAACGGTTCGTGATTGGTTGGATACCTATATTGATCACTGCTTGGTAGTGCCTGGGCAAGCCACAGGGCTACATAAAGAGCAGACCGAACATTGTAGCTATATAAACTGGTTATATCAGGATAGTCATAATAAGGACAAGCGACTCCATTGCAATTCCCCAAAGCAGGCCATTACTTTTATTGATAGTGATACCGTTACTCCAGAATCAATGGCAAATTGGTGTATCCAACAACTGAGTTTATTATTAACGGATACCATTCATAAAGTTAAACTCAGCTTTGCACCAGAACGCATAGAACATGCCTTCTATCACTACAGTCACGGCTTAAAAAAGCATGTTGGCAACTGTCAGCGTATCGCCCACGGGCATCGTTCAACCATTGCCATTACTGAGAATGGGAAGCGTAATCACGAGTTGGAAACACAATGGTGTGCACAATGGCAGGATATTTATATAGGTAGCCAGGAAGACTTAACAGCAACTACCCGCAATGAAGGTGTTGAATATTACCATTTTACATATCAGGCGCGACAAGGTGATTTTGAATTAATGGTTGCTGCGGAAGACTGTTATTTGATAAATACTGATACCACAGTAGAGCTTATTGCCCAACATATTGCTGATACACTAGGTGAACAGTATCCTGATCGTGAGTTTGTTGTTAAAGCGTATGAGGGGATTGGAAAAGGAGCCGTTGCTACCAATCGCTAGAGTCAGATTGGGTCTGTCAATAATTTTGGAGACTGTTCAACGTTCTGGATCAAAGGGGCTCAAGTAAGCTTTGTTCTCTATTAATGTTTGTTATTGATACGATTCGGCTTTTGGTATTAAGGGACTTGATTCGAGTTTACATAATATGTCTATGAAAAATTAAAATGCTCTAGTGGTTGATATTTAATGATCACCACATCTAAATCAATACAATTTGGCATATTGATAGTGAACAGAAATTGGTTATAATCTGGATCAAACTTTCTTAAAAGTCGCAGGAAGCGTTTATAGTGTGAAGTGGCTTCTGCCGCAATCAGAAAGCAAGTGTATTGTTTGATGCCACTTGGGCATTACGCCACTAATCAGTAGACGTGGTTGTCTATTGATAAGTATCGATTATCTTGATATTGATAGTCTAATCTGGTTTAATTTTTTAATAATAACAGAAAGAATGAAAAGGAATAATTATGTCCTCTTTATACCCTGTACTAGATAATATCCGTGCTAATGCTCATCTTAATAAAGAGCGCTACCATGCATTGTATCAACAATCAATTGATGATCCTGATACCTTTTGGGCTGAACAAGCCAAAAGCTTTTTAAGCTGGCAGAAACCATGGGATACCGTACAATTTTACGACTTTCATAAGGGTGTTGCTCAATGGTTTGATGGTGGCGTATTAAATGCCACAGAAAACTGCATTGACCGTCATTTGGCAACCCGTGCAGATCAGACCGCTATTATCTGGGAAGGTGATGAACCTGCTGATGATAAGCATATTAGTTATTCACAGCTACATGATTCGGTTTGTCGTCTGTCGAACGTGTTAAAAGGTCGGGGGGTGACAAAAGGGGATCGGGTTTGTATTTATATGCCCATGATTCCTGAAGCCGCTTACGCTATGTTAGCCTGTGCGCGAATTGGTGCTGTTCACTCAGTGGTATTTGGTGGTTTTTCACCGGAAGCTTTACGTGACCGTATTCTTGACTCTGATTGCCAAGTGGTTATTACCGCAGATGAAGGTATTCGGGGAGGGAAACGTATTGCTTTAAAAGCCAATGTTGATCAGGCGCTGGAGCAGTGTCCTAAGGTACATACTTGTCTGGTGGTTGAGCGCACACAAGGTAATATTGCTTGGAATGAGATGCGTGATGTTTGGTATCACTCTGCGATTGACTCTGTTAGTGCAGAGTGCCCCGCTGAACCCATGGCTGCGGAAGATCCATTGTTTATTCTCTATACCTCAGGTTCTACGGGTAAGCCTAAAGGTGTACTACATACCACTGCAGGTTATCTACTACAGGCAGCAATGACCCACAAATACGTGTTTGATTATCAAGAAGGAGATGTTTATTGGTGCACTGCTGATGTGGGTTGGGTAACAGGACACTCTTATATTGTCTACGGGCCTTTGGCGAATGGAGCCATTACCCTGATGTTTGAAGGCGTACCAACTTACCCATCTGCTTCTCGTTTTTGGGAAGTGGTGGATAAACACAATGTTGCAACCTTATATACGGCCCCAACGGCTATTCGTGCCTTGATGGGAATGGGAGATGAGTGGGTGCTTAAGGCTTCTCGCAACAGCTTACGTATTTTAGGAACGGTAGGTGAGCCGATTAATCCGGAAGCTTGGCATTGGTACCATAAGGTGGTGGGTGATGAGCGTTGTCCTATCATGGATACGTGGTGGCAAACAGAGACTGGCGGGCATATGTTAACGGCTCTTCCAGGCGCTATCGATTTGAAACCAGGTTCAGCTACGTTGCCATTCTTTGGTGTGCAACCTGCATTACTGGATGAAAATGGACAAGAAATCGAAGGTGAAGGTTCTGGTAGTTTGGTCATTAAAGCGTCATGGCCGGGGCAGATTCGCACAGTGTATGGTGATCATCAGCGTCTAGTTGATACTTATTTCAGTACTTATCCGGGCTATTATTTTACTGGTGATGGGGCTCGTCGTGATGAAGATGGTTATTATTGGATCACTGGCCGTATGGATGATGTGCTAAATGTCAGTGGTCATCGTCTGGGCACGGCTGAAATTGAAAGTGCATTGGTATTGCATGAGAAAGTGGCAGAATCAGCGGTTGTGGGATATGAGCACAATATTAAAGGTCAGGGTATTTATGCATATGTCACATTAATGGAAGGAGAGACCCCTGATGATGAACTGAAGAAAGAGTTAATTAGTTTGTGTATACAGCAGATAGGACCTATTGCTAAACCTGATCTTATTCAGTGGGCTCCCGGCTTACCAAAAACACGCTCAGGCAAAATTATGCGTCGTATCCTGCGTAAGATTGCGGCGAATGAATTGGATAATCTAGGTGATACGTCGACACTTGCTGATCCTTCAGTAGTGGATCAGTTGATTAATAATCGGTTAGTCAGGTAAGTTAAGAGCTATTGCCTTGTTTAGGTGCTAGAGGTAAGAGGTTAACAGTGAGGCATGCTGTTATATAACGTCTTATGTTTATTTTCCAAAAATATTGGACTAGCACCGCTTGTATGATGAGCAACTATCGGATTTCAATCGTTGTTTGGATGGTTTTTGACCATTTAGTACAACCCAGATGTAAAACCTGCAAAAAATCTTTGATATAGAATATACCGCCAACGCCAACGCCAAAGCAACCATTGGATTACCCACAAAATATGCGAATCACTAAGTTCTGTTCCAGAATTCGTTTTTTGGGGGGCATTAAATGCAAACAATGACGGATACAACGTTTATTCCCCTATTCCCTTATTTGCAATCTACAGGCATTCCTACTTTATGGATGGCTGATGAAAGTGCATTAGATGTCCTCTCCCATTTAGAGTACATACAGCAAACTTTGCATATAGTGTCAAATCGTTATGATATTTACCAATTAGCTCTGGATAAAGGCTTTAGCGCAGAGTTTAATGATTTTTACTTCTCCGAATTACCTTGGGCACCCCAGCGTATTGTTTATCGTGTCTCAAAGGAAAAAGCTTTAACCCATCATCTATTAAATCAAGCAGGCGGTCTGTTAAATCATTATGGGGAACTTTTAATTAGCGGCAAAAAACAGGAGGGGATAAAAAGTTATGCGCAAACATTAGTAGATACTTTGGGTGCTCAAGGTAAATTAAAGAAAAACAAAAACAATTACTTTGGTGTCTTTACAAATCTCAGTACACAACAGTCACTCGGAAATGCTTACCATGAAATTCGAAAAATTTCTGTTGGGGAACACACTATTCCTTCCTTTTTTAGCAAGCCAGGTGTTTTTGGATGGAATAAAGTGGATACAGGCACCCAGTTATTATTAGAAAGTTTACCCCTTATTTTGGCAGAATCCCAATCATCTACTCACTCCATCCTTGATTTGGGCTGTGGATATGGCTGGGTGACACTTAATCTCCCTTATTATTTACCATCAGATAGTCACTGGCAAATCACAGCAACTGATAATAATGCTGCAGCATTATCCTGTATTAAAAAGAATACTGAAATGTATCATATGAATGTTGATATTATCGCTGCGGACTGTGCAGCAACTATTGTGCAACATTTCGATTTAATTATTTGTAACCCTCCTTTTCATCAGGGATTTTCACAGAATAAAGCCTTAACGGAAAAGTTCTTGTATCAAACGAATAAACATCTTAAAAAAACTGGGCTTGCTATTTTTGTTGTCAATGAATTTATTAAACTCTCTGTAAAAAAGTTTGATCATCTCAAAAATTATCAGGAGTGGAATAAAAAGAATGGTTTCAAAGTGATCTCTATGTCAGCCAAGGCTAAAAAGTGACTGGAAATAATATAGCCAAATTTTTTTAGCATCGAATACCCGTCCTTCAGAGGATAAACTGATAGAAGCAACAACAATCCCGAGTTTGATATTCTAGATCATCATCTGACAAATTATAAACACGCGGCAATTTTTAGAGATGCCCTTAAGGAAAAATATAGAGCTGGCTTGCTCTAGATATCATCAACAAGCTGTCTTGTGGTACGACCGGATTCCGTTGTTTTATGAACAAAAATCCATATGGAAGGGGAAAAATTCTTCACCTTTTACGATTACAGGTTGAGACGAAACTGAGAACCCCAATAACCGGATAAACTTAAGGGCTTTAGTATTTTTAACATGAACCACATTCTCCAACCTATCAAACGACTGGCCAAGAACGGGGATTAGCTGATGTGATATCCGATACCATCGTCGATAAATAGTGGACTGTTCGACTTCTTCAGTTGCCAGAGCCCACACACTGCCCGTACGTGAAACATCTGACAGCAAAACCACACCAAAAAGAGCAATAACGTTGTCATTATGAACAGCAGCCATCGAAACATTGCTGCGTGTAACAGCTTCTTCAAGCATATTTTCTAAGCAAGAGGTTCCACCCCGGTCCATCAAAGCCCATTCGACCCGATCAGGCTCACGGGCACTTCGAGCAACCTCGGCAATATCTGCGCTATTGATCCAGCGAAGACTATCGTGCATTATGATACCACCAAACCCGCTAAAAACTAGATGACCAAGCCATCCCCCCGATTACCAAGCATTGATGCTGGAAAAAAGGAAAGTGGGGAGGCCATTCTGATAACCAAACGTCAACTTAGCTGTTCAGCCAACAATGCAGCGAAATTGACGAGCGATGGGTCGACTTTTTCGATTATACCTTCCACAACCTCCGCAGCAACGTGAGGGTTTTCTATTAGCGGTGAATTACCTGCGTTCAGATGCTTACAGGCATCCGGACCATTACAGCTTGAGTAGTAACACATATCATGTCCCCCTGATGATTAGATTTTTATTTTTGATAACTTGCAACACAACGACTGTACCATGTTCGCTCAAGTATATCCAAATCAATATGATTTGGCATATTTAGGCACCCCTAAACATTGTTTTTTCTCGCGAAAGCTACGTCAGCATTAAAGTACTACGTGCTATTTTTAAAGATTTTTATAGTCCAGAGCTTAACCCCATTGAATATAGGTGGGTCTAAGCCAAAGTATTTTGGTAAGACTCAGTTGATAAGTTTGTAGTGTTCATGGAGAGTTTGGATAATTTCCTCTTTTGGGTTGTCAGGTAGTGTGATTGAAGTTCCGGTAATCTTTTCTGCAATCTCCCTATAAGTGTCAGATACCTCTATCAATACTTCTTGAGGAAGGGCGTGGTTTTGCGCTAACTGCTGGCGTTCATTCATACGCTCTTTATTTAATAATATATCAGGGTCGGGGAAGTAATTTAGGAGTGATTGGCGGAATGCTTCCTTGGATTTTTCAACAATATGACCGTCACGGTGACAAGGGCCATCCCATATTCTTGATGAGTCTGGGGTTCCCACTTCATCCATATAAATCAGTCTTTCCTGACCGGATTGATCGGTGATGTAACCAAACTCAAATTTAGTATCAACAAATATTTGATCCAACCTAGCAAGCTCTGAGCTGATTACTCTAAATCCTTGTTTTAATAGGTGCTCATAATGATCAATATCACTAATACTACGAAAATTAAATGCTTGAAAGTGTGATCTCAGACTATGGTGGGTAATATTGACGTCGTCAGTTTCCGGTATTCCAGGAATTCCTTTAAGAATCCCTTTGGTTGATGGTGTGATTAATAGTTCTGGTAAGCTTTGATCTTTTTGTAAACCTTCTTGCAGATGAATTCCACAGAATGATCGCTCCCCCTTTTCATAGGCTCTCCACATTGAGCCGGTAATATACTGCCGACATATGGCTTCAATAAGCACAGGCTTGGCTTTTTGGATAATCCAGACGAATGGATGGGGAATATCAATAATATGATTGTCTGCTAGTCCCTGCTTTTTAAAAGATTGAAACCAGTGATTAGAGATAGCATTGAGAGCGGCCCCTTTCCCAGGAACACCCTTCATTCCTCCTTCACCCTGCCAGATGCAATCAAAGGCAGAAATTCTGTCGCTGATGATCATAATGGCTAATGGAGTATCCAATGAGAGGTTATAGCCTTTTTCTTCTATTAGTCGGCGGCTATCGTTGGTACTGAGCCAGTAAACAGAGCGTACTTTGCCATTGTGAATAGGAAGATCGGTACGTATGGGTAAGTCATTATTAACTGCGAGTACTTTATTGCCGAAGGCCATGCATTTTATCCTGTAATGGTGGGGTGCCGCCCAAATAGGGCGCGGTGATCAACGAAGAAGGTGAAATGCCAACCATTCCTAGTGTGCGGTGGAATTTTAGCAAATCTACCTTTAGCTGACACCTGTTTAGAGTGAATTTGGAGTCGCGATCATGGGGAAATATCTGTATTTGAAACATGACTTGAGTTAATGGGTGGTCATCACTTCAGACTGAATGAGTTATTTGTTATGTTTGGATGCCAATATTTTTTTATAAAAATAGATGGGTTTTCAGTCAGTAGTGTGAAAAGTGTATGGGCTAGGCATCCCCGCTTTCATCACTCTATGATAGAATGGCGCCGAACTTGTGTTCAACGGAAATAGAGTGTATTCGTTATGTGCATTTATCATAATGATGACTGTTAGTTAAAGAACCTACCGATCTCAACCACATGACAAAGGATATTTCTGGCTCATCTATGACTACGCTATTTCACCGTATTACGGCTTTATTGACTCTTTTTAGTATCTCCATCGTTGTTCATGCAGCTCCAGTTATTATTCCTGCCCCTCCTCAGCTTGCCGCTTTAGCGTATATCTTGATAGATACTGATACAGGAAAGGTTATCGTGGAGAAAAATGCTGATCAGCCATTGCCTCCTGCCAGTATGACTAAGATGATGACCAGTTATATTGTCTCGGCAGCGATTAACCGCGGTGCGATTAATCCGGATGATTTGGTGGATATTAGTGTTAAAGCTTGGCGGAAAGGTGGTTCTAAAATGTTTGTGCGTGAAGGTACCCGAGTCTCAGTAGAAGATCTTTTGCGAGGTGTGATCATTCAGTCTGGTAATGATGCCAGTATTGCTTTAGCTGAACACCTTGCGGGTAGTGAAGAAGCCTTTGCGGATGTGATGAACCAGCAGGCGACCTTATTGGGTATGAAAAATACAAACTTTAAAAATGCCACTGGGTGGCCTGATGATGAGCATGTTACAACGGCACGTGATTTGGCGGTTTTAGGACGTGCTTTAATTCAAGACTTTCCTGAACATTATAAGTTGTATTCAGAAAAGTATTTTTCCTATAATGGCATTAATCAAGCTAACCGGAATCAGTTACTGTTTACTGATAAAACGGTTGACGGTATTAAAACAGGCCATACAGAAGCTGCAGGGTATGGTTTGGTTGCTTCTTCAAAGAAACAAGACATGCGTTTAGTTTCTGTGGTTATAGGGGCACGTTCTGAATCGACTCGGGCATCAGAGTCGCAAAAATTACTGTCCTATGGATTCCGTTATTATTACACACATAAACTGTATAGTGCGAATGATGTGGTTAATACGGCGGTTGTTTGGAAAGGTAAAAGTGATATGGTTGATTTGGGTTTATTAAAAGATATCTACTTGACCATTCCTAGGGGCAGTGAAGGTGACTTGGTCGCTACTGTGCATGTTGATCAAACCATTGAAGCACCAATTACTCAAGGGCAAGAGCTGGGTAACGTCGTGGTGGCCTTGAAGGATGAAGAGCTGTTAAATATACCTGTGGTTGCTCTTCAGGGAGTTGAGCCTGCAGGTATTTTTAGTCGTATGGTTGATAGCGTACATTTATTTTTTAACGGCTTTTTAAGGTAAAATTATGAGTCCGCAGGAGCCGCCTAAAATTGAATTTCCCTGTGAGGATTATCCTGTAAAAGTTATGGGGGACGCTAGTGAGCAACTTATGGAATTTGTTTTGGTCACTACTGAGCAATTTTCTCCCGGGTTTGATCGTAGTAAGGTCACGGTTAAACGTAGTAGTAAAGGAAGATTTCATTCAATCACGGTGCGTATTACTGCAACAGGCATTGATCAATTAGAACAATATCATCAGGTGCTACGTGCTAATTCGGCTGTAAAAATTGTTTTATAGTAATGAATGAAGGTCGTTTGATTGTTCGTGACTTAGGGCTTCAGCCCTATGGAATTGTTTGGCAAGCTATGAAACGCTTGACTAATGAGCGTGATCAAAATACCCGTGATGAGCTTTGGTTTGTTGAGCACGAGTCCGTGCTGACATTGGGGCAGGCGAGTAAGCCCGAACACCTATTGCAAGAGACCAATATTCCAGTCGTTCAATCAGATCGAGGTGGGCAGGTGACTTACCATGGCCCAGGGCAACTTATACTTTACCCCCTGATTGATATTCGTCGTCGAGGTATTGGTGTTCGGGAGATGGTGACTATACTAGAGCAGCTTGTTATCCAGTGGCTTGCTGAGTATGGGGTCCAGTCCTATACCAAGGCAGAAGCTCCTGGAGTTTATGTTAAGGTAAGCAATAATGACGCTAAAATAGCCTCTTTGGGGCTGCGTATTCGTAAAGGCTGTTGCTTTCATGGGGTTAGTATCAATATCAATATGGATTTATCACCGTTTAAAATGATTAATCCTTGTGGTTACGAAGGATTGCGAATGACCCAGCTCAGTGAATTTATACCATCAGTTGAGCCTGGGTATGCTAACATCAAAAATCAGCTGCTCGAATTGTTTGTTCGCCAGGTTGGTGCTAGTGGATCGATAAGTATATCTAATCCACTACAGATTCTAGTGGATTAATAGTACGGAGTATTGTAGTAAATTTGGGATCATTATGACTGAACGAAAGGTACCATTAACGGTCCCTGAAAGACGTACTGTTCGCCACCAAAAAGGTGAAAAATTACGTGACGCTGACAAGCTTGAACGGATACCGGTGAAAGTGATTGCTACTGATGAGGTGTTGCGAAAGCCTGACTGGATTCGTGTGCAGATTCCGTCATCTCCTAAAGTTGACCGTATTAAAAAAGTGTTGCGTAAAAACGCGCTTTCCAGTGTTTGTGAGGAGGCCTCCTGCCCCAATTTGGGGGAGTGCTTTTCTGGTGGTACAGCCACTTTTATGATCATGGGAGATATTTGTACTCGTCGCTGTCCATTTTGTGATGTAGGTCATGGCAAACCCAATGATCTGGATGCAAAAGAGCCCATCCATCTCGCAGAAGCTATTGCTGAAATGGGTCTAAAATATGTGGTAGTGACTTCAGTTGATCGTGATGATTTACGTGACGGTGGTGCGCGGCATTTTGCAGATTGTATTCGTGAATCACGTTTGCGTTCGCCCAATCTTGAAATTGAAATTCTTACCCCCGATTTTCGTGGCCGCATGGGTATTGCCCTGGAAATTCTTGCTGCAGAGGCTCCTGATGTATTTAATCATAATTTGGAAACTGTGCCACGCTTATACCGCGAAGTGCGTCCTGGGGCAAATTATCAGTGGTCCTTAAGTCTGCTAAAAAAATATAAATCACTACGTCCCGATGTGTTGACAAAGTCAGGCCTAATGGTGGGTTTAGGTGAAACTAAAGAAGAAATTTTTGATGTTATGCGCGATATGCGTGAACATGATATCGATATGTTAACGATTGGCCAATATCTACAGCCATCAAAGGATCACTTACCAGTAAAACGCTATGTGACGCCAGAAGAATTTCAGGAATATAAAAATTTAGCTGATGAAATGCACTTTGAACGTGCAGCCTGTGGCCCTTTAGTACGCTCATCTTATCATGCTGACCAACAGGCCCACGGCGAGGAAGTTAGTTAAGGTGTAATATGTTTGATGAGCTTTAGTTCAATTAGCCTAATGTTTTATGAAGTATTTCTGCATGTTGCTCTGCTTTTAATCTGGGGCCATATTGACTGACAATTTTAGCTGAAGCGGCACTGGCGAGGTCACCTGCCTGTTGGTGATTGTAACCATGGGTTATCGCGTATAGAAAGGCACCCGCAAACATGTCGCCAGCACCGTTTGTGTCAATCGCTTTGACAGTATTGGCTGAAATGTTGATGGTGGTATTACCATCGTAGATCAGGGCTCCTTTACTGCCTAGGGTAATGGCAAACTCATCTGCGTAATTTTTTAGGGCCTCTATCGCATCCTCTGTATTATCTGTATCGGTAAAGCTCAAAGCCTCATCATGATTGCAGAATAGTAGGTTAACCTTATTGCCGATCATTTTACGTAAACCGTCTCGGAAAAACTGTACTATTGCTGGGTCAGATAAGCTTAAGGCGGTTTTTATATTATGGGACTCTGCCCACTCACGAAGTTGAATAGCCGCTGCACGGCCAGTTTCCGAAGTGACTAGATAGCCTTCAATATAAGCGTACTGGGATTGTTTTAGTGCTTCTTTGTCCAATTCATTAGTAGAGACTGTTTCACTGATACCAAGAAAAGTATTCATTGTACGTTCGGCATCGGGGGTAATCATAACCAGACATTTTCCTGTAATACCATCATCATTATGATTTTTATTGGTTACAACGCCAGCAGCTTCCATATCCTGTAGATAAAAATTTCCGTTTTCATCATTGGCAACTTTACAGGAGTAGAATGTGTTGGCACCGAAATAGCTGGCTCCAATAATTGTATTGGCCGCAGAACCGCCACTGGCTCGTTTGGAGGCAATCAGGTGTGTGGAGAATCGGTTGATGAGTTCTGTTTGTCTCACCTCATCAACCAGTGTCATGACGCCTTTTTCGATGGTATAGTTTTGTAGGTCAGTATCGGTGACTTCGATTTCTGTGTCGACTAGTGCAGCACCAATGCCGTATATATGATAGTAAGCCATAAATGTTCCTTGGAAAATTTGGTAAGAAATAAGAATATAGTATGATGAGGCGAACATTATCAATAATGATGTTAAAAAGTAAAGCAAAGCACGTATAATAATCAGTATAGGCAATTCCTAATTTACTTCACTTTGATGTTGTGCACACATGCTCAGAAAACCTGCCCAAAAACGGAAAACTCTTAAGGTCAAAAGACGTTCTGCCAAAAGGTACTCTTTTATGCCTCCTGTGAGTTTTGTACTTTATGGTTTCACTCTTCTATGTGTTGTTACGGTGGTATGGGTCATTTCTCTTGATAGGCAAGTCCGAGAAAAGTTTACGGGAAAGAAGTGGGCGATTCCAGCGAGGGTTTATGCGAGACCTTTAGATATCTATGAAGGCTTGTTGTTAAAATCGTCTGAATTAGAACGGGAGTTAACGCTATTAGGGTATAGACCTGTTAAACAGGTTTGGCAACCAGGCCAGTATAGTCGCCAAGATCAAAAGTATGAAATCTATACACGAGATTTTATTTTTCCTGATAAAGAGAAAAAAGCAGCTCGCTATGGCGTGACTTTAGATAATGGCTATGTGAGTCAGTTAAAGGGAGTGGACGATGATTTATCATTACGTTTAGAGCCTAAAGAGATTGGTAGTATTTACCCACATCATGGTGAAGATCGGGTTTTGCTTAAGCTTGTAGATATTCCTCTGCTATTGGGACAAACATTAATTGCAGTTGAAGATAAAGAATTTGCTCGCCACCATGGTATTTCTTTAAAAGGTATTGCTCGGGCAATGCTGGAAAATATTAAAGCAGGTGCTTTTGTTCAGGGAGGAAGTACATTGACTCAGCAATTAGTTAAGAACTTTTATCTTACCCATGATCGACATCTTTGGCGCAAGGTACAAGAAGCGGTGATGTCTTTATTATTGGAGTACCATTATAACAAAGCCGAAATACTGGAAACGTATCTTAATGAAGTTTATCTGGGGCAAAGTGGCCCACGAGCTATTCATGGTTTTGGATTGGCAGCAAAACACTATTTTAATCGTCCGATAAAAAATTTGCAGCCGCATCAAATTGCGTTGTTAGTTGCGGTTGTTAAAGGAGCATCCTATTATAATCCGTGGCGCTTTCCTGAACGTGCAAAGAGAAGGAGAAATACAGTATTACAGCTAATGGCTGATCATCAACTGATTTCTCAGAGAGAACAAAAAACGTATGCTAACAAACCGTTGGAAATTATTCAAAAATCTCAGCTACGCCTTGGTGATTACCCTGCTTTTATGGGATTGGTAAAACGTCAGTTACAGCGAGATTATAATCCAGAAGATTTGCAAAGTGAGGGTTTAAGAATTTTTACGACTATGTCGCCTAATGTTCAAGAGTTAACAGAGACAGTAATTAAAAAACGTGTGCAGAAAATTAATAACACTAAAAACTCAAAGCATATTCAGGCGGCGGCGGTTATTACTGCTGTTGGAAGCGGGGAAATCTTGGCCTTAGTAGGCGATAAAAGTCCCCGTTATCAGGGTTTTAATCGAGCGATTGATATGCAACGACCCATTGGGTCACTGGTGAAGCCTTTTGTTTATTTGGCAGCCTTATCTGAGGCAGATAAATACAATCTAGTGACGTTACTGGAGGATAGCCCGATTAAGTTAGAGTTAGACAATGGAACAAGCTGGGAACCCAAAAACTTTAGTAACAAATCTTATGGTGATGTGCCTCTTTATCAGGCGTTGGCGCAATCCTATAATCAAGCAACTGTGAATTTAGGCATGTCGTTAGGTTTGGATCGGGTGATAAAAACATTACAGGCGTCAGGGCTGGAGAACACACCACACGCTTTACCTTCGTTGCTTTTAGGGGCTATTGACTTATCGCCGCTGGAGATCAGTCATTTGTATCATACTATAGCTGCTGATGGTGCTTATACACCATTACGCGCGATTCGTGCGGTATTGGATAGTCATCATCAACCGTTGCAGCGTTATCCGTTGGTGAGTGAGCCACGTATTCCTGAAGCCTTGAGCTATCTTGCACACTACAGTTTGCAAGCAGTTATGTCGTTAGGGTCAGGGAAGAGGGCTTACCAGCAGTTACCTAAGAAGCTGGTCGTTGCTGGAAAAACCGGAACAACAAATCAGCAACGTGATAGTTGGTTTGCGGGCTATAGTGCAGATCATCTGGGGGTTATCTGGTTGGGTAATGATGATAACCGACCTACACACTATACTGGAAGTTCTGGTGCACTCCCAATATGGGCCGATATTTTTCAACAACTCTCTACCCAAGGAATTAATAATGTGCAGCCAAGTACTATTAAGTATTATTGGGTGGATGGAAAGGAGGGTTTGTTAAGTGCGCAAGGCTGTGAGGGAGCAATACTAGCACCATTTATTGCGGGATCACAACCTGTACAAAAAATGAAGTGTGAAAAGCTGATATCTCCAATCAGCCATTGGTTAAAATAAAAATTTGATGAGTAAATATTATGTTGATACCCAGAAAGAATAGTGTTGTACTATTGTTAGCAATTTTATCAATTGTTGCCTGTTCAACAGTCACAGGTTCTATTGTAATCAGGGACTCCAATAGTACTTCGACGGAGGTGCTTACTAGTGGTGAGGATGATGTGTTAATGCAGCCGGTACCGATGAATAAGCCTAAACCTTCGTCTACCTCCCCATTAAAAAATAAGTTGATTAAGCAGTCTGAAGAAAAACTACAAGATAACGATTTTAAAGGTGCCATTGCTTTGGCTGAGCGTGGCTTACGTATAGATAGAAAAGAGGCTTATTTTTATCAGTTATTAGCGGAGGCTTACGAACTCTTGGGGAATAAAACGCAATCGGTCTATTTTGCGAAACAAGGACTACGCTATGCGCCAAAAAATAGTGGAGTCTATCAAAGATTGCAGATTTTGGCCCAATAATTTTATTGCTGTTAGAAAATTTTTCCGAAAGCTTACTCAAGAGTGTATCGATATAAGCCCCCCCTATTTGGGGTTGTTCTATTTAGGTACTTACAGTTGATGAAAATACATCTTGTGTTCAAAGCCTGCTTGCCGTCAAACCACATTCTTTATCTGGCTCAACTAGAATAGTATTAAAAATGTAAGGGTAAGGGTTGTCTGGGTGGTAATGATTGAAACAGAGGACCCGGGTCATCTTTGGGGCTGATATTAAGAATAATGGTGGGATGAACATGGTGATACTTAATGTTAAAAGAGTCTATCTTCATTCCAAATTCATTGGCAATCCGCCATGAAGATCGACCATTATCCGTATCACGTAAAAAAGTCTCTAAAAATTCTGGATTATCATGATCCATATCGAGGATAACACTCCTTGCACCAGCATTACTTACATTATCTTGTATAAGTTGTTTAGGCATAAATCCTTCATAACCACCTTCTTCTGCAGCTCGAAGAAATTGCGTGCGGGCGACATCGGTTGCATATAATGACGCTCCAGAATCACGAAAATTATATTCAAAAATAACTCTATCTTTGAAGTAAGTGTTTGAATACATTATGTTTTCTCCTACAGTTATATCACCCTCACTAGTACGCAAGGAAGTACTTCTTAATCGCAACGCACTATTATAAAACGACGAACGATAATTATGGTATGTACTGTTGATTGCTCTAGCGGTTTCATGTGGACGAGCTGCATTAATATTCCGTAGTCTTTTATATAAACCAGGTCGGTAATAAGGATCATTGGCAGCCCCAGCTGAGGCTCCTTCTGCTGTATTTATCGCCCCTTCTGCTGCTGTATTGGCTACACTTTCAGCCCCAGCGGCTATTTCACCACCTATACCACTGGTAAAAAGATCTAATACACCATCCAGAAATATCTCACCAAACGCTTCGAGCAATAATGATTCTCCGGTATGCCCAGTTGGATCCCCCATATTGACCGGATTACCCAATGCATATGCATAGCCATTCAGTCCACCTTTACCAAAGGGTGATAGACTGTCCATCGTCGTAAAGCGTCTCAATAATGGGGAATACTGGCGTGTACCCGAACCAAAGTCGATATCGCCTATCATACGATCCATCGGATTACCCTGAAACCCCAAACGACCCGCCTTACCCTGTTCAACCGTTTGTTCACCAAAGGGGGTGTAATCATAGACTGACCAAGCTGCTGTTGTGCCACAGCGCTCCGCACTTATATTGTTCACCGGTGAGTATAAACGCTGGATCTTACAGCCTCCATTCGTACTATCGACGACAGTGTCCTGCTTTTTCGTTAAGGAGAATAACGATTGTGAACCCACTAATTGCTGGACCACCCAGTCGTGATTGTAATAGCTGATCTCACTGTCATAACCTGAACGGTGCTTGCCAATCACTTGACCTTTGGCATTATAGTTATAATTCACCGTCCCTACCCATGGCATCGAGCTACTGGCCAGTTTGCCGCGCTCATTATAGCTATAGGTTTGATCACCTTTAGTCACTAGTTGTCCATTTGCATTGTAACTCAGGGTGATAGTGGTGGTCTTTGTGGTATCTGTTGTACTTGTTCGGTGAATGTTAACTAACTTAACTGGGTTAGCCACATCATAGTGATAGACATCGGTCACACTTCTTGTGCCTGTTTTGGTGACTGCTTGACGGATATTGTTGTAGTTGTCATAACTATAATATGCACTATCTATTTCACACGTGCCAGTGCAGTGATATGTCATCAAACGATTCAGCTTGTCATAGTTATAACGCTCCTTCCTGGGCATCCTATAGTGCGCTTTCGAGGTAATTACCTGGCTAATTTGATGGTTGTTGTTGTATCTCAGCTGATACCATTCCAGAATGGTCTTGCCTTGGCTATGTTTCATTTGGGTCTTACGGGAGAACTCATCGTAAGTGTACTCGGTCTTAACATCCCCACGAGTGACACTTGCTAGGCGACCTAAGCTATCGTAGCTTAATTGGTAAGCTGGTATTTGGTTGTACTTGATCGTTGTCAGTTGTCCCTTATGGTTAGTTATCGACTCTAACGTATTGCCTTTGTTATCAACGATTTTGATCGGGTGGCGTAATTGGTCGTAGGTATAGTTCAGACGATAAGCCGGATAGGACTTTCCTTGCTGGGTATAGGTCTCTTGTTTACTTTGCAGCTTGCCATCGGCTGTGTAAGTATAAACCACCTTATTCGAAGGGCTAGTCACTTGAGACAAGCGGTTAAAAGCATCATAAAGGTAATGATGATTACTTATCTGGTTATTGGCGCCTACGTACTGTTTTTCGGTGAGTAAACCATTATTGTAGTGGTAGTTGACCACATTACCGATAGCGTCTTGCCGACTTTGTACCTGATGCCCTTTATAGTGTGCTGATTTTTCGTATTGCTCAGGATCGGTTTGTTTAACCACATTGCCTAATGGGTCGTAATCCAATGTCCCTAGGTTATGCGCATTTATCCAGGCTTGTACGGGCTTTTTCGGAAACAGAGTGTGTCGTTTGAGTGTTGACTGAACACCAGCAGGGTTCGTGGTCGTTTGCTCGCGGGCCAGAACGTCGTAACTGATGTGTGTGGTTTTATCATTAATGGTCTTTGATGAAATGCGCCCAAACCCATCGTACGTTATCTGTTGCGTATGATAGGCTTTATGATCTTTATCATACTGAACCACAGACACCATTTTGCCTTCATCATTCTTCGTGGTGATCCGCTTGGCCAGTGTTTTCCCGTCGCTCGATTGACGATATTGGATGACTTGGTTTTTAATATCATCATAGATGAAAATGGTCTGTACACCCTGAGGGTTGGTCATGCGGATTTTTCGGCCTAAGGCATCGTACGCGTAGCGTGTGACCAAACGATAGATTTTGCCGTCAGTCCCTTTGTTATAGCGTGTTTTGCTGGCACGTTGACCTTGTGGATGATAAGTGTAACCACTGACTTGGATATAGGCGCCTGCTTGCCAGACATATTCAGCCACTTTGCGTACTAAGCCATCATAAGCGATTTTTTCTTTGTAACCATTAGGGTGGATCTTTTCAACGCTATATGTGTCTGCTTTCTGCGTATAGCGTGTGACTGTATTTAGCGTCCTATTACCTCGTGTCACTTGCTGATTTACTGTACGTCCCAAACTATCATAACGATTAGCGACTTGATCTCCCGAACTGTTCAATGTTGTTAGCAATGAGTGATGGTTATGATGCTTACTGTATTCAACGGTCTTGTAGCTGTTGTCTGCCCATATTTTACGAATGCTAAGGTGATTATTGGTATGGCTATATGTTTGTTCAGTCCGCCATTCTTGATGACCTGCTTGTTTTGTTGTCCCCTTTAGATAACCAAACATAAATTGGTCGACATCCGTGTAATAGTGAGAACTCTGTTTGCTAAGAAATCCCCAATTATAATATTTTTCTTCTGCCGCTTTGACAATTAAGCCTGGTGCCAGCGATTTGTAGTAATGGGTTTTGGAAAAATGATTTCTTTGGAACCGATCAAAATGCAATTCTTCTTTTAGATATTTAATAAAAGGAATCCTAGGGTCTGAGCGACACTGGCTACCATTGTCTGATAAATCACAGTATGTCTTCTTTGACTGTCGCCCCATCACATCAACATGGCTAAGCCGATTGCCGTAATCATCATAGCTGGATTGTGTTGAGACCGTTCTGGCTGTTAGGGTACCTTCATGGTAATAGTGTGTGGTCTTCTTTATCGGCAACTGGTAGTTCGCAGGGAGTTGAGCGTATACGCTTTGAGCAGCCGCTGGATACGTTAATACTTGTTTGCGCAGTAGATTGCCATTGAGGTCCAGAGTCTCTGTTTGTATCAATAAATGAAATTTATTATAGCGGCGGCGAATTATCTTGGTGGCTTGCTTCATCGTCGTCTGGTATTCGTAGGATAGAGTGCGGTTAAATAAATTATCTTCGTTGGCAATATAGGTCACACCTGCGTCATAGCCCAGATAGTTTTTGTTATCGTCGCCACCACAATGTGCTTGATTGACACCGATACTACCATAGCAATAGAACACTTCTTCGCTTGGTTGAGCTTGTCCTGCAATCGCCAATAAACGACTGACCGCAGGCGTGTTATTAATAGGGCCTCCTGTTGGCACCCGTAGATTGACATAGCCAACACGATAGTGGGCACCACTGGGCATGGTCATCGCAGATATCAATTGATTGCTATTATATTCGACCCCAATATCGTCCATGCCCGCTTCATCCGGAGTGCTAATCAAGGCCAGCCCCGATTGATTCACCGCCAATTGGGTTCGATAGGTCGTGCCATCAGCGCGTTTGGCCTGAATTACACGGTATCCTCCCGAGTTGGATAAGGTGATTGTGCTCACCGGGTTACTGGTACTGGATATCTTCTGCAGAAACCCGCTTTGGGACTCATAGCTAAAGTCCAAACATTCCCCATACGCATTGCACAGTTGGCTTAGCTGACCTCGCTCATTAATATGTTCAATATGACCGCTTTTATAGGTAATGGTAAATAACATTCCCTCTTCCATTGCCTTTTTAATCTGGATTGTCTTCAGCTTGTGATATTGGAGGCGTGGTATTCCCTGAGGGTCCAGCACACGGTGACTGGCACCGCTACTGAGAGTCAATCGTTGGGTCATGTTATCGTAACGGGATAGATTAAAACTCCAGCCTGTCCCTAAGCCATCGAGGTTTTGAGTCTGCAAGGAATGATAAGATAAGGTTAAGGTAAAATACGGGCCTCGTTTGGGCTCCGCGGTTACACCGCCTAGCACGTAATTATAATTTAATTCGCCTGTACGTGGATCAACCTGTAAGGCACTGGTGTTTTTGTAATGCTTGGCTTTTGAGGTGATATGTTCGTCCGCTGCTCCCACCAAACCACTATACACACTGTATAATAACAATCCAATGACACATAAGTGTTTTTTATAGTGGTTCATCGGGTTACGAACAATAGATGTTTTGCTGAAAGATAATTTAATTACTTGACTCCCGGACAAGCATTCGCCTAACATGCCTTAGTCGTCGTGTGTGACCCATTACCATACTCATCAAGAATGTATAGTGGGACAGTGCGTGTATAACCATGGGGGCCGTAACCCTCATTGGGTATAACTGAATAGGTAATAACCTCCCTATCGTATTGTCCTTGAGTATCTGCCTCTGAAAGTATGGTAAAAGCCCGTGTACTATAAATACCGGGGCTAACCATAGCTTTATAACTAACCGTAGCACAGTTGCTCAGGTGATTCCTGGTTCTACCTTGACAATTAGCGACACTATCACCTTTTGCATCAGGAAAAACAAATTGGCGTAATTTGGGAATGGTGCGGTCTACTTTGTAACTATAATGCGTCCAAATGTAAAGAGTGGTGTTATTAAGAATCCATTCCATAGTCGCATTGTTTATAGAAAACATATTGCCATTATATTGTAAGGGTGTACGTGCATTAATGCGTGTCGGCGAGTCTGAACTAGGCCCACAGGTCGTTATGAGTGAATTATCACTAATATCTGTACAAATACTGTAAAGTTTTGGCTGATCAGTTTGGAAGTATAAATTTAATAAATAACAGTTATTGGCTTGATTACAAGCCCCGCTATTACTGGTTGATAATGTAGTATAGGGTGGATGAGATGGAGGTGTTGCAAACACTGATACAATATTATTCTTATTCGGATTAAACACACCATGTACATAATCATTTTTATTTGTGGTTAAATTGACATGGTTTTTAAAATGATTAATTCCAAAAACATCATGCGTATTTTCTTGATAAAATGTTAAGTGTGGCAAAAAATAATCGCTGGGAACATCAGGAACATAGTGCCCATCTTTCATATAAATTTTTACTGCCAACGGTGTTTGCTGAATACCATTGGCATACATTTCAGCATTACTGCCCGTTGATGGTGGTTCAATCAAATCCACCTCAATATGGTTAATCTCTGAAAGTGAAGGAGTAGCGGCAAGGGCGTTGGCAGCGTTAAAACAATTCGCCCCTATAGTCATACTCAATATAAAAAAACATCGTAATATTTTAGTTAAATATTTAATTTTTAAATTTTCTTTCATCTTTAATTTAACTCGCTATTTCAGTGGTTGATTTTAGTCTAAACATAATTTTATTGATGGTTTTAAAGTGTAAGCATTTTCTTTGGCGAAAAAATAGTGTGAATTATATCAACTAGTCATTGCGCTAAAAATTGCATTTGCGAGTTGAATCCACGTGACTATTTATCTGTTAATTGTAAAAAAAATAGGTTTTTAATTGCTCGATATTTTATAATAGTTTCGCCAAAAACCACTATAAATATTTGATGAATCAAGCGATGGATAATTATAATGTAGGCTTGATAAAATGACTATCAATATATGAATGAAAGACGTTATTAACCCAGTAATCATTTATTTTATGCATAATTTACGCATAAAAAATGAAAAAGTTTGTAGATTAACGCCATCTATACAATGAGGAAAAAATAAAATTAGCCATTAAACTATTGATATGCTGGTTTCTATGGTTGGAGAATGTTTAAAGCGCTGAGAATTTTTTCTATAAAAATTGACTGGGTTTGAAGGTGCATCATAAAACTCCTCCGTGTTCTATTTTTTTTCAGCTAATGTTTTTAGTTGCGCCATTCTGTGCCCAATGTTTGGGTAGGTCACCATCCAATGGTGGATGACCCATCATGGTAAACATTTGCCAGTCTTTTAGGGAAAAATATTTTCAGGTTGTCGTAGACAAGAAAAACGTTATCATGATTGATTCTCAAATATTGAATTTATTGTGTAAATATTTTTGAAGTAAGGTGTATGTGGAGTAAATCAGAATCAGGACTAAACATTTTACGATTAACGTTACAGATGTAGACGTTTTCACTTCCCATTTCTGGTAAGCACTGCTCCTTGAGCCAAGCATAATTGCACTGGCATCATGGATAGCAAATTGTGGTTGATCAATAGTACTTATAATTGTGCAAAGGCTTTTTCAGCGGCATCCAGAGTGGTTTTAATATCCTGCTCAGTATGAGCAATGGACATAAAGCCTGCTTCATAGGATGCCGGGGCAAGATAAACGCCAGCCTTTAGCATTAAGTGGAAAAATTTATTAAAGCGCTCAATATGACAATTCATCACCTGCTGGTAATTGGTAATGAGCTTATTGTCATTTTGATTCTTTAAAAAGAAAAATCCAAACATTGAACCGACATGATTGGTGGTAAATGGAATATTATTTGCGTCAGCACGCTCTTGTAATCCACTCACAAGGATATCGGTCTTGGCAAATAATTGTTCGTAAAACCCATCATCGGTTAGTCCTTTCAAACTGGCAAGACCCGCTGCCATGGCTATTGGATTACCTGAGAGAGTGCCGGCCTGATAAATGGGGCCCGTCGGTGCCATTTGATCCATAATATGTGCTTTGCCTCCAAAGGCACCTACAGGCATGCCACCACCAATGACTTTGCCTAAAGTAATAATGTCTGCATCAACCTTGTATCGACCTTGTGCGCCTTGTGGGTCAACACGGAACCCGGTCATTACTTCATCAAAAATCAGAAGAGATTTAGAAGTATTGCATACTTTTCTTAAGGCTTCTAAAAAGCCAGGATGGGGGGGAATACAATTCATATTGCCAGCAACCGGCTCTACAATCACACAGGCAACTTCGTCGCCGATATCGGCAAAAACAGATTCTACTTGCTCAATATCATTATAATTCAATGTGGTGGTATGGTCAGCTAGACTCTGAGGAACGCCGGGAGAGCTGGGTACACCAAAGGTTAAAGCGCCAGACCCAGCTTTGACCAATAGCGAATCAGAGTGTCCATGGTAACAGCCTTCAAATTTAATAATCTTATCCCGCCCTGTTATCCCCCGAGCTAGACGGATAGCGCTCATTGTGGCTTCTGTACCAGAATTTACAAAGCGAACTTTATCCATATTAGGAATAGTGCTGCAAACTTTTTGCGCCAGTTCAGTTTCTAGTGCCGTAGGGGCGCCAAAGCTTAAACCATCCAACACTTTTTCTCTAACCGCTTCAATGACAGGTGGGTAAGCGTGGCCGAGAATCATGGGCCCCCAGGACAGAACATAATCAATATATGGTCGATCATCTTCATCATAAAGATAGGCTCCTGCTGCGCGCTTAAAAAATACTGGTGTCCCTCCCACGGCTTTAAAGGCTCTCACCGGTGAATTAACACCACCAGGGATATATTGTTGGGCGGTGGAAAACAACGTTTCAGATCGATTCATAAATGCTACCTTAGATAAAGTATAAAATGTTTGAGGGTGTTATAAGGTGTTTTGCGTTAGGTAGTGTTTACCAGCTAGGTTTTATTACAACCAGGCAAACAATCACAATTAATAACAATACCGGAAATTCGTTAAACCACCGATAAAAAATATGGGTGCGAGTGTTATTGTTTGCACAAAACTGCTTCCATAGGTAAATACACACATGATAGTAAGTCGTGAGTATAGTAATAAAGATGATTTTTAACCAAAACCAAGGGGCTGATTGATAATAAGTCCAATGATAGCTTGTGAGCCATACTCCAAAAATCCATGTGGCGACCATTGATGGGTTACCAATACCACGTATTAATTTCCTTTCCATGACTTTAAAGCGCTCTTTGCTAATATCATCTTCACTCATTGAATGATAAACAAACAAACGAGGCAGATAGAAAAGTACGGCAAACCAGCAAACGACTGAGATAATGTGAAAAGCTTTTACCCAAAGCATAAGTCTTCGCCTTTACAATGACTAATTTGGCCAACGTTACCGAAAGCATTGTCGGATGGCAACGCTGTTTACCGATTTTTCTCTACGTTTGTAAATAGTGGTTTGGGTACTTTGTTAGTTCATTATATTCAATTACTATAGCATCTTCATTTATTTTTTTATTAGGTAGGCATTTATATGATAAGTGTTGGTGTTGTAGGTGGTACGGGTTACACTGGTATTGAGCTATTACGTCTGTTATTAAACCATCCAAGGGTGAGTGTGGACGTTATTACTTCTCGAACAGAAGAGGGGGTTGCTGTTGCTGATATTTACCATAACTTGCGTGGCCACTGTGATTTAATATTTAGTGCTCCTGATGTTGATAATTTAGCCGCTTGCGATATTGTATTTTTTGCCACCCCCCATGGCGTAGCACATCAGTTGGTTCCAGCACTTTATGACAAGGGTATAAAGGTTATTGATCTCTCCGCTGACTTTAGAATTAAAGATGCAACGTTGTGGGAGCACTGGTATGGGCAGCCTCATGGTTGTGAGTCTTTATTGCCTGAAGCGGTTTATGGTTTACCCGAGGTCAATCGGGAAGCCATTAAGGAGGCTCAGCTAATTGCTTGTCCAGGTTGTTATCCTACTGCAATCCAGTTAGGCTTATTACCACTGCTGGAAAATGATTTGGTTGACTCTGACAACCTTATTGCTAGCGCTGCCAGCGGTATTAGTGGTGCTGGTCGACAGGCAAAGGTTGATTTATTGCATGCTGAAATAAGTGACAGTTTTAAAGCTTATGCAGTTGAGGGGCATCGGCATTTACCTGAAATTGAACAGGAGTTACAAGCGGCCCAAAAAAATTCAAAAAAGTCGGTGAAACTCACCTTTGTTCCGCATTTACTGCCTATAATTAGAGGTATTCATGTAACGCTTTATGCCAATCTGGAAGATCTCTCGGTAGATTTGCAAGCACTTTATGAAAAGCGTTATGCTAGTGAACCCTTTGTGGATGTTATGCCCCAAGGCTTTTTTCCGCAGACACGTTCGGTGAGATCATCAAATATGAGTCGTTTAGCGGTTGCTAGGCCCCAGGGGCGAAATACAGTGGTTGTGACCTCAGTGATTGATAATCTTACTAAGGGGGCGTCCGGTCAGGCAGTTCAAAATATGAATATTATGTGTGGTTTTAGTGAACAGGAAGGGCTAGACCACCTAGCATTACTTCCATAAAAGTGATTTTAAAAAGTATTACAATGATATTATTGATTAAAAAACGTTATGGCATGTGTTAAAGCAACTCCAGAAGATAGTTTGGTTGTTGTTGCATATTGTCCATACCGTTATTGGGTGCGCTGTACGTTGTTTATTGTAATAGTTGTACTATTGGTAGTAGGAAGCTATTACAGTGGATTTTATCGCGGTTCCTCAACAGAAAAAGCAGCTATTGTTGAGCGTGACCAATTACGAAACTCTTATGCTGAAAAAATTGTTAGAATAGAAGAACTTGAACAGCAAGTAGCAAATTTGGCCTTGGGTTCTCAAGTAGACCGAAAGGCGACGGAACAGGTAAGAGCCCGAGTTGTTGAGTTAAAAAATCAAATTGCGGAGTTAGAGAGAGATAACACTTTCTATCGTGATTTGATGCGCCCAGATAATGAAGATACGGGTATTTCTGTGGGGGTGCCCACCATTACTTCGGTAAAAGTCGATAATACCTACGAATATAAAATGGTTGTTAAACAACTGGACGCTAATCGCTTGAAAGTGAGAGGATATCTAGAATTTGATCTAGTAGGAAAGAACGGAGAAAAGGATAGGCGTATATCTTTACAAGAAGTATCTGACAATATTGATTCTGGTCGTATTAAATTAAATTTTCGATATTTTCAGCGAATAGAGGGGCAGATGGTATTGCCTCAGGATTTCACCCCTGACCGTATTGAACTAAAAGTGGTTTTGGTTCGACCTAAAAAGACACTTATAGAGAAAAAGTTTAAATGGTCAATTAAAGAGAGTTAGTCGTTATGTTTAGTAAAAAAAACAAAAAAACCGCCTTTGCGGCGGGTGGCACTACGTTAATTTCTAAAAATACAGAGATTATTGGTGATGTACATTTTTCGGGAACTTTGATGATAGAAGGCCATGTTAAAGGTAATGTTTATGCTGTTGATAGTGAGGGAGCACAGGCGAGAGTCCTTGAAAGCGGGTGTGTAGAGGGCGAGATTCGTGTCCCTACCTTGGTTATTAATGGTAAGGTGACGGGGGATGTATTCTCTAGTAAGCACGTAGAGTTAGCGTCCAAAACGTCGATTAGTGGTAATGTGCATTATGTACTGATTGAGATGGTAAAAGGGGCTCAGGTAAATGGGAAGCTCGTTTATACGGATGGGTCAACTGTTGTTTCGTCAAAGCCACCTAAAAATATCGACAAGACAAGTCCGGTGTTACCGCCTAAATCATCAAATATAGCTCCGGGAGTTGTGGGGAAAGCTTAATACTTGACTAAAATTCTTGGACATTGAGATAATAGGGTTCTGTTGTCCATTTTACCATTGAAGTTGGTGATTAAGAATGAGTACTCCTGAAGTATTTACCCCTATGTCAGTTATGGTGTCCCAAAACGCGATTAACAAAGTAAAAAAACTACTTCAAGAAGAAGGAAATATGGCGTTAAAATTGCGTGTTTTCGTTACTGGAGGCGGATGCTCTGGTTTTCAGTATGGCTTCACTTTTGATGAGTTGGTTGCTGAGGATGATACGGTCATTACTGAAGAGAGTGTGAACATTTTAGTGGATAGCATGAGCTACCCTTATTTGGTTGGAGCTCAGATTGATTATAAAGAAGACCTTGAAGGTTCAAAGTTCATTGTTAATAATCCTAATGCAGTGACGACTTGTGGCTGTGGCTCTTCATTTTCTATTTAGTGACATCCATCAAATTTTTCGAGCGCTCATTTTTAGTGTTCTTTTACTGCCTGCTTTTTCTGTTGGACAACAACATTCTCCGCTAGATTCTGGTAATGCAAATGGTTATGTTGCAAGAATTCTGAATGACTCTCCAAATGAGGTCGCTGATGCCTTGGAACGTGCAGAGAAACTCTACCTAGATGGTAAGCTCCCCCAAGGAGCTAACCCTATTGCGATTATTCTTCATGGTCCTGAGGTAGAAATATTTTTTAAAGATAACTATGAAGAGTATAAAAAGATCGTAGATTTGGCTGCCCGATTAAGTGCTTTTGGTGTTGTTGATGTGCGTGTTTGCGAAACTCAATCAGGCATTATGGGACGAGGTCGCTCAAGTATTCACTCGTTTATAGGAACGGTGCCTTTTGGACCTACAGAAGTGAAACGATTGTTGGATCAGCAAAACTATGTCTATTTTTAAAGAAGCTTTTGCCTACCAGGTTATCATCCATTAACCTAAGTATATTCCACCCAAAATAACGTCTCTGTTTGCTCCTGTTACTGCAGGCAGATTTCCTGCTGCTTTGTCCATCGTTTGTTTAGCTAGCCATGCGAAGGCAATGGCCTCTACCCAATCTGGGGATATACCAAGTGCTTCTGTTGATGCTAGCCTTCGTGGTTTTAATCGCGTTATCAGGGCGTTAAATAAAGCAGGGTTATGGGTACCTCCACCGCATAAATATAGATCTGCCGAGGCTTGTTGGTCATGTTGTTCTATCGCGTTGGCGATACTTTCTACGGTAAGCTGAAGGAGAGTAGCTTGTATATCTTCTGGCTTTAGCGTGTGTTTAAATGATGCGATTTCTTGCTCAAGCCATGGCAAATTATACTCTTCTCGTCCAGTGCTCTTAGGAAATGATTGAGTGAAGAAGGGGTGTGCTAATAGTTGTTCCAGTAGTTTGTTATTAGTATTTCCCTCACTAGCCCACTTACCGTCGATGTCGTAGGGTTTACCTTGATGTTTTTGGCACCAGCTATCCATTAAACCATTGGCTGGGCCTGTATCGTAGCCTATGACCTTTCCAGATTTAGTGAGTAATGTAATATTCGCAATTCCCCCTAGATTCAAAATGATTCTATCTTTGTTCTTGGAGTGAAATACGGCATTATGAAATGCGGGTGCTAAAGGAGCACCTTGCCCTCCTGCTGCTATATCTCGGCGGCGAAAATCAGATATGGTAGTCACCCCCAGGTTTTCTGCAATGATATTAGGGTCTCCAACCTGTAGAGAATACCCCGTTTCATGATTCTTAGTGGGGTAGTGTCGAATTGTTTGGCCATGGCTGCCAATCGCAATAATGGATTGTAGCTGACAATTGGCTTGTTGGCATAAGGTTCGCACCACCTTGCATGAAAGCAGAGCGGTTTCTCTATCTAATTGTCTAAGGTGTGCAATCTCATTATTGCCTGCTATAGCTAATTGATGAATTAAATTTCTAGTTTTTTTAGCTATAGGGAGTGAGTAAGTATTTACAACTTTAAGAGGCAGGGTGCTAAAATCAACTAGAGCAGCATCAAGAGAGTCCGCGCTGGTTCCTGACATTAGGCCAATATAAAGCTGACGGCTTATCATGCTAATTATTTATTGTAGAGTGTTTGTCTTCAGTGGTAGCTAGCTGTATGGTCTTGTCGAATTTATTCAATTGTGCGACTAAAGGTCGTGTCATTAGTGTAAAGTCACCCAGTAGCGATTTTGGTATTGATTTGGCTTTTGGCAATTGCACTTTTACTGGATTACGAACTACCCCATTTTTATAGAATTCATAGTGTAAGTGAGGCCCAGTGGCAAGACCTGACTTTCCAACATAGCCAATCACTTGTCCTTGTTGTACTTTGGCTCCTGTTTTGATACCCTGGTGATACTTGTGCATATGGGCATAGAGTGTTTTGTAGGACTGTCCATGGCGGATAATAACTGTTTTACCATATCCTCCTTTTCTGCCTACATGAACGACTCTTCCATTGCCAGCGGCTTTGATAGGTGTGCCTTTGGGAGCTGCGTAGTCGGTACCTTTGTGGGCGCGGATTCGGTTAAGTATAGGGTGTTTGCGTTTTAGGTTAAAGTGTGAGCTGATACGGGCAAAGTCGACCGGGGTGCGCAAAAAGGCTTTGCGCATGCTTTTGCCTTCTGGTGTAAAGTAGTCCGCTTCCCCTTTATTGTTGACATAACGTACAGCTTTGTAAGTTTTATTTTGGTTAGTGAATTCAGCTGCTAATATGGGGCCATTGCCTGATTTTTCACCGTTAATAAACTGCTCGTTGTAAAGTACTTTAAATGAGTCATTAGTGCGGATGTCGAGTGCAAAATCGATGTCCCAACCAAAAATACCAGCCAGCTCCATAATTAAACTTTCTTCCATTCCTGCGTTGGTGCCTGCTAGAAAAAGGGAGTTGATAATAGTGGCTTCTCTATAGGCCAGTTTGGTGTCTGGTTCAATAGTGACATTTGAGTGACTAAAGCCTTTATCTGTTCGTGAAAATTCGATGCTTTGAAGGCGGTTTTTCTGGTAACGTAAACCATATAATTGGTTATTTTCGTTGATATTAAAAAAAATTTCTTGCCCTGGATGAATTTTGGTTAGCTTTTTTGCCGCTTTACCGCTATTAATAAAGTGGTAAAGGACTGAGTCAGATAGGCCGACTCTATTAAAGAGTAATGACAAATTATCTCCATTTCTTACGGTTTCTTTTGTCCAGGTATCTTTAATGGCCACTGGTGCTGGAATATTAACCGATGCTAGAGTGTCAAATAAAGCAGCGTTTTTTCCCTTTACCAGAGGGGCACCGGTCGCAGGCAGTTCTAATTGAATAGGCTGTACTATTCGCTTCGTCTCCATGGCTGAGTTAGTCGATGTGGCAACTCCGGCAATGAGTAGGCTGGAAAGCCCTGTGATAGTTAGTAAATGGACTTTTGGAAAGAGTTTTACCATGCCAAAGCCTAGTTTGCTTTTATCAAATACTTTAGTAAATTCAATCACTTTCATGTTTTTTTTAATATGGCCCTAATGATTAGGTCTTTATACCAAAATAGTAACGATATAGCACGAATATTTTATGAACGATGAGGCTTTTTGGTCAAAAATGTGGCGCGCTTGGTTTAAGATACTTGTTTTTGTATTGGTTTGAGGTATCGTGTGAGCCTCTTTTTTTAACCTAATTTTTCGATGTAGTGATTAAATGTAGGATTTCAACAAATGGCGGTGATGGGATTAGAATTAATTGAGGATTTACAGGCTCGAGGCCTTATTGCACAGATGACTGGCGAAGATAGGCTGGCGTCATATTTATCTGAAAAGTCGCGAACACTTTATTGTGGTTTTGACCCGACAGCAGATAGCCTGCATATTGGCAGTTTGGTCCCTCTTTTGACGTTAAAACGTTTTCAAAATGCTGGGCATAAGCCTATTGCTTTAGTTGGAGGCGCTACAGGTTTAATTGGTGATCCTAGTTTTAAAGCACAGGAACGCAAGCTCAATACTCCCGATGTGGTGGCTGGTTGGGTTGATAAGCTTAAATCTCAGGTTTCAAAATTTATTAGTTTTGATTGTGGAGATTCATCTGCCGAAGTAGTTAACAATCTTGACTGGGTGGGAAATATCCATTTGCTGGACTTTTTGCGTAATATAGGAAAGCATTTTTCGGTTAATAATATGATTCAGAAGGAGTCGGTTAAGCAACGTCTTGATCGTGAAGGTGAGGGAATTTCATTTACAGAGTTCACTTATACGTTGCTTCAATCCTATGATTTTGCTGAATTGTATAAGCGGTATGGGTGTTCGTTACAGATTGGTGGTTCTGATCAGTGGGGGAATATTGTTGGAGGTACTGATCTTACGCGTCGCTTGCATGTAGCCCAGGTTTTTGGTTTAACTTTGCCTTTAGTGACTAAAGCGGATGGGACTAAGTTTGGTAAGACGGAATCAGGAACTATTTGGTTGGACCCAGCAAAAACCTCCCCTTATGCTTTTTATCAGTTTTGGATTAATACTGCTGATGCGGATGTTTATAAATTTCTAAGGTATTTCACTTTTCTGGATATTGCTGAAATTGAAGCGATTGAAGAGGCAGACCATGAGGTTCAGTCTAAACCTCAGGCTCAGCGTATTTTGGCAGAAGAAGTGACAAAGCTAGTGCATGGAGAGGAAAGCCTTGAAGCAGCACAGAGAATTACTGAAGCTTTGTTTAGTGGTGGTATTAACCATCTAAGTTATTCAGATATGGAGCAATTGCAGCAAGATGGCTTGCCAAGTACCTCGTTGGCAGATGTCAATCTATCCAAAGAGTCCTTAAGCAGCCTATTTGTGTCATCTGGCTTGGCGAAAAATGGTAAACAAGTGAGGGATGTGTTGTCTAGGAACGCTGTATTGGTGAATGGCAAAGACATAGGTTGGGATTCCAATATGCAATCAAAGCAGGTTTTTTCGCCAGAAAATGCCCGATTTGATAAATTTTTTGTAGTGAAATTAGGTAAAAAGAACTACCACCTATTTTTTTTACCGTCAGCGAGTGATGCTATACCGGAGGAAATTTAAGCTACACTAGAGGTAATAATGAGTCGAATTTATTTTTAGTATCTATGAGTACAGAAAATTTTGAAGGCAGTACTGAAAACACAAAAAATGATAGGAAAAGTAAGCGTTATCGAGTGGGCTGGGCTTCTCGAGTCATGCTGCCTGATCGTCGTATTGTGGCAGCCAGAACGAAGGATGTTTCAGAGGGCGGTATTGCTTTTGAGTTAGATGAGGCTATACCTCTGGGCGCTCATGTTAATATAGAGTTAAACCCTTGGCATGAAGGGGTCCAATACGCTATCCGTGCTAAGGTTGTTATTACCTATAATATGATTATGTCTGGTGACTCTGGCTTTAGTCATGGCCTCAAATTTACCTTCATTCCCTCCGAACAACTACAACAGCTGAAAAAATTTTTTAAATCAATGGATTAATAGACATTTTAAATTATTTTTACCAATATCCTAAATAAGAGTTGCGCTACTTGAAAATATCCGTACAATTCGCGCTTCTCCAAGCAGTAGCAAGGTGTGTGTCCCGAGTGGCCACTAATGCTTAAGGCATTGCTTGGTCAAGGTTAGAGTGTGTTTTTGCGGGAGAAAAGCGTGTCTGGCCTCCCTTGTCGAAAGTGTTTTAAGATTTAACCAAACGAAGGGTTTACAGAGGGATTTAGAGGTGTATAATTCGCCTCCCGCTGTCGAGGTAAGCCTTGATGGGGTAAACAGTTAGCCGAGCGTTAACTGGTACTTTAACAACAAAGTAAGCAATGCGTGTGGGCACTTGTGATGATAAGTAAAAAATTATCAATACAAGTGACTCATTAATTCATTTAAATGATGTGACGTTTTAAGTATTGAGCCAAAATTAGGTAGTTTTTGAGGCTACCGACATGATAGTAAACTGAAGAGTTTGATCATGGCTCAGATTGAACGCTGGCGGCAGGCCTAACACATGCAAGTCGAGCGAGAAAGCC